>NZ_JBHWTD010000051.1:0-9871 GCF_043427715.1 Microbacterium sp. | reverse complement strand
ACATCCTCGCCAAGAGCAGGCTCACCCTCGTCGCCGACACCGGCACGGAGGAGGTGAACACCGACAGCACCCTCGAGCTCACCGCCTGAACCATCAACAGATCGAAGGAACCCGAACTACACCACTCCCTGGGACTTGACCACTGGTAGAAGTGGCGGGTGAAGGGGATCTCCGCGCCTTCCTTGGTCTTGGAGTGGTCGACCCACGCGTCGGGTGCGTATGGGAGGACTTCGCGGGCGACGTAGGCGTCGATGTGCTCGTCCCAGGGCACGTTCTCGGTGTCGCGGAGCGACGCGTCCGGCTCGGGGTTGCCCTTTGTGTCGGTGCAGGTGTCGGCGGTGTCGTCCTGCTCGCCGAGCTCGGAAGTGACGGTCTTGAGGAGCGGGGCGGGCAGGGTGAGGCCTTCGGCCTTCGCGGCATCCTTCAGCACCTTCTGGAATTCGGCGCGCCTCTTCCACACCGTGTCAGCGCCGAGCCGGTCGAGGGCCGCGCGGAGGGCCGCGGCATCCGTTTCGTCCAGCTTCTGGACCGCCTTGGCTTCGAACACGGCGTCGATGCGTTCGGGGGTGGCATGCCAGTTGAGTTTGAGGGGGCGTTCGACGGTGATGGTGCGGTAGAGGAAGTCCTCGTTGCGGAAGATCTTCGAGTGCTCGCCGTCCTCGAACCCGGCGTACAGGCCGACGATGGTCTCGATGTTCTTCGGGCTCAGTTCGTTGCGCTTGGAGCCGAGGCCCTTGCGGAGCTTGGTGAACATCTCGCGGCCGTCGATGAGCTGCACCCGGCCCTTGCGGTTCTCGTCTTTGCGGTTGGTGAGGACCCAGATGTAGGTGGAGATGCCGGTGTTGTAGAACATGTCCTTCGGCAGTCCGATGATCGCCTCGACGAGGTCGTTGGTGAGCAGCCACTTGCGGATGTTCGACTCGCCACCGCCGGCACCGCCGGAGAACAGCGGTGAACCGTTGAGGACGATCGCCATGCGGGAGCCGCCGTCTTCGGGCTTGCGCATCTTCGACACCAGGTGCAGCAGGAACAGCATCGCCCCGTCGCTGACGGCGGGGGTGCCGGGCCCGAAGCGGCCGTTGAAGCCGAGCTTGGTGTGTTCGTCGTCGAC
Organism: Microbacterium sp.; assembly: GCF_043427715.1. Classification (GTDB taxonomy): domain Bacteria; phylum Actinomycetota; class Actinomycetes; order Actinomycetales; family Microbacteriaceae; genus Microbacterium. The sequence goes on along the minus strand of NZ_JBHWTD010000051.1, from coordinate 8,760 downwards.
GTAGGTGCGCTGGTCTTTCCAGTCGACGCCGAACGGGGGGTTGGAGAGTCCGTAGTCGAACTTCTTGTCGTCGAAGTGGTCCTCGGTGAGGGTGTCGCCGAGGGCGATGTTGTCGACGTCCTGGCCCTTGATGACCATGTCGGCCTTGCAGATCGCGTACGAGGCGTCGTTGTAGTCCTGCCCGTACAGGCTCAGCTGGATACTCGGGTTCAGGGTGTGCAGGTACTCGTCGGCGACGGAGAGCATGCCTCCGGTCCCGGCGGTCGGGTCGTAGATGGAGCGCACCACGCCCGACTTCGACAAGGCGTCGTCGTCGAGTGCGAACAGCAGCTCGACCATGAGCTTGATGACCTCGCGGGGCGTGTAGTGGTCGCCCGCGGTCTCGTTCGACTTCTCGTTCGCGAACCGGATCAGCTCCTCGAACACGAGACCCATCTGGATGTTGGAGACGGTGCGGGGGTGGAAGTCGGCCTGCGCGAACTTCTCTGTCACCGCGAACAGCTTGTTCTTCTCCGCCAGCTTGTTCAGCGTCTTGTCGAACTCGAACCGCTCGAAGATATCCCGCACATTCGCGGAGAACCCGGCCAGGTAGGACGAGAGGTTGGCGCGGAGGTCGGCCGGGTCGGCGACGAGCTTGGCGAAGTCGAACTGGGACGTGTTGTAGAACTGGTGGCCGGCAGCTTCCTGGAGCTTGATCGCTTGCAGCATCTCGGGGAGCGTCTCGATGCCCTTCGCGGCCTCCAGCACAGCAGGCTTGGTGTCGGCGAGGACGGCGTCGAGGCGGCGGAGCACCGTGAACGGGAGAACGACCGAGCCGTACTCCGAGGGCTTGAACGGGCCGCGAAGGGACTCGGCGATGTTCCAGATGAAGGCGACGTGATTCACCACAGGTGGGCACTCCTGCTGTAGAGCAACGAACAAGCGGCGCAGGCGCCGCGAACCCTCCCATCCTGGCCCATGCCTCGGACGGTCCGGGGTCGTCAGAGCCGAGATACCCGGGTTGCAACCTCTCAACGTGACGTTCATCGAAGAATGCCATACCGATTAGGCCATGTAGAGGTGGCCTAATCGCCAGCCTTGGGAGGTGCCCAGCAGCAAGCGCTCCCCCGTGACATGGGAGTCGTACGCGCGGGACATCGGCCGCAACATCCAGCGGCATCGCGTCGAGCGCGGCTACAGCCAGGAGCGGGTCGCGTATGAGGCTCAGCTCAGCAGGTACACCTACCAGAAGCTCGAGAAGGGTGAGTCTCGTCCGGGCGACCCCGCCAACCCTCGCCTGCAGACGCTGTTGGCGATCGCGCAGGTGCTCGAGGTCGAGCTCACGGACCTGCTCCCCACAGAGGCGCCCGACCTCGCGGCACGGTGATCGGCATGCGTGATTGGCATGGCCTAATTCGTATGGCATCGTCGGATCATGCACGAGCGGGATCCGGGCGAGATTGACGCGTTCTCATTGGCCGCTGCAGACCCTTTCCTCGAGGTGCTGATCGGGACGATCGAGGAACCGAACGGCAGCGAGACCGCCCGGCGCGCGGGTGAGGCGACGCGCCAGTGGTGGGACCTCCACGACGCAGGCCCGACCCGCGCCGAGCTCATGAACCAGGTCTTCCCGAACCTCGACTGGGACAGCGTCATCGAAGACCCTCGACGCTCGCTCGCGCACCGCCGTGAACAAGGTGCGCTGGTTGAAGCGTGGTTCGTGAGCTACTGGTCCCGTCTCGGCGTGATCTCCTACGTCCCCGGGCACGGGGACGTCATCGCACCAGGTCTCGCCTAGGCTCCGCCCTCTCCCCACAACTCGGGGTGCGCGTTCCGCGCTCTCAGCAACTCGCGCTTGAGGCGCCGCCCAGTGTCCGTGAGCTGCATCGGCTGACCGGTCTGGGCTGACACGAACAGGTCTCCGCCAGAAGCGGTTCCGAGGATCTTCATCTGTGTGCTGAGTGCAGTGGGACTGATCTCGAGCGCGCGGGCCGCTCCGGTGAGCGTCGCGTAGTCGCAGGCGAAGAGGAAGCGCTGGGCTCGTTGAAGTGCGCCCTGCCCGATGAGCGCACGCCGAAGCAGCGCAGAGTCCTTGGCAATGGGGTGTGGTCGGAGCGAATCTGCGCGGCTGGCGCTTCCGCGGCGGCGCGCCGGGATGCCGGCGCGCTCCAGGAATCTGCTGACGGACTGGTTGGAGCATCCGATCTCGACTGCGAGTTCGGGGATGGTCGCTTGCTCCGCGACGTACCGCTGCCTCAGCCAGTCATTGTCGATGTCGATGCGCTTGTTCCGGCCCGGCGGTCTGGCCGGGGTTCCGGCGCGCTCGAGAGCTCGAGCAACGGTCTGGCGAGCGACATTGCCTTCGACAGCGAGTTCGCGCGTCGATCTGCCGGCCTCGTACGCAGCCGTCAACCGCTCCGAGGGCAAGGTCTCCGCCAGGCGATCCGCACCGGGACGAGCGCGCGCCCATGACTTCTCGGCCTTCGGGACATCCGGCTCGGAGACCGTCTCTGGGGCGTCTGGCGTAGGGGGCGCCCACGTCAGCGGCTCGTCGATGTTGTTCGCCTGCAGGAAGGCCACCGCGACGCCCTCGAGTGCCTTCCGGACCCTCCCCGGCGCGCTGGCCAGGAAGTCGCGCGCCAATACCCGCGCCTGGCCGGTGAGCGAGTCTGGGAATGGAGCCGCATCGACACGGCTGCCCGTGACGAGGGCGAAGAGCGCATGCCGGGCTGCTCGCCAGCGGCGACCGGAACCCGCATGGACCCCTTCTTCCTCGCACACGTCTTGCCATTCCCGCTCAGGGAGCAGCGCCGAGTAGTCGAGGACTCGTCGACGGGCGTAGTCGATGGGCGTGTCCGTGCGGTCGAGGTAGTCGGCGAGCTCGACGATCGCCCCGATGCTTTTCCCCTCGGCGCGAGATCTTCCGAGACTGGCCATCAGGTGCGAGACACGTCGCCCCGGAGACTCCGGATCGAGAAGGCGGAGCGCGGCACCGTGGGAGAGGTCACTCCCCACAAGGATCACAGCGGCGGCCAATGCGCTGGCAGCCACTTCGCGGTCGAGCCGGTTCGGCGCAAGCTTCTCGGTCCACGCCGGCCACAGAAGCGCGGGGATCTTTCGGGCGCGATCCTCGGGGCGTGTTGCCACTCCCGCCGCGGCTGCGCGCAGCGTTGTGGAAGGACGGTGACGGCGGCCCAGGCTCGCATCGATCAGCTGCGCGAGCGGTCGGGAGTAGCCGCTCGTGCTCATCGTCCTGGGGAGCCGGTCGGCAAGGAGTGCGGGCAACGCCGTGGGATCGGATAGGGCACGGTACGCGCCCGCGTTGCCGACTGCTGCGAGCACCGCGTTGGCTGGATGGACGGATCGTCGCTCGGCATCGCTCGCGCGGAGCGCGAGGAACCGGCCCGACAGATCATCGCCGAGTTCCGCTTGCGCGAGCGCGCTGGCATCCACGCGGAACTTCGCTCGTGTGAGCTTGCTGAGGAGCCTGAAGTCCTCCATGACCAACAGCGCCGGCTGAGGGTCCGCACTGTACAGGCCGAACCGGGCCGAGCCGCGCGATATCACGTGGAGGATTGTGCGTTGTGCGTCGCGGACAATCGCCGGCGCCGCGATCGGGTCGGCATTTTGGGTGAGGTCGGCGCCACAGCGCGATTGTCGGCCGGCCGCGTCGCGGGCGGGGTGGTGACAGCGCCCCGGCTTGGGGATCTGCGATCGCGGATGGCCCACTCTCCGGGGGTGCTGACCGCACTGCGGGCAGACGTCGACGAGCAGGATGCGATGCCGCAGACACGCGAACCCGAACGCGAACTGCCATGAGAGTCGCCAGCGTCCGCCCGAATCGCGAAGGCACTCCGGGCAGAAGCGGCCAGCGACCCCCGAGCCCGCGGAGCTCGGGCTGATGCGTCCGGTGCTCGTGAGTCGAACAGCCGCAGCGACGAAGTTCATCCGCGTCATCTCGATGAAGGCCTGGCGAGGGAGGCCGGTCGTCGCCTCGAGCCGGTCTAGCTGCGATGTCGTGAGCGTTGTGGCCCACGTGCTTGCGACGACGGGGCTCAACTCTACGTCGCTGTCAGAGGCGGTCAGTCCGAGTGAGAGGGCGAGCTCATCGATGGTTGACCCGTATGCGTGCGCGTAGGCCTCCAGCCAGGAGTCGAATGGCTCATCCGGGAGCGGTGCCAGGGCGAATGGCATGCGCCGTAGTTCCCGCATCATGCGCGCAGTTCCGGGGGAAGTCTCCCCGTCTTGCGGTAGTACGCGATCGTTGCCCTGGTGTCCTTGAATGCTGCTTCCGCGGCGGCGTCGATGGGTATGCGATCCAAGAGGGCTTGGTCGATTCGCTCGGAGCCAGTCCTTATTGCTCGGGCGGCGGCGCGACTGACCAGGTCCATCAGTGAGCCGATGTAGCCCGTGGTGCGGGCGAAGAGGTAGTCCGAGAGGTTGTAGAGCATGCCCTGGTGAGCTTCTGCTAGGCCGTGTGGATCAAGTCGGTCTTGATCCAGATCAGCGTGGCGGCGAGAGCGATCGCGGCACGGTAGGCGCGGGCGGTCTTGTCTGAGCGCATCGCGATGCCGCGCCATTGCTTGAGTTTGTTGAAGCACCGCTCGACGACGTTCCGGCCCTTGTAGCGCTCCTGCTGGGCTTCCCCGAAGTCGATGGGCCGACCCGGCTTCTTCCGCCGATGTGCGATCTGATCGTCGCGCTCCGGGATCGTCGCGGCGATCTTCCGCTCCCGCAGCCACGCCCTGTTCTTCTTCGACGGGTAGCCCTTGTCGGCGAGCACCCGATCCGGGCGCCGCCTCGGACGGCCGACAGCTCGAGGGACGCGGATCTGCTCGAGGGTGGCGGTCATCATCGTGGTGTCGTTGACGTTGCCGCCGGTGATCCCCCAGCTCAGCGGACGTCCACGCCCGTCGCAGACGAGATGCACCTTGCTCGTCAACCCGCCACGGGAGCGGCCGATCCCGTGATCAGGCGGCTCTTCCCGCGGATTCTTGTGATTCGACACAGCCCCCTGTGTCGCGGCTGAGGGTCGCGCCGTGCTGATGCACGCGCGCGATCGTCGAGTCGATCGACACCACCCAGTCGAGCTTGCCCGCCGCGTCCGACTGCTTCTGCACCTCGGCGAGCAGCTTCTCCCACGTGCCGTCCTCGGCCCAGCGCGCGAACCGCTTGTAGATCGAGTTCCACTTCCCGAACCGCTCCGGCACATCCCGCCAGGGCGCCCCCGTGCGGTACTTCCAGGCCATGCCCTCGACCGCGAGACGATGATCCGTCCACGGCCGCGACCTGCCGACCGGCACCGGCATCAGCGGCTCCAGAACAGCCCACACCTCATCCGAGATCTCCTGACGCGTCACACCATCGAGACTCGCCGACCCTGAGCCTGAACCTCTTGATCAACACGCCCTAGCACCAGCCGGCTCTCTACCGTCTTCACGAGCTTCTTCCACTCAGCGTCACCCTCCTCGGTGAGGACCGTGAATGGGCTCATCGGGATCCGAGTCCAGCGGCGGGCGGTCTGCGCCGTCTCCAGGAGGCGTCCCTCTTCGAGTATTCCGCTGTTGTTGAGGTCAACGCCGGCGAAGACGAACGTCACGGGGTACTCGTTTGCGAGCCATTTCAGCTGGTTGGCGACCTGGCCGCCGTCGTTGGTGCGGGGTTTCAGAAAGTGGATGTCATCGACGATGAAGAGTCTCGTGCCGTGGCGAACGGCTGCCTCAGCGGCGGTTGCTGCGAGGTTGTGCTCGGTCGCGCTCCGGCGGCGAAACCGTCCAGCCGGGTGCGCGTAGTAATCGAAGATCATCCCGTTCAGGCTCTTCGTTGTCATGCGTCCGGCGAACCATACGCGACACACGGGGATGTGGAGGGCGCCGTCTTCCATGGTCTCGCCGTATCTCGCCACCTGGCGACGGTGAAACTCGCGCCCGAACTGGTTCAGCGTTGTCGACTTGCCGAGTCCCGGTGGTGCGTCGATGACCCCGGCGCCCTTCACCCGATCCACGCCCTGCATGTTGGACTCGAGGAGGTCCAAGAGCTGGTCATTTGCGTCGCGAAGCTGATCTGTGCGCACCAGAGTGTCACGGTGAAATGCCCGTCGCGCGGAGTCGTACTCGTCACGCGCCCGGTCATCGAGCGAACGGATCTGGCGCTTCGTGAGCGGCTCCGGCTCTGGCAACGGGCGCGCGTCGACGAAGGTCTGCCATCCCTCGTAGGTCGACAGCGGTTGCTGTCGCTCCAACGTCAGGCTCACAAGATCTCCATCACATCGTCGTAGAAGCCGTCCTCGGACCCGTCCGCTTTCCGGGACGCCGGCTCGACAACGCTCGCCGGGAGGATCTCGTCGGCGCTGGATAGGTCAATTGCTATCGCGGGCACTTGCGACAGAGCCGCACCTTCCCCGGAGGTGCGCGCGGCGTTGAATGCCGTCAAGAGTCGCTGCACGGTCGCAAGCGATGTCGGCTGGTTCAGCGGCAGCACCGGGTCTCGACGAGCGACTTCGCGAGCAGCGATCAGCTTCTCGCGGGCAGTGTCCCCGCGGGAGATGCCGAGACGCCTCAGAAGCTCCACAAGTGCTCCCTCAACGTCTTTCTTGCCGCCCCTGCTCACAGCATGTCGCTTTGCGTACTCGAGCGCATCCATGCTGAATGGCATGTCAAGATCTGCGTGCCGCACCCAGGTGAGCGTGTGCCAGGATCCGTTCTCGGGGTCATGGAAGTAGATCCGGCTGAGGTCGTCGGGGTCGTAGCGGAACGGCCAACTCCGGCGCCCCGAGCTGATCACCCGCGAGCGGTTCAGGTACTTCTCGAGAATCGGGCCGGTGTATGTCAGTCCATGCATCTCGATCCCGGTGGGCCGGAAGTTGCGCATCTCCACGGGCAGCATCTCGAGAAGCAGGTTCCGGCCCTGCGGCAGCCTCAGTCGTCCTGCGAGGGCGATGCCACGCGCGTGCGCCTGTACGGGGCTCAGCAACACGCCCGGCAAGTGGGGGTCGAACAAGGATGAGTGGGGTGTGTGGTGGTAGACGGTCGCGACCCATTCACGCACGATCTGTTCTAGCTGCTGAACGGTGTAAACGGCCTCGTCTTCGGGGCGCAGTCCACGGGTATCGATGGATCGACCCTTGTATCCGGGCACCTCCTGCAACAGCTGCTCGGTCGTTCCAAAGAAGCGCTCCAGCGGGCCCTTGTCTGAGCCCATCGCGATCCGCGCGGGCTGAACCGAGATCCCCTGATTTGCGCAGAAGCTGATGGCGGTCTCGGACAAGTAGACCTTGCCGTGATCGACAACGATCGTTTCTGGAAGCATCCCGTCGTCTGCGCCGGCGAGGACCGCCTCCCGCCGCTCAGCCTCCCGCGCCTTCGCGGCGGCGAGTTGGCGCTTACGCTCGGCCTCATCCGCGCTCGTCCAGTACTGGTCGAGCCGAATCCGCTCAGTGGCCACCACGAGCGTGTCGGGGAGTCCCGAGTATGGCCACGCAGCTTCGGCGCTCCACTCGCTCGGTGGGACGAACGGCTGCATCGCCTCGAACAGCACGCCGGTCACGTCGATTGCCTTGGTCGAGCGGGGTGTCATCCGCAGCCCGCGGATAGTGCGAGAGCTGAGGTCCATCGCGGCGGTCAACTCTACGGAGTCCCATCGCCCGAGCGCGTCCAGTCCGAACACATTGAAGCGAGTGGTATCGAGTATCAGCACCTCGCCGGGACGGGACGCGCGCAGACGTCCGTATGGTGGCGTTGGGCGGGAGGCGTTTGATCGGCGCCGGCCGGTCGATCCCTTGAACAAACCGCGACCGCGGTCGAGCTCGTCGAACACCTCGTTTCTTGTCGTCGCCTTCGGGGCACGGACGATGCGGCCCCCAAAGTCGCCCCGCTCGGTCCGTTGTTTGACCCTGTCTTCGATCCAGGTAGCGACGACGGTCTTGCGCAGCTTCGCCCGATCGGTGAGTTCGGCGAGCACCTGCTCGCAGGTTGAGAGCCAGTCGGGGTCGACGTTCTGGAGTAGAGTCCCGTCCCGACCAGAGCGCCCGTCCAGAAGCGCCGTCATTCCAGACCGGCGCAGAGTGTAAATCCAGGTCTCGACGGTGCGTACGCTCACTCCACGCTCCGAGGCCTTCGCGTGCTTGCGCTTGGTGAGATTCGTGGTTGCGGGATCGTACTCTGGCCGCGGCTCACCTGGCTCAGCGAACTCGGCCGCGCCCGACCGGTAACCCGTCTCGACCTCGCGGGCGTCTCCGGCAGCTCGCTGCGCGGCTTCCCGCGCCTTGGAGGAAGCGGTTCGCCACAACATCCCGTCGAGTACGGGTCGCGCACCCCTTTCGCGCTCGTCCGATTCTGCTGGCAGTTGGATGAGCCCGCCTTCTTCGGGGGGCGTAAGCAGCTCAACCAATCGCACACGCCGCGCACCTCCACGAGAGTCGACGAGCACGACGGCGTCCGCGAGTAGCTCGACGACCCGGCACGCCTCCCCGTCGTACGACACCAGCGCGCCTTCCGCGAGCCACGTCATGACAGAGCCTCGGGCACGAGAATGCTGGATGATTGCATGGGGACCGTCAGGTCCGTCCGCCACACCCGTCGCCACAACAGGTGAAGGACCAGGCCCCGAGCGTAGTCGGGAGCCGCGACGGCTTCTGTGACCGGTGACGTCCCGCTGAGTGGTGGAGTTTCTCAACACCGTGCGAGATCAGCTTCTGTGATTATGCTGCAGCGAGTTCGGGGATCGCGACCTCCTTCTCGGTGGTGTTGAGGAGCTTCATGGAGTGCTCGCTGAAGTAGCGTC
>NZ_JBHWTD010000050.1:0-17171 GCF_043427715.1 Microbacterium sp. | reverse complement strand
GATCTGCGCCGGCCCGCCGAGCTGTCCGGCGGGCAGCGCCAGCGCGCCGCGATCGCCCGCGCCCTCGCCGTCGAACCGCGCCTGCTGGTGCTGGACGAGCCGGTCAGCGCGCTCGACGCGGCCAGCCGCGACCACGTCATCCGCTCGCTGATGACCCTCCGAGACGACCGCCGCGACGCGCTCGGGATGCTCGTCATCTCGCACGACATCGGATCACTCGCCGCCCTCAGCGACCGTCTGGTCGTGCTCTACCGCGGGCGCATCGTCGAAGACGGCCTCACCCGCGACGTCGTGAAGAGGCCGCGGCATCCGTACACCCGCCTCCTCATCTCGTCGGTGCCGCTCATCGGCGTCGACGCCCCGTCCGCCGCAGAACGCGCCGCGCTCCGTGATCTCGTCCCCGCCTGAACCGCCCGTCCCCACATCTGAAAGAAGGTCGCCATGCCCATCGAGATCCTCGGAATGATCGCCACGACGCCCGGTTCGGAGTCACGGGCGATCGACGGTCCCCTCGTCGACGCCGGCTACGTCCGCGACTTCTCCCGAGCCCACGAGGATGCCGGTTTCGACCGCGTCCTCATCGGGTACAGCGCGAGTGCTCCCGACGGGTTCGCCGTCGCGGCCGCAGCACTCCATCAGACCGAGCGGCTCAAGGTGCTCATCGCCCACCGACCGGGCTTCGTCTCGCCGACGGTGGTCGCCCGCAAGCTCGCGACCCTCGATCACCTCACGGGTGGCGGCCGCGTCGCGATCCACCACATCACCGGCGGCAGCGAAGCCGATCAGCACCGAGACGGCGACTGGTCGGAGAAGGCCGACCGGTATCGGCGCACCGGCGAGTTCATCGAGGTGCTGCGGCGCACCCTCACCGAGGACGCCCCCTTCGACCACGACGGTGAGTTCTACCGTCACGAGGGCGCGTTCTCGGCCGTGAAGCCGGCGACCGACGACGGCATCCCCATCTACTTCGGCGGACTGTCGGAGGGCGCCGTCGAGGTCGGCGCCGCGCAGGCGGACGTCTACATGCTGTTCGGGGAGCCCCTCGCCGCCGTCGCCGAGCACATCCAGCGCATCCGCGAGGCGGTGGGGGGAAGGAAGATCGAGTTCAGCCTGTCGACCCGCCCGATCATCGCCGCGACCGAGGAGGAGGCGTGGGCGAAGGCCGCGCGCATCCACGACGAGGCCGCCGCCCTGATCGACCAGCAGCGCACCGGCAACACCCTCAGCTTCGCCACCCCCGCCCGGCAGGAGAAGACCGCCGTCTCCGCCGACCTGCTCCAGCAGCACGCGCGGACCGCGGACGTGCACGATGAGCGGCTGTGGCTCGGGATGACCAAGCTCGCCGGCCCGGGCGGCAACTCCACCGCCCCGGTGGGAACGCCGGCCCAGGTCGCCGAGGCGCTCCTGAAGTACTACGACCTCGGCGTGACGAAGTTCCTCATCCGCGGGTTCGATCCCCTCGGCGACGTCATCGAATGGGGCGAGGAGCTCGTTCCCCTGCTCCGCGAGGGCGCCCACCTCCGCGACCTGCAGGGTGCGCTCCAGCCCGCCTGACTCGGAGGGCGCGTCACGAGGCGAAACAGACCGACCATCTCGGTCACATCGACCCTCGGCGGCTCGGGGCGTGCGTACATTCGATGCATGGCATCCACCGCACGCCCCGAACGATCGGCACCCTCCGCACCGAGCGCGGAACGGTCCTTCGACGCCTCGCTCAGCGCCGACGAGTTCAAGGCGCTGTTCCGGGGTCACCCTGGCGGCGTCGCGGTCATCACCGCCGACGCCGGCGAAGGCCCCGTCGCGCTGACGGCGACCTCCGTGTCGTCGGTGAGCGCCGAGCCGCCGCTGCTCATCTTCTCGATCTCGTCGCAGTCCTCGGCATCCGAGACGCTCTCCCGCGCCGAGACGATCGTCGTGCACCTACTCGACGCCGATGACCTCTCGCTGGCCCAGACCGGCGCCACCAGCGGGATCGATCGGTTCGCCGATCACCACTGGTCTCGGCTCGTCACCGGCGAGCCCGTTTACCACGGGGTGCGAGCGTGGGTCCGCTGCGCGGTGATCGAGCGAATGGATGCCGGTGGCTCGACCGTCGTCGCCGCTCACGCCCTGCAGTCCTCCATCGAGCGGGACGGCTCCGGCGAGGCGCTGGTCTACCACAACCGCACCTGGCACCGACTGGGCGACCACAGCGCGATCTGACAGGCGCAGCAGACGCGACGATGCCCGCACCCCTCGGGGATTCGGGCATCGTGCGTGAAGTGTGGGGACGGGTCAGGAACGCCGCGCGAGCTCGTCGAGCGTGACGGCGATGCGGCGGATCACCTGCGTGGCGATGACGACCTCGTCTTCGTTGAGGTCATCGATCACCGAGACGACGGCACCGTGGTGGCCGCCGTACACCTCGTCGACGAGAGCCGCCGCGGACTCTGTCGGCAACAGAAGATGCGCCCGACGGTCGGTCGGGTGCTGCTGGCGGATGACGTACCCTTTGCCGACCAGGCGCTCGATGACGTTCGTGACCGTGGCACTGGAGGTGCCGAGCATCACGATGAGGTCCTTGGGGCTGACCTCCCGGTCCTCCCGCTTCGCCTGGACGAGGTAACGGAGAGCGGACAAGTCGATGCCGCCCAGGCCGGAGATGCGCTGCGAGCGCTCCGCCTGCACCTGCTCGGCGTGACGGAGCTCCAGGATCGCCTTGCTCAGCTCGCGACCGGCCTCGGTCTGCGGCTCAGCGGCGTACAGATGAATGTGTTCGTGACGAACGATGGACTGAGGCATGTCAACTCCTCGGCTCGCTTCTCAGATCACCCACCGCGGCCCGAGCCTCTGCCAACGATGAATAAGTACCTACCCCGACGCCGGAGTCATCACGGGCAATGAATCCTTCGGGGCCACGTTCCACAGTCCCGAGGAACCGACCAGGGGTGTTGCCGACCCAGAAGCCCTTCTCCACCTCGGTCCAGATGGCGCTTCCCGCTGTGGGGGCGTCACCTCGGAGGACGGGGTCTGATCCGAGCATCGTCATCGACATCACCTATTTTACTGTCCGGTTCTGTGAAAGTTACGTGGTTTGTTGGAATCAATGATAGACAAGAGATGTGAAAACCACTAGACGTATTACTTAGCTAGTGATTTAGGAGATGAGATGACCCCCGCAGCCACCCCCCAGCCGATCAGCGCCCCCTTCGCCCAATTGGGCGTGGCGCTCGTTCCCACCCCCCGGGAATGGTGGCGCGGCGGACTCATCGACATCCTCTCCCGCCGCCCGCGCCGGTCCACGGCGCAGCCGGCCTCCATCTGAAACCGAAACGCCACGCACGACCGCACACACCAGGAGGAACGTCATGGGAAGCCTTTACTACGGAAACGTCGCAGAGCCGATCGACATGCCTGACCGGGTCCTCGCACACCTGGCCGCCGTCGCCACCACCAAGCTGCGCCGCAGCGAGAGCTTCGTCGTCTCGTGGAAGGGCACGGAAGCCGACGGCACCGGACGCACCACCCTGTGGCTGCAGCCGGCCATTCCGCTGCGCTTCGTCTACGACCAGGCCGAGCCGATGGCGCTGAACCCCGCGACGCTGCGCGAGATGGCAGACCAGGCCACCTCGAACGGCGGCCTCGTGCTCGACGCTGACATCGACATCCCGGAGATCTCCGCGGCTCGCCCCGCGGCGGCTCCCGCGGCCAAGCGCGCCCGGGCGGCGGCATGAGCGAGATAGACCTGCTCGACGAAGCGGACGCCTACGAAGACGCCCTCGCCGCCGAGTTCACCGAAACCTTCGGGACCGCGCCCCTTCTGGTGTGATCCCACAGGCCCCGAGTCCCCCACTCGGTTGAGGCTTCCCCCAGCCTCGACGCCGGCGATCCCCCGACGTCGGCGACAGTGCCGCAGTACGCAGCCCCCAGATCCGCGTACTGCGGCACTTCTCTGTGTGCGGCAGGTTGCGGTGGGTGCGGAAGCGGGCGTCAGACGGGTTCGGCGTCGCCGACGTCGGCGGGCTCGGGGACGAGGTGCAGACCCGCCGGGGAGTTGGCGGTGTACATGAGCGCTTCCGACCACGCGCGGTTGATGCGCGACTGACGCGAGCCGTAATACTTGAAGACGAGCGATGCGTGCGGGTGCAGCCACACCGATGTGCGCCCCTCGCCGATGCTCTTGTCGTCGCGCCAGGTGAAGTGGAACGACTCTCCACGGCGCAGCTTGTTGCCGATCACCTGCTGCAGGTGCGCGAGCGTGCGATCTTCGAAATCGACCTTGATGGAATCCTCGTAGATGAACTTTCCCACCGGAATCCTCTCTGCGCCCCGGACCGGCCGCGACGCTCTCCCATTATGGTGGGGACATGGGCCTCATTTACTACGGCGGCTCGGCGATGCCCATTCGGATCGATGACCGAGCACTCGCTCACCTGAAGATCGTGATCTCGACGAAGCTCCGTCGTTCGGAGAGCTTCACCGTGTCCTGGCAGCACCCCGACGACCTCCCGGGGGGACGGACGACCATCTGGTTGCACCCGTCCATCCCGCTGCGGTTCGTCTTCGACGATCCGGAACCGCCGGAGCTCAACCGACAGTGGATCGAGGAGCTCGCGGCATCCGCCAACTCGTCGGGAGGCGTGCAGCTCGACCCCGCGCTGTTCGAGAAGACGGGCGACGCGGTCAGCTCCCCGTGACGATTCCCTCATCGGGATCGTCCGGGATCGGGACCAGCGCGATCTGGACACCGGGCGAGATCAGCAGGTGCGCCGGTCGTGGCGCACCCTCGCCGTCGTTCACGTTGATCCAGCCGTGCCCGGCGACGAGTGCGGCGCTCACCTGAGCCACGAGGTCCTCGTACGAGGTGTCGCCGACGCTGTAGAGCTCGCCGCCGTAGTGGATGTCGACACGTTTCACAGGGGTGCCACCTCTCCCGCTCCGCTGACGACCGGATCGGCTGTGGGTTCGGGAACCAGCGTCAGACCGGCCGTCGTGTTGGCGGATGCCGCGAGCGCCTCGATCCAGGCCCGGTTCAGATCGGGGCGGCGTGCGCCGTAGAACTTGAAGACCAGGGTGCAGCGGGGGTGCAGCCACACGCTGGTGCGGCCGTCGCCGATCGCGGGAGAGTCCTTCCAGGTGAAGTGAAAGGACTCTCCTCGCGCCAGCTTGTTCGAAATCACCAGTTGGAGGTGGGCGAGTTCGCGGTCGTCGAAGTCGACCTTCAGGACGCCTTGGTAGATGAACTTGCCCACCTCGAACTCACTTGGGGGTACGGTTCTCGGCGCTGACCATCCAGGCGTACTGCTCGAGGGTCTCGAGCACGCTGTGGAGGATATCGGCGCTGGTGGGGTCTTCCTCGTCGACCTCGTCGTGCACGGTGCGGCACGTTTCGATCGCAGCCTCGAGCCGCTCGGTGACCAGATCGATCACGTCCGTGGTGAGCACCTCGCCGTGAGGGAACTCGGGGAGGGTGGTCTGCTCGGCGACGGTGTCGCTTCGCCCGTCGGGGACGGCGTGGAGGGCGCGCATGCGCTCCGCGATGGTGTCGCTGAAGTTGCGCGCCGCATCGATGATCTCGTCGAGCTGCACGTGTGTATCACGGAAGTTCTTGCCGACGACGTTCCAGTGGGCCTGCTTGCCCTGCGACGCCAACTCGAGCAGGTCGACGAGGACCTTCTGGAGGTTGTCGCTCAGTGTCTGCGAGGCGGTGAACCCGCGCTCCGCGTTCTGCTCCTCGGTCAGCCGGGCGCCGGTGGCGCGGCGGTTGTTCTTCGGAGCGGCGGCGGTCTTCTTCTGCGTCGTGGTCGCCACGGGGAGTCCCTTCTGTCGCAGGAATGCGTTCACCCGAAACGTTAGGACCATGCCCCGCCGGGGGCATCGGGGTTGCGCCGGACCTGGCCCGGTGATAGCCCGACCCGGCTACCCCGCGGCATCCGCGCCGTCAAGCCCTCGCGGCGATGCCGCACGGGTCGGCAGAGTAGCCGCGGAGGATCCATGCCGCACCCATTTGAACCCTTGCTCGAGCCCTCGGCGGCGGAGCATGAGGTGCCCCATCCCGACGAGCCTGCGGCTGTCCTCCGCTGGGCGTCACAGCTCAGCTCGGACCTCCCACTTCCGGGCTCCGGCCACACCGGATATCTCTGGTCGACGCTCGCGCACATCGCGGCGGCGGACGTCGAGGTGGCACGGATGGTCGAACCGCATCTCGATGCGATCGCAATCCTCGCCCAGGCCCAGGCCGACGGGATCGACCTCGCGGCGCTCTCCTCTCGACTCGGGACGGATCCCACCTCGACGTGGGGGGTGTACGCCGCGGAAGGACCGGGGGCCCGGCTTCTCGCCGAAGAGGGGCCCGGCGGGTGGTCGCTCACGGGAACGAAGCCCTGGTGCTCCCTTGCGACCGAGGCGAGCCACGCCCTCGTGACGGCCTGGACGAGCGAGACCACGCGACGACTGTTCGCCGTTCCCCTCCGCTCCGACACCGTCTCCGCTCACCCCGGACCGTGGCATTCCCGCGGCCTCTCGCGCGTGGTGAGCGCACCCGTCGACTTCACCCGGACCCCCGCCGTCCCGATCGGCGACGACGGCTGGTACCTCGCCCGCGCCGGCTTCAGCTGGGGCGGGATGGGGGTGGCCGCGATCTGGTGGGGCGGCGTGCGACCCCTCGTGCACGCGGTCACCGATGCCGCCCGATCCGAACGCGCCGACCAGCTCGCTCGGATGTACGCGGGACGGGCGGATGCCGCGGACTGGACCGCCCGGTTGGCCCTCACGCACGCCGCGGGCGCGGTCGACCGGGGCGTCTCCGGCGAGGAGGGGAAACTCTTCGCGGCCCGCACCCGAGCCGTCGTCGCGCGTGCGGCCGAGGAGATCCTGACCCTCGCCGACCGGGCGCTGGGGCCCGCCCCGCTGACCGCCGACGAGGCGCACGCGAAACGCGTCGCCGATCTGCGCATCTACCTGCGCCAAGACCACGCCGAACGCGACCTCGCCCGGCTCGGCTCGTTGGCGGTGCGCGCATGAGCGTCGCCTTCGACCACCGCGACCCGGGCACTCCCGAAGCGGCCTGGCAGGCCGTCGACCTCGGCACCGAGCCGCTCGTCCTCGACCGCACCCACCTGGTCGTCGTCGCCGCCCACCCCGACGATGAGACCCTCGGCGCGGGCGGTCTGATCGCCACCGCGGCGGCCGCCGGCCACGATGTGACGGTCATCGTCGCGACCGACGGCGAAGCGGCATCCCCCGAGCAGCGTGGGCTCGCACTGCTGCGCCGCCAAGAGCTGACGGCGGCGCTGTACCGCGTGGCGCCGCGCGCCCACATCCGCCACCTCGGGCTGCCCGACGGAGGACTGCGCGAGAACACCCGCCGTCTCGCGTCGATGCTCACGGCCGAGTTCGCAGCCTTCGACCCCGATGACACCCTCGTCGCGGTCACCTGGTGGGGCGACGGCCACCGCGATCACCGCGTGCTCGGCGAGACCGTCCGCACCGTCGCGCGCGGAGCTCGCGTGATCGGCTACCCGATCTGGTATTGGCATTGGGGTGACCCCGACTCCCCCGATCCCGGGCCGTGGGTCGAGCTGGCCCTCACGCCGCGCGCGGCGTCGGCGAAGGCGGCCGCGCTGTCCGAGCACGCGTCGCAGTACCGCACCGACGACGGCGACCCCGTTCTCCACGAGCGGATGCTCGCCCACTTCCAGCGGGACCGGGAGGTCTTCGTGGACGCCGGCGAACCAGTCCCGGCGGCTCCCGTCGACATCGGTAGGTTCGAGGAATTCTTCCGCACCCACGACGACCCGTGGGGGTTCGAGACCCGCTGGTACGAGGAGCGCAAGCGCTCGATCCTGCTGTCGGCGCTCCCCCGCCGCCGATTCACGCGCACCCTCGAGCTGGGCTGCGCGACCGGCACCCTCACCGCGGAGCTGGCCCAGCGCTCCGACGAGATCGTCGGGGTCGATGCTTCCGAAACCGCTCTCCGGCGCGCGGCGGAACGGGTGCCGGGCGCCGTCTTCGAGCAGCGCACACTTCCGCAGGAATGGCCGGACGGTGAGTGGGACCTCATCGTGCTGTCGGAGCTCGGCTACTACTGGAGCCCTGGCGACCTGTCACTCGCGCTCGAGCGGATCACGGGCTCCCTCGCCTCGGACGGGGTGCTGGTCGCGTGCCACTGGCGGCGACGGATCCCCGACGCATCGCTGGATGCCGAGGCCGTGCACCGCGCGATCGCGCGACGTGGGCTTCAGCGGCTCGCACGCCACGTGGAGGAGGATTTCATCCTCGAGGTCTGGACGCCCTACGGCGTGCCCTCCGTCGCCGCCGCGGAGGGACTCACATGAGCCGGCGATTCGACGCGGTCGCCGTCGTCGTCCCCGCGCACGACGAGGTCGAGCTGCTCCCGGGCTGCCTGGCAGCGCTGGAGATAGCCGCTCTCGCCGCGCGCGCCGTGGTGGGCAGGGTCGAGGTGGTGGTCGCGCTCGACGCCTGCACCGACGCCTCCGCCGAGGTCGCGCGCGCCGCGGGCGTCACGGTCGTCGAGCTGCAGGCGCGCCGAGTAGGAGCTGCCCGATCCGCTGGTGTCGACGCTGCGCTGGCGCTCCTGCAGCCGACACCCCCTCGGCGCATCTGGACGGCGCACACAGACGCGGATTCCACCGTGCCGCCGCACTGGCTGACCCATCAGCTCGCGATGGCACGCTCGGGGGCGGACGCCGTCGTCGGCACGGTGCGTCCCGATTTCAGTGACCTCACCGAAGACCAGCGCGAAGCGTGGTGGGCCACCCACACCCCCGGCGTCGCGAACGGCCACGTGCACGGCGCCAATCTCGGCATCCGCGCGGATGTCCTCTCCCGTGCCGGCGGCTTCCCCTGCGTCGAGGCGCACGAGGACGTGCAGCTCATGGAACGGGTGGCGGCGTCGGGGGCTCGGGTGGTGGCCTCGGATGCCGCGTGGGTCAGCACGAGCGGCCGTGCACACGGTCGGGCACCCGACGGGTACGCCCGCTACCTTCGCGAAGACCTCGTGCCCGCGGCATCCGGAGCAGTCCGGTCGGTGCAGGGCATCTCGATCGCCTGAGGGGACGAGCCCCGCCGGGGTGGGTCAGAGCCGGGATGCGGCCGCGTCGACCTCGGCGTCGGACAGGGAAAGACCCGCCTGGGCGAGTCGCTCGACGAGGACAGCGCGCGCGTCGATCTCGCGGTTCTCGGCGAGGTCGGCTCTGGTCTGCACGATGATGCCCTCGACTTTGTCATCGACGCCCGCGGGGTGCTGCGTCATGGCCGGACCGTCCTGCGTGGTGTCTTCGCTCATGCGTTCACTCTCACCCGCGACGCCGCGGGAGCACAGGGTCTTGACCGCAGGGTGGCGCCCCGTTAGGCGTCAGCGCGACGGCCGATCGGTGTGGATCGAGGGGCCGGTCCAGACCGGACCGGTCATCTCGGTGTCCTCGTCCTGCTCGTCCATGTCGAGCGCGAGCAGGCTGTCGGGCCCGCCGAGGTCGGCATCGGGGATCGGTATCACCGCGATGGGAACGCCGGGGGTGATGGAGAGAAATGCGGGACGGGGGTTTCCCTCACCGTCGTTGACCTCGAGCCAATGGTGCCCGGAGAGCGCTCCGGCCCGGATCTCCTCGTGGACTTCTTCAAGCGAACGGTTCCCGATGCTGTACCACTGACCGCCGTAAGAGATGTCGATGCGCGTCATCGTCGCCTCCTCCGCGGGTCGTTCGTGGGCGGTGTCGTGCAGCGGGCTGCTCACATCCCAGCGTCAGCGCTCCGCCCGCCATCGGCCACGTCCTTGACAGCCGGAGAAGCGGCGGGTATCCGCACTGTGCCATCGAGGCGTTCAGATAGGGGCGAGCGGCGGGCGCGCGGCGATCGGTCGTGGCTTGCGGCTGCGCGAGACCATCGACTGGAGGTGAGCGGCCGCTGCATCGAGCACGTCATCCATCGATTCGAAGCGACGGGTTCCGGCTCCCGCGCGGACCCAGGTCACCTCAAAGCGGCCGTCGCGGCGCTCGATGTAGGCGAGCACGACTGCCGCGTCGCACTCATCGACGGACCCGTCGCACAACCGCCACGCGTCTTCGCCGATCGGTTGCAGCCTCAGTCGGTGTGCAGAGTCGACAGGCATGGGAACCTCCGGTGGTGCGGTCGCCGCGCTCCCGCGGCGGGGTCGGCGCCGACGACGCCGTCGAATGCCACCCTCCGTCAGCGCGTACGCGCGGCAGAGGGGCTTGACATCTCGGATTCCACCCGCCTCAGCCGGGTCGCGGCGGTATCCCGTCACGATGAACTCGGGATCGGTTACCAGATCGCGTGCGGCCCGTCAATGCCTCGCCGTCGGATTGCGAGGGACCCTACGGTGGTTTCTGCAAGGTAAGTAGGCGGCACGGTCGAGACGAAAGGTGTTCGGGTCACCGATCCTCTCCCACGCTTATGAACAGGCCCCGGCGATCGGGCTTATCGCCGGGGCCTTACCTTTGCCCTCCCCTAGGCTCAGGGTGACCGCCCGACCGAGGAGCCGCCGATGAGCACCCCATGCGCTCGCGCCCGTGCAGACCCGCGAGGTCCCGGACTCGGGCGATCTGCGTCTGGATCCAGGGCGCCTGCGGGCGGCCGAGGTCCTCGTAGAACGCGTCCATCCGGTCGGAGTAGGCACGGATCGCGTCGGGATCGGCCGGCCGGTACCGTTCCTCGTGCAGCACCACGTCCTGCGGGAGGCGGGGCTTCAGCGTGCGTTTCCGGTCGAATGCCGGCTGCCCGACCGCGACCGCGAGCACCCCGACCGTCGCGCTGACCGCCGCTCACGAGGCCTGTGGCAGTCCGAAGCTGTGCGCGGTCTTGATCGGCGCGGCGCTGAGCCCGGCCCCGCGGCGGCACGGCGCCGCCTCGCAGCATCCGACCGTCAGTCGAGCGGGCGCAGCCCCGTGCTGGTCTCGATGCACCACTCGATCTCGTCCAGGCTCGGCCACCCGGCCAGCTCGTGCGCTCCGCGCCCGGCCTCGAACCACTCCTGCTGCTCGGCGTCGGTCCAATCGCGCCCCTCGCTGATCGCGAGGGACGACAGCCGCCCGGCCATGACGGTGAGGTAGACCTCGAACGTGCGACCGTCGAGCGGGCGGTAGCGAGCGACGACGGGGAAGTTCGCGTCGGCCGGGACGGCCAGGGGCAGGTCCTCGGGCACCTCGAAGCCGATGCCCGCTGCGAACCCGTCGGGGCCATCAGGACCCTCGAACAGGTTCGCGCGGGCGGCGTCGAGCTGGGCGCGCAGTTCCGGTGCCCCGAAGTGCTCCGTGCGGCCGAGGAGGGCGGAGACGAGTCCGCGGACGGGCTCGGGAACCTCGACGCTCTCCGGCTCGGTGAACTCCTCGGCTTCCGCGGTCGTGTCGTCGGAGGCGGCCAGGTGCCGGTCACCCCACCATCCGAGCGCAAGGAGGCCGACGCCGGCGGCTGCCAGCAGCACACGCGGACGGGTGACGCCCCCGCGCAGCAGGGCCGACTGGAGGCGCGCATCGAGTGCCTCGCCCACCTCGGCGACGCCGAAAGTAGCCCCGACAGCACCGGCGGTCACCCCGGCGCGCATCGGGAGAGCGCCGAGCGGCCAGTCGGCCCGTCGCAGGCTCGTCCACGTCGTGAAGCCGGCGAGCGCCGCATTCGCGGCGCGGTACGCGAACCGTGCGCCCGGCCGAAGGGTCGCCGGGTCGACGAGCGTGAGCGCCGCGGTCGCGGCGGCCGTCACCACGAGGTTCGGGACACTGCGGGAGTCGGCGACGGAGCGGAGCGCGTTCGGGATGCGGGCGGCCATGCCTCCACCCTCGCGGACAGCCCGGGGCGACGCAAACCGTGTCGCCCGGCGCCGCCGTCATTGCGCCTGCGCCCTGCGTGTCGCGGCGCGAGCAGATCACCCCGGGGCGGTACCTCAGCCGAGGAGGCCGCCCATCTGCTTGGCGATCAGCTCCGTCGCCATCTTCTTGTTGAGACGCGAAAGACGGTCCATCGTCGCGGCATCCGAGCCGATGGTCGCGCGGAAGCGACCCTTCACGATCGTCTCGACGATGACCTCGGCCGCCTTGCCGGGCGGGGTCGTCTTGAAGCTGGATTTCTCCGCGGTGGCGTCCCCCACCGAAACGCCCGAGTTCGCGGCGATGTTCGTGCCGATCGCGCCCGGGAAGACGGTTGAGACGGCGACGCCTGTGCCCATCAGTTCGGCGTAGAGGGCCTCGGTGAGAAGCGTGACGGCAGCCTTCGAAGCCCCGTACACCGCTTGACCGGGAACCGGCGCGTAGGCGCCCATGCTGGAGACGTTGACGAGCGAAGCCTCCGGCCGCGCGGTGAGGTGCGGGAGGAAGGCCTTCACGGTGTTGATGACACCCCAGAAGTTCACGTTCATGACCTTCTCCATATCGGAGAAGTCGAGGTCGGCGATCTTCACGAACTTCTGGATCACGCCGGCGATGTTGACGAGGCCGTCGATCTGCCCGTGGGCGGCGATCACGGCGTCCGGCAGTGCGGCGACGGCATCACGGTCGGTGATATCGACGGCGTGGGAGGAGTACCGCTCTCCTGCGCCGGCGAGCCGGCCGGTTTCGGCGAGTCCCTCTGCGCTGAGGTCGACGCCCGCGACGCGCGCGCCACCGGCCAGGAGCTGGAGTGTGACCTCACGCGCGATACCGTTGCCCGCTCCGGTGACGATGAAGACCTTGCCGGCGATGTCCATGGTGACCCTGCTTTCCCCGGTCTCCCGGCTCGCGCCCCAGCGGCACGTCCTCAGTATGCCGGAGCGGGAGATCCTCACAGTGGAACGGGGTTCGGCGCCCCGAGCAGCGGTGCCGCCGACCCGTGGCATTGTGCAGCATTCCGCCTGAGCGGAGTGCTCGTCACGCTGGGGTGGGTCCGTCGGCCGGGACGGTAACGGCGGCTGCCTTCTGGATCTGCTTGCGCCGCGAACGGAAGGCCATCGCGCGGCCGAACGCGCACGCCGCGACACTGGCCGGCAGCACGACGAGCATGACGGGATTCTCGAGGGATACCTCGCCGAGTAGCGGAGGCTGACCTCGATCGAGGAGCGAGAAGACGAGAACCACCAGACCCGCGAGAACCCCGAAGCACACGACGTGCACGACCGGGCTGGCTACGCGCCGCAGCGCCTTACCGAGGAGCCATGCGAGCGGCGTGAACACCCAGATCGCGATGAAACCGATGAGAGCGGCGCCCAGAAGGAAGATGACCGCCACGAAGACCTGGTCGCCGTGGCTGAGGATCCCGTCGGGGTGGGGAGCCGGGATCGCGAAGATCACCGCGAGCACCAGCGCGATGGCGAACATGCCGAGCCAGGTGAATGCGTTGTGCTTCACGATCTCGCGCCGGCCGAAGCGAATCCCCTTCTGCCCGTGCGGCGATCCGACGGATGCCGAAGGTGCCTGCGCGATGCTGTTCATTCCCCCACTATGCCCGGGCACGAGCCGCGGCGCAGTAGGTCGAATGGGGGACACTGTGAGCGGCTCGACATGACTTCGCATACGAATGACGTCAAGAAGAGGACCGGGCTCCTCACGCATCGCCGCCACGCCCCGACGCCGCAATTCGCCCACCTGCAGGATGCCGTGTTCGTGGCATCCTGCGCTCGCGAGGCGAGCTCTGTCCACTACCGGGCGTACCCCGCGTCACCTGAACGCATCAGGAAGACGCGGTCGCCGACCGCGGATTCTCGAGCCGGTCACCTCGTCGGCACCTCCCAGGAAACCGTGTCCGCCAGACGGGGGACACCGTCGGCGCGTCTGGGGATGAGGCCGTCGCTCCGCCATACGAGTGCCCTAGGGTCAACGCCATGGGCACCACGGCATCGGCGTATCTCACCGGCTTCGGGCGGTACCTCCCGGGCGACCCGGTCGACAACGACGGCATCGTCGCGAGGCTCGGCGGGGAGGACAAGGTCACTGCGCGCATCCGCCAGCGGGTCCTCGACGCCAACGGCATCCGGCAGCGTCACTACGCCCTCGATGAGCAAGGCGAACCGACCGAGCTGAACGAGGAGCTCGCCGTGAAGGCGCTGCGCGCCGCGCTCGACGATCGCGGCATCCGCGCCGACGAGCTGCGCATGCTGGCGTGCGCCACCACGATCGGCGACGTGCTCGTCCCCGGCTTCGCCTCGATGGTGCACGGGCGACTCGGCGGCGGTCCGATGCAGCTGCTCTCCGCATCGGGCGTCTGCGCATCGAGCCTCGCTTGCCCTCGACGCGGCGGTCAGCAAAGTCAAGCTCGGTGACCACCCCCGCGTCGCCGTCGTGGGTTCGGAGGTCGCCAGCCGAAGCCTTCGGCAGCGCCGCTACGACGGCATCCGCGCCGGGATGGACTCCCACTTCCTGCGCTGGATGCTCTCCGACGGCGCCGGCGCCGTGGTCGTGGAGTTCCAGCCGCACCCCTCGCGTCCGTCGCTGCGAGTCGACTGGGTGCGCCACGTCTCGCTCGCGCACGAGCACGACGTCTGCATGCGGGGGGCATGGACGGCCTCGACCCGGTCGTCGGATCGACGTGGCAGGACGTGCCGGCGACGGATGCCGCGGCGGCCGGCATGTTCCTGCTGCGTCAAGACGTCAGCGTGCTCGACGACCTGGCCGACTGCGGACTGAAGCAGTTCGAGGAACTCGTCGACATCGGCCTCGTCGACGTCGGGCACCTCGACCACGTCATCTGCCACTACAGCACCAACGCGTTCCGCGATCGTGCCTTCGACGGGCTCCGCAAACGCGTGCCGACGCTTGACACCGACCGCTGGTTCTCGAACCTCGAGACCTGCGGCAACACCGGCTCGGCCAGCATCTTCATCGCCCTCGAGGAGGCGTGGCGCACCGGCCGGTTCTCGGTCGGCGACACAATCCTGCTCGCCGTCCCCGAATCGGGCCGGTTCTCCTTCGCCTTCGCCCACCTCACCGTCGTCGCCCCACCCCAGAACGGAGCCCCGTCATGACCACGGACACCGCAACCGACACCGCCACCTCCCTGGGCGAGCGTCTCGCCGACGTCTGGATCGAGCTCGAGGACCGCCTCGCCGAGGTGCCGATCCTCCGGCGACTCGACGAGGGCACCGTGACCCTGCACGACTACCAGCGCCTGCTGTTCAACCTGCGCCAACAGGTCGTCGACGGGTCGCCGTGGATCTCCCGCGCGGCATCCAATTTCGACATCGAGCACTTCGAGCTGCGCACCGCCGCGATCAAGCACGCGCAGGAGGAGCACCGCGACTACCTCATGCTGGAGCGCGACTACGTCGCCGTCGGCGGGTCGCTCGACGAGCTGCGCGCGGGACGGAAGAACCTCGGTTCCGAAGCGCTCTCGGGGTACATGTTCACGTACGCCGACCGACCGAACCCCGTCGGACTGCTCGGCGCGATGTACATCATCGAGGGCCTCGGCGCGCAGCGGGCAGCGGGATGGGCGGCGCGGTTCCAAGAGGTGCTGGGTCTCGCCGACAGCCAGGTGCACTTCATGCGATACCACGAGGTCGCCGACGGCAACCACACCGGCGACTTGGAGGCGATCCTCACGTCGGACATGATCAGCGACGACGACGCAGACGAGATCGTCCGGTGCGCGCAGGTCGTCGCGCGGCTCTACGCCCTCCAATTGGAAGAGCTGGACCGCTGAGATGGCGGCGAAACGCCCGCCGCTGCCGGTCATGCGGGAGTTCGTGACGTCCGACCCGAGCATGTGGGAGGCGATCTACGCCGACCCCTCGGTGCCGCTCGACCGCTCCGTCGTGCGGCAGATCATCAACGATCAGCGGCGGCTCTCCCGGCGCTGGCTGTACCCGATCGCGCGGGTGTTCTCGCGAGTTGTGGTCGCGGTCGTCTCGGTCATCAAGCGGGTGCTGCCCTTCCGATGGATGCCACTTCACGTCATGGATGCGCTGTGCGTGTGGTTTCTGCGGCACTTCGTCTCCCCCAGCGCCGTCGATCTGCTGATCCGGCACTTCGTCATCGAGACGAACCTCGTCAACTTCATCATCCGCAACTCTCCTGCAGACATTGAACCCGTCACCCTCCGCCCGACCGCCCTGTCGGGCCTCGGCGACCAGGCGGTCGTCGAGCACGACGTCAACGTCTACGACGTGCTCATCGCGCTCGACAAGGTGCGGGTGACCGAACGCGAGGAGCTGGACTTCACGCAACTCGACATCCCGCCGCTGGACGCGGAACGCGGCATCCGCCGGATCATCCGTCTCGACATCCAGACCGCCCTCTGCTTCATGAACATCCCGTTCTCGATGGCGCTCACCGTCGAGGAGTACCGCCGCGCGGTGCACTCGATGCGGTTCGACGATTCGTTCCTCGAGATCCTCACCACGATCACGGGGGATGACACGTTCCGCGCGTGGAAGCAGGGTGCGCTGAGCCTGTGGATGGACTCCAACGTCGACGTACCTCAGATGGTCTACCGGCACGCACTCGTCTGCGAGTACGCGCACGCCCACCTGGTGAAGCTCGCCGGCGGCGAGTACCCGCGCGACACTCCCGCTCTCCGTGACTGATCGGAACCGCGAGGAGGACGAGCGCTGGCTCGTCATCGACGGGCGACGGTGGCGCCGCACCGACCCGGCCCTGCCGGCGGAGATCGTCGAGGCCCTGAAATCCCACCTCGGGCGGGCGCGCTCGGCCGTGGCATCGGGCAAGCGCACTCACGACGAGGACGCGATCGCCGAGGCCCGACGCCGCGTCGGCATCGCCAAGCGCGGCCTCGGCGAGCGCGGCCCGTACTGGTGGGACTCCCCCGAGACCGAGCGTCTGGCCCGGGCCGAGGAGGCGCTGAGGGAGCTCAAAGAGGACGCGCCGCGGTGAGCCGCCGAGAAAACGCCGACACAACAGGAAAACCCCCGACAGGCCGGGGGTTTCGTGGCGGAGACGGAGGGATTTGAAATCGCGCCGATGGCAATCGAGACGGACCCAATCCGCATGATTCCGCGGAATCTGACGTCGCTGGCATCCGCTTCGATCAGGTCAGCTTGGTTCGATTGGTGGCAGAAACGTGGCACGAATTCTTGGCCCTCAGAGCCCCTCGGGGTGACGTCCCGCTGAGTGGTGGAGTTTCTCAACACCGTGCGAGATCAGCTTCTGTGATTATGCTGCAGCGAGTTCGGGGATCGCGACCTCCTTCTCGGTGGTGTTGAGGAGCTTCATGGAGTGCTCGCTGAAGTAGCG
>NZ_JBHWTD010000049.1:0-16939 GCF_043427715.1 Microbacterium sp. | reverse complement strand
AGGACGGCCGCGCCGCGCGAGCCTGCCCGTTGCCTGGGAGCCGGCCGGGGCGCCTCGCTACCGCTGCGCGGATCGCGCGCGGTACCACTCGTTGGCCGCGGGCAGGAAGAGCAGCACGACGCTGAGGATCGAGATGAGCGAGCCGAAGTTGAGGCCCCTGGCCTGAGGAGAGGGACGTGATGATGCCGAGCGCGGCGAGCACCGCGAGCACGATGCGCGCCCAGTTCCGGCCCTTCGTGGCGAACAGCAGCACGATGACCTGCGCGACGACGAGCACGGCCGCCACGGCGATCAGCATCCCGACCGCGCCGAGCATCCCCGCGTCGCCCGCGCCCGCGAACGCGAGCAGGCCGAGCCCGGCGATCCCGATGCCGATGACCCCGAGCGCGACGCCGGCCCACTGGATGCCGAGGCCCCATTTGACGACTGCAGGCATCGGCATGGCCGCGCCGTAGGCGGGCTGGCCGTGCTGCGCGCCGTGGCCGTACTCGGCGCCCTGGCCGTACGGCGCGTAGCTCACCGGCTGATCGCCGTAGGGCTCGCTGGACGGCTGACCGCCGTAGGGCTGGCCCTGCTGCGGCTGGCCGTAGCGCGGCTGCTGGTGGTCGTCGGGCGTCTGCGCGTCGTGCTGCATGAGGGCAGGCTATGCCTCCCCTGTGCCCGAGCGCATCAGACGCGCGCGGCGCGCCGCGGCGGAGGGGCCGAGCACACCCACCAGCAGCCCGACCCCTCCGGCGGCGGCGCGACCGGCTCGGCGTCGCAGTCGATGCGACGCGAACCGAGTCGCGAGCTCCAGCACGCGAGACCCGCCCATCGTAGTAACAGCGTCTGCGAACGCGCCGAGAGCATCTCAACCCTGAGCGGTCACTTCCACCCGTGACCGGTCACTTCCGCTCATGAACGGCCAGTTCCGCCCCTGAGCGGTCAGTTCCGCCCCTGAGCGGTCGATGCCGCGCGTCCGAGCCGCCGATCGAGCGTGGCAGCGGACGCGGCGTCGGCAGGGCCGCGGGCGGGCGCAGCTGACCGCTCGAACGCGGAAGCGACCGCTCGAGCGCGGAAGTGACCGCTCGAAGACGGAAGTGACCGCTCGAAGACGGAAGTGACCGCTCGAAGACGGAAGTGACCGCTCGAAGACGGAAGCGACCGCTCGAAGACGGAAATGACCGCTCGAGCGCGGAAGTGACCGCTCGAGCGCGCGGACGTGAGCGGTCAGGCGTCGGCGCGCGTGAGGAGCGCGACCGGCAGCGTCGAGAGGAGGTCGGCGAGCCTCGTCTCCCCGCCGCGCAGCTCCTTCGTCGTCAGCAACTCGCGCCAGTGGCCCTCGGGCAGCTGGATCGTCGTGTCGCCCCAGCCGCCGCGCTGGGCGAGCCCGATCGGCATGCGCGTCGCGACTGCGATCGCCCCGCCGCGGTCGAACGCGATCGCGTGCGCGGCCGCCTCGCCGTGCGGCAGGATCGGCGCGTAGTCCGCGAAGCGCTCGGGGTGATCGCGGCGCAAGCGCAGCGCCTCGCGCACGAGCCGCGTCTTGGCGACCTCGAGGTCCCACCCGCCCGACAGGGGCGAGCGCGCGGACTCGCGCAGCGCATCCATCCGCTCCCAATCGATCGGGCGGCGGTTGTCGGGGTCGACGAGCGACTGCTCGAGCGCCTCGGAGCCCTGGTACACGTCGGGGAAGCCGGGGATCGTGAGGCTCAGCAGCTTCGCGCTCAGCACGTTCGCGCGGAAGCCCGCGTCGGTCGCCTCGAGGAACGCCTCGACGTCGCGGCTCGCGGGCTCCTGCAGCACTTGCCGCACGAGCTCGGTGAGGTTGGCCTCGAACTCCGCGTCGGGGGCCGTCCAGTGCGTGATGTCGTCGGCCTCGCGCGACGCCTTCTCCATGTAGGCGAGGAGCCGCTCCTCGCTCGCCGGCCACGCGCCGACGATCGCCTGCAGCAGCAGGTTGACGAAGGGCCGGCCCTGCTTGGGCGCGAAGACGAGCAGCTTGTCGAGCAGCGCCTCCCAGTCGCCCGGCACCTCGGAGATGGTCGTGATGCGCGCGCGCACGTCCTCGCCGCGCTTCGTGTCGTGGGTCGACAGGGCGTTCATCGCGAGCGGCCACTCCTGCTGGCGCTGCGCCATCGAGGTGTGGAACTCCTCGACATCGACGGAGAAGACCTCGGGATCGCCGCCCACCTCGTTGAGGCTCGTGAGCCTCGAGTAGCGGTAGAACGCGGTGTCCTCGACGCCCTTCGCCATCACCATGCCGCTCGTCTGCTGGAAGCGCAGCGCGGCGGGCTGCTCGGGGTTGCCGAGCACCGGGAGCAGCGCGTCGATCGTGTCGGCGAGGTCGGGCCGGTGCTGCTTCGCGAGCTCGGCCGCGCGGCCGAGGTGGTCGCGCCCCTCGGGCAGGTAGGAGCGGTAGACGGGGAAGCACGCGAGCAGCTCGGCGATCGCGTCGGCGGCGTCGACCGGCGCGCCCCGATCGCCCCATGCATCCGCCGCGCGCACCTCGCGCTCGAGCCGCAGCACCTCCGCGCGCAGGATGCCGTCGGCGATGCCGCGCTTCGTGCCGTGGATCATCTCGGCCCAGTCGACGCGTTCGCCGCCGCGCAGCCGCGCGTCGAGCGCGTCGAGCGGCTCGGCCGCGGCGGGGTCGGTGAGCACGCGGTCGATGAGCCCGAGCGTGTCGTAGCCGGTCGTGCCGGCGGTCGCCCAGCGCGGCAGCTCCTCCCCCGGCTCGAGGATCTTCTCGACGAGCACGAACGCGCCGCCCGTGAGCCGGTCGAGGTCGTCGAGATAGCGCGCAGGGTCGCGCAAGCCGTCCGGGTGGTCGACGCGCAGTCCCTGCACGAGCCGCTCGTCGAACCAGCGCGCGATCTCGGCGTGCGTCGCCTCGAAGACCTCGGGCAGCTCGACCCGCACGGCGGCGAGCGTCGAGACGGCGAAGAAGCGACGGTAGTTCAGCTGGTCGTCGCCCTGCTTCCAGTGCCCGAGCCGGTAGTGCTGCCGCTCGAGCACCTCGTGCGGCGTGCCCTCGCCGGTGCCGGGTGCGATCGGCAGCCGCGTGTCCCAGTACCGGAGCGCCTCGCCGCCGTCCTCGATGGCGAGGTGGCCGACGGTGCCGTCCTCCGACCAGTCGTCGTCGCCGACGATCGGCAGCAGCAGCTTGCCGCCGCCCGCGTCCCAGTCGACGTCGAAGTACGGTGCTATCGCGCTCTCGCGCCCCTCTCGCAGCAGCTGCCACCACCACGCGTTGTGCTCGGGCACCGCGACGCCCATGTGGTTCGGCACGATGTCGACGAGCACGCCCATGCCGAGCCTGCGCGCCTCCTGCGCCACCGCATCCAACCCCTCGGAGCCGCCGCGCGACGCGTCGATCCGCGCGTGCGAGACGACGTCGTAGCCGTGGTTCGAGCCGGGCTCGGCGTCGAGGATCGGCGAGAGGTACACCCAGTCGACCCCGAGGTCGGCGAGCGCCTCGAGCCGGGCGGCCGCGTCGAGGAGCGTGAACTCCTCGCTGATCTGCAGTCGGTAGGTGCTCTGCGGCGCGTGCACGGATCTCCTCAGTCCTGGGGTTCGGATGCGTCGGCGGCGACCGTGGGGATCGCACCGGTCGCGAGCCCGTTCGTCGCCGCGATCGAGGCCGCGACCGAGAAGTCATGCTCGACCGGCGGGCGGTGCTCGCGGAGCACGAGCAGCGCGCGCGGCGCGATGCGGAGCGCGGTGCCGGCATCGACGCGGCCGTTGTGCGGCTCCTGCGCGCCGGTGTCGATCAGCACGTCCCACGCCTCCGAGTACTCGCTCGGCGGCAGCGTGAGCTCGCGCTCCTCGTCCGAGGCGCTGCAGTAGATGAGGAAGTGGTCGTCGACGATCCGCTCGCCGCGCTCGCCGCGGCCGGCGATGCCGTGGCCGTTCAGGTACATGCCGACGGTCTTCTCGCTCGCCGCGGCATCCCAGTCGCCGTCCTCCATCGGGGTGCCGTCGCCGCGCAGCCACACGATGTCGTTGAGCCGCTCGCCGTTGCCCGTGCGCACCGTCGTGCCGGTGAAGAAGCGCTTCCGGCGGAAGGTCGGGTGGTCGTGGCGCAGCTGCGCGATCGCGGCCGTGAACTCGATGAGCGGCTGGTCGATCGCCGACCAGTCGATCCAGCTGAGCTCGGAGTCCTGCGCGTAGGTGTTGTTGTTGCCCCGCTGCGTGCGGCCGAGCTCGTCGCCGTGCAGGATCATCGGCACGCCCTGGCTCAGCAGCAGCGTCGCGAGGAAGTTGCGCTGCTGGCGGGCGCGGATCGCGAGGATCTCGGGGTCGTCGGTCGGCCCCTCGACGCCGTAGTTGTAGGAGCGGTTGTGGCTCTCGCCGTCGTTGCCGTCCTCGCCGTTGGCCTCGTTGTGCTTCTCGTTGTAGCTGACGAGGTCGCGGAGCGTGAAGCCGTCGTGCGCGGTGACGAAGTTGATGGATGCGACGGGCCGGCGACCGGAGTGCTCGTACAGATCGGCGGAGCCGGCCAGGCGGCTCGCGAACTCGCCGAGCGCCGTCGGCTCGCCGCGCCAGAAGTCGCGCACCTGGTCGCGGTACTTGCCGTTCCACTCGGTCCACTGCGGCGGGAAGTTGCCCACCTGGTAGCCGCCGGGGCCGATGTCCCACGGCTCGGCGATCAGCTTCACCTGGCTGACTACCGGGTCCTGCTGCACGAGCTCGAAGAAGGCCGACAGGCGGTCGACGTCGTAGAACTCGCGGGCGAGCGTCGAGGCGAGGTCGAAGCGGAACCCGTCGACGTGCATTTCGAGCACCCAGTAGCGCAGCGAGTCCATGATGAGCTGCAGCGTGTGGGGGTTGCCGACGTTGAGGCTGTTCCCGGTGCCGGTGTAGTCGGTGTAGTACCGCTTGTCGTCGTCTTCGAGCCGGTAGTAGGCGATGTTGTCGATGCCGCGCATCGATAGCGTCGGGCCCATGTGATTGCCCTCGGCGGTGTGGTTGTAGACGACGTCGAGGATGACCTCGATGCCCGCCGCGTGGAGCGCGCGCACCATCGCCTTGAACTCCTGCACCTGCTGACCCACCCCACCCGCCGACGAGTATGTGTTCTGCGGGGCGAAGAAGGCGATCGTGTTGTAACCCCAATAGTTCGAGAGCCCCTTCTCCTGCAGGGTGGAGTCATTGACGAACTGGTGCACAGGCATGAGCTCGAGCGCCGTCACCCCGATTTTCTTGAGGTGCTCGATGACCACGGGATGCGCGATCGCACTATAGGTGCCCCGGATGTCCTCGGGGATGTCGGGGTGCGTCATCGTGAGGCCCTTCACGTGGGCTTCGTAGATGACGCTCTCCGCGTAGGGCGTCTTCGGCTGGCGGTCGCCCTGCCAGTCGAAGTAGGGATTGACGACGACGCCCTTCATCATGGCCGCGGCCGAGTCGTCGTCGTTGGTCGAGTCGGGGTCGCCGAAGGTGTAGCTGAAGACCGACTGGTCCCACTGGATCTGACCGTCCACGGCCTTCGCGTACGGGTCGAGCAGCAGCTTGTTCGCGTTGAACCGCTGCCCGCTGGCCGGGTCGTACGGGCCGTGGACGCGGTAGCCGTAGCGCTGCCCCGGTTGCACCGTCGGAAGGTAGGCGTGCCAGACGAAGGCATCGACATCGATCAGCTCGACGCGCGTCTCCTCGCCGTTCTCGTCGAACAGGCAGAGCTCGACCTTCTCGGCGCCCTCGCTGAACAGGGCGAAGTTCGTTCCGTTCCCGTCGAAAGTGGCTCCCAGCGGATAGGCGGATCCGGGCCATACCTGCATGCGTTCTCCCCAGTTAGGTGAAAGGCCACACTATCCACGCCATGTTTCCGAGGTGGGGTCCTTGACACGGCGTCCTCGTGGGGCAGGAGATCGGCTCAACGCAACGACAGCAGATCGTCGAGGTAGTCCGCGAGAGGACGCGTGGCGCCGCCCGCACTCCATCGGACGTGCGGGACACCCGCCGCGAGCGACAGGATTCCCGAGCGTTCACCTCGGTCGACCGCCGCGGCATCCAGTTCCTCCCACCCGAGGTGGACGACCTCCCCCTCTGCGAAACCGCCCCGATGTGCTGCGGCCGCGCGATCCGAGCGGGCACGCTGCGACTCCGCGGTGAACCCGCGCACCGCGTCGTGACGCGCGCGCAGAATCTCCCCCGTCGCAAACACGCGGTCATCGCCGATCAGCAGCACCCCGACATGCCAGGCGTCGGTAACGGGCACGATGCGCGGCGCCCGACCCAGGCCGAGCAATCGACGGGATGCCGCCCAGTCGCCCAGCCGCTCGCGCGGAGATCCGGCCAGTCGCTCGCGCGCAGCGCGCAGGATCGCATCGGTCGTGGCATCCGTCATCGTCCCATTGTCGACCCGCACGAGCCGCTGCGTCAGACGAGGGTCGTCGCGCCCGCGTCCTCGGGTTGCGGCGGCTGCCCGCCGCGGATCTCGCGGTGGAGCCGCTCCATCCGGGCATCGAGCTCGGCGGCGGTCTCCGCGGCATCCTTCAGCCCCGCCAGGAGATCGGCCGGGACCTGACGTTCGTACTTGTAGTAGATCTTGTGCTCGAGGCTGGCCCAGAAGTCCATCGCGATCGTCCGGAACTGCACCTCAACGGGCACGTCCACGCGACCGGTCGAGAGGAACACGGGCACCTCGACGATGACGTGCAGGCTCTTGTAGCCGTTCTCCTTGGGCACCGCGATGTAGTCCTTGACCTCGCGCACACGGATGTCGTCCTGCGCGGTGAGCAGGTCGAACAGCCGATAGGCGTCGGTCACGAAACTGCAGGTGATGCGGATGCCGGCGATGTCGGTGATGCCGGAGCGGATCGACTCGAAGTCGGGGTCGATGCCCTTGCGCTGGATCTTCTCGACAAGGCTGTCGGGAGTCTTCACACGACTCGAGACGTGCTCGATCGGGTTGTAGTCGTGCATCTCGTGGAACTCCTCGCGGAGGATCGAGATCTTCGTCTCCACCTCCTGGAGCCCGAAGCGGTACTCCATGAGGAAACGCTGGAACTCGTCGCGCATCGCCCGGAGGGATGCCGCGGACACGGTGATCTGCTGCTCGTCGAGCGGGGTGGACATGCGGCCGAGGCTAGGCGGAGCCCTGATGAGCGCCCTGTGAGCTCACCCGCTCCGCCGCACCGCGGTCGTGGCGCGCGGGGCGTCGAACCCGATGATCGAGAGGTCATCGGGTACCGCAAGGCCCTCCTCGTGGGCGACGCGGAGGACGGTCGGCGTGCGGGCGAACTGGCCGACGCCCGCATCCTCGGCATCGGACTCGCCGTGCCGGGCCTGGTCCGCAGCGACGACGGACTCGTCCGCGACGCTCCGCACCTCGGCTGGGTCGACACCCCGCTTCGCGACATCGTCGCCGAAGCGACCGGATTCCCCGTCGTCGTCGGCAACGACGCGACCCTCGGCACGCTCGCCGAGCACCTGTTCGGCGCCGCGCGCGGCATCGACCAGGTCGTACCCGTCCGCCATCGTGCTGGGCGGCTTCTTGTCGGTGCTCGCCGAGCTCGACAACGACGCGCTCGTTCAGGCCGTGCGAGCGCGGGCGATGCCCGCGTGCGGCGAGGACGTACGCATCCTCCCGGCCGAGCTCGCCGAGCACCGGCTGCTCATCGGTGCCGCCGAGTCGGTCTTCGCCGAGGTACTCGCGAACCCTGCGCCGGCCGCCTGACGGAGTCCCGCTCAGCGCGGACCGGGACGGACCGAGAGGTCGCTGATCACCGCATCGCGCGGCAGGTCGAGGGCGGTGAGGGTGGCCGTGACGACGGATGCCGGGTCGATCCAGGCGCTCGGGTCGTAGGCGGCGCCTTCCTGCTCGTGCACCTTCGCCTGCATCGGGGTCGCGGTGCGGCCCGGGTAGATCGTCGTGACGCGCACGCCCTGCGGCGCCTCTTCGCCGCGAAGCGCATCGGCGAGCGCCTTCAACCCGTGCTTGGATGCCGCGTACGCCGCCCACTCGGGGTGCGCGGTGAGCCCGGCGCCGGAGTTCACGAAGACGATCTGGCCGCGCGCCGCACGGACGCGAGGCAGGAGGAGCCGGGTGAGCTCGGCGGGCGCGACGAGATTGACGGCGAGCTGCTCGGTCCACGACGTGACAGGCAGGTCGGCGACGTGTCCGAGGTCGACGATGCCGGCCGCGTGCACGATGGCGTCGATGTGGTCGGGAAGGTCGGTTGCTTCGAGCGCCGCTGCAAGGCGGGCAGGCTGCGCGAGGTCGGCGATCACGGCGCGGGATCCCGGCAGCGCGGCGGTGAGCTCGCCGGCACGGGCGGCGCTGCGGGCGATGACGATGATTCGGTCGCCGCGGGCGGCGAGGCGCTCTGCGAGGAGGCGGCCGATGCCCGATCCGGCACCGGTGACGACGATGGTGTGCGGCATCCTCTCATCCTCCCATCCGCCACGTGCTCGTGACTTCGGGCTGGCTCTCAGAACCGCGCGGAGAAGCCCCCGTCGGTGTGAAGGAGCTGGCCGCTGATCCAGCGGCCTTCGTCAGAGAGCAAGAACGCGGTGATGCCGGCGATGTCCTTCGGGGTGCCGGCTCTGCCCAGTGGGTGGTGCGCGGTCAGCACTGTTCGTGTCTCGTCGTCCATCCAGCCGGTGTCGATCGGGCCCGGGTTCACGACATTGGCCGAAATGCCCTTCGCGCCGAGCTCGCGCGCAGCGGAGATGACGATCCGATCCAGGGCGCCCTTGGATGCGCCGTAGGGGAGATTGCCGGTTGTGTGATCGCTGGTGAATGCGACGATCGCTCCACCGCCCTCGTCGACTTCGCGAGCGAACGCGGCGATGAGCAGCAGGGTTGCCCGGGCATTGACGGCGACGTGCATGTCGAAGCTCGCGGCGGTGGTGTCGAGAATGCCGGATTCCACGTCGTGAGCATGGCTGAGGACGAGGGCAGACAGCGGACCCCGCTCGCGCGTGATCCGTTCGATGAGCTCGGTCGGGGAAGACGGGTCTGACAGATCGCACGGGTAGTCGCCGCTGCCCAGGTCGCTGATCACAACCTCCCACCCGTCCGCCACCAAGCGGGGAACGATGCCGGCGGCGATGCTGTCGGCACGCGCAGCTCCGGTCACGAGTGCGAGAGCCATGGGTTGAGGGTAACGGCAGCGCCACGACCTCGCGAGCTGCCCGCGTCGACTCGTCGGCGACGAGGCCTACTCGACAGCGACGATCGGTCCGCTCCCGGTCAAGCAGTACTCGGTGCCATCGGAACGGCGTTCGACGAGCTGGTAGTCGACAAGATAGCGACGGAGCACCGCGACATCCTCCGAGTAAGCGAGGAGCCGCTCGTTGACCTCGCGCTCAGCGAGAATCTCCCCCGGCTCGAACACGTTCCCCGCCACCCACGCCAGGAGCTCGCCGCGCTGCTCGAGATTGGCGGGGTACTGGCGGATGCGACGTCCGTCGACGAATCGTTCAATACCCTGCCGCTGTGCGACGGGAGCGGCATCCAGGATCGCCGTGAAGACGTCCGGATCGAAGGTCTGATCGTCGGCACGGACGAGCCCGCTCCGCATCATGGATTCGGTCGCCCGCCGACGCCTCGACGGGGAGAGGCCCGTGGTCGCTTCTTCGAGTGACCCGCCAAGCATCATCTGCGCTGCGATACGCCGAGTTTCCGGGTTCGCGAGGATCGCAATCAATGGCCGCCACCGGTTCTCGTTGCCCATATCAGCGCACCCTACTCTCCCCCCCCTTGTGGGCCGTTTCCGGCCCGGGCATCAGGTAGGCAGGAGAGCTTCCACCCAGGTGGTGCGATGAGTTCGAACATAATCGTCCGCAGAAGACCAGTGATCGCCGTGGCCGGCTGTGAACATCGACGCCCAGGGCTCCTCGCCGGCGTCGTGCGATGCGCGCAGCAGGTTGCACATCGCCGCCGTGCGCTCCGCCATAGCGTCTGGCAGGAGGCGTCGCATATTGTCGTCCGCTTGATATCCGTCGACGAACGCCGACAAGGCGTCAGCAGCAAGGCGCGAGTCTCGGGATGTGTCAGAGAGCGTGAAAGCCTGCGCGGAGTAGGCCAGATCCCATAGGCGAGTACTGGGGGCGGCCGCGTCCCAATCGATGAAGAGCCAGCGGTCCCCGACTAGCAGGTTCCAAGGGGCCAGGTCGTTGTGGCACACGAACTCACTGGCAGGCGCCGGTATCGCCGTCTCCCACACCGCGTCGTCCGGCGGCAGGTAGGTCGCGCTCGCGTCGTGAATGGCCCGCACCATCCCGCCGACCCGGTGCAGGTCGGCACGGGACAGCGGGTCAGCATGGATAGCGAGCCTTCCTGGGACGAACTCCTGCACCTGCCGCCCGCGCTCGTCTCTTCCCATCGGCGCCGGAGCATCCACGCCCGCAGCCCGAAGCGCTTCAACGAAGGCGACAACGCTCGGCGTGGAGGCTGACCAGGGTTTGCGGACCGTCTCTCCGATTCGAACGACGCTCCCGCTCGCGTTGCCGCCTCTTAAGGGTTCCTCATCGTTCACGCAGCACCCCCATCGGACAACACGGCTCATTTTAGTTTTCGTTTCCGGCGGAGACGTGCCTCAGTCACCTCGCGGACGTCGACAAACGGTGACCACTACGAGGTTCCGACGGACCGCCGTGGCGGTGTTTGCGCGGTTGCTTGACGCGCTCCCGGCGGGCTGTCATCCTCCGCTCAACGCGAAGTACTGAACGAAGGCATCGATGATGAAGAAGCTCGTTCCTCCTGCTCTCCCGCTCGCTGTCCTCGTCCTGGCTTCATGCTCAGCTACGCCACCGGCCATACCTGAGCCCGCCAGCAGTGAAGCGTCAACCGTCCAGGGGACGGCTCCCACCAGGATCGCGTCCGAACCTGACGTGACGGTCTCAGTGATGTGGGCATTCGACGTCACCAGCATTGACGAGATCCGCGAGCATGCTGATCTTCTCGTCGCAGCTGAGGTGACAACGATCGCCGACAGAGCCACCTTCGTCATTCCCGGTAGCGGTATGCCGTACACCGAGGTAGGTCTTCGCGTCGGCGATGTCCTCAAAGGAACGCCACCCGACTCGGACTTCATAGCTCTCTACGCCGGTGGCACGGTGACACTGCAGCAGGTTCTCGACGATTCACCGAAGGAGAGCGCAGAGAAGAGCGGCCTGACCGAGCTGACAAAAGAAGAGCTCAGTCAGCGAACGCAGACCTATGCATACGACGAGCACGTTGAGCTGGTTCCCGGCTCGAAGTACGTACTGGCGCTCGGTCACAACGACGACGGCACGTACACAATCGGTCCGGCGGGATTTGCCGTTTTCCAGCTGGGCGGCGGGACACTCAGCAACGACATCACCGGGAACAAGTACGCGTACGAAGATCTCCGGCTTGGCTGGGGGGAACCATGAGGTCTGACGAAAGGGGCATGATCGGTACGGCGTGGTTCACCGACGTCTGGCACGCGACCTCTATGCGGCCCCACACCCATGCTGGCACCCGCAGAGAGACGCGGGTGTAGAGCCGGATGGCTCGGCGGGACAAGCCTCCTCGCCGCCGCGGTTGCCCTCGGGGTGTTGGCCTGCGTCGCTCTTGCAGCGGCGACGGCGCAAGCCCGTCGAGAGTCCGCACGCACCCACGCTGAGGTCGTCGGTGTGGCAGCGGCAGCAACATCTAGACGGTCGGCGTGAGTGCCCGCGCTTCACGTTCCCATGCCTGGGTTGCCATCTGCACGGCATCCCACGGGGAGCCGGGCGGGGGTGTGTAGGAGAGGTCGAGGTCGCTCATTCCGGCCACCGTCATGCCGTGGTGCAGGGCGGTGGCGTAAGTGTCGACACGCTTGGAGATTTCGGCGCCGCGGGTGCCGACGAGTTGTGCACCGAGGAGGCGGCCGTCGCGGGTGTCTCCGGTGATGCGGATGCTGATGGGGGTGGCTCCGGGGTAGTAGCGCTTGTGGTCGTCAGCGACGGCGGTGTAGCTGTGGGGGGCGTAGTCCGCGGCGGCGGCTTCGTGGTCGCGGAGGCCGGTGCGGGCGGCTACGACGTCGAAGACCTTCACGACCTGGGTGCCGAGGCTGCCGGCGAACCGAGTGTTGCCGCCGATGGCGTTTTCTCCGGCGACGCGGCCCTGCTTGTGGGAGGTGGTGCCGAGGGGCAGGTAGGTGACACCGAGGAGGCGGTGGTGGGTGACCACGCCGTCTCCTGCCGCCCACACATTCGGCAGTCCGGTGCGCATGTGCTCGTCGACAACGACCGCACCGCCGGCGCCTGTGGTTGCGCCGGCTGCGGTGAGCAGGCTGGTGTTGGGGCGGACGCCAACGACCACGAGCACGAGGTCGGCGCTGCGGGAGAATGCGTCACCGTCGCGGATGCCGGTCACGGTGAGGCGGCCCGCGTCGCGGCTGACAGCTTCGATGCGGGTTCCGGTGAGGACGTCGACGCCGTGGCGGGTGAGTTCGTCGCGGACGAGGGAGCCCAGTTCGGGGTCGAGGGTGGAGAGCACTTCGGGGCCGCGTTGGAGCTGGGTGACCTGCAGGCCGCGGACGGTGAGGGCTTCGGCCATTTCGAGGCCGACGTAGCCGGCGCCGACGATGATCGCGGTTTCGGGCTGGTGCTCGTCGAGGTAGCGCTCCAGGGCGAAGGTGTCGCCCATCGAGTGCAGCAGGTGGACACCGTCATCGGGGCCGAGCTGGTCGAGGCCAGCGATCCCGGCGGTGGACGGGGATGCTCCGGTGCCGACCATGAGCTCGTCGTACGCGATCGTCGATTCGGTGCCGGCGGCGTCGCGGACGGTGAGCGTGCGGCCGTCGACGTTGATGCTGGTGGCGAGAGTGTCTAGGCGCAGGTTCATGCCGGTTGCTTCGAGGTCGGCGTGCGTGCGGTGGGCGAGGGACTGCCAGGGCTGCACTTCGCGGGAGAAGTAGTAGGGGATGCCGCAGATGGAGAAGTTCGGGTAGGCGTCCGCGACCACGACGGTGACGTCGACGGAGGGGTCGAGTTCGCGGGCGCGCAGGGCGGTGGAGATGCCGGCGTCGCTTCCGCCGATCGCTACGAGGTGCATGGGGGTGCCTTTCAGGACGTGGTTTCGGGTTGCGTGGGCACCACGACGTCGCCCGCGGTGCGCGCGGCGGTCGGGTAGAAAACGAGCAGCAGCGCGAGCCCAAGGGCCGCGCCGACGAGCTGGGCAAGGATGAACGGGACCACCGATGCGGGGGCGATGCCGGCGAACGTGTCAGTGAACATGCGGGCGATGGTCACGGCGGGGTTGGCGAACGATGTGGAGCTGGTGAACCAGTACGCGGCGCCGATGTAGGCACCGACCGCTGCCGCGGTCACTGAGCCTTTCCCGGTGCGGGCGAGCGCGAAGATCAGCAGCACGAGCCCGGCGGTGGCGACCACTTCCCCGACCAGGTGCCCGCCGGTCGCACGGTCGTTGCCGGAGAGCGCGGGCGCGGTGTCGAACATCACTCCTGCCAGGAGGGTGCCGGCGATGCCGCCGAGAATCTGCGCGGCGAGGTACGGGGCGAGATCGCGCGGCGGCAGGCCGGTCCCCGCGCGACGGCCAAGCAACCAGTCGGTCAGCGACACCACGGGGTTGAAGTGTGCCCCCGACACCGGGCCGAGCATGAGGATCAGCACCGTCAGGCCGAGCGCCGTGGTCAGGCTGTTCTCGAGAAGCTGCAATCCCACATCATCCGGGGAGAGACGCTGCGCGGCGATCCCCGACCCGACCACGACGGTGACGAGCAGGCCCGTCCCGACGAACTCGGCAGCGGCACGGCGCAGCACGTGCGGCCGGGTCGCGGCCGGGTGGCGGGTGGTGGTTTTCATGTCGGCTCATCTTGACCCGAACCGGGTAGATCAGTCAACATTGAATCAATGAACATTGAACGAACCGACACGGTGGAGGCGCGGGCAGCTCGGCACGCGGCGTTGAGCGACCCGTCGCGCCTGCGGATCGTGGACCTCCTAACGCTGGGTGACCTGTCGCCGTCGGAGATTCGGACGGCTCTGGGCATGCCGGGAAACCTCGTTGCTCATCACCTGAACGTGCTGGAGGCTGCGGGCATGGTGGCCCGGTCCCGGTCGGAAGCGGACAAGCGACGCAGCTACGTCCACCTGACCGACACCGCACTACAGGGCCTCACTCCCGGTCGATTCGAGCGGGCGAGCCGCGTGGTGTTCGTGTGCACGGCGAACTCGGCCAGATCGCAGTTGGCCGCGGCGTTGTGGTCGACCCGCAGCAGCATCCCTGCCGCGTCCGGCGGCACCCACCCCGCAGACCGGATCGACCCCGGCGCGATCGCGACAGCGGATCGTCACGCGCTCGACCTTCCCCGCGAGTCGCCTCGGGCGTTGGAGACGGTGCTGACCGGTTCGGATTTCGTGGTCACCGTGTGCGACAACGCGCACGAAGAACTCGGGGTGACCGGGCATCTGCACTGGTCGATCCCCGACCCGGTGCGCGTCGGCACCGATGACGCCTTCGACACCGCTTACGACGAGCTGGAGCGCCGCATCACGGAACTCGCGCCCCGGCTCGCCGCCATCTGACCCTGCCTAGAAAGAGAACCCGTGACTGACACTCCGACCGTCCTGTTCATCTGCCAGCACAACGCCGGCCGCTCCCAGCTCGGCGCCGCCCTCCTGGAGCACCTGGCCGGCGACCGGTTCACCGCGAGGTCGGCGGGACTGTCGCCCTCAGACGAAGTGAACCCCGCCGTTGCCGCCACGGTCGCTGAGCTGGGCATGGACATCACCGACCGGGTGCCCCGTGCCGTCACCACGGACGACCTGGATCAGGCGGACGTCGTGGTTCTGATGAAGCCCGGCCTCGCCCTGCCGTCCACGCCCCGCGGCGAGGTCTTGGAGTGGTCCTTCCCCAACCCGGAGGCCTGGGACGCCGAGGCCGTGCGGCCGCTGCGCGAAGCCGTCTCCGACAAGATTCAGACCACACTCCTCGCACGCTGAGAGCAACAGGGGGCGGGATCGCTTGATGCGACCCGCCCCCTCTCGTGTGTCCGGTCAGACGGTGGCTGG
Source organism: Microbacterium sp. (assembly GCF_043427715.1). Classification (GTDB taxonomy): domain Bacteria; phylum Actinomycetota; class Actinomycetes; order Actinomycetales; family Microbacteriaceae; genus Microbacterium. Next base: position 1,966 of record NZ_JBHWTD010000049.1, on the reverse strand, counting down.
AGCGCGTCCGATCTGGAGCACCTGAGCCGGCGGGGCGCAGCAGGCACCGCCGAGGGATGCCCCGGAAGCGTCGAACAGGCCGGAACCGCCGCAGACGCCCGTGTCGGGCAGGACCAGTTCCACCCGGCGGGCGGCCTCGTGGTCGCCTGCGAGCTCCGCGACGACGCTGCGCACTTGTTCGTAGCCGGTGAGGGCGAGGAAGGTCGGTGCCCGCCCGTAGGACTTTGCGCCCACGAGGTAGAAGTCAGGTTCCGGCTGGGCGAGGTCGGCCGCGCCGGTCGCCGCGACCGATCCACACGAGTGAACGTTCGGGTCGACCTCCGCAGCGATCCGCACGGGGGCCTGCAACGTGGGGTCCAGCTCCAACCGCAGCTCCGACAGGAACGATAGGTCGGGACGGAACCCGGTGAGCACGACGACGCGATCGCCGGTGAGCGTGCGGCCGTCTTCTGCCACCAGGACCGGCCGGTCCCCGTCCGTGGTGACGCGTTCGACACGGAACCCGGTCACGAGCGACACCAGGCCGGCGTCGACGAACTCCTTCACCTTGATCCCCAGCGCCCCACGTGCCGGCAGCTCGTCAGCCTCGCCGCCGCCGAAGGCGTTCCCGGCGGTGGCGCGGCGCAGCGCCCACGTCACCGTCGTGTCCGGGTCACGGCGCGCCATGCGCGCCAGCGCGAGGACCGCGGTCACCGCCGAATGCCCGGAGCCGATGACGACCGTGTGCTTCCCCTCGAAGCCTTCCCGATCGCGGAAGTCGGGGATGCGGTACGACAGCAACTCGGCGGCGGCCCGCTCGCCCAGTGCGGGCAGACCATCCGCGCCCGCGGGGTTGGGTGAGGACCACGTACCGGAGGCATCGATCACGGCGCGCGCCTGCAACCGGTACTCCTCCCCATCGCTCGGCTGCACGTGCACGGTGAACGGCTGATCGCCGCGGCCGGCATCAACGAGACGGTCACGGCCCAGGCGGGACACCCCCACGACCCGAGCGTCGTACCGCACGCGCTCGCCCAGCTCGGTGGCAAGCGGCGCGAGATAGCCGCTAATCCACTGCGCGCCCGTGGGATACCCCGTCGTCGGAGCGGCCCAGCCGGTGGGCTCAAGAATCCGCGCACCCGCCCTGTCGATCAGCTCCGGCCACTCCGAGAACAGGCGCACATGACCCCACTCGGCAACTGCCGACGCCGGGCCGGTTCCAGCCTCCAGCACAACGACCGGCACGTCTCGCTCGACCAGGTGGGCGGCGGCTGCGAGCCCCTGCGGGCCGGCACCGATCACAACCACGGGCAACGCGCTCACCATTACACTCACTCCTCACGCATCGACAGAACTCGATGGATCGAGAATCCTCGATGTATCGACGAATGTCAATGTGACGTGCCAGAATCGTTGCATGCCCACGACGCTCCCCCTCCTCCCGACCGACGCGGCGGCGTGCTGCTCGCCGGTCACCGGCGGGGTGCTGACGCCCGACGAGGCCGAGCGGATCGCGCGCACGTTCAAGGCTCTAGGCGAACCACCTCTCAGCACGTCGCGTCGACGCTCCTGCGTCGCCCCTGGACGACCCACTCGACACGCCCGCAGCACAGCCCATGTGACGTGCCCCGGCTTCCCGGACGGTCGGGGTTGGGTGGCTGTGATGTCGCTGCGTTCTCGTCGAGAGGGTCAGCAGACCCGATCAGGGTCGATTGGGATGAGCCGCGAAGGCGGTGAGGTCAGGGCGGCCGAAGCGGGCCGGCGGGGTAGCGTCGGGAGACCTCGACATCTATCTGCGGACCGACGCTCCCGGCCGACTTACACCCTCATCTGGGAAGAGCCGGTTTGGCTCTTCACGAACGAGGGTGTAGTCGGTTGAGCGCGTCGGTGGCCGGGTAGGGGTCGAGGTCTCCCGGATGATGGAAGTTCTTCACGCTCACCATCGCCGAAAGACCTCGACGTGCTCCACCCTACGTTCGCGACCCCT
>NZ_JBHWTD010000048.1:0-7514 GCF_043427715.1 Microbacterium sp. | reverse complement strand
GCCGGAGCAGGCGCGAAGGTTGAGGCTCAGCCCGCCGGCCGCCGCGACGAGCGAGGGATACGCGCGCACGGACCGCTGGCACGACGTGCCGTCGGCGAGGTAAGCGCGGGTGCCGGTGCCGGAGGAGTACGAGTCGCCGAGCGCCACGTAACGTGGCTGGGCCGCAGCGCCGGCTGGTGCGCCGACCGCGATGGTGGCGACGAGGGTGAGGACGGGCAGGCTGCCGACGGCGGCCAGGGGACGGGACACTCGCATAGTTGCTCTCCTTTGAGCGGACCTCAGGGGATGGTCGAGAGGAATGTAATCCCCGTCACATGCCTCGAGACCCATGTTGACCATGTCCTGACCGAAGCCGGGTCATCGGCTGACGCAGCTAGCTGTATGAGGCCAGGACGTTGTTGACGCGAATTGGCACGAGCGTGGCCGGCGGCTGACCGTCCGCGGCACCGTGCGGGCGGTGGTAGTTGTAGTGCAGGTTCCAGCGCTCGAGGGCGTTGGCGCGTTCGTCTTCTGAGGTCCATGTCCGTGCATAGAGGAACTCTTCGGCAAGGATCCGGTTGTACCGCTCGATCTTTCCGTTGTGGCGGGGCGTGTAGGGCGTGATCCGTTGGTGCCGCGACCCGGCCAGTGCATCGGCGAACGCTGAGGCGCGGTAACAGGATCCGTTGTCGGTCACGATCCGTTCGATGTGCGTGATGCCATGAGCCGCGAACCATGCCCGCGCTCGCGCGAGGAACGCAACGGCCGTCGCGGCCTGCTCGTTCGGCAAAGCCTCGGTGTACGCGAGGCGTGAGTAGCCGTCAATCGCTGAGTGGAGGTAGACGTAGCCGGCTCGCGTGCCGCGGGTTTTCGTCCGCGCGACGGCGCGAGCTTCCGGGCTGTCCTTGCCATGAGCCCGCCATCCGCCGCCATCGGGGATTCGGCCGACCTTCTTGACGTCCAGGTGAACCATGTGGCCGGGGCACCGAGCGACAATCTTCCTCGCTTCGCGGTTACTTTCCCCGGTCGGGTCGATGAAGCGGCGCCGGTTGAGCTGCAGGTCGGTGAGGATGCGACTCACCGTGCGCCGACTGATCTGAATGCCGACCTGTTCGAGCTCGAACGTGATCCGAGCCGCTGACCACTTGTGCTCGCGCCGCATGCGTTCGACTTCGCGAACAACGACGTTGGGGGTGGCTGTCGGGGATTGCTTAGGCGTCGATGAGCGGTCGAGCAGACCGACCTCACCGAACTCACGATGGCGATGGACCCACTTTGACGCGGTAGCGCGGGAGATTCCCATCTCAGCTGCCACGTGAGCGATTGGCCGGGTCTTGCAACGCTCGACCAGCCGCCGACGTCCCTCGACTGACAGTGGCGAGTTGCGGTGAGTCATGCACGTCCTTCGAAGAATGTTCCAGTCGAGTCGCTGAGTCCCGGACCAAGCCCCCCATTCAGCCGTCGGCTACTGACCCTCGTGGTCGCCGCCTGACACGCCGAGGCCGACGTTCGTGGTGTCGCAGCAGGCCTCCGGCGATTCGGAACTGGCTCGACGCCGCCTATGGGCGGCGCCAAGGGCGAGTACTACGAGGAGGGAGATGACCGCGAGCGCCGCGATCGGCGCCGTGTGAGCCTGAACCCAGCCGGACAGGGTCGTTGAGAGCCTGGCGACACCGCCGGCACGGCCGGTCGCGACGAGGTTGTTGTCGGCGGTGGCGGCGGGCCACCAGTACCACGCGAGGTAGACGCCGGTGAGCAGCAAGACGGCGCCGGTGATCCGGGGGCCATAACTCCCGAGGCGTGCGACGTGGCGGGTTAGGCCGGTACCCGCGGCGGTGGTCGCGAGTGCGAGCAGCAGCAGGATGCTGGCTGAGCCGGCGGCGTAGACACCGAAGACCAGCAGCAGCCCCGCGTAGCTGGCGGTGGCCTGTGCCTGGGCGATGACAGCAAGGATCACTCCGAAGGTGCACGACAGGGAGGCGAGGGCGTAGCCGATCCCGAAGACCAGCATCCGGGCGGTTGGCGGGAGGCCTTCGGTTGCTCGGCCGGTGATCCGGGGCAACCGCACGGAGATCGAACGGCCGGCCAGCATCCACAGGCCGAGGAGCACCAGTAGGACGCCTACGGCGAGACCGAGTTTGGGCGCTGCCTGGATCAGGCCCCGAGCCCCGGCGCTCACCAGCAGGCCCGCAGCTGCGAGGGTGCCGGCGAACCCGATCGCCAGTGCGATTCCGGACCGCAGGGCCCTCAGCAGTCGCACCGGGACGGGCGAGGCGTCAGCGTCGCCGAGGGTCTGGCTGATCCAGGCCGACAGCAGCGCGAACCCGCATGGGTTGACCGGCGCCACCATGCCGGCGGCGAAGGCGAGGCTGAGCAATCCGCCCATGGATCAGGCTCCGGCCTTGACGAGTTCGGCGGTGATCGTCTTCGCGTCGGGCTCGGTGGCACGGAAGGTCACCTTGCCGTCGCCGTCGATGACGATGAGGGTGGACAGGGCGGCAACGTCGAATCGCTGGGACAAGGCGGCACCCTCGTCTATGGCGGCCGGGACGTGTTCGGCGTCGACGTACTCCATGAATCCCTCGATGGTCTCCTTGGACTCGCCGGGGTCCATGTCGACGGCGAGGAAGCTCGCCCCAGCACCCGACTTCTCGGCAGCGGTGGCGGCCTCGCCGAGGGAGCGGACGCCTTCAACGCATTCGCCGCAGCCGACGGAGAAGAAGAACACCGCGGTCGGCTTCCCGCTGGCGGGCAGGCTGACCATCTGGCCGTCGATGCTAGTAACCGCCGCTGGCGTGCCCGCATCTGCGGCTGGTGTGGCGTCGGTGTTTCCGCAGGCGGTCAGAGCCAGGGAGCCTGCAAGCAGGAGGCCGGCGACCGAGAGGGTCGCGCGGCGGGTGCGGGTAAGCGTCATCGGTTCTGGTCGTCCTTCGTGTCGCTGGGGTGGGTGGAGTTCACAGGCGGGCAACAGCCATGCCTGGCGTTGTTGCCGCCGCTGCGGCGCCGCGTGGTCGCGAGGACCGCGAGCACCAGGACGGCGATGCCGGTGCCGATCACCCAGGGGTTGCCGAGGAACCCGCCGACACTGGCCAGCAGACCACCGGCGAGGAGCAAGGGAAGTAGGGCGCAGCAGGCGACCATGAGCAGCGCGGCCCCGGCTCCGAGGAGCAGGCCGCTGCCTCCCGGTTGGTCGTCGTGGTTGGACTTCATCGGAGTGGAGTTCCCTTCGGTGTTCTTGGTCAGCAGCGGCAGTGGCCGTCGTCGGCCACTGCCGCGTTGGCCTGGAACTGGTTGAGGAAGCCGGTCGTGAGGTCGGTACCGATCCGATAGGCAACGGCCACGGGCACGACCTCGGCGCGGGGGTGCTCGGCCAGCCAGCCCGCGGCGTCCTCATCGGAGGTGAAGTAGTGGACCTGGTTGCAGAAGGAGGACCGGATCGAGGTGATCTGGTCGGGGTTGACCAGCGACACCACCGCGGTGGCGGGTTCGACGCTGGTGACGCCGGCGACGGGGTCGATGGTGACCCGGATCGGCTCGCCGCTGGTCGGGGAGACCGACTCCACGCTCGCCGCGCGCTCGAGCAGGGTCGGAAAGATCAGGGTGTCCAGGGCGCACCAGGTGTAGAGCTCCTCACCGGCCACGGTGAACCGGTGAGGGGTGGGGCGCAGGGTGAGGCCCTGGCCGATGATGCGGCCCTGGTCGTCGTACTCGGTGTCCGGCACCGCGGCCAGACCCGTGCGTACGTCGTCGACCGGACGGCCGGCGGCCGCGGCGAACTGCTCGACGGTGACCGGGCCGCCCTCGACGATCAGCCGCAGCAGCGGGATCAATAGGACGGCGTCAAGGCCGGTCTCTTCGGTGTTGTTGAGTCGTTCGGGCAGTTGCGTCGTGAGCTCCGACATGGCGGTACCTTCTTCATGAGTCGGGTGGAGGCTGTCGGCTGCGGGTCACGCGCAGCAGGACAGCTTGGAGATGTCGGTGGTGAAGGCCTTGGCGGCGATCCGGATGCCTTCGGTCATGGTCAGGTAGGGCGCCCATGCGTCGGCGACCTCGGTGACGGTCTTGCCGAGGATGTGGACACCGGCGGCGGCGAGCTCGCCGGCGTCTTTGGCGACGGCGGTGAGGCCGAGGATCTCGCCGGTCTCAGCGTTGGCGACGATCTTGATGAAGCCGCGGGTGTCGCGGTTGACCAGCGCCCGGGGCACGTAGTCCAGCGGCAGGACGCGGCAGTCGCAGCGGATCCCGGCAGCGAGCACCTGGGCCTCGGTCATCCCGACCGCGCCGATCGCCGGACTGGTGAAGGTCACCCGCGGCAGCCGGCTGTGGTCCACCGACCGCTCAGCGCCAGCGAACGTGTTCTCGGCGACCATGTTGCCGTGGTGGGCGGCGACGTAGACGAACTCGGGGTGCCCGGTCACGTCGCCGGCTGCCCAGATCCGGGGGTTGGAGGACTGCAGTTGGTCGGTGACCACGATCTCGCCCGTGTCGCCGGTCTTCACCTCCACCGCATCGAGGTTCAGCCCATCGGTGACCGGTCGGCGGCCGAGGGCAACGAGGACCTGTTCGGCGTGGAATTCCTGCTCGCCGCCGGAGATGTCAGCGGTGACAACAACCTGGCCCCTGACGTCGTCACGGGCAACGTGGGTCGGGACCGCACGGCGGACCACGCGGATGCCCTCGTCGGCGAAGACCTCCTGCAGCGCCTTGGATACCTCCGGCTCCTCCTTCGACGCCAGCCGGGAACGAACCAGCAGGGTGACCTTCGACCCGAGCCGGGCGAACAGTTGGGCCTGCTCCAAGGCGACGTAGCCGCCGCCGAGCACCAGCAGCGAGTCGGGAACCTTGGTCAACTCCATCGCCGTGGTCGAGGTCAGGTAGCCGGCCTCCTCAAGACCGTCGATCGGTGGGGCCCATGCGCTGGCGCCGGTGGCGACCAGGTAGTGATCAGCGTCGATCGTCTCGACCGCACCGTCAGTCGCGGTGACCTCAAGAACGGGCGCTTCTGGCGTGCCGGCGAACGCAGCGTCGCCGTGGCGGATCTGCCAGCCGTAGGCGTCGGCGACGTCGACGTACTTCTCACCCCGAAGTTCCTCGACGAGGTCCTGCTTGCTGCTGATCAGCGCGGGCATGTCCACGTCGTCCGCTGTGGTGGCGATCCCCGGGAAACGGTTGCCCGCCTCGGCAGCGGTCTGGCGGGCCTCAGCGGCGGCGATGAGCGCCTTCGACGGCACGCAGCCGGTGTTCACGCACGTGCCGCCGAAAGTGCCGCGCTCGATCATCACCACCGACTTGCCGAGCGTGGTCGCGCGGATGGCGGCGGCGAACGCGGCGCCACCCGATCCGATGATCGCAAGGTCGTACCTGGACTGCATCCCGATTCCTCCCCTGAGTCTTGAGAATTGCTCTTGATGCAGCCACAATGGACCTTCCAGTACGGGGGAAGGTCAAGTGCGACCTGTGACACATCGGAGACCCAGATGAGGATCGGCGAACTCGCCGAGGCGGCCGGCACCACCGCCAAGACCCTGCGGTTCTACGAGGAGCAGGGCCTGCTTCCCGCGGCCGAGCGCACCGCGTCGGGATACCGCGACTACGATCCGGAAGCAGCGACTCGGATCGACTTCATCCACCGCGGCCAGGCTGCCGGACTTACCCTCGCGCAGATCAAACAGATCCTCGACATCCGCGATGGAGGCGAGATTCCCTGCGGCCACGTCCGGGACCTCCTAGACGTTCGTCTGAAGGACATTGAGCGCCAGATCTCGGATCTCGTCTCCCTCCGCGACAACGTTGCCGCCCTCCGCGACGCAGCCGCAGAACCCGAACCCGAGACCTGCAACGCCGACGAGGTCTGCAGGTACCTGTAGCCAATCCGAGATGACGCGCGCAGAGGCGGAGCCTCCTGCCGCGACCTTCCTACGTGACCACAACGTTATGGCCAGCAACATGCTTCGGTGGATAATCGCACTGGCGCTCGGTTTTGCCGCGGCGTCAGTCGCCGGGTGCGTCGCAGGCACCACTGAAGTCCCCAACACCGGCCCTCTGGCGACCTACCGCGCCGGTGGCGGCGGCATGGACGCGCTGCTCGAGGGCACGCTTGAGCTCCAAGGTGCGTGCATCGTGGTCGCGGCCAGCTACGGAATCGAAGTCGTCCCAGTGTTTCCTGCTGGCGAAGCCACATGGGATGGAAACTCCCTGAGCTGGAGAGACAAGGTCTACCAGCCGGGCGACTCAATCGCAGTCGGCGGTGGCGGACCGAACGACAACACGATCTCCAGCGAGCACTACATTCCCGACGACTGCGGCTCGCTCGAGCGGTGGCTGGTTGCGCCACGCTGAACGACCGACATCCGCGCAATGGGCGATCGCAACGCGTGAGAGCATCTGATGGTGTCTGCGCGCTTCTCGTCCGGCAATGAGTCCGTTGGTCATCTCGAGGGGATCGACCCGCATCTGACACCCGCATTCCTGCGTCTCGATGATGAAGGGGCTGAACTCCTGATTCCCGCGGTCGGCGACTTCGGGACGCTCTTCCGGAAGAACGAGGTGGCTGAATCGACGAGCGCCCCAACCTCCTTGCGGTTTCGAGACACCCGCGGCGAGGTGGTCCTCGGCGGGTGCCGAGACCTCGGCACGACGGTGTCGACGATCGGAACGGGATCTACCCGGATTCGCGCCGACAGAGTTGTTCGAGCTGGCGAAGTTGAGACCGACTACGGGTATGTAGACGGCATGTCGACAGAAATCGACGGGCTCGCAACTTGGTCGGGAATGACGACAATCAAGACGATCATCGAGAAGGATCCGCTCGCCGTCGTTATTAGGGCGCAGAACCGCGAAGCGATCGATCTTGGCGGCCGGCCGGCCGTCACCATCAAATCCTCCTTCACGCACAACCCGATGCCGAAGACGAGTGAGCACAGCATCACGGATACGGCGACGCTGCGAACGAGGTCAGACGCTCTCATCGATTGGAAGGAGCATGCCGCGGTCCACCACATGTATCAGGACCTGATGTGCCTGGTGTACGGCCAGCCGTGCATTGCTCGTATCGCGGCCGTGAAACGGGAAGACGACCAGCCATTCGTCAAACCGGGAGATTCACGACGGACGTGGCGTGAGGTGTATGAACCGACATTCGGACGAACGCTGCGACAGAGCGAGCCGTTCGATCGCATCAAGTCGCGACCCCTCTTCCGATACGCAGACACGGACCCAGCGCAGTTGACGTCGTGGACCACAGAGTGGAATCTCTGGTCCCGTCCAACCTGGATTGCCGTTACCACCATGTTCCAGAGCGGAACGACGATCGAGGCCCGTCTTCTGCAGATGGGCGTGGCACTCGAAGCGCTCGGCTACGCAATATGGAAGCTGGGCGGCGGGAGTGGCCAAACTGGCTCTTCACGAACGAGGGTGTAGTCGGTTGAGCGCGTCGGTGGCCGGGTAGGGGTCGAGGTCTCCCGGATGATGGAAGTTCTTCACGCTCACCATCGCCGAAAGACCTCGACGTGCTCCACCCTACGTTCGCGACCCCT
>NZ_JBHWTD010000047.1:0-5334 GCF_043427715.1 Microbacterium sp. | reverse complement strand
GAACTCTTGGCTCATCCGTTGACATGAGGGATTTCTCATCTGACTGCCTCGGCCGTACGGGTCAGCGATGGTTCGATGTCGGAGGCCCTCACCACAATGGAGGTATGACCAGCACGCCAGAGGCCCCCGGATCGGACGCTTTCCTCGCGTCGCTCGCGGGCATCGTGCATCAGGTCGAAGCGGTCGAACGCCAGGTCGCGGCGGGTCAGATCGCGCAGCTCAGGGTGCTCGCGCAGGCTGGTCAACTGGCAGAGTCGCAGACCATCGGCGTCGCCCGGAAGGTCGCCGCGCAGGACATGGCCCTCCGTTCCATCGCCGCCGAAGTCGGTGGGGTGATGCGGATCACCGACCGCACCGTGCAACGCCGCATCGACGAAGCCCGCACCATCATCGAGGGCTATCCCGCCTCTGTCGTCGCGTGGGAGGAAGGCCGCATCACCCGCGGGCACGTGCTCGTCATCGTCGACACGGGGTCGGTCGTTCCGGTCGAAATGCGCGCGGAGTTCGAGGAGGCTGCGATCGCGCGGTGCGAGCAGGACACCTCGAACCGGGTGCGGCCGGGGCTGGAGATCCTCGCGCAACGGATGCACCCCCGCTCCTTCACCGAACGACACATCGAGGCTGCCGAGATGCGGGGTGTGCGCCTGGTGCCCGGTCGGGACGGGATGTCGGATCTGATCGCGACCCTCCCCACGGTGATCGCCGAGGGGATCCACGACCGGCTCACCCAGCAGGCCCGCGCGGTCATCGACACCCGTGGAGAGCGTGCCGCGAACAACGAGCCGGCAGACACCGACGCGGCAACATCCCGGGCTGAGGCTGCGGCGACCGACAGCCGCTCGACCGATCAGGTCCGTGCCGACATCTTCGCCGACCTCCTCCTCGCCGGAACACCCGCGCTCGACGACACCCGCGACACCACCGCAGGACCGCTCGGCGCGATTCGTGCACGCGTGCAGGTCGTGGTGACAGCGAGCTGTCTCACTGGCAAGGATGACGGCCCCGCCGACCTCGTGGGACGCTCGGCGATCGATGCGAAGACCGCCCGGGTTCTCGCCGGGGATCAGCCGGCATGGGAGCGACTGTTCACCGACCCGGTCACCGGCACCGTCCATGAGGTCGACACATATCGGGTGCCGCAGCGGATGCGCCGATACCTGCAAGCCCGTGACCAGCATTGCCGGTTCCCCGGATGCCGTATGGCCGCGATCCGGTGCGAAGTCGACCACACGGTGGATCACGCCCTCGGCGGTGAGACGAGCACCCGAAATCTCGGTCATCTCTGCCAACGGCACCACTCGATGAAACAGTTCACCGCCTGGCGGGTCCGACAACTCCCGGGTGGTGTCCTCGAATGGACCTCACCCCTCGGCAAGACCTACCGCGAAGACGCACCCACCCCGGCCGTCGCGTTCACCCCTGCCGACACCACACCCGCCGAAGCCGCACCCTTCTGAGCGCTGAACAGACGGGGGTGCAGCCGCCTCACGCGCCGAGCATCGCTCGCACCGCGCGCTCCAGCTCTTCCACAAGGAGACCGCGCTCCGGCTCGGGAGCGGCGAAGGCCTCATGCATCACGGCATCCGCCGATGTGAAGACGACCCGCGCGACCGCCGCCGCGCGCTCCGCCGGAACCCCCTCCAGCAGGCCCAGCCGGTCCAGCATCTCCCGCACCTTCGCCGCCATCCGCTGCTTGTGCGCACGGCGCGCCTCAGCGGCCTCGGTGGTCGTTGCGCGGACCGAACCCAGCGACCGCGCGAACTCCTCATCACGGTAGACGTCGGCCACCGATCGCAAGAGGCGCCCCACGGCATCCGTCACACCGACCTCCGCCGGCATCCGTTCGAGCGCCGCATCGAAGAGCTGCTCCAACCGCCCGTGATAGCGAGCCACGATCGCCATCGTGATCGCCTCACGATCGGGGAGGTACTGATAGAGCGCCCCCACGCTCACCCCGGCCTCCGCCGCCACCCGCGGCAAGCTGATCGCGTCCACACCTTCGCGGCGCACCAGCTCCTCCGCGGCGGCGATCGCCCGGGCGAGCTTGTCACGCGAACGAGACTGCATCGGCGTTCGCCGCAGCGCCATCGCGTGCCAGCCGGCATCGTCCATCGGGGGGAGCGGATTCATTGAAAGCAAACTTGACTTTGGTTAGGGGGTACCGGAACAGTAACAGCATGGCGCCGCCCCCCTCCCCGTCCGATATCCGCGCAGAAGTGGCGACCGCCACCCGCGAACTCGCCGACCACGGCCTGTTCATCGGCACCGCCGGCAATGTGAGCCTCCGCTCCGGCGACCTCGTCGCGATCACGGCGACGGGCGCTGTCCTCAGCGAGATCACGCCCGCCGAGGTCACCGTCGTCACCCTCGACGGCACGGTCGTCGAGGGCACCTGCCAACCCACGTCGGAGCTTCTGCTCCACCTCGGCGTCCTGCGCGGATGCGACCCCGCCGAGGTCAGCGCCGCCGTCCACACGCACGCCCCCTGCGCCACCGCCCTCTCGATCACCCTCGACGAACTCCCGGTGATCCACTACCAGCAGCTCCTGTTGGGCGGCAGCCTCCGCGTCGCACCGTTCCACGCCCTCGGAACCCCCGAATTGGCCGAAGCTGTGCAGGCCGCACTCGATGGGCGTCTCGCCGCCCTCATGGCCAACCACGGCGCCGTCGCCCTCGGCGCCTCCCTGAAGGACGCCGTGGAGAACGCCCTGCTCACCGAGTGGCTCAGCGAGATCTACCTGCGCGCCAGCACGGTCGGCACACCCCGAGCCCTCACGTCGGAGCAGCAGCAGAGCGTCATCGCCACCGCGCAGCGTCTCGATTACGGCACCACCAAGCCGGTGCACGCATGAGCGTCATGCTCGGCGACCTCATCGCCCACGGCCGCTCCGCCGATGTGTTCGCCCTCAAGGGTGGCCGCGTCGCGAAGAAGTACAACGACGATTGGCCGGATGCCGCGATCGCACGCGAGATCGGCGACGCCCAGACGGCGTTCGATCTCCGGCTGACCCCCATCCGCTGCCACGGCCCGATCGACCTCGACGGCGGCCGCGCGGTCGCCTTCGACCGCATCGACGGGCGCGCCCTCACGACCGTCGCCGAGAAGAACATCCTGAAGATGGGCGCTGTCGCCCGCGCCCTCGCCAACGAGCACACCCGCATCCACCGCGCCCGGACCGATGCGTTCGCCGACGTCCGCGAGATCGCCGCCGATGTCCTCGAGACCGCACCGCTGTCCTCCCTGACAGCCGACGAGAAGACAACCCTCCGCAGCCACCTCGCATCCCTCCCCGGCGGCGACCGGCCCCTCCACCTCGACTACCACCCGATGAACGTCTTCGAGCACGCCGGCGGCGTCGCGACGATCGACTGGCAGTCCACCGCCGTGGGCGACCCCGCCGCCGACGTCGCCATGACCCATCTCCTTTTCACCGAGGCAGAGCTGTTCCCTGGCGCCTCTGCGTTGCAGAGGTTCATCTACGGCGCCGCGCGCACCACGATGGGCCGCATGTACCTCAAGGAGTACAAGGCCACCACGGGCATGACCGACGCCGACATCGATCGCTGGATGACCGCAGCCCGCATCCTCCGGCTCGGCCTGCTCGACATCGCGAGCGAGCGCGAGGGGCTCCTCTCCGGCATCCGCGCCGCCGTTCGACGGATGCGCGAGGAGACCACGCGGTGACCACGACGATCACCCGTGACGCGCTCACCGACTCGGGCGTCGTCGATCTCCTCGTCGTGGGCGGCGGCATCACCGGCGCCGCGATCGCCTATGAGGCGTCGAGCCGTGGCCTGTCCGTCGTCCTCGTCGAGAAGGACGATTTCGGAGCGGCGACCTCGGCCGCCACCGGCAAGCTCATCCACGGCGGGCTCCGCTACCTGAAGAAGCTCGAGGTCGCGCTGGTCCGCGAATCCCTTGCCGAGCGCCGCACGCTCTCCCTCCTCGCGCCGGGCCTCGTCTCCCCCATCTCGATGGTCCTTCCCGATCCCGGCCTCATCGAGCACCTCGGCCTCACCGCGTACGACCTGCTGTCCTTCGACCGCAACCGCGTCCCTGCGACCCACCGCATCCCCCGGCACCGCTCACTCTCCGCCGAGGAACTCGCCCAGCGCGGCCTCGGACACCTGCGCAGCGGCATCCTGTTCTCCGATGCCATGATGCTCTCGCCGGAGCGGCTCACGCTGGCGTTCCTGCGCTCCGCCGTCGCCGCAGGAGCGCGCGTCGCGAACTACGTGCGCGCCGACGAACTGCTCGTCCGCCGCGGTCACGTCGTCGGCGCCACCGTCACCGACCTCGTCTCGCGGACGAGCGCCCAGATCCGCGCCCGCGTGACCGTCAACGCGAGCGGCCCCTGGGCGCACGACGTGCTCGCCTCGCAGGCCGGTCTCCGCCGCACTGCCGGTCCCGCCCCGAAGGTCCGGTCTGAGGGGATCTACCTGCTCACGCGCCCCCTCACCGACACGATGGTCCTCACGGTCTCCTCGGGCGGTCACTTCAGCTTCGCGCCGTGGCGGGGCCGGACGCTCATCGGCCCAACGGAGACGCCGTACTCCGGCGACGTCGACGACTGGCGCCTCACTCGCGCCGCGATCGAGTCATTCGTCCACGACATCAACGCCACCAGCACGCTGCCCGTCCACCTCACAATGGACGACGTCGTCGCGGCGTACGGGGGCTTGCGTCCCCTCACCGAGACCGCCGGCGGCGACACCTACAACGCGTCCCGGGCTTCCGAACTCACCGATCACGCCCGCTCGGGGCTCTCGGGACTGGTGACGGCCGGAGGCGGCAAGTACACCACCGCGCGCGCGTTCGCCGAGAAGGTCGTCACCCACATCTCCCGCACTCGAGGGCTCCCGACGCGGCCCAGCCGCTCCTCGCGCACCCCGCTCGACGCGTCGGACCTCGCCGACACCTCCACCGCCACGCTCCTCGACAAGCTGTACGGCTCGGATGCCGCGGCTGTCCGCGCGATCGCCGACGAATCCGACCTGCTGTCGGAGGCGGCGACCGACGACGGCGAGCTCCTCGCGCAGATCGCCTTCGCGGCGCGCCACGAGGCGGTCGTGCACCTCACCGACATCCTCCTGAACCGCACCGGCATCGGCCGGCGCGGAAACCCCGGTGACGCGGTGCTCGACGCCGCCGCCGACATCGCCGCCGACGAGCTCGGCTGGGCCCCCGCGCGCCGCGCCGACGAAGGCACGGCCGCGGCTGCGGCCGTGCCTCTGCCGGACTGAGCCCACCGGCTGCGCCCCGCCTCGGACAGCGAAAAGCCCCCGCCAAGGCGGGGGCTTTTCCGTGGTGGACCTGAGGGGATTCGAACCCCT
>NZ_JBHWTD010000046.1:0-16344 GCF_043427715.1 Microbacterium sp. | reverse complement strand
AACTCCCGCGGGCCGGCGGCCACACCCGACGTCGGCGGACGCCCCCGCGGCCGGCCGGTCGGCCCCGCTCCTCGCCGTCACCGACCGGCCACGCCGGGTCAGGGCGTCGGCTTGCCGCCGTTGACGTTCAGGGTCTCACCGATCACGAAGCTCGACTCCGGAGAGGCCAGGAACACGTACGCCGGGGCGAGCTCGGCGGGCTGGCCCATCCGACCGAGCGGGGTGTCCTCGCCGAACTCCTCGAGCTTCTCCGGCGGCTGACCGTCCGTGACCTGCAGCGGTGTCCAGATCGGCCCCGGCGCGACCGCGTTCACCCGGATGCCCTTCGGCGCGAGCTGCTGCGCGAGCGCCTTCGTGAAGGCGTTGATGGTGGCCTTCGTCGATGCGTAGTCGACCAGGAACTCCGACGGTGAGTACGCCTGGATCGACGTGGTGTTGATGATCGTCGAGCCGGGCACCAGATGCGGTACGGCGGCCTTCGTGATCCAGAACATTGCGTCCACGTTCGTGGTGAAGGTGTCGTCGAACTGGTCGTCGTCGAGGGTCGTGATGTCCTCGCTGTACACCTGCTTACCGCCGTTGTTCACGAGGATGTCGAGACCGCCGAGCCCTTCGACCGTCTTCGCCACCAGGTCGCGGCAGTAATCCTTGCTGCGCAGGTCTCCCGGCAGGCGCAGCGCCGTCACCCCGGCCTCCTCGATGATGCCGGCGATGCGCGCGGCATCCTCCTCTTCCGCAGGCAGGTAGGACAGCGCGACATCCGCCCCCTCGCGGGCGAACGCGATGGCGGTCGCCGCGCCGATGCCGGAGTCTGCTCCGGTGATGAGCGCCTTCCGGCCCTTCAGCCGGCCGGTGCCGCGGTAGGTGTCCTCGCCGAGGTCCGCCTTCGGGTCGAGGTCGGCGTCGAGGCCGGGCTCGGGCTGATGCCCCTTCTTCGGCGTGATCTCGGCGTACAGCTCGACGGGATTCGTGAACGTGTACTGGTCGCGTGCCATGGTGTCCTCTCCTGTCTCGCACCCGCAGTGCTCGTGGGCGCGGGATGCGTGTTGCTCGGAGAGAAGAGTCTCCCGTCATCGCGGCGGACACCCAGGGCGGTTGACAACCCGCCCGAGCGATGCGACGCTTCCGCGGCTCAGGCCCCGCCCAGACCGCCCGACAGCCGCCCGTGGAAGCCGGTCGTCGCGTCGTTCATCCCTGTGAAGGTGACCCGCCGGCCGAGCTGGGCGTACTTGGCCTCGATGGCATCGAGCGCCGCCACGGACGAGGCATCCCACACGTGCGAGCGGGACAGGTCGATGACGACCTCCTCCGGATCGCGGGTGTACTCGAACTGCGTCGTCAGGTCGTTGCTCGATGCGAAGAACAGCGCACCGTCGACCGCGTAGTGCACCTTGCCACCCTCGACCCGGCGGGTCACGGTCGTGAAGTGCGCGACCCGGCGGGCGAACAGCACCGTCGCCGCGACGACGCCCACCCCGACGCCGACGGCGAGATTGTGGCTCCACACGGTGGCCACGACGGTTGCGAGCATGACCACGGTCTCGCTGCGCGGCATCCGTCGCAGGGTGGAGGGACGGATGCTGTGCCAGTCGAAGGTAGCGATGCACACGACGATCATGACGGCTACCAGCGCCGCCATCGGGATGATCGCGACGACGTCGCCGAACACGAGCACGAGAACGAGCAGGAAGACGCCGGCGCAGAACGTGGAGATGCGCGTGCGGGCGCCCGACGCCTTCACGTTGATCATCGTCTGGCCGATCATGGCGCAGCCGCCCATGCCGCCGAGGAAGCCCGAGAGCATGTTCGCGACGCCCTGTCCCCATGCCTCGCGCGTCTTCCGGGAGTGGGTGTCGGTGATGTCGTCGACGAGCTTGGCAGTCATGAGCGATTCGAGCAGCCCGACGATCGCCATCGCGAACGCGTACGGCGCGATGATCGCGAGGGTCTCCCCCGTCCAGGGCACGTCGGGGATGAACAGGGACGGCAGGCTCTGGGGCAGCTCACCCTGGTCGCCCACGGTCGGCACCGCCAGGTTGAAGACGACCGCCGCCAGCGTGATGAGGACGATCGTCACGAGCGGTGCCGGCACGGCCTTGGTCACCCGAGGCAGCAGGAAGAGGATCAGCAGGCCCATCGCCGTCAGCGGGTACACCGCCCACGGCACGCCGATCAGGTGCGGGATCTGCGCGATGAAGACGAGGATCGCGAGCGCGTTCACGAAGCCGACCATGACGCTGCGCGGAATGAACCGCATGAGCTTCGCCACGCCGAGCACGGCGAACAGCACCTGCAGGATGCCGGCGAGGATCACGGTCGCGATGAAGTAGTCGATCCCGTACTCGCGGGCGACGGGCGCGATCACGAGCGCGACGGCGCCGGTGGCGGCGGTGATCATGGCGGGCCGGCCGCCGAGGAAGGAGATCGCGACCGCCATCACGAAAGACGCGAACAGGCCCAGCCTCGGATCCACCCCGGCGATGATCGAGAACGCGATCGCCTCGGGGATCAGCGCGATCGCGACGACCAGGCCGGCGAGCACTTCACGGGTGAGCAGCCGGGGGCTGCGGAGCGCCTGCAGCACGGTCGGTTCGATCCGGTAGCGGTCGCGATCAGCTCGCAGAGCGCTGTCAGCAGATCGTCGCACCCGCCCGACTTTACGGGATCCGGGTGCCGCGCATCCCCGCACCGCGGAGCCGCTCCGGCGCCAAGGCCCCGGTGGACAGCGAACTCGCCTCGCGTGTCAGGAGACGGTCGCGACCATCGCCCAGAGCGTGTCGACGAAGACCGCGAGCCACAGCGCGAGGGCGCTGAGGCCGACGATCAGGAGGATCATCCACCCCCACAGCGGAGCGGTTCCCCGGCCGGTCCGCCGCCGCACGACGATCGTCCGACCCACGACGTAGACGCCGAGGGTAGCGACGAACACCAGCAGCGACCATCCCCATGCGAACGGGCGCTCGATCCCCCGCCGGCGGAGAGCACGCACGTCGAGCCAGGCGAAGAGGACGGATGCCGCGAGGAAGAGCCCGTTGACCCAGGTGAGCAGCAAGAGCCCCGCGACCACCCAGCCGCCGGGACCGGGATCAAACCCGTCCGGAAGCAGGAGCACGCCGATGACCCGAGAGACGGTGACGGCATCGATCACCAGCGCGGAGCAGAACGGCAGGATCGAGAAGACGATCGACAGCCAGACCCACACCGTTCCGGGCGAGGGCTGCCGTGCGGGCGCGTCGGCGGTCGGAGTCGGATGCTGAGCGGGAGCGGCGGCGGCCGGAGACGCGGCCGCCGGAGACGGTGCGGCGGGAGGTGCCGCGGCGGGAGCCGTGACAGCGGGAGGCATGGCTGCGGGAGACGCGGCATCCGGAGTCATCTCGTTCCGCGTCGCGGAGTCGGCACTCTCCCGATCCGGCGAGCCACCCGCCACCGGCTCGGCGACGTCGTCCTCATCAGGTGCGGCCGCGGACTCACCGGGCGCGGACTCGCCGACCTCCTCGTCGATCACCTCGTCGCGCGCGTCCCCCTCCGCACCGGCCGCCCCCGCCGGGGCCACGGTGTCGGGCGCCCAGGCTGCGCCGTCCCACCAGCGCAGCTGCCCCGGCTCGCCCGGATCGGCATACCAGCCGGCGGGCGCGCCGCGGCTCACCGAGCGCCCTCGGAGCGGCCCTCGACGAGCTCGGCACCCGCATGGGCGAGTTCGGCCAAGGCCGCCTCGCTGGAGGCGGGGGCGACCCCGGCGATCAGATCGGTCAGCACGCGCACGCGGCGACCGTGCTCGATCGCGTCGAGCGCGGACGCCCGAACGCAGTAGTCCGTGGCGATGCCGGTGACGTCGACATCGGTGACGCCGTGTGCGGTGAGTAGGTCGCCGACCGTCTCACCGGCATCCGTCACGCCCTCGAAGAGGGAGTACGCCGGAATGCCCTGCCCCTTCTTGACGTGGTGGGTCACGGCCGAGGTGTCCAGGCCCGGGTCGTACTCGGCGCCAGTGGTGCCGGCGACGCAGTGCACCGGCCACGAGTCCACGAAGTCGGGCTGCGCGGCGAAGTGTCCGCCGTTGTGGCCATCGCCGTCGTGCCAGTCACGCGACGCGATGATCAGCGTGTAGTCGGCGGCGTGCGCTGCCACGAAGGAGCTGATCCCCTCCGCGACCGCGTCACCGCCGTCCACACCCAGGGCACCGCCCTCGGTGAAATCGTTCTGCACATCGACGATGAACAGCGCTCGGCTCATGCGTCGAGAGTACGACGGTATTCCGCTCTGCTCATAGTCGTGGCATCGGTCTCTTCCGGCTCGAAGCGCGAGAGCTTCGAGGGCCACCAGATCGCCTTGCCGATGTCATACCCGAGCGCCGGCACCAGGAGCGACCGCACGAGGAACGTGTCGAGCAGCACGCCGAACGCCACGATGAACGCCAGCTGCACCAGGAAGAGGATCTGGATGACGCCGAGCGCCGCGAACGTCGCCGCGAGCACGAGACCCGCTGAGGTGATGACGCCGCCGGTCGACACGAGTCCGCGGAGGATGCCGCGACGCGTGCCGTGCACAAGCGACTCCTCCCGCACACGTGACATCAGGAAGATGTTGTAGTCGACGCCGAGCGCGACGAGGAACACGAACCCGTACAGCGGCACCGAGGGGTCGGCGCCCGGGAAGTCGAAGACCCCGTTGAAGATCAGGGCGCTGACGCCGAGGGCGGCGGCGAACGAGACCACGACGCTGAGGATCAGGAGCACCGGCGCGAGGACCGAGCGCAGCAGCAGCATCAGGATCAGCAGGATGACCACGAGGATCACCGGGATGATGACGGTGCGGTCGCGGATCGAGGTGTCGTTGGTGTCGAGGTCGATCGCTGTGGTGCCACCGACGATCGCGTCGACGTCCGCGTCGGCATAGGCGCCGCGGACATCCCGCACGGTCTGCTCGGCCTCCAGCGAATCGGCCGCGTCGGCGAGCGTCGCCACGAGCATGACGTCACCGTCGTCGACGGTCGGCGCGGGCGCCTCCGTTCCCGGGGGGCCCTGCACGGTGTAGACGACCTCGTCACCGTCGAGCGCGACGCCGACCTGACCGGTCGCGGAATCCGCGGAGAGCACGGCGACCGAGTCGACACCGCTCTCGTCCTCGAGCACGCCGAGCGCGTCGGCGATGCCGTCCTCAGAGGCGATGACGTAGAGCGGGCTGCCCGAACCGGCCGGGAAGTGCTCGCCGAGCACCGCCTGACCGTCACGCGCCTCCGACTCTGCGAGCACGAGCTCGCTTGCGGGCACGCCCTCGGCCTTCAGCTGTGTGACGCCGACGGCGGCGACCAGGAGCACGACCGTGGAGAGGATCCAGACCAGGCGGGCGCGCTTCGCGATCAGGCGGGCGAGCCGCGCCCAGCCGCCCTTGACGGGCTGCGTGAGGTCAACGGGGAGGTCGGTCGCGCCGGCCTTGGGGATGAAGGGCCAGAACGCTGCGCGCCCGGTGAGGGCGAGCAGTGCCGGCAGGAACGTCAGCGACGAGAGGATCGCGAAGACGATGCCGATCGAGGCGATGGGGCCGAGCGCGCGGTTGCTGGCGAGGTCGCTCAGCAGGAGGCAGAGCAGACCCGCGATGACCGTGCCGCCCGATGCCAGGATCGGCTCGACCGATCCCTTCCACGCCGCGACCACGGCATCCCATCTCTGCTTCCCCTCCCCGATCGCCTCGCGGAAGCGGGCGACGTAGAGGAGGGCGTAGTCGGTGGCGGCACCGATCACGAGGATGAACAGGATGCCCTGCACCTGACCGTTCAGAACGAAGATCTCGGCCTTCGCCAGCCACCACACCGTCAACAGCGCCACGCACAGCGCGAACACGGAGG
Organism: Microbacterium sp.; assembly: GCF_043427715.1. GTDB lineage: Bacteria > Actinomycetota > Actinomycetes > Actinomycetales > Microbacteriaceae > Microbacterium. The sequence continues at coordinate 10,499 of NZ_JBHWTD010000046.1, read as the reverse complement.
TCATCAGCACCAGGAGCGGCAGCAGAGGTGACCGGTAGACGACGATGAGGATGATGAAGACGGCGCCGAGGGCGACCAGCAGCAGCAGTCCGTCGATGCCGGTGAAGCCGGCGGCCAGATCTGCGGTGAAGCCAGCGGGCCCCGTGACCCAGGCGTCGATGCCGCTCGGGCTCTCGGCCGCGACGGTCTCGCGGATCTCCCCGACGATCTCAGTGACGTCCCCCGACGTGTCGATCGAGACGACGACCTGGGCTGCCTCGCCGTCCACGGAGGGGATGGCGGGAGAGACCTCGCTCACACCCTCGACCTCGGCGACGGCGTCGGCCACGGCCTGCACCTCGCCGAGCTGATCGCGGTCGAGCTCGCCTCCCGCGTCGAAGACGACGAGTGCGGGGATCGCGTCGCCGCCGGTGAAGTCGTCGAGGCGCCCCTGCACCTGCGTCGACTCCGCACTCTGCGGCAGGAACGAGGACTGGTCGTTGCTGGATACCTCTTCGACCTTGCCGAAGTACGGGCCGCCGATCGCCCCTCCCGCGAGCCAGATGACGACGAGAACCAGAGGCAGCGCGATGCGCAGCCAGCGCGAGGGAGACCGAGATGTCATATAGCTAGAATAGCTAGTAATATGCTTTTTTAGCAAAATTGAGCGAGGAGATTTCCGAGAGATCAGCCTCGGAGGAAGATCGCCGCGATCGAGCCGATCACGGAGAGGATCCCGACCCCTGCTCCCCCGATCGCCATTCCCCACAGCAGCTTGAGCACGGGGGGCCGAGGGGTGAGCCGTACGCGGCCGCACCACCCGTGTCGGTAAAAGATCGACGCCCGGTCGACGCCGCCCAGTGCGGCAGCGTCCGCGGCGGAGAGCACCGCCGCGTTCACCTCACCGTCGACGTCGATCCACCTAGCGGTGACGCCGTCCTCGTCGAGGTACGCCTCCGCCGGCAGCCAGCTGCCGTCGACCGCCCACACGATGACGGCGACGAGGCCGAACACCACCGCGACACCGAAGCCGACCCAGGAGAAGATCTCCAGCACGGCGTCCAGAGCGTTGGTCACCTGAGCATCCTCTGTTCGACGCCGTTCCGGCGATCGAGCCGGTCTCAGGGAGAAATGGAGCCACCTAAGGGAATCGAACCCTTGACCTATTCATTACGAGTGAATCGCTCTGCCGTCTGAGCTAAGGTGGCGCGCTTCGCTTGCGCGTTGCACGATCATCGATCCTACAGGGTCGAAGAGGATGCCGCGAACCGTCCCCGGCCCCTCCCTCGCCCTCCGGGTGTCGGCTTGTTACGTCTCGGATCCGATTCTGAGCCGCCCCTGCATACCGTGGTGGAGGCACCGCGATGAGGCGAGCGCGGGTCGCTCGTGCTCGGCGCGTTCTGCGCTTGCGATGTCTTCGTTCCATCAAGGAGAGCACCATGCCCAAGAAGTCCCTGGCCGCCATCGCGCTGGCCCTCCCCCTCGCCCTGCTGCTCGGCGGCTGCGCGACCGGATCCGACGACTCCGCCGGATCGGGCGACGCCGGCCAGAACGAGGGCCCCGTGCGCATCGGCGTCGTGGGCGCCGGAGACCCGTACTGGGAGACCTACACCGAGGCTGCCGCCGCGGAGGGCATCGAGATCGAGCTGGTCGACTTCACCGAGTACACGCAGCCCAACCCGGCGCTCTCGGCGGGCGAGCTCGACCTCAACCAGTTCCAGCACGTCATCTACCTCGCCACCTACAACGAGCAGTCCGGCGAGGACCTCGTGCCGATCGGTGCGACCGCGATCTACCCACTCGGCCTGTACTCGACGCAGTACGACTCCGTCGAGGACATCCCCGAGGGCGAGACCGTCGCCGTCCCCAACGACGAGTCCAACCAGGCCCGCGGCCTCCTCGTCCTGCAGTCGGCCGGCCTCGTGGAGCTGAAGGACGGGGGATCGATCTTCTCGACCGTCGCCGACGTCCTCGACAGCTCGAAGGTCAAGGTCGAAGCCCTCGACGCGGCCTTCACCGCCACCTCGCTCCCCGACGTCGCGGCATCCATCGTGAACAACGACTTCCTCGAGGACGCGGGCCTCACGCCCGAGGACGCGATCGCCACCGACGACCCCAGCGACCCCAACGCCCTGCCCTACGTCAACATCTTCGCCGCGCGTGCCGAGGATGCCGACAACGAGACGTACCAGAAGCTCGTCGAGATCTACCAGAACTCCCAGGACGTCCTCGACGGCGTCCAGGAGGCCTCGGGCGGCACCGCCGAGTTCGTCACCACGCCGGCCGCCGACCTCGTCGCTTCGCTCGAAGACGTGCAGGAAGACATCGCCGCGAACCAGTAAGTCCCGTCCCGATGCGGCTCGCTCCCTGAGAGCGGGCCGCATCGGCATGTGCTCGAGGAGCCGCTCATGACCTTCATCCGCCTCACCGGCGTCACCAAGTCCTTCCCTCCGACCGGGAAGGATGCCGCGCCCGTGGTCGCCGTCGACGACGTCAGCCTGGAGATCCCCGCCGGCAGCATCACCGGCATCATCGGGTACTCCGGCGCCGGCAAGTCGACGGTGCTGCGCCTGGTCAACGCCCTCGAAAAGCCCACATCGGGAACGGTCGAGATCGACGGGCGCGACATCACCCGCCTCGGCGAGCGCGACCTGCGAGCGCTCCGCGGCGACATCGGCATGATCTTCCAGCAGTTCAACCTCTTCGACTCGCGCACCGTCGCGGGCAACGTCGCGTACCCGCTCGAGGTGGCGGGGCGGCCACGCGCGGAGATCCGCACCCGTGTCGCCGAGCTCCTGGAGTTCGTCGGCCTCGCCGACAAGGCGAAGAACTACCCCGAGCAGCTCTCAGGTGGTCAGAAGCAGCGGGTCGGGATCGCCCGCGCCCTCGCGACCGACCCGCGCATCCTCCTCGCCGACGAGGCGACCAGCGCCCTCGACCCCGAGACGACCCACGAAGTGCTCGGCCTCCTGAAGCGCGTCAACGCAGAGCTCGGGATCACCATCCTCGTCATCACCCACGAGATGGAGGTCGTCCGCACGATCGCCGACCGCATCGTCGTGATGGAGAACGGTCGCGTCATCGAGGACGGCGCCGTGTTCGACATCCTCTCCACCCCGCGGCACGCCGCCACGCGCCGGTTCGTGTCGAGCATCATCGACGAGGTGCCGAGCGGCGAGAAGCTCTCGGCGCTCCGTCAACGGCACCCCGGTCGCGTGGTCACTTTCACCGTGCGCGACGGCGACGTCACGCAGGCGGACGTGTTCGCCGCCCTCGCTCGCCACGGCGTGCGCTTCGAACTCATCCACGGCGGCATCAACGACATCGGCGGACGGGTCTTCGGACACCTGACGCTGTCCGTGTCCGGAGACGCGGATGCCGTGGACGCGGCGATCGCCGATGCCGGTACGCACGCAGCACTGATCGAGGAGGACGTTCGTGGATAGGCTCATCGACCTGCTTCCCGACCTGTGGGAAGCCACCGCCGAGACCCTCTACATCGTCTCGTTCTCCCTCGTCCTGGGCGGGATCGCGGGGCTCCTGATCGGGCTGGCGCTGTACGCCACCCGCGCGGGCAGCCTGTTCCCCAACCGGTTCGTGTTCGGCTTCCTGAACGTGCTCGTCAACTTCTTCCGCCCGATCCCGTTCGTGATCCTCCTCGCAGCGGTGCAGCCCCTCGCCCGCAGCGTGAACATCCGCGGCATCGGACCGGAGTTCGGCATCTTCGCGATCACGATCGCCTCGATGTTCGCGATCAGCCGCATCGTGGAGCAGAACCTGCTCACCGTGAAGCCGGGCGTCATCGAGGCGGCGCGCGCGGCGGGCGCCAGTCGCAGTCGCGTCCTCTTCCGGCTCGTGCCGCGTGAGGCGCTCGCACCGCTCGTGCTCGGCTACACCTTCATCGTCGTCGCACTCGTTGACATGACCGCGATCGCCGGCGCCGTGGCGGCGGGTGGCCTCGGCGAGTTCGCGATCGTCTACGGCTTCAAGCAGTTCAACCCGTGGGTGACCTGGGCGGCGGTGCTGATCATCATCGTGATCGTGCAGCTGGTGCAGTTCTTCGGGAATGGCCTGGCGCGGCGCATCCTGCGCCGCTGACGTGATGGCACCGGCGGCGCACCCTGCGCCGCTGACCCGACGGCACCGGCGGTGGCGTCACTCGCAGGTGATGTCGCCGTCCGGCACCGTGCCGTCCACGAAGTACGCCTCCACGGCGCCGTCGATGCAGTCGTTGCCCTTGTTGAAGCCGAGGTGGCCTTCTCCGACGCGGGTCAGCAGGATGCCGGAGCTCAACTGTTCGGCCAGCGCGGCGGCCCATTCGTACGGCGTCGCCGGGTCGCCGGTCGTGCCGACGAGCAGGATCGGCGGCGCACCCTCGGCGTGGATCTCGCCGCGGGTCCCTGTCGGCGGATAAGGCCACGACGCGCACAGGTCGACGCCGGACCAGTAGGGCGCCAACGTCGGGGCGTCGGCGGCAACGAGCGCCTCGGACTCCGCCTCGAGCTCCGCCGGGTCAGCCGGGTAGTCGATGCAGTTGTACGCCGAGAACGCCTCGGTCGAGTTGTCGAGGTAGCGACCGTCGGAGCGGTTGTAGTACATGTCAACGAGGGAGAACATCACGTCCGCGTCGCCCTCGAGGGCGGCCGTGATCGCCTCGGTCAGGTACGGCCAGTTGCCTTCGCTGTACAGGGCGGTGATGATCCCCATCACCATGGCGTCACCGGTCATCTCACGGCCGTCGGTCGCGGCCGGCGGTGCCGCGTCGATGACGGCGAGCGCTTCGGCCAGCTGACCCATCGCGTCGTCGACCGTGCCGGTGAACGGGCAGTCCTCCTGGTCGAGGCAGAACGCGGCGTAGGCACGGAGCGAGTTCTCGAAGCCGACGGCCTGTCGGGCGCCGACCTCGCTGCCGGGCACCGAGGGATCGATGCCACCGTCGAGGACGACGCGACCCACCCGGCCGGGGAACAGCTCGGCGTACGTCGCGCCGAGGAACGCGCCGTACGAGTACCCGAGGTAGTGCAGGCGCTCGTCGCCGAGCACCCCGCGTAGCAGGTCCATGTCACGGGCGGCGTTCGCTGTGGAGATGTGGGGCAGGATGTCACCGCTGTTCGCCTCGCACGCGGCTGCGAAACGCTCATTGCGGTCCGTCAGCTCGGACTCCCACTCCGGCGTGCCGCGGGGGGCCGCCGGGGCGTCGAACAGGTAGGCGTCCATGTCCGCGGCATCCAGGCACCGCACCGCCGTCGACTCGCCGACGCCGCGCGGATCGAAACCCACCACGTCGTACGAGCCGAGCAGGGTCTCCCCCACCGCGAAGCTCGCCGATCCGCGGACGAGGTCCACGCCGCTCGCCCCGGGACCACCGGGGTTCACCAGGAGCGCGCCCTGGCTGTCGCCGTCGGCCAGTCGCATGATGATCGCGAGGTCGAGGTCGCCGGCCGAGGGGTCGGCCCAGTCGATCGGTGCGGAGACGGTCGTGCAGAAGAAGTCGCCCTCGCCGCCGCCCGCGCACTCCTCCCACATCAGCTCCTGCCCGTAGTACGGCAGGAGCTCGCTCGGGACGCCGTCGGTGACCGGGGTCCGCTCGGGCGAGGGGCGCTCGATCGGCACGCACGCCGCGAGCGCGGCGGCCACGGTCAGCGCCGCGGTGACACCGGCGACGAGGCGCCGCGACGACCTCATGCGGTGCGTCCGGTCGCCACGGTGATGAGCATCGACTCCAGCGCGAGTGCGGGTGCCGCGTTCTGCTGCAGGTTGGCGCGGGTCGTGGCGATCGCGTCGATGACGGTGAGGGTGCGCTGCGGCGCCCACGCGGCCGCGAGGGCCTCGATGTCGGCCGCCAACTCGCGGTTGATGAGGTCGCCGTCCTGCCCGAACTGACGCATGAGCGTGTCGCGGTAGAGCGATTCGAGGTCGGTGAGCACCCGGTCGATGCCGTCGCGGAGGCTGCGGGTCGCGCGTCGCTTCTGCTCGTCCTCGAGGGCGCTGAGCTGACCGCGTACCGCCGGGGGCACCGCGCCGCCGGGCGTCACGCCGAGGGTGCGCAGCAGCGCCTCCCGCTCGCTCTCATCACGCGCGGCAGTGAGGGCTTTGGCGTCCTCGGTGGCGAGCTGCACGATGCGGGCGGCGACCTCGACGGCGTCGCCGACCCCGCGGACGGCGAGCACCCCGCGCAGGGTCTGTTCGCGGCGCTCGCGCGACGCGGCATCCGTCGCCAGTCGCTGCGCCATGCCGATGTGTCGCTGGGCGAGTCGTGCGGACTGCTCCGCAACCGCCTCGCTCACGCCGGTGCGCTGCACGATCAGGCGCGCCACGTCGGCGACCTCCGGCTCGCGCAGGCGCAGGATGCGCACGCGCGAGCGGATCGTGGGCAGCAGGTCGGCGTCGCTCGGCGCGCAGAGGATCCAGACGGTCTGCTCCGGCGGCTCCTCAAGGGCCTTCAGCAGCACGTTGCTGGTGCGCTCGACCATCCTGTCTGCGTCTTCCATGATCATGACGCGATACCGCCCGAGCGACGGCGAGAAGTACGAGCGCTCCACGAGCGCGCGCGCGTCTTTGATCGAGATGATCACGCCCTCCGTGCGCAGCGCCGTCACGTCGGGGTGCGTGCGCGCGATCACCTGGCGCATCGCGTTCTGGTCGCCGGGCTCCGCGATGAGCGCGGCGGCGAAGGCGTACGCGAGAGTCGAGCGTCCCGACCCGGGAGGGCCGGTGATGAGCCATGCGTGAGCGAGCTGAGCGGGGTCGGATGCCGCGGCCTGCAGCTGCCGGACCGCTTCATCCTGCCCCCAGACCTCGCCCCACGGGAGCGCGTCGAGGGCGGCGGTCGTCATGCCGACCAGCCTACGGCGTGGCCGCGACACCGGCCGCCGTCGCAGGCTCCGCCGTCGCGGACCTGGCGGTCACGCCAGAGCGGATTCCACACGCTCACGGATCTCCGCAGCGATCTCGGCCACGGGGCGCGACGCGTCGACCACGAGGAAGCGCCCCGGCTCGGCCGCCGCGAGAGCGAGGAACGCCTCGCGGACCCGCTGGTGGAAGCTCTCCTTCTCGGCCTCGAGCCGGTCGAACGGCTTGTCGGCCGCGTCGAGGCGGCGGCGCGCGGCCGCCGGATCGAGGTCGAGCAGGACCGTGACATCGGGCAGGGCGCCCTCGGTGCCCCACAGCGACAGGTCGCGGACCTCGCCGCCGTCGAGCACCCGTCCGGCGCCCTGGTAGGCCACCGACGAGTCGAGGTACCGGTCCTGGATCACGACCTCACCGCGCTCGAGTGCGGGCCGCACGAGCGTCGCGACGTGGTGCGCGCGGTCGGCCGCGTACAGCAGCGCCTCGGCGCGCGGGGCGATGTCGCCGCGGTGGTGCAGCACGATGTCTCGGATGAGGACCCCGACGTCGGTGCCGCCCGGTTCGCGGGTGCGCACGACGGACCGGCCCCGCTCACGGAGCCACTCCTCCAGCAGGGTCGCTTGCGTGGTCTTGCCCGACCCGTCGCCGCCTTCGAGGGTGACCCAGAGCCCGCGGGTCACTTCTTCTTCGCCGGGGCCTTGCGGGTGGTCGTCGTCCGCCGTGTGGTCCGCTTGGGCGCGGGCCCCTTGGCGCGCTTGTCGGCCAGCATCTGCACCGCGACCTCGAACGTGATGTCGTCGGGGGTCTGCCCCTTCGGGATCGTCACGTTCGTGGTGCCGTCGGTCACGTACGCGCCGAAACGGCCGTCCTTGATCCGGATCGGCTTGCCGCTGACGGGATCGGCCTCGAACTCCTTGAGGGAGGTCGCGGCGCGGTTCGCGTACTTCGGCTGCGCGAAGATCTCGAGGGCCTGCTCGAGGGTGATGTCGAAGATCATCTCCTCGCTCGCGATGCTCCGCGAGTCGGTGCCCTTCTTGATGTACGGGCCGTACGGACCGTTCTGCGCCGTGATGACGGTGCCGGACTCCGGGTCGGTTCCCACCTCGCGCGGCAGCGACAGCAGCTTCAGCGCCGTCTCGAGGTCGATCGTCTCGGGCGACATGCTCTTGAACAGCGACCCGCGCTTGGGCTTGGGCGCCACGGCCTTCTTCGCCCCGCGCTTGGGCTTTTCAGCCTCGACGGGCGCCTCCTCCTCGGGCAGCACCTCTTCGAGGTACGGGCCGAAGCGGCCGTCCTTCACGACGATGTCCCGCCCGTTCTCGGGGTTCTGACCGAGCACTCGGTCGCCGCCCACGGGCGCGTCGATGAGCTCGCGCGCCTTCTCAGGCGTGAGCTCGTCGGGCGCGAGGTCGTCGGGCACGTTGATGCGCCGCGGCGTCTCCGGGTCCTCGCCCGGCACCTCGAGGTACGGCCCGTACCGGCCGAAGCGGAGCACCGCGACGTCACCGATCTTCGTGGAGTTGATCTCGCGCGCGTCGATGTCGCCGAGGTTGTCGACGATGTTGCGCAGGCCCACGTGCGAGTCGGATCCGAAGTAGAACTCCTTCAGCCACGCGGCGCGGTTCTGCTCGCCGCGGGCGATCGCGTCGAGGTCGTCTTCGAGCGCGGCGGTGAAGTCGTAGTCGACGAGGTCGGCGAAGTGCTCCTCGAGCAGCCGCACGATGCTGAACGCGAGCCAGCTCGGCACGAGCGCCTGACCGCGCTTGGAGACGTAGCCGCGGTCGAGGATCACGTCGATGATGCTCGCGAACGTCGAGGGGCGACCGATGCCGCGCTCCTCGAGCGCCTTCACGAGCGACGCCTCGGTGTAGCGCGGCTTCGGGCTGGTGGCGTGGCCCTTGGGCTCCACGTCGCGCAGCTGCAGGGCGTCGCCGACGGCGAGCACCGGGAGCGACTGGTCGTCGGCCTTGTCGGAGTCGCCGCGCTTCTCGTCGCGACCCTCCTCGTACGCATCGAGGAAGCCCTTGAACGTGTACACCGTGCCCGATGCGGTGAACGTGGCGGTCTTGCCCGCGGCATCCGCCTCGATCGTGACGGTCGTCGTCTCGTACTTCGCGTCGGCCATCTGGCTGGCGACGGTGCGCTTCCAGATCAGGTCGTACAGGCGCAGCTCGTCGCGGTCGAGACCGGATGCCACATCCTGGGGCTTGCGGAAGTGCTCGCCCGAGGGGCGGATCGCCTCGTGCGCCTCCTGCGCGTTCTTCGCGTTGTTGCGGTAGCTGCGCGGGTTGGCGGGCACCGCCTTGTCGCCGTACAGCTCGACCGCCTGCGTGCGCGCAGCCGTCACGGCCTGCGCCGACAGCGCGGTCGAGTCGGTGCGCATGTAGGTGATGTAGCCCTTCTCGTAGAGCCGCTGCGCGACGCCCATGGCGTGCTTGGCGCTCATCGAGAGCTTGCGACCGGCCTCCTGCTGGAGGGTCGAGGTGGTGAAGGGAGGCTTGGGGCTGCGGGTGCCGGGCTTGGCCTCGACGGCGACGACGGATGCCGCGGCGGACGCCTCGAGGGCGGTCGCGAGCTCGCGGGCGTCGGTTTCGGAGAGGACCACAACGGCCTTCTTCAGCGCGCCGGTGTCGTCGAAGTCGGTGCCGCGGGCGAGCGGCGCGCCGTCGACCCGGGTGAGGCGGATGCCGAACGAGTCGGCGTCCTTCACCGCGGTGGACTCGACATCCCAGTACGACGCGGAGACGAACGCCATGCGCTCGCGCTCACGCTCGACGACCATGCGGGTGGCGGCGGACTGCACGCGACCGGCGCTCGTTCCCTGGCCGACCTTGCGGCGGGTGACGTCGGAGACGTCCCAGCCGTACAGGCGGTCGAGGATGCGGCGGGTCTCCTGCGCATCGACCAGGGCGTGGTCGAGTTCGCGGGTGTTCTTAACGGCGGCCTGGATGGCGTCCTTGGTGATCTCATGGAAGACCATCCGCTTGACGGGGACCTTCGGCTTGAGGGTCTCCAGGAGGTGCCACGCGATGGCCTCGCCTTCGCGGTCCTCATCGGTGGCGAGGAGGAGTTCGTCGGCGGTCTTCAGGGCGCGCTTGAGCTCGGTGACGGTCTTCTTTCCGCGATCGCTCTCCACATAAAGAGGAGTGAAGTCGTTCTCGATGTCGATGGAGTACTTCCCGACCGAGGTCTTCTTCAACTCCGCCGGGATGTCCTTCTTGTCCGCGAGATCGCGGATGTGTCCGACTGAGCTGAGGACCTCGTAACCGTCACCCAGGTACCCCTGGATCGAGCGCATCTTCGTCGGAGACTCGACGATGACGAGCTTTTTGCCGTGTGCCACGTGGCGTCCTTTCTTCGTTGCACACCATACACACCGGCATGTCAAGAGCCTGCTGGGAGCGGGTCCCCACCACACGCGCCGTCTCCCCCGCGGGCGCCGACGATGTCAGTCGCCCTCAGGAGGTGGACCGGCGCGCGCCTTCGCCCGCGCGGTGAACACGCCGAACGGCACGCCGACCTCGACCGTCGCGATCAGGCCGCTCAGCGCGCATGAGGCGAGCTCCGCACCAGCGGCGCGCGCGAGCTCTCCCGCCCGGTCGCACGGCACGCCCGATTCCCGGCCGGATGCCGCGTCGGCGGCGGCCAGCGCGGCGCTGTCGGCCGAGATG
>NZ_JBHWTD010000045.1:0-52507 GCF_043427715.1 Microbacterium sp. | reverse complement strand
GATCTACCGAGTCGGACTACGCCGTGCGTCTGCGCGAGAAGCAGCGTCTGCGTGCGCAGTACGCCCTGCGCGAGAAGCAGCTGCACCGCGCCTACCTGGACGCCCGCAAGGAGTCCGGCCTGACCGGCGAGAGCATGGTCGAGCTGCTGGAGATGCGTCTGGACGCTCTCGTGCTGCGCTCTGGCTTCGCCCGCACCATCCTTCAGGCCCGCCAGGCGGTCACCCACCGCCACGTGCTGGTCGACGGCAAGCTGGTGGACCGTCCCTCCTTCCGCGTGAAGCCGGGCCAGACCATCCACGTCAAGGAGAAGAGCGAGTCGCTCGAGCCCTTCCAGGTCGCAGCCGCCGGCGGTCACGCCGAGGTCCTGCCCCCGGTTCCCGGCTACCTGTCGGTCGAGCTCGACAAGCTCCAGGCCCGTCTCGAGCGTCGCCCCAAGCGCGCCGAGGTTCCGGTGACCTGTGAAGTCCAGCTCGTCGTGGAGTACTACGCCGCGCGCTGAGCGAGGCGTCGTTCCGTCGCGCAGCGACCGAAGGCACAGCTACGCCGCGCGCTGAGCGAGGCGTACAGCTACGAAGGGCGTCGGGGTCACCCGGCGCCCTTCGTGCTTTGCACCTAAAGTGGATGCCATGAAGAAAGCGCTCTGGTTCGTTCTCGGGATCGCCGGTGGTTTCGTCGCCGCGCACTTCGTGAACAAGGATCCCCGCGGCCAGGAGCTCCTCTCCGAAGTCGATCTGCGGATCTCGGAGTTCACCGATCGCATCGCCGAGGCGTACCGCGAGCAGGAAGCCCGCATCGAGGGCATCGTCGCCGGTGCCAAGGACGTCGCCGAGGACCTCGCCGACTCCGTCGCCGACGCGGCGCAAGATGCCGGCGCCGGCATCGTCGACGCCGTCCGCGCACCCAAGACCACGGACTGACACCCCCACCGATCTGCCGGGCCCCACGGGCTCGGCGGGTCTCGCACGCTTACGAGGATTGACACACCCATGAAGACCGCCGAGATCGCGAAGCGCTACCTGGACTTCTTCCAGAAGGAGGGGCACACGATCGTCCCCTCCGCCTCGCTCGTCAGCGACGACCCCGCTCTGCTGTTCACCGTCGCGGGCATGGTCCCCTTCATCCCGTACCTCTCCGGCGACGTCCCCGCGCCCTACCCGCGCGCGGCCGACAACCAGAAGTGCATCCGGACCAACGACATCGAAGAGGTCGGCAAGACCCCTCGTCACGGCACCTTCTTCCAGATGCTGGGCAACTGGTCGTTCGGCGACTACTTCAAGGAGGGTGCGATCACGTTCGCGTGGACCCTCCTGACCACCCCCGAGGAGGAGGGCGGCCTCGGCTTCGACCCGAAGGACCTCTGGGTCACGGTGTACGAAGAGGACGACGAGGCACGTGAGCTGTGGCTGCGGCTGTCCTCGCTTCCCGAAGAACGGATCCAGCGTCTCGGCAAGGACACCAACTACTGGACGACCGGGCTGCCCGGGCCTGCAGGCCCCTGCTCCGAGATCTTCTTCGATCGCGGACCCGCCTACGGCGTCGACGGCGGTCCCGCCACGGATGACGACCGCTACGTGGAGATCTGGAATCTCGTGTTCATGCAGTACGAGATCACCAACGTCCGATCGAAGTACGAGTTCGACATCGTCGGCGAGCTGCCGGCGAAGAACATCGACACCGGGATGGGCCTCGAGCGCGTCGCGTTCATCAAGCAGGGCGTCGACAACATGTACGAGACCGACCAGGTGCGCCCGGTGCTCGACAAGGCCGTCGAACTCTCCGGCAAGCGGTACGGCGAGAACCACGAGGACGACGTCCGCTTCCGGGTCGTCGCCGACCACATCAGGTCCTCGCTCATGCTGCTCTCCGACGGCGTGACCCCCGCCAACGACGGACGCGGCTACATCCTTCGGCGCCTGATGCGACGGGCGATCCGTTCGATGCGTCTTCTCGGCGTCGACGGGCCGAGCTTCGCGGAGCTGTTCGCCGTCTCCCGCGACGCGATGAAGGAGTCGTACCCGATCGTCGCGACCGATTACGACCGACTCTCGCAGTACGCGCTGGCCGAGGAGGCCACCTTCCTGCGCACCCTCGCGAGCGGATCCGAGATCCTCGACGAGTCGGTCGCTCAAGCGAAGGAGTCGGGCTCGGCCCGTCTCAGCGGGGCGCAGGCGTTCCTCCTGCACGACACCTACGGCTTCCCGATCGATCTGACCCTCGAGATCGCCGAGGAGGCCGGACTCGACGTCGATCGCTCCGCCTTCGACACGCTCATGGCCGAACAGCGCAACCGTGCCAAGGCCGACGCGCGCTCCCGCAAGGGCCAGCTGGCCGACACCAGCGTCTACCGCGATTTCCGCGCGCAGGGGGAGACGGTCTTCACCGGCTACACCGACCTCGAGACGGAATCGCGGGTCCTCGGCATCCTCGTCGGAGGAACGCCCACCGATCGCGCGACGACGGGCCAGATCGCCGAGGTCATCCTCGCCGAGACTGCTCTGTACGCCGAGAGCGGTGGCCAGGTGGCCGACAAGGGAGTCATCGTCGGCCCCGGGTACGAGCTCGAGGTGCTGGATGTCCAGAAGCCGGTTCCCGGCCTGGTGTCCCACACGGTCGAGGTGACCACCGGTGAGGTCGGTGTGGGTCAGCCCGCCACGACCGTCGTGGACGCGGCCAACCGCCGCGCCGCCGCGCAGGCTCACTCGGCCACCCACCTCGTGCACGCGGCGCTCCGCGACACGCTGGGCAAGGGCGCGACGCAGGCCGGCTCGCTGAACCGTGCCGGGTACCTCCGCTTCGACTTTTCGTGGGGGCAGTCGCTCTCGCCGGAGACCCGCAGCGAGATCGAAGAGATCGCCAACAACGCGGTCCGCGACGATCTGACGGTCACCACGCGCGTGCTCTCGCTCGACGAGGCGAAGGCAGCGGGCGCGATGGCGCTGTTCGGCGAGAAGTACGGCGAGACCGTGCGGATGGTCGACATCGGCGGCCCGTGGTCGCGTGAACTCTGCGCGGGCACCCATGTGTCCTCCAGTGCGCAGGTCGGTCTCATCAACCTGGTGGGTGAGAGCTCGGTCGGCGCGTCGAACCGCCGCGTCGAGGCGCTCGTCGGTCTCGATGCGTTCCGCGAGCTCGCCGCCGAGCGTGCGATCGTGTCGCAGCTGACGGCGAACCTGAAGGCACCCCGGGACCAGCTGCCCGCGCGCATCGCTGAGCTGCAGGCGAACCTCAAGGCCGCTGAGAAGAAGATCGCGCAGTTCGAGGCGAAGGCGCTCGGCGAGCGGATTCCCGCACTCGCCACTTCGGCGGAGCGCGTCGGTTCGCTCTCGGTGGTCGCCCAGTCGCTCGGCACCGCGGCATCGGCCGACGACGTCCGCTCGGTCGCCCTCCAGGTGCGCGAGCGCCTGGGATCGGAGGCCGCGGTCGTCGCCCTCGGCGCCGACGTCGGCGGTCGCCCCGTCGTGATCGTCGCGACGAACGAGGCCGCCCGTGCCGCCGGCGTCAAGGCCGGTGCGCTGGCGAAGTCCGCTGCGGCCGCGCTCGGTGGTGGCGGTGGCGGTCGTGACGACGTGGCGCAGGGCGGTGGCACGGATGCCGCGGCGCTCCCGGCCGCGCTGCGCTCGGTCGTCGACGGGCTCGCGGGCACGACGGCGTGATGACGTTCCGTCGGGGTACGCGCCTGGGCGTCGACGTGGGCAAAGCCCGCGTGGGGGTCGCCCGGTGCGACCCGGACGGGATGCTGGCGGTGCCGATCGAGACGGTGCCGCGGTCGGACGTCGCCGCGAAGCGCGTGGCGGAGCTCGCTGACGAGTACTCGGCGTTCGAGATCCTCGTCGGTCTTCCGATCAGCCTCGCCGGCGGGGAGACCGCCTCGACCGCTGACGCACGCGCGTTCGCGGCCGAGATCGCGGCCCTCGCTGACCTGCCGATCCGACTCGTCGACGAGCGCCTCAGCACCGTGACGGCACATGCCGCGCTCCGCCAGAGCGGGCGGTCGCAGAAGTCATCTCGTAGGATTGTCGACCAGGTCGCAGCGGTCGTCCTGCTGCAGCAGGCGATCGATGTCGAGAAGAGCACCGGTAACCCGGCCGGTCAGCTGCTCAGTCCCACCCAGGAGCCCGCCTGATGCCCGAGAACCCGTCGGCCCACGACCCCGGCGCGCCGGCGGAGCCCCCGCTCAGTCGACGCGCGGCGCGCGAGGCGCGCGGGGTCTCCAGTGATCCCGCTCCGGAGACCGTTCCCGCGGGGTCCGCACCCACCCGGCCGCAGCCCCCGCTGCGCCCGTCGGGCACCGAGCGCACCGCGCCGACCAGCGCTGCGCCCATCGATGCGCTCTTCGAGGCGCACACCGGCCGCGCACCGGCCACCGCGGCCCGCCACGACAAGGACCGGCGCAAGAGCCGCGTCGCCGCGTGGGCGATCTTCCTCATCGTCCTCGGACTCCTCGGCGGCGTCGTGGCCGGCGGCTTCTGGGTGTGGAACACCTACGAGAACCAGATCCGGGCCGTCATGGGCTGGGAAGAGCCGAAGGACTACGACGAGGGGCTCGCTGAGGGCGAGGCGACGGTGACGGTCGTCTCCGGTCAGACCGGCGCCGACATCTCCCGCACCCTCTTCGAAGCGGGCGTCACGAAGACCTCCGGCGCGTTCTACTCCTACCTCATCGAGTCCGCTGAGGACACGAACCTGCTCAAGCCGGGTGTCTACGTGCTGCAGCAGAAGATGACGTCCGAGGCGGCTTTCCAAGCGCTCCGCGATCCCGCCAACAAGCTCGAGAGCACCGCTCAGCTGCGCGAGGGGCTCACGGTCGATCAGTCCGTGACCCGCATCGCCGAAGGCGTGGGCCTTCCGCTGGAAGAGGTCGAGGCCGCTGTGGCGGATCCGAGCGCGTACGGCGTCGCGGCGGAGAGCCTGGAGGGCTGGCTGTTCCCCGCGACCTACACGTTCGATCCCGGCACGACGGCCGCCGAGGTGATCCAGACGATGGTCGACCAGACCATCTCGACTCTCGACGCGGCCGGCGTCCCGGAGGGCCGGCGTGAGGAGATCCTGACGATCGCGTCGATCATCCAGAAGGAAGCCCGCTACGAGGAGGACTTCTTCAAGGTCTCCCGGGTCATCGCGAACCGCCTCGATCCGGCGATCAGCGACACCAACGGCCTGCTCCAGATGGACTCGACCGCCCAGTACGGTTTCGCCGAGCGCGAGGGCGGGGCGAGCTCGACGGCGGAAGAGCTCACCGACGACAACGGGTGGAACACGTACGTCCGCACCGGTCTCCCGATCGGACCGATCTCGAACCCGGGCGCACTCGCGATCGCCGCGGCGATGGATCCGGCAGAGGGGCCGTGGCAGTACTTCGTGACGGTCAACCTCGAAACCGGCGAGACGGAGTTCACCGAGACGCTCGCCGAGCACGAGCAGGCCGTCCGGAAGTGGCGCGAGTGGTGCGCCGCCAACCCCGACGGCGGCTGCTGAGGGATGCCCGCACGCACCTTCGAGGTCTGGGGTGATCCGATCGACCACAGCCTCTCGCCGCGCCTGCACACCGCCGCGTATGCGGAGCTCGGACGGGACTGGTCCTACGGCAGGCGTCGCGTCGATGAGGGCGGTTTCGCCGCGGCGCTGGCGGGGGTGGATGCCACGTGCGGCGGGCTGTCGCTGACCATGCCGCTGAAGGGTCTCGCCTTCCGCGCCGCGACGGGAGTGGATGATCGTGCGGCGCGCACGCGCGCGGTGAACACCCTTGTCCGCGAGGACGACATCTGGCACGGGTTCAACACGGACGTGGGCGGGATCGTCGGCGCCCTGGGGGAGGCGGGGATCGGCTCGATCGGCCGAGGCCGGATCGTCGGCGCCGGCGCCACGGCCACGTCCGCCCTCGTCGCCCTGGTCGAGCTCGGTGCCCACGAGGTGGAGATCACCGCCCGCCGTGCGGATGCTGTGGCGCCGCTGATCGCGCTCGGTGAGGATCTCGGCATCCGTGTCACGGGAGCGGAGCTGGCGGTGCGCCGGCCTGATCCCCGCGAGCTCACGATCGCCACGCTCCCGGGTGGAGCCGCGGTGGCCTCGGGGGTCGCCGACGCGCTGGCGGATGCCGGCGGCGCGCTGCTCGACGTCGTGTACGGCCACTGGCCGACGGCGCTGTCGGCGGCGTGGGCGAGGCGGGGGCTGCCGGTGCGGGACGGATCCGCCATGCTCGTGCACCAGGCGCTCCTGCAGGTGCGTGCGTTCGGTGCCGGACGTGTCGATGAGCCCCTGGCGGACGAGCCGCGTCTTCTGGCCGTCATGCACGGTGCGCTCGTGGGAGACTAGAGCAATGCTCCGCGTGCTGACGGCCGGTGAATCCCACGGCCCCGAACTCGTCGCCATCATGGAGGGTCTTCCCTCCGGCGTGCCGATCTCCCTCGACGCCATCCGCGCCGACCTCGCCCGCCGAAGGCTCGGCTACGGCCGCGGCTCGCGCATGAAGTTCGAGGAGGACGAGCTCGCCCTCTCCGGCGGCGTGCGTCACGGACTCTCGCTCGGAAGTCCCATCGCGCTGCGTGTCGGCAACACCGAATGGCCCAAATGGGTCGAGGTGATGAGCGCGGAGCCGGTGGAGCTCACCGAGAAGTCCCGCGGCCGCGGCGCGGCACTCACCCGCCCCCGCCCCGGGCACGCCGACCTCGTCGGCATGCAGAAGTACGACTTCGATGAGGCACGGCCCATCCTCGAGCGTGCGAGCGCCCGTGAGACCGCCGCACGTGTCGCGCTCGGCGCGATCGCGCGCGCCTTCCTGTCGGAGCTGGGCGTTCGCCTGGTGAGCCACACACTGTCGATCGGACCTGTTCGGGTGCCCGAGGGCGCGGCCCTCCCGACGCCCGACGACGTGGACGCCCTCGACGCCGATCCGCTCCGGTGCTTCGACGCCGCGACGAGCGCGGAGATGGTCACGGAGGTCGACGCAGCGAAGAAGGACGGTGACACCCTGGGCGGCATCGTCGAGGTGCTCGCCTACGGCCTCCCGCCGGGGCTCGGCTCGCACGTGCACTGGGACCGCCGCCTCGACGGCAAGCTCGCGCAGGCGCTCATGAGCATCCAGGCGATCAAGGGCGTGGAGGTCGGCGACGGCTTCGAGACCACCCGCCGACGGGGTTCGGCCGCGCACGACGAGCTCGTCGTGAACGAGGGCGAGATCGCCCGCACCTCCGACCGCGCCGGTGGCACCGAAGGCGGCATGTCGACCGGAACCGTGCTGCGCGTCCGCGCCGGGATGAAGCCCATCGCGACGGTGCCCCGCGCCCTGCGCACCGTCGATGTGGCCACCGGCGATGCGGCATCCGCTCACCACCAGCGCTCCGATGTCTGCGCCGTTCCGGCCGCGGGCGTCGTCGCCGAGGCGATGGTCGCGATCGTGCTCGCCGACGCCATGCTCGAGAAGTTCGGCGGCGACAGCATCCGCGAGACCCGTCGCAACCTGCAGTCGTACCTGGACGGCATCCCTGCCGCCCTCAAGACCGCTCCCGCCTCGGAGGCGGCGCTGCTCGAGCATGACCTCGCCTGAGCCGTCCGGCGCGATCGTCCTGGTGGGGCCGATGGGCTCGGGGAAGACGAGCATCGGCAAGAAGCTCGCCAAGCAGCTCGGGCTCGGCTTCACCGACACCGATTCGCTCGTCGTGCGCGCCCACGGGCCGATTGCGGCGCTGTTCACCGCGCACGGTGAGGCCCACTTCCGTCGGCTCGAGCGTGAGGCGGTCGTCGAGGCTATCGCGAACGGCGGGGTGATCTCGCTCGGCGGGGGAGCGGTGCTGGATGCCGACACCCGCCGCGACCTCGCCGATCACCGGGTCGTGCTGCTCACCGTCGCCCCGAAGGTCGTGGCACACCGCCTCGGCGAGGGCGCGAAGCGGCCGCTCCTCGCGCAGAGCGACGAGACGCCGATGCAGCACTGGCAGCGGATCTACGACGAGCGCCGCCCGCTGTACGAGGGCGTCGCCGACATCATCTTCGACACCTCGTCCGGCCCGCTCCATCGCGTCGTCACCGCGATCGCCGAGTGGGTCCAGAACCCGGGAGGCTCTGCATGAGCAGCACCACGATCAGCGTCACCGGAGCCTCGCCCTACGACATCCTCGTGGGGCGCGGCATCCTCTCCGGCATCCGGGAGCTCCTCGCGCCGACCGTCGCGAAGGTCCTCATCGTCCACACCCCGCGCCTCGGAGCGAAGGCCGCCGCCCTCCGCGAGCAGCTGCTCGAGGACGGGACCCTCGAGGTCCTGACCGCGGAGGTTCCCGACGCCGAAGACGGCAAGCGCATCGAGGTCGCCGCCTTCTGCTGGCAGGTCCTGGGCCAGGCCGATTTCACCCGCACCGACGCCGTCATCGGCTTCGGCGGCGGCGCTGTGACCGACCTCGCCGGGTTCGTCGCGGCATCCTGGCTCCGCGGCGTCCAGGTGATCCAGGTCCCGACCACCGTCCTCGGCATGGTCGACGCCGCCGTCGGCGGGAAGACCGGGGTCAACACCGCCGAGGGGAAGAACCTCGTCGGAGCGTTCTGGGCCCCGCGCGCGGTGGTGTGCGACCTCGACACCCTCGACACGCTGCCGCGCAACGAGGCGGTCGCTGGGTTCGCCGAGGTCGTCAAGGCGGGATTCATCTGGTTCCCCGAGATCCTCGACATCATCGAAGCCGATCCCGAGGCCGCCGTCGACACGACCAGCGACGCGTTCCGCCGCTGCATCGAGCTGGCGATCGAGATGAAGGCTCGCGTGGTCAGCGAGGACTTCCGCGAGGCGGGCCTTCGCGAAGTGCTGAACTACGGGCACACCCTCGGTCACGCCATCGAACACGCCGAGCGCTACCGCTGGCGCCACGGCGCCGCGATCTCGATCGGCATGATGTACGCCGCCGAGCTCGCACGCCTGGCCGGTCGCCTCTCGGACGACGACGTCGCGCGTCACCGCCGGATCTTCGACCTGCTCGGTCTTCCCACCGGTTACCGGATGGACGGCTGGCAGCACCTGCTCGGCGTCATGCAGCGCGACAAGAAGACCCGTGCGGGCATGCTGCGCTTCATCGTGCTGGACGGCATCGGCAAACCGACCGTCATGCAGGCGCCCGACGAGTCGCTCCTGTTCACGGCCTACCAGGAGATCGCGGAATGACCCGCGTCCTCCGATCGCTAGGGTGCTGACGTGACCTCTGATCGACGCCTGCTCCTCGTCAACGGCCCGAACCTCAACCTTCTCGGCACGCGCGAGCCCGCGCTGTACGGCACCGACACACTCGACGACGTGGAGGCGCTCGTCACCGAGGCTGCCGCCGCCCGTGGCTACGAGGTGCGCGCGGTGCAGAGCAACCACGAGGGCGTCCTCCTCGACGCGATCCACGCGGCGCGCACCGACTGCGCCGGCATCGTGATCAACCCCGGCGGTCTCACCCACACCTCCGTCGTCCTCCGCGATGCGCTCTCGGGGGTCAGCCTCCCCGTCGCCGAAGTCCACATCTCCGACGTGATGGCGCGGGAGTCCTTCCGGCACCACTCCTACGTCGCCGACGTCGCCGTCGTCCACGTCATCGGCAAGGGGATCGCGGGGTACGCCGAGGCCGTCGAGCGACTGGTCGAGGTCATCGAGGGCTGAACCGGGACGCCCCGCGGGGGGCGGGAACCCGATTCGGGAGCGCGCGGCGCGGCATCCCGTAGACTCGTTTGTCGGCCGTACCGGCCCCGAACTCCACTGAACGGAAAACCCCACACTCATGGCATCCACCGCAGACATCAAGAACGGCGTCGTCCTGTCCATCGACGGGCAGCTCTGGAGCGTCGTGGAGTTCCAGCACGTCAAGCCCGGCAAGGGCGGTGCGTTCGTGCGCACCAAGCTGAAGAACGTCGTCAGCGGCAAGGTTGTCGACCGCACCTACAACGCGGGCACGAAGATCGAGATCGAGAACGTCGACCGCCGCGACTTCACCTACCTCTACAACGACGGCGAGAGCTTTGTCTTCATGGACGTCGCCGACTACGACCAGCTCAACGTCTCGGCGACGGTCGTCGGCGACGCCGCGAACTACCTGCTCGAGAACCAGCAGGTCCAGATCGCGCTCAACAACGGCAACCCGCTCTACATCGAGCTGCCCGCGTCGGTCGTGCTGGAGATCACCTACACCGAGCCGGGCCTGCAGGGCGATCGCTCGTCGGCCGGCACCAAGCCCGCGACCCTCGAGACCGGCTACGAGATCCAGGTGCCGCTGTTCGTCGAGCAGGGCACCAAGGTCAAGGTCGACACGCGCACCGGGGATTACCTCGGCCGCGTGAGCTGACCCCCCGATGAGCGCTCGGAGCAAGGCGCGCAAGCGCGCGCTCGACATCCTCTTCCAGGCCGACGTCCGCGGCGATGAGCTGGCGGTCACCCTCGCGGCCGAGGCGAAGCGCGCCGCGAGCGAGCCGGCCCGTGAAGCCTCCTGGCTCTACGCCCGCGAGATCGTCGACGGCGTCATCGACAACCGCGACGAGATCGACGAGCAGATCGTCACGCACGCGCGTGACTGGAAGCTCGAGCGGATGCCGGCGGTCGACCGCGCGATCCTCCGGATCGGCGTGTGGGAGATCGTCTACAACGACGAGGTCCCCACCGCCGTCGCGATCGACGAGGCGGTGGAGCTCGCGAAGGAGTTCTCCACCGAGGACTCCGGCTCGTTCGTCCACGGGGTCCTGGCGCGGATCTCGCGCGCGGGCTGACCCGATTCTGCGCGGGCCCGGGAGGTGACTCCCGGGCCCGTCGTCGTTCCCGGCCGGCGGGGCGGCGTCGGGTTCGGAGCGTCTCGGTGTTCCGAATTCAGTCCGGAGGTTTTCTGTCGGCGCGCCGGGCAGCGTCGTCACGCGGTGCGGCCGGGTTCCGGCATCCGGCTAGACTGAATACGGAACCACAGCAACCTTTAACACCGTCCTGTGAGGCGGAGAAGGGAGCGGCGGATGACCTCGCGCACCGTTCTGCACGATGCCGACATCGCCCGCGCACTCACGCGCATCTCGCACGAGATCCTCGAGTCGAACAAAGGCCCGGACGGGCTCGTGCTCCTCGGAATCCCCACCCGCGGCGTCACCCTCGCCGAACGCATCGGCGCCCTCATCGCCACGTTCACCGGCGTCACCGTCCCGGTCGGCTCTCTCGACGTCACGATGTACCGCGACGATCTGCACCGTCACCCGACGCGGACGCCCCGCCCGACGGAGATCCCTGCCGGGGGAGTCGACGGGAAGACGGTCGTCCTCGTCGACGACGTGCTGTTCTCGGGCCGGTCGATCCGCGCGGCGCTCGACGCGCTGCAGGACATCGGCCGCCCCGCGTCGGTGCGCCTGGCGATCCTCGTCGATCGCGGCCACCGCGAACTGCCGATCCGCCCCGACTTCGTCGGCAAGAACCTGCCGAGCGCCCGCGAGGAGCGGGTCAACGTCCGGCTCGCGGAGATCGACGATGCCGACGAGGTGACGATCGCATCATGAGGCACCTCCTCGACACCAAGACGCTCGGTCGCATCGACGCCCTCCGCATCCTCGACGTCGCCGAGGACATGCGCGACACCCAGTCCCGCGAGATCAAGAAGCTCCCGACCCTCCGCGGCAAGACGGTGGTCAACCTCTTCTTCGAGGACTCCACCCGCACCCGGATCTCGTTCGAAGCCGCCGCGAAGCGGCTCTCCGCCGATGTCATCAACTTCTCCGCCAAGGGCTCATCGGTCTCCAAGGGCGAGTCGCTCCAGGACACCGCCCAGACCCTGCAGGCGATGGGGGCGGATGCCGTGGTCATCCGGCACGGTGCGTCCGGCGCCCCGCACACCCTCGCCACGAGCGGCTGGATCTCGGCCGGCGTCCTCAACGCCGGCGACGGGACGCATGAGCACCCCACGCAGGCGCTCCTCGACGCGTTCACGATCCGCAAGCGCTTCTTCGGTGACGACAGCCGCGGCCGCGACCTCGCGGGGCTCCGCGTCACGATCGTCGGCGATGTGCTCCATTCCCGCGTCGCCCGCTCGAACGTGTGGCTGCTGACGACCCTCGGCGCCGAGGTCACCTTGGTCGCCCCGCCCACCCTCGTGCCGCAGGACGTCACGGCGTGGCCCGTCCGCGTGCTCTACGACCTCGATGAGGCCCTCGCAGCCGGCCCCGACGCCGTCATGATGCTCCGCATCCAGCTCGAACGCATGAACGCGGCCTATTTCCCGACTGAGCGGGAGTATTCGCGGCGGTGGGGACTGGATGCCGCGCGGCTGGGCCGCCTTCCGGCGACTAGCATTGTCATGCACCCCGGACCCATGAACCGGGGCATGGAGATCTCCGCCGACGCCGCCGATTCGCCACAGTCGACCGTCCTCGAACAGGTCGCGAACGGTGTGTCGGTGCGCATGGCGGCGCTGTACCTGCTGCTGGCGGGCGAGCGGGACACCACGAACGCAGAGGAGGACGGCCGATGAGCGCAGCAACCCTCATCCGCGGAGCACGGGTCCAGGGCGGCGACGCCGCCGACATCCTGGTCGAAGGCGGCGTCATCACCGCGGTCGGCACCGTCTCGGCCCCCGCCGGCGCGCGCGTCGTCGACGCCGACGGCCTCCTCGCCCTCCCCGGTCTCGTCGACCTCCACACGCACCTTCGTGAACCCGGCTACGAGGCGTCCGAGACGATCCTCACGGGGTCCCGCGCCGCTGCGGCCGGCGGGTTCACGACCGTCTTCGCGATGCCCAACACCTCCCCGGTCGCCGACACCGCCGGTGTCGTCGAGCAGGAGCTCGCTCTCGGCGAGGCAGCCGGGTACGTGCACGTCCAGCCGATCGGCGCCGTCACCGTCGGGCAGAAGGGCGAGCGGCTCGCCGAGCTCGGCGCGATGGCGTCCTCCAGGGCGCGGGTGCGCGTCTTCAGCGACGACGGCTTCTGCGTCTTCGACCCGCTCATCATGCGCCGCGCGCTCGAATACGTGAAGGCGTTCGACGGCGTCGTGGCGCAGCACGCGCAGGACCCGCGGCTCACCGAAGGCGCGCAGATGAACGAGGGCGTCGTCTCGGCGGAGCTCGGCCTCACCGGCTGGCCGGCCGTCGCCGAAGAGTCGATCATCGCCCGCGATGTCCTCCTCGCCGAGCACGTCGGCTCGCGCCTGCACGTCTGCCACCTCTCCACGGCCGGCTCCGTCGACCTGATCCGGTGGGCCAAGAAGCGCGGCATCAACGTCACCGCCGAGGTCACCCCGCACCACCTCCTCCTCACCGAGGAGCTCGTGCGCGGCTACGACCCGCGCTACAAGGTCAACCCGCCGCTCCGCCGCGACGAGGACGTGCTCGCGGTGCGCGAGGGGCTCGCCGACGGCACGATCGACATCGTCGCGACCGACCACGCGCCCCACCCCGCGGAGGCGAAGACGTGCGAGTGGCAGGCCGCGGCGAACGGCATGGTCGGGCTCGAATCCGCCCTGCGGGTCGTGCATGCCGCGATGGTCGAGACGGGCCTGCTCGGCTGGGACGACGTCGCGCGTGTCATGTCGTCGGCCCCCGCCCGCATCGGCCGGCTCGCGGATGCCGGCACTCCCATCGCCGTGGGAGAAGCGGCATCCTTCACCTTCTACGACCCCGCCCCGGTGCGCACGTTCACGACTGCGGACCTCCGCGGGCGCAGCGTCAACTCGCCGTACCTCGAGCGCGAACTCCCCGGCGAGGTGCGCGCGACCTTCTTCCGCGGCACGCAGACCGTCCGCGATGGCGAGGTCGTGGGCGGCGCCGAACTCGCAGGAGGTGAGCCCGCATGACCCGTGAGGTCGCCCTCCTCCTGATGCTCGCCCTCGCGGTCGTGCTCGTCGTCCTCGGCATGCGCGCCTGGCGACGACGCGGACGCCGCGACGCCGGCATCGCCGCGCCGGTCGGGGAGGCGCCCGCGGGCGCCGTCGAGACGCTGCACTCCCGCGGGCTCTATGTGGCGACCACCCGCCACGGCGACCCGCTCGAGCGCCTCGCGATCCGCGGCCTCGCGTTCCGGTCCCGTGTCGCGGTGACGGTCACCGACCGCGGCGTGGCCCTCGACCTCACCGGTCAGTCGCGCGTGTTCCTCGACGCGGCACGGATCACGGACGTCGCGCAGGCGACGGTCGCGATCGACCGGGTCGTCGAACGCGACGGCCTCGTGCGCGTGACCTGGACCGCCGACTCCGGCGACACGGTCGACAGCTACCTCCGCCCGCAGGACCTCTCCGCGAAGGCCCTCGCCGACGCGATCAGCGCGATCGGCACGCCCGAGGTCGCCGCGCCCTCCCCGACTCCCTCCACCACTCCGCAGACCCCCGGAAGCGACGCATGAGCATCCCCACGAGATTCCAGGCTCCCGAGCCCGCCGTCCTCGTCCTCGAAGACGGCTCCCGCCACCCCGGACACGCCTACGGCGCCCGCGGCACGACGCTCGGCGAGGTCGTCTTCGCGACGGCCATGACCGGCTACCAGGAGACGATCACCGACCCGTCCTATGCGGGGCAGATCGTCCTCCAGACCGCGCCCCACATCGGCAACACCGGCATGAACGGCGAGGACCACGAGTCCCGTCGCATCTGGGTCGCCGGCTACATCGTCCGCGACCCCTCGCGCATCGTGTCGAACTGGCGCGCCGACCACTCGCTCGAGGACGCCCTCGTCCGCGACGGCATCGTCGGCATCAGCGGCATCGACACCCGCGCCGTGACGCGCGTGCTCCGCTCGGCCGGTTCGATGCGCGGCGGTGTGTTCTCCGGGGATGCCGCGTCTCTCAGCGACGATGAGCAGCTGCGCATCGTGCGCGAGGCCCCCGAGATGACGGGGCTCAACCTGTCGGCCGACGTCTCCGTCCCCGTCGCCGAGGTGACGCCCGCGGTGGGGGAGCGGATCGGCAACCTCGCGATCCTCGACCTCGGCGTGAAGCAGGCCACCGTGAACAACCTCGCCGCCCGCGGCTTCGAGGTGCACGTGCTGCCGCAGTCGACGACCATCGAGGACATCCGCGCCATCGACCCCGTCGCCGTCTTCTACTCGAACGGACCCGGTGACCCGGCGGCATCCGATCGCCATGTCGGGCTCCTGCGCGAGGTGCTCGATGCAGGGCTCCCGTTCTTCGGGATCTGCTTCGGCAACCAGCTGTTCGGGCGTGCGCTCGGCTTCGGCACCTACAAGCTCCCCTTCGGCCACCGCGGCATCAACCAGCCGGTCCTCGACAAGACCACCGGCCGGGTCGAGATCACCGCCCACAACCACGGGTTCGCCGTCGACGCGCCGATCGAGGGCGTCGTCGAGAGCCCGAACGGCTACGGCCGCGTCGAGGTCAGCCACGTGGGCCTCAACGACAACGTCGTGGAAGGCCTGCGCGCCCTCGACATCCCCGCCTTCAGCGTGCAGTACCACCCGGAGGCCGCTGCCGGCCCGCACGATGCCAACTACCTGTTCGACCGCTTCCGCGACCTCGTGATCGCGACCCTGGAGACCAAGAAGAATGCCTAAGCGCGACGATATCCAGAGCGTCCTCGTCATCGGCTCCGGTCCGATCGTCATCGGTCAGGCCTGCGAGTTCGACTACTCCGGCACCCAGGCGTGCCGCGTGCTGCGAGAGGAAGGCGTCCGCGTCATCCTCGTCAACTCGAACCCGGCGACGATCATGACCGACCCCGACTTCGCCGACGCGACCTACATCGAGCCGATCACCCCCGAGGTCATCGAGACGATCATCGCGAAGGAGAAGCCCGACGCGATCCTGCCGACCCTCGGTGGCCAGACGGCGCTGAACGCGGCGATGGCCCTGCACGACCGCGGCATCCTCGAGAAGTACGACGTCGAGCTCATCGGCGCCAAGGTCGACGCCATCCGCAAGGGCGAGGACCGCCAGATCTTCAAGGAGCTCGTCCTCGAAGCGGGCGCCGACGTCGCGAAGTCGGTCATCGCGCACACGATGGACGACCTCCTCGCCGGCGCCGAGCAGCTCGGCTACCCGCTCGTGGTCCGTCCCTCCTTCACGATGGGCGGCCTCGGCTCGGGCTTCGCGTACAACGAGGAGGACCTCCGCCGCATCGGGGGCGCGGGCCTTCGCGACTCCCCGACGACCGAGGTGCTCCTGGAGGAGTCCATCCTCGGCTGGAAGGAGTACGAGCTCGAGCTCATGCGCGACACGTCCGACAACACGGTCGTCGTCTGCTCCATCGAGAACGTCGACCCCGTCGGCGTGCACACCGGCGACTCGATCACGGTCGCCCCGGCGCTCACCCTCACCGACCGCGAGTACCAGAAGCTCCGCGACATCGGCATCGACATCATTCGCGCCGTGGGCGTGGACACCGGCGGCTGCAACATCCAGTTCGCCGTCGACCCGGCATCCGGTCGCATCATCGTCATCGAGATGAACCCGCGCGTCTCGCGCTCGTCGGCCCTCGCCTCGAAGGCGACCGGCTTCCCGATCGCCAAGCTCGCCGCCAAGCTCGCCATCGGCTACCGCCTCGACGAGGTCCCGAACGACATCACCCAGGCGACGCCGGCGAGCTTCGAGCCGACGCTCGACTACGTCGTCGTGAAGGTGCCCCGCTTCAACTTCGAGAAGTTCCCCGCCGCGGACACGACGCTCACGACCACCATGAAGTCGGTCGGAGAGGCGATGGCGATCGGCCGCAACTACACGACCGCGCTGCAGAAGGCGCTCCGCTCGCTCGAGAAGCGCGGCTCCAGCTTCCACTGGGGCCCCGAGGATCGCACCGTCGAGGAGCTCCTCGAGATCGCGAAGACCCCGACCGACGGCCGCATCGTCGTGCTCCAGCAGGCCCTGCGCAAGGGCGCCACGATGGAGCAGGCGTTCGAGGCGACCGCCATCGACCCGTGGTTCCTCGACCAGATGATGCTCATCAACGAGGTCGCCGACTTTATCGCGGCCGCCCCCGAGCTGAACCTCGAGACCCTCCGGATCGCCAAGGACCACGGCTTCAGCGACGCCCAGATCGCGCAGCTGCGGGGCCTCGGCGAGGCAGAGGTGCGGAGCCTCCGCCACGATCTGCAGCTGCGCCCGGTCTACAAGACCGTCGACACCTGCGCGGGCGAGTTCCCGGCTCTCACGCCGTACCACTACTCGTCGTACGACCGCGAGACCGAGGTCACGCCCAGCGAGCGCCAGAAGATCGTCATCATCGGGTCGGGCCCGAACCGCATCGGTCAGGGCGTCGAGTTCGACTACTCGTGCGTGCACGCCTCGTTCGCACTGTCGGATGCCGGTTACGAGACGATCATGGTCAACTGCAACCCCGAGACCGTCTCGACCGACTACGACACCAGTGACCGGCTCTACTTCGAGCCGCTGACCCTCGAAGACGTCCTCGAGGTGCTGCACGCCGAAGCGCAGTCGGGCGAGATCCTCGGTGTCGTCTGCCAGCTCGGCGGACAGACGCCGCTGGGCTTGGCGAAGGGCATCGAGGAGGCCGGGTACACGATCCTCGGCACCAAGCCCGCCGCGATCGACATCGCCGAGGAGCGCGAGCTGTTCTCGCAGCTGCTCGAGCGCGCCGGGCTCACCGCCCCCCGTCACGGCACCGCCGTCGACGAGGCCGGCGCCGTCGCGATCGCCGAGGAGATCGGGTACCCCGTGCTCGTCCGCCCGAGCTTCGTGCTCGGCGGCCGCGGCATGGAGATCGTCTACGACACCGCGAGCCTGCACGACTACTTCGTCCGCGTCGCCGACCAGGCGATCATCGGACCCGACGCGCCGCTGCTCGTGGACCGCTTCCTCGACGACGCCGTGGAGATCGACGTCGACGCGCTGTTCGACGGCGAGACCCTCTACATCGGCGGCGTCATGGAGCACCTCGAGGAGGCCGGCATCCACTCCGGCGACTCGTCCTGCACCCTCCCACCGATGTCGCTCGGTCGCACCGAGATCGATCGCGTCCGCACCGCGACCCACGCGATCGCTGAGGGCGTCGGCGTCCGCGGCCTCCTCAACGTGCAGTTCGCGGTGTCCGCCGGGGTGCTCTACGTCATCGAGGCCAACCCCCGCGCCTCGCGCACCGTCCCGTTCGTCTCCAAGGCGCTCGGGATCCCCATGGCGAAGGCCGCGAGCCGCATCATGGCCGGCGCCACGATCGCCGAGCTGATCGCGGAAGGCCTGCTCCCCGAGCAGGACGGCTCGCGCGTGCCGCTGGACGCCCCCGTCGCGGTCAAGGAGGCCGTGCTCCCGTTCAAGCGGTTCCGCACCGCCGACGGCCGCACCGTCGACTCGGTGCTCGGCCCCGAGATGCGCTCGACCGGCGAGGTCATGGGCATCGACCGCGACTTCCCGACCGCGTTCGCGAAGAGCCAGGCCGCGGCCTACGGCGGCATGCCGACCTCGGGAACTGTGTTCCTCTCGGTCGCCGATGACGACAAGCGTGCCGTCATCCTGCCCGCTCACCGCCTGCAGGAGCTCGGCTTCCGGCTCACGGCGACGGAGGGCACCGCAGAGATCCTCGCGCGCAACGGGATTTCGGTCGACGTCGTCTCGAAGTACTCCGAGACGCAGGAGTCCGGCGAGTCGAACATCGTCGACCTGATCAACGCGGGCGAGATCGACATCATCGTCAACACCCCCTCGGGCGGCATCGCCCGCGCCGACGGGTACGAGATCCGCGCCGCGGCCGTCGCCGCCGACAAGGCGCTGTTCACGACGATGGCCGTGCTCGGCGCGGCGGTCTCGGCCATGCCCGTCCTCCGCGAGGGCTTCGCCGTGAAGAGCCTCCAGGAGTACGCCCTCGAGCGGAAGGCGTCGGTGTGACCTCATTCGGTGCCCGGCTGGCTGCGGCGATCGACGCCCGCGGTCAGCTGTGCGTCGGCATCGACCCGCACGCGGGTCTGCTGCAGGAGTGGGGGCTGGATGCCGCGGCATCCGGCGTCCGTGAGTTCGGCCTCCGGGTCGTCGAGGCGGCCGCCGGCCGCGTGGGCGTCGTGAAGCCGCAGGTCGCGTTCTTCGAGCGCTACGGATCCGCGGGGTTCGCCGCCCTCGAAGAGGTCATCGCCGCGGCCCGCGCCGGAGGTCTCATCGTGATCGCCGATGCCAAGCGCGGCGATATCGGCAGCACCATGGACGGCTACGCGCAGGCGTGGCTCGCGAGCGGTTCGCCGCTGGAATCGGATGCCGTGACGATCAGTCCTTATCTCGGCCCGGACTCGCTGGCGGGCACCGTCGGCGTGGCCGTGCGCGAGGAGAAGGGCCTGTTCGTGCTCGCCGCGACCAGCAACCCCGAGGCCCGTGGGCTCCAGTCCGCCGAGGTCACCGTGGTCGACGCCGAACGCGGACAGACGGTCGCCGACTGGGTCGCCCAGCGCGCCGGGGCGGTGAACTCGTCCGTCGCCGTGGGGGAGGACCGCCTGGGCCCCGTCGGGTTCGTCGTCGGCGCCACCGTCGACCGCGCCGAACTCGGCCTGACCGACGAGGCGCTCCTGCGCGCGCCCATCCTCGCACCCGGCTTCGGTGCACAGGGCGCCCGGCTCGAGGACATCCGAATCCTTTTCGGGCCTCTCGCGCCGCAGGTGCTCGCCAGCGCCAGCCGCAGCATCCTCGGCGCCGGCCCCGACGGGATCGCCGCCGCCATCGACCACCACAACTCCGAGCTCCTGGACGCCCTCAATGCCTGACTCCCGTACCCCTCCCGAGGTCGACCGCGCCGCGGCATCCCGCCGGGCCGTCGCCGCGCGCCGCGAGCGCGCCGGTCTCAAGCGCGATGTGACGAGCCGCGTCATCACGCCGCAGGACCTGCTGCGTCGGGCATGGGCTGAGCCGGCCTCGGCCGCCGCCGCGATGCGTGTCACCGAGTTCCTCACCGCGATCCCGGCCATCGGCGAGGGAAAGCGCGACCGGATCCTCGCCGAGCTCGGGATCTCGCCCGTCAAGAAGGTCGGCGGGCTGGGCGTGCGCCAGCGCGTCGCGCTGACGGAGTTCCTCGACCGTCGGCTGCCTGAGCCGACCGCCCGCGGCGGGCGCAGCCGCCTCCTCGTGCTCGCGGGCCCCACCGCCGTCGGCAAGGGCACCGTCGCCGCGCACATCAAGGAGCATCACCCCGAGATCCTGCTGTCGGTGTCTGCCACGACGCGACCTCCGCGTCCCGGCGAGGTCGAGGGGGAGCACTACTACTTCGTGGACGACGCCGAGTTCGACCGGCTCATCGCCGACGGTGAGCTGCTCGAGCACGCGACGGTGCACAACGCGTACCGGTACGGCACGCCGCGTCGCCCGATCGACGAGGCCCTCGCCGAGGGTCGCACCGTCCTGCTGGAGATCGACCTGCAGGGCGCCCGCCAGGTGCGGGCCGCGGCCCCCGACGCGACCCTCGTGTTCCTGCTGCCGCCGAGCTGGGACGAGCTGGTCAACCGCCTCGTGGGCCGGGGCACCGAAGGCGACGAGGAGCGCACCCGGCGCCTGAAGACGGCGCGAGTCGAGCTGGCGTCGCAGAACGAGTTCGACTACCGCGTCGTCAACGACGACGTCGCTCGTGCGGCGGCGGAGGTCGCCGGCCTCGCCGGGTGATCGCCGCGGCACCGGCCTCTCGACCCTGTAGACTGGTCGGATGCCGCGCCCGCTCGGCGCGCACAGACTTCCCACCTCTCGATCCTGGAGGACCACCATGGCCAACCGTGACCAGGGCATCATCGACCCGCCCATCGACGCACTGCTCGACAAGGTCGACTCGAAGTACCAGCTCGTGATCTACGCATCCAAGCGCGCGCGTCAGATCAACGACTACTACTCCGACCTCCACGAGGGGAACCTGTTCGACAACGTCGGTCCGCTCGTCGACTCGAACATCGAGGACAAGCCCCTCACCATCGCGCTGCACGAGATCCACGAGGACAAGCTGCGCCTGCGCGCCGCCGAGTGAGCTCGACGACCCCCTTCTGACGCCATCCGGCGTCATCCTCATGCCCGTGAGTCCCCCGTGTCGGGGACCGCGGGCATGATGGTTTCACACCCCCGATCCGCGCTCCTGGAGTACCGATGACCTCGCTGCGTCTGTTCACGTCGGAATCCGTGACCGAAGGCCACCCCGACAAGATCTGCGACCAGATCTCCGACAGCATCCTCGACGCGCTCCTCGCCGAAGACGCCGGCAGCCGCGTCGCGGTGGAGACGCTCGTCACGACGGGCCTCGTGCACGTGGCAGGCGAGGTGCGCACCGACGGGTACGCCGACATCCCCGGCATCGTCCGGCGTGTGGTCAACCGCATCGGCTACACATCGTCCGACACCGGTTTCGACGGCGACTCGTGCGGTGTGACCGTGTCGATCGGGGAGCAGTCCGGTGACATCGCCGCCGGCGTCGACAACGCCCTCGAGCAGCGTGAATGCGGATCGGTCGACGCGCTCGACGCCCTCGGCGCCGGCGACCAGGGCATCATGTTCGGGTACGCGACGAACGAGACCCCGCAGTACATGCCGATGGCGATCTGGACGGCGCACCGCCTCGCCGAGCGTCTCACCGAGGCCCGCCGCTCGGGAGCGCTGCCGTTCCTGCGTCCCGACGGCAAGACGCAGGTGACCCTCGGCTACGACGGAACCACGCCCCGCACCGTCGACACCGTCGTGCTGTCCACCCAGCACCACCCCGACATCTCGCTCGCCGCCCTCCGCGCCGCTGTGCAGGCCGAAGTCATCGACCCCGTGCTCGCGCAGACCGGACTCGACGTCTCGGACGTCCGCTACGTGATCAACCCCGCCGGTCCGTTCGTGGTCGGCGGCCCCAAGGGCGACGCCGGTCTCACCGGCCGCAAGATCATCATCGACACCTACGGCGGGGCCGCCCGCCACGGTGGTGGAGCATTCAGCGGCAAGGACCCGTCGAAGGTCGACCGGTCGGCCGCCTATGCGATGCGGTGGGTCGCGAAGAACGCCGTCGCGGCAGGTCTCGCCGACCGGCTCGAGGTGCAGGTCGCCTACGCCATCGGCCGTGCCGCACCCGTCGGGCTCTACGTCGAGACCTTCGGCACCGGTCACGTCTCCGAGGAGGCGATCACCGCCGCGATCCACGATGTCTTCGACCTGCGCCCGCAGGCGATCATCGACGACCTCGACCTGCTGCGCCCGATCTACGCGCGGACAGCGGCCTACGGGCATTTCGGGCGCGAGCTGCCCGAGTTCACGTGGGAGCGCACCGACCGCGTCGACGCGCTCCGCGCCGCCGCCGGACTCTGATCCGTCGTGACGAGCGTCGCGCGGGTCCTGCTGGACTCGCCGCTGCCGCAACTGGACCGGCTGTTCGACTACGCGATCCCTGAGAAGCTCGTCGGGCTCGCCCGTCCCGGCGTGCGGGTCAAGGTACCGTTGCGCAGCGCCGGTCGCATGGTGGAAGGCTGGCTCGTCGAACGGGGCGAGGCCGAACCCGGTGGCCGGCCGCTGTCGGAGCTCGCAGACGTGGTGTCGCCGATCGAGCTGCTGCCGCGGAGCCTGTACGACCTCGCGAGGAAGGTCGCCGACCGTGCCGCGGGATCCGCGAGCGACGTGCTCCGTCTCGCCGTCCCGAAGCGCATGGTGCGCGCGGAGAAGGCGTGGCTCGCGGCGGAGGACCCCGACGCGCCGATCGTCGGATCGGATGCCGCTGAGCGCGCGACCGCGCTGCTCGACGCCTACCCGGGCCTCGCCGAGGCGGCCCGCGCAGGGGAGCGCGTCGCGCTCGAAGCCCCGCCGTTCCCCTCCGTGGGCGGGGCGCCTCGGGGAGCCTGGGCGGATCTGGTCGCCGCGCTCGCGACCCAGACCCTCGCCGCGGGGCGGAGCACCCTCATCGTCGTCCCCGATCACCGGGACCAGAGCCAGGTCCTGGAGGCGCTGGCGGAGTGCGTGCCCGGCGACGCGGTTCTCCGCGACGACGCGCGTCGCTCCGGACCGGAGCGTTTCACGAGCTACCTGCGCATGCTCCGCCCGGTGCCGTGCATCGTCGTGGGCAACCGGTCCACCGTGTACGCCCCGGCGCACGACGTGGGGCTGGTGCTGGTCTGGGATGACGGCGACCCGCTGCTGGCGGAGCCGCTCAGCCCGGCCGTCCACGCGCGTGACGCGGCCCTGGTCCGTCAGGAGAGCGAGGGATCGGCGCTGGTGTTCGCCGGACACACGCGCACGACCGACGTCGAGCGTCTCGTCCACGTCGGCTGGGTCCGCGAGATCGGCGCCGCGAGGCGTCCGAGTCCGCGGGTGGTGCTCTCCGCCACTCACGAGGCGGAATCCCGCGGCGTGCGGGTGCCCTCCAGCGCCTTCGCCGCAGCGCGGGAGGGGCTCCAGCACGGACCCGTCCTCGTTCAGGTGGCCCGGCCCGGGTACTCTCCGGTTCTCGTCTGCGCCGAATGCCGGACCCCCGCGCGCTGCACGCACTGCGCCGGTCCACTCCGGGCGCGACGTGCCGGAGCGGTCCCGGACTGCGCGTGGTGCGGGCGCTCGGCTCCCGGCTGGAGCTGCGGGAAGTGCGGCGGGACCCGATTCCGGATGGCGTCATCGGGAAGCGAACGCACCGCCGACGAGCTGGGCCGGGCGTTCCCCGGCATCCGCATCATCATCGCCGACGGCGACCACCCCGTCTCGGCGGTCGACGATCGCCCTGCGCTGGTCATCGCCACCCGCGGAGCCGAGCCGCACGCCGCGGGCGGCTACCGCGCGATCGTGCTCCTCGACGGTGACAAGATGCTCATGGCCGAGCAGCTGCGCATCGGGGAATCCTGCCTGCGCTGGTGGTCGAATGCCGCAGCCTTGGCAGCGCCCGGTGCACCTGTCCACCTCGTCGGGGTCATTGGCCCCGTGGCACGGGCGCTGGCGACCTGGACGCACGCCGCCTACGCGCGCGCTGAACTGGCCGATCGTGCCCCGCTGCTGATGCCGCCCAGCGTCAGGGTCGCGTCGGTCGAGGGCACCGCGCCCGCGGTCGACGCCGCGCTCCGTGATCTCAGACAGAGCGTCCCCCACCTCGACGCGGGCGCCGTGCTCGGTCCCGTCCCGGGGGCGGAGGGCTCGGTCCGTGCACTGGTGCGCGTCGACTACGCGCACGGCCGTGAGGTGGCCGAACAGCTTCGCGCCTCCGTCATCGCCCACGCCGTCGCGGGGCGCGGCCGGGGGGTGCGGGGGGCACCCCGGACTACACTCAAAGTTCGGCTCGATGTGCCCGAGCTCGATCTGTGAGGACCAGCATGCGCGTCGTTTTCGCCGGAACACCAGACCCGGCCGTCCCCTCCCTCCGAGCCCTCGTCGCTTCGGGTCACGAGGTCGTCGCGGTGGTCACGCGTCGCGACGCGCCCCTGGGACGCAAGCGCGTCCTGACCCCGTCACCGGTCGCCGCAGCGGCGACCGAGCTCGGCATCCCGGTCATCAAGGCGGATCGGCTCGACGAGGAGGCGACCGCAGCGATCGCCGCGCACGAACCCGACCTCGGCGTCATCGTCGCCTACGGCGGGCTGGTCCGTGAGCCGCTGCTGTCGATCCCCGAGCACGGCTGGATCAACCTGCACTTCTCCCTGCTCCCCGCCTGGCGTGGCGCCGCTCCCGTGCAGCACGCGCTGATCGCGGGGGACCGGACGACGGGCGCCGCGGTCTTCCAGCTCGTGCCGCAGCTCGACGCCGGTGACGTGTTCGCCCAGCTCCGCTGGGACATCCCGCGCGGCGCGACAGCGGGCGAGGTGCTTGCGGCCCTCGCCGAAGAGGGCGCGCCGCTGGTGGTGGGTGTCGTGGACGGCATCGGCGCCGGCACCGCCCGGGCCGTGCCGCAGGAAGGAGAAGCGACCCTCGCGCCGAAGCTCACGATCGTCGACGGGGCGCTCGACTTCAGCCAGCCGGCGGTTCGTGTGCTCGACCGCTACCGAGGCACCACGCCCGAACCCGGCGCCCACGCGCAGCTCGGCGGCCAGCGCGTGAAGATCCTCGCCGCTGCCCTCGGGCCGGACGCCGACCTCGCTCCCGGGGCACTCGCGTTCGTCGACAAGCGGGTCCTCGTCGGCACGGGGGAGGGCACCATCGTCCTCACGACCGTTCAGCCCGCCGGCAAGGGTGCGATGGCGGCCGCGGACTGGTGGCGGGGGCTGCGAGACGACGAGCCGCGCTTCGACCCGATCGGAGCGGCGCGATGACCACCGCACGCGAAGTCGCCTTCGACGTCATCAGCGCCGTGCGCTCGACCGACGCCTACGCCAACCTGCTGCTGCCGCGTGAGATCGAGCGGGCGGGGCTCAGCTCCGCCGACGCGGGGCTCGCCACCGAGCTGACCTACGGCACGCTTCGCAGGATCGGCACCTACGACGCCATCATCGCCGCGGCGGCGGGCCGTGCGGCCGACGCGATCGACCCGCCGGTCCTCGACGCTCTGCGCCTGGGTGCCCACCAGCTGCTCGCGACGCGCGTGCCGCCGCACGCGGCGGTCAACGAGACCGTCGAACTCGTGCGTCAGGCCGCGGGGCGGAGGGCCACCGGCTTCGCGAACGCCGTCATGCGGCGCGTGTCCGAATGCGACGAGGCCGAGTGGCTGGCGCAGATCGAGGCGGACGCACGCTCCGACGACGAGAAGCTCGCGGTGCGGTACGCCCACCCGGTGTGGGTCATCCGCGCCCTCCGCCGCGCCCTCGCAGCCGAGGGGCGCGCGGAAGAGCTCACCGCACTCCTGGACGCCGACAACGCACCGCCCGCCGTCACGATGACAGCACTACCGGGCATCGCCGACATCCCCGAGGGCATGACGCCGACCACACAGTCGCCGATCGGGTTCCGACTCGCCGGAGGTGACCCCGAGCCCCTCATCCGTTCCTCGCAAGGCGCCCTGCGAGTGCAGGATGAGGGATCGCAGCTCGCCGCGCTGGCCCTGTCGCGCGCGACGCCGGTGCGCGCGGGGGAGCGGTGGCTCGATCTCTGCGCCGCCCCCGGCGGGAAGACCGCGGTGCTCGCCGCCGAGGCCCACCTGCACGGCGCCTCCCTCGAAGCCAACGAGCTCTCACCCGCGCGGGCGCGGCTCGTCCGCACCTCCGTCGCAGCCGTCCCGGGCGACGTGCCGGTCTCCGAGGAGGACGGGCGCACGCGCGCCGGCCGCGGCGTCTACGACCGCATCCTCGTCGATGCTCCGTGCACAGGCCTCGGCGCGCTGCGTCGGCGCCCCGAGGCCCGGTGGCGGAAGACCCCGGGTGATGTGCCCGAACTCACCTCGCTGCAGGCGGAGCTTCTGGCCGCAGCCGTTCAGGCACTGTCGCCCGGTGGCATCGTCGCCTACGTGACCTGCTCGCCGCACCTCGCCGAGACCACCGGCGTGGTCGCGGAGGTGGAGCGGCAGTTCCCCGGCCGCCTCGAGCAGCTCGACGCCCGCGCGGTGATCAGCGACGTCAGCCTGACCCCGGTCGACCTCCCGGCGCCCGCGGACGGCTCCGGCCGCGCGCAGCTGTGGCCGCATCGGCACGGCACGGACGCGATGTCCATCACGCTCCTGCGGCGCGTGGCCGACCAGACATAATGGCTGACGTGTCCTCCGCCGTGCGCATCAATCCGAGCATCCTCGCCGCCGACTTCGTGAACATGCAGGCGGAGCTCGCCCGCATCGCGACGGCCGACTTCGTGCACGTCGACGTCATGGACAACCATTTCGTGCCCAATCTCACCTTCGGGCCGCAGATGGTCGAGCGCATCCAGGCGACCAGTCCCGTCCCGCTCGACGTGCACCTCATGATCACGGATGCCGATCGGAACGCTCCCGGATACGCCGAGCTCGGCGCGGCATCCGTCACCTTCCATCTGGAAGCGGCGACCGATCCCGTGGCACTCGCGAGGCGTCTACGCGACATCGGCGCGCGCGCCGGGGTGGCGGTCAAGCCCGGCACGGCCGTGGAAGGCCTGTTCGACGTGCTCGACGAGTTCGACCAGATCCTCGTCATGACCGTGGAGCCGGGCTTCGGCGGTCAGAGCTTCATGGCCGATCAGATGCCGAAGCTCCGCCGCCTCGCCGATGAGGCCCGGCGTCGGGGCTCGCAGGTGTGGCTGCAGGTCGACGGTGGCATCTCCGAATCGACCATCGCGCAGGCCGCCGAAGCCGGCGCCGACACGTTCGTCGCCGGGTCAGCCGTCTTCGGTGCGGGCGACCCGGGCGCGGCCATCGCCGCCCTCCGCGCCCGCGCCGGCGCACACCACCACTGAGCCTGCGCCGGGACCGCCCATCACGCGAGCGGACCGACCGCGCCCGCCCGGTACCCTGGAGTGGTGAAGACGTTCGACGGACTGTTCTCCGAACTCAGCGCCACTGCAGCGGCCCGCCCGGAGGGCTCGGGGACTGTGGCGCAGCTCGACCGGGGCGTCCACGCGATCGGCAAGAAGATCGTCGAGGAGGCCGCCGAGGTCTGGATGGCGGCGGAGTTCCAATCCGATGCGGAGACGGCGGAGGAGATCTCGCAGCTGCTCTACCACCTGCAGGTGCTCATGCTCGCGAAGGGGCTCACTCTCGAGGACGTCTACCGACATCTCTGAGATGCCCTCGTCCTCGCTCACACCCGGGGCACCGCCCCACGTCATCGAAAGCCAGACAATGCTGCGCATCGCCATCCCGAACAAGGGATCGCTCGCCGAGACCACCGCTGACATGCTCGCCGAGGCCGGATACACCGGTCGCCGCGACCCGAAAGACCTCCACGTCATCGACCCCGTCAACGACGTCGAGTTCTTCTACCTGCGCCCCAAGGACATCGCCACGTACGTGGGCTCCGGCGCGCTCGACGTCGGCATCACGGGCCGGGACCTGCTGCTGGATGCCCGGATGCCGGGCGCCCGCGAGATGGAGCGCCTCGGCTTCGGCGGGTCGACCTTCCGCTTCGCAGGCCCTCCCGGACGCTTCAGCGAACTGAGCGACCTCCACGGGCTCCGCGTCGCGACCGCCTACCCGGGCCTCGTGGACGCCTACCTCGACGAGCATGGCGTCGCCGTTGATCTGGTGCCGCTCGACGGCGCCGTCGAGTCAGCCGTGCAGCTCGGCGTCGCCGACGCCGTCGCCGACGTCGTCTCCACCGGCACCACCCTCCGGCAGGCGGGGCTCGAGATTTTCGGCCCGGTGCTGCTGGAATCCGAGGCCGTCCTCATCGGCGCGCCCACGGAGGCGGAGGGCACCGACACGCTGCTGCGACGTCTTCGCGGTGTGATGGTCGCCCGCCGATACGTCCTCATCGACTACGACCTGCCGGCACACCTCGTCGACCAGGCGGTCGCGCTGGCGCCGGGGATCGAATCGCCGACGATCTCGCCGCTGCGCGACCCGGAGTGGGTGGCCGTCCGGGTGATGAGCCCGCGGAAGACCGTGAACCAGGTCATGGACGCCCTCTACGAGATCGGCGCCCGCGCCATCCTCGTTACGGCGATCCACAACGCGAGGCTCTGACGTGTCGATCGTCTGCCGGGTCATCCCGTGTCTCGACGTCGCCGCGGGCAAAGTCGTCAAGGGCGTCAACTTCGAGAACCTCCGCGAGATGGGTGACCCCGTCGAGCTCGCCCGCCGGTACTACGAGCAGGGCGCCGACGAGATCACCTTCCTCGACGTGACCGCCACGGTCGATGACCGCTCCACCACCTACGACGTCGTCCAGCGGACCGCGGAAGAGGTCTTCATCCCGCTGACCGTCGGGGGAGGCGTGCGGTCCGCGGAGGACGTCGCCCGTCTTCTCGGTGTCGGCGCCGACAAGGTCGGCGTGAACTCCGCAGCGATCGCCCGTCCGGCCCTGCTCGGCGAGATCGCCGACCGGTTCGGTGCGCAGGTGCTCGTCCTCTCCCTCGACGTGAAGCGAGCCGAGGGCACGGCCTCCGGGTTCGCCGTCACGACGCACGGCGGACGCACCCTCACCCAGCTCGATGCGCTCGAGTGGGCCCGCGAGGCCGTCGAGCGCGGCGCGGGGGAGCTGCTGGTGAACTCCATCGACGCCGATGGGACGAAGGACGGGTTCGACCTGGAGCTCGTCTCCCTCATGCGTGAGGTCGCGTCGGTGCCCGTCATCGCGTCGGGAGGCGCGGGGGATGCCGCGCACTTCGCGCCCGCGATCGCCGCCGGCGCCGATGCGGTCCTCGCGGCATCCGTCTTCCACTCCGGCCAGCTCACCGTCGGCGACGTCAAGGCGGCGCTGGTCGCGGATGGGATCGAGGTGCGCCGATGAGCCGCAGTCTCGAGGGGCGGATGGCCCGCGTCGTCTACAACGCCGACGGCCTCGTGCCGGCGATCATCCAGCAGCACGACACCCTCGAGGTGCTGATGCTCGGATGGATGGACGCCGAGGCTCTCCGCCGCACCCTGACCGAGGGGCGCGTGACGTTCTGGTCGCGCTCGCGCCAGGAGTACTGGCGGAAGGGCGACACGTCCGGCCACATCCAGATCGTGAAGGGCGCGCGCCTCGACTGCGACGGCGACACCCTGCTGTTCACCGTCGAGCAGATCGGCGCCGCCTGCCACACCGGTGACCACACATGCTTCGACGCTGACGACCTCGAGCCGCGAGTGGGGGAGGCGTGAGCGCGGGCGGTACCGGCACCGGGCGCCTGCGCACCGTCGCCGTCCTGGCGATCCTCGCCGGCGGTGCCGTGGGGATCATCGGCTCGACCCAGACCTGGCTCGACGTCGCCCTCCGCGACGGTGCGCAGCTGAGCGTCGTCGTGCCCGGCGCGTCGTCGCTGACGGTGCTGGCCCCGCTCAGCCTCGCCGCCCTCGCGCTGGGGCTCGCCCTCACGATCGTGGGCCGCGCGCTCCGCTACGTGTTCGGAGTCCTCGCGCTGGGCCTGGGCATCGGGCTCGGCACCGGGTCGGCGCGCGTCGCCCTCACGACCCCGGTGGATGCCGTGATGTCGACCGTCACGGAGGCGACCGGCATCAGCGGTCTCGGCCCCGTCGGTGACATCGTGCGGACGATCACCGCGACGCCCTGGCCCGCGGTGACGGCCGCGGCATCCCTCCTCATCGTCGCCGGCGGCGTCCTCACCCTCGCGACCGCGCACCGCTGGCCCGGGTCGGGCCGCAAGTACCGGCAGGACGGGCCCACCGGCGCGTCGTCATCGCGCCCGCATGACGCCATCGACTCGTGGGACGACCTCAGCCGCGGCGCGGACCCGACCCGCTGAGAGGCCGGACCCGCACGCCGCGAAGGCGGAGGGAGCGCCCGCGCCCCGCTAGACTTACCCAGAGGTCGAGTGCGCCCGCGGACCACGTTCCGGGCAGCGGATCGACCAGCCCACGCTTCGCATCCGAAGGAGAACAATGAGCAACGACATCGGCGACCCCGGCCACGGACACTCCCCGGCGGCGTGGACGGCCGTCGTCATCATGCTGGTGGCGATCACGCTCGGAACCCTGTTCTTCTTCCTCGACATGCCGGCGCTGGTCTGGCTTTCGGTCGTCCTGCTCGCCATCGGCGGCGTGGTCGGCTTCGTGATGGCGAAGATGGGCTACGGCGTCGGCGGGCACAAGACCTCCGTGAAGCAGCACTGACGTGCTCGCCGACCTCACGGCCGGCGCGGTGGAGGACGCTCGCGAACGCGAGCTGTCCCGCCCTCTCCAGGACGTCGAGAAGGCAGCACTCGCGCAGCGGCCGGCGCTCGATGCGCTCACGGCACTGGCGCCCGCGGATCGCGTGAAGATCATCGCCGAGGTCAAGCGGGCGAGCCCCTCGCGCGGCGACCTCGCCGCGATCCCCGACCCGGCCGACCAGGCACGCAAGTACGAGATCGGCGGCGCTTCGGCGATCTCCGTGCTGACGGAGGGTCGCAAGTTCAAGGGGTCGCTGGCCGACCTCGAGGCGGTCCGCGACGCGGTCACGCTGCCGGTGCTGCGCAAGGACTTCATCGCGACGCCGTACCAGGTGCTCGAAGCACGCGCGGCGGGGGCCGACCTCGTCCTGCTGATCGTCGCCGGTCTCGAGCAGGCCGTCCTCGCCGAACTCCACACCATGGTTCGTGAGCTCGGCATGACCCCGCTCGTCGAGACGCACTCGTACGATGAGCTGCAGCGGGCCAATGACATCGGCGCGCAGCTCATCGGCGTCAACGCGCGCAACCTCTCCACCTTCGAGCTCGATCGCAACCTGTTCGGGACGCTCGTCGAGCACATCCCCGACGGGGCCGTGAAGATCGCGGAGTCGGCGGTGCTCACCCCCGCAGATGTCGCGCACTACCGCGCCGCGGGGGCCGACGTCGTCCTGATCGGCGAGGCGCTGGTCACCAGCGACCCAGTCGCCACCCTCACGAGCTTCCTGGAGGCGAGCGCATGAGTCTGCGAGCGGCGCAAGGACCGTTCTTCGGCGAGTTCGGCGGGCGGTTCATGCCCGAGTCGCTCATCGCTGCGATCGACGAGCTCACCGCGGTCTACGACGATGCCAAGGTCGATCCCGAGTTCGCGGCCGAGTTCCACCGGCTCCTGAACGTCTATGCGGGTCGGCCCTCCGCCCTCACCGAGGTGCCCAGGTTCGCCGAGCACGCCGGTGGCGCGCGCATCTTCCTCAAGCGCGAGGACCTGAACCACACCGGCTCCCACAAGATCAACAACGTCATCGGACAGGCGCTGCTGACCAAGCGGCTGGGTAAGACGCGCGTGATCGCCGAGACCGGCGCCGGTCAGCACGGCGTCGCGACGGCGACCGCCGCGGCGCTGTTCGGATTCGACTGCACGATCTACATGGGCGAGGTCGACACCGAGCGCCAGGCGCTCAACGTCGCGCGGATGCGTCTGCTGGGCGCCGAGGTGATCCCGGTCACCTCCGGTTCGCGGACCCTGAAGGATGCCATCAACGAGGCGTACCGCGACTGGGTTGCCTCGGTGGAGACGACCAACTACATCTTCGGCACCGCGGCGGGCCCCCACCCGTTCCCGGCGATGGTGCGCGACTTCCAGAAAGTCATCTCGGAGGAGGCGCGACAGCAGCTCCTGGGTGAGATCGGCCGGCTTCCGGACGCGGTCGTCGCGTGCGTGGGCGGCGGCTCGAACGCGATCGGCATGTTCGACGCGTTCCTCGACGACGAGGACGTGAAGCTTTACGGCGTCGAAGCGGCCGGCGACGGCGTCGACACCCCCAAGCACGCGGCGTCGATCGAGCGCGGTCGTCCCGGTGTCCTCCACGGTGCGAAGACCTACGTCCTCCAGGACGAGGACGGTCAGACGACCGAGTCCCACTCCATCTCGGCGGGGCTCGACTATCCCGGCGTCGGCCCCGAGCACGCGTGGCTGGCTGACATCGGACGTGCGACCTACATCCCCGCGACGGATGCCGAGGCGATGGATGCCCTGCGGCTGCTCAGTCGCACCGAAGGCATCATCCCCGCGATCGAGTCCGCCCACGCGTTGGCCGGCGCGCTCCGCCTGGGGCGCGAGATGGGCCCGGATGCCGTCATCGCGGTGAGTCTGTCGGGTCGCGGTGACAAGGACATGGACACTGCCGCGCGCTGGTTCGGCCTGTACGACGAGGGCGCCGAGCCCGTCGCGGTACCGGAGGATCCGGAGCCCGGCAGCGGCGAAGGAGTCGAACTGTGAGCTCGCGCGTCGCGGCGACCATCGCCGCAGCCAAGGCGGAAGGGCGCGGCGTCTTCGTCGGCTACCTCCCGATCGGCTACCCCGACCTTCCCGGCAGCATCGAGGCGGCGGTCACCCTCGCCGAAGCGGGCGCCGACATCATCGAGCTCGGCCCGCCGTACTCCGACCCGGTCATGGACGGACCGATCATCCAGGAGGCGACGCAGGCGGCGCTTGCCGCGGGGTTCCGCTTCCGCGACACCTTCACCGCGGTGAAGGCGGTCACCGAGCGCGTGGACATCCCGGTCGTCGTGATGACCTACTGGAACCCGGTCATGCAGTACGGCGTCGACCGCTTCGCAGATGACCTCGCCGCGGCCGGCGGAGCAGGACTGATCACCCCCGACATCACCCCCGACGCCGCAGCCGACTGGATCGCGGCATCCGAACGCACCGGTCTCGACCGGATCTTCCTCGCCGCACCCACCTCCACCGACGAGCGCCTCGCGATGATCGCAGAGGCGACGACGGGTTTCGTCTACACCGTCTCGACGATGGGCATCACGGGGGAGCGGGCCGAGTTGGATGCCGCGGCGCGGCGCCTCGTGACGCGTCTGCGCGAGCACGGCGTCGACAACGCGTGCGTCGGCATCGGGATCTCGACGCCCGAGCAGGTGACCGGGGTGCTCGATTACGCCGATGGCGCGATCGTGGGCACCGCGCTCGTCCGCGCACTGCGCGACGGCGGCACGGAGCTGCTCGGGGAGACCGCGCGAGCCTTCGCCGCCGGCACGCGCGCGTCGGCGGCTGAGGCGCCTACGAAGTAGACTCGCGGGTGTGACTTCCGCCGCACTCTCGACCTTCGCGAGCATCCCCAGCCCCGACACCAGCTACTTCCAGGTCGGTCCCCTCACGATCCACTTCTACGCCCTGTGCATCCTCACGGGCATCGTGGTCGCGGCGATCTGGACGAACAGCCGTCTCACCCGGCGCGGTGCGGAGCCGTGGGTGGTCATCGACATCGCCCTCATCGCTGTTCCGCTGGCCATCATCGGCGCACGCATCTTCCACGTCGTCACCCACCCCGGGTTCTACTTC
This sequence comes from Microbacterium sp., assembly GCF_043427715.1. Taxonomy (GTDB): domain Bacteria; phylum Actinomycetota; class Actinomycetes; order Actinomycetales; family Microbacteriaceae; genus Microbacterium. The sequence continues at coordinate 18,962 of NZ_JBHWTD010000045.1, read as the reverse complement.
GGGGAAGACAAGGACATCTGGGCGATCTTCCGGATCTGGGAGGGCGGCATCGCCATCTTCGGCGCCCTCATCGGCGGCGCGATCGGCGCGTGGCTCGGCTGCAAGTGGACCGGCATCCGGTTCTGGACCTTCGCCGACGCTCTCGCCCCGGCGCTCCTGCTCGCGCAGGCGCTCGGCCGCTTCGGCAACTGGTTCAACCAGGAGCTGTACGGCCTTCCCACCGACGTGCCGTGGGGCCTGGAGATCGACTACCCGAACGCGGCATGGCCCGCCGGGCTGCCCGAGGGCACGCTCTTCCACCCGACCTTCCTCTACGAGGTCATCTGGAACGTCGCCGGCGTCTGCGTCCTCGTGTGGGTCGGTCGCCGGTTCGCCCTGCAGTGGGGCCGCCTCTTCGCGCTCTACCTCATCTGGTACAGCGCGGGCCGGATCGTCTGGGAGTCGATCCGCATCGACCCCAGCGAGGTTTTCCTCGGACTGCGCACGAACGTCTGGGCCGCTGTCCTGGGCGTCGCGGTCGGCGTCGCTATTCTTCTGGTCCAGCGTCGCCGCCACCTCGGCGCCGAGCCGTCGCCGTATCAGAAGGGGCGTGAATGGACGGCTCCGGGCGCTGTACAATCGCAAGGAGCCGATGACTACGTCGACGTGAGCGCACCCCCCACGCCCGTGGCATCCTCGGACCAGGCCACAAGCTCAGTCACCACCCGATAGCACCGTAGGGCCGACGTCGTCCCAGGTCTCGTACCCAGTGAGGACGGTTCGCATGCCCTCGAGCTCCCGTCACCAGCCCACCACGACGCAGTCTGCTGTGATCGCCGGTGGCGCGTTCCCCCAGAAGCAGGGGATGTACAACCCCGCGTTCGAGAAGGACGCCTGTGGCCTCGCGATGGTCGCCACGCTCCGCGGCGAGGCGGGGCACGACATCGTCGACCTCGCCCTGACGGCGCTGCGCAACCTCGAGCACCGCGGCGCCATCGGATCGGATGCCGGAACCGGTGACGGTGCCGGCATCCTCACGCAGATGCCCGACGCCTTCCTCCGTGCCGTGGTCGACTTCGACCTGCCGGCGGCGGGGGAGTACGCGGCGGGTCTCGCGTTCCTGCCGCGAGGGGACGACGAGCGCAGCGCGCAGAAGTCCGCGATCGAGCAGCTCGCCGCCGCTGAAGGGCTGACGGTCCTCGGCTGGCGCGACGTCCCCACCGCCGACGAGCACCTCGGCAAGCTCGCCTTCGACGCGCGCCCCGCGTTCGAGCAGATCTTCCTCTCGCGCCCCGCCGTCGGTGATGCGCCCGCGCTGTCGGGCATCGCCCTCGACCGCCGCTCCTACCGGCTCCGCAAGCGCGCTCAGCACGAGATCGGCGCCTACTTCGTCTCGCTGTCGAGCCGCACCCTCGGCTACAAGGGCATGGTCACCACGCTCCAGCTCGAGCCGTTCTACCCCGATCTGCAGGACGAGCGCTTCACCACTGAGCTCGCCGTCGTCCACTCGCGGTACTCGACCAACACGTTCCCGTCGTGGCCGCTCGCGCAGCCGCTGCGCATGCTGGCCCACAACGGTGAGATCAACACCGTCAACGGCAACCGCAACTGGATGCGCGCGCGCCAGTCTCAGCTCGAGTCCGAGCTCATCGGCGACATCCGTCCGCTCCTGCCGATCTGCACCGACGGCCAGAGCGACTCGGCGTCGTTCGACGAGGTCCTGGAGCTCCTCACCCTCACGGGTCGGAGCCTCCCGCACGCGATCATGATGATGGTCCCCGAGGCCTACGAGAAGCAGGCGGACATCGACCCCGAGCTGCGCGCGTTCTACGAGTATCACTCGATGCAGATGGAGCCGTGGGACGGTCCCGCCGCCCTCATCTTCACCGACGGCACGCTCGTGGGCGCGACTCTCGACCGCAACGGGCTCCGTCCCGGCCGTTGGACCGAGACCACCGACGGCCTCGTCGTGATCGGCAGCGAGACCGGCGTCCTCGACTTCGAGCCCGAGCGCATCAAGCGCCGCGGGCGTCTGCGCCCGGGCCGCATGTTCCTCGTCGACACCGAGCAGGGCCGCATCATCGAGGACGATGAGATCAAGCGCGACCTCGCACGCCTCGAGCCGTGGCAGGAGTGGCTCGACAGCGGCCGCGTCCGGCTCGCGGACCTCCCCGAGCGCGAGCACATCGTCCACCCGATCGCCTCCATCACCCGTCGTCAGCGCACGTTCGGCTACACCGAGGAGGAGGTGCGCATCCTCCTCACCCCGATGGGGCAGGTCGGCGCAGAGCCGCTCGGCGCGATGGGCTCCGACACGCCGATCGCCGTGCTCAGCGAGCGCCCGCGCCTGCTGTTCGACTACTTCGTGCAGCAGTTCGCGCAGGTCACCAACCCCCCGTTGGACTCCATCCGCGAAGAGGTCGTCACCTCGCTCGGGCTCGGACTCGGCCCCGAGCGCAACCTCCTCGCCTCGGGCGCGGATCACACGCGGGTCATCACGCTGGACTTCCCGGTTATCGACAACGACGAGCTCGCGAAGCTGCAGCACATCGACCGCGCCCTCCCCGGGCGCCGGTCGGTGACGATCCGTGGGCTCTACCGCTTCGACGCGGGTCCGGACACCATGAAGACGCGTCTCGACGAGATCTGCGCCGAGGTGGACGCCGCGATCGCCGACGGCGCCGAGTTCATCATCCTGAGCGACCGCGACTCGAACAAGGACCTCGTCCCGATCCCGTCGCTGCTCATGCTCTCCGCCGTCCACCACCACCTCATCCGGCGCGAGAACCGCATGAAGGTGGGGCTCGTGGTCGAGGCCGGCGATGTCCGCGAGGTGCACCACGTCGCGACGCTCATCGGCTACGGCGCGTCGGCGGTCAACCCGTACCTGGCGATGGAGACGGTCGAGTACCTCGTCCGCGCCGGGTACATCACCGGTGTCACGCCGGAGAAGGCCGTCAAGAACCTGATCTACGCGCTCGGCAAGGGCGTGCTGAAGATCATGTCGAAGATGGGCATCTCCACGGTGTCGTCCTACGCCGGCGCTCAGGTCTTCGAGGCCGTCGGTCTCTCCCAGGAGTTCGTCGACACCTACTTCACGGGCACCGAGACCAAGCTCGGCGGCATCGGCGTCCGTGAGATCGCGCGTGAGAACCAGGCCCGTCACGACTACGCGTACCCCGAGGACCAGGCCGTCCGCGCGCACGAGCGGCTCTGGACCGGCGGCGAGTACCAGTGGCGCCGCGACGGCGCCCCCCACCTGTTCAACCCCGACACGATCTTCCGACTGCAGCACTCGACCCGGACACGTCGCTACGACATCTTCCGCGAGTACACGCAGCTGGTCGACGAGCAGGCCACCGAGCTGAAGACGCTCCGCGGCCTCTTCCGGCTCCGTCAGGGCCTTCGGCCCGCGGTTCCGATCGACGAGGTCGAGCCGGTCTCCTCGATCGTGAAGCGCTTCTCGACCGGAGCCATGAGCTACGGCTCCATCTCCCAGGAGGCGCACGAGACGCTCGCGATCGCGATGAACCGTCTTGGGGCGAAGTCCAACACCGGTGAGGGCGGCGAGGACGTCGAGCGTCTGCTCGACCCCGAGCGGCGCAGCGCGATCAAGCAGGTCGCATCGGGGCGCTTCGGCGTCACGAGCATGTACCTGACACATGCGGACGACATTCAGATCAAGCTCGCCCAGGGCGCGAAGCCCGGCGAGGGCGGCCAGCTCCCGCCGGGGAAGGTGTACCCGTGGATCGCCCGCACCCGTGGCGGGACCCCGGGTGTCGGTCTGATCTCCCCGCCGCCGCACCACGACATCTACTCGATCGAGGACCTCAAGCAGCTGATCTTCGATCTCAAGCGCGCCAACCCGTCCGCACGCGTGCATGTGAAGCTCGTCAGCCAGTCCGGCATCGGCGCGGTCGCGGCCGGAACGGCCAAGGCCCTCGCCGACGTGATCCTCGTCTCGGGACACGACGGCGGAACCGGTGCGAGCCCGCTGAACTCCCTCAAGCACGCCGGCACGCCGTGGGAGCTGGGGCTCGCCGAGACGCAGCAGACGCTGATGCTCAACGACATGCGCGGACGCGTGGTCGTGCAGGCGGACGGTCAGCTGAAGACCGGTCGCGACGTCCTCATCGCGGCGCTGCTGGGCGCGGAGGAGTTCGGCTTCGCCACCAGCGCGCTGGTCGTCGAGGGCTGCATCATGATGCGCGTCTGCCACCTCGACACGTGCCCCGTCGGCGTCGCGACGCAGAACCCGGTTCTCCGCTCGCGCTTCACCGGCAAGGCCGACCACGTCGTGAACTTCATGGAGTTCATCGCGCAGGAGGTTCGCGAGTATCTCGCCGAACTCGGCTTCCGCTCCATCGACGAGGCGGTCGGCCACACCGAGGTCCTCGACGTGCAGCCGGCCGTCGACCACTGGAAGGCGCACGGTCTCGACCTGACGCCGCTCCTGGAGGGTCCTGTTTTCACGGATGCCGCGCCTCGCCGCCACGTGCGTGACCAGGAGCACGAGCTGGAGGCGCACTTCGACGTCGCACTGCTCGAGCGGTCGCGTGACGTCGTGGAGCACGGTGGTCACGTCGTCATCGACTTGCCGATCCGCAACACGGAGCGCGCGGTCGGTACGATGCTCGGACACTATGTGACCCGTGCGCGCGGCGAGCAGGGTCTCCCGGCCGGCACGATCGAAGTGAACCTCACCGGCTCCGCCGGTCAGTCCTTCGGCGCCTTCCTCCCGTCGGGTATCACCCTCCGCCTGGAAGGCGACTCGAACGACTACGTCGGCAAGGGGCTCTCCGGCGGCGAGATCGTGGTGCGGCCCCCGCGCGGCGCGACCTTCGACGCCTCGGAGAACGTGATCGCCGGCAACGTGATCGGCTACGGTGCGACACGGGGCTCGATGTTCCTGCGCGGCGTGGTCGGTGAGCGCTTCCTGGTGCGGAACTCCGGAGCCACCGCAGTCGTCGAAGGCGTCGGCGACCACGCCCTCGAGTACATGACCGGCGGGCTCGCGGTGATCCTCGGCCGCACCGGGCGCAACCTCGGTGCGGGCATGTCCGGTGGCAGCGCCTACATTTACAAGCTCGACCGCACACTGCTCAACCGCGAGTCCGTCGCCAGCGGCGAACTCGAGCTGCTCGAGCTCGGCGCCGGCGACCTGGAGATCCTCCGGGACCTCCTCACGCGCCACGTCGAGGAGACCGGCTCGGACCTCGCGGAGCGTCTGCTGGCCGATCTCGACACCGAGGCGGCGAACTTCACGCGCGTGCTGCCGCGTGACTACGCCGCTGTCCTGAAAACCCGTCAGGATGCCGCCGCCGAGGGGCTCGACCCCGATGGCGACGTCGTCTGGACCCGCATCCTGGAGGTGACCGGTGGCTGATCCCAAGGGCTTCCTGAAAGTCACCGAGCGCGAACTCCCGCCGCGCCGGCCCGTCCCCGTTCGCATCATGGACTGGAAAGAGGTGTACGAGCCCGGAGACACGGCCGTGCTCCGTCGGCAGGCCGGCCGCTGCATGGACTGCGGCATCCCGTTCTGCCACAAGGGGTGCCCGCTCGGGAACCTCATCCCGGAGTGGAACGACCTGACCTGGCGAGGCGAGGGACGCGCGGCGATCGAACGTCTGCACGCGACGAACAACTTCCCGGAGTTCACGGGACGGCTCTGCCCCGCGCCGTGCGAGAGCTCCTGCGTGCTGGGGATCAACCAGCCCGCCGTCACGATCAAGCAGATCGAGGTCTCGACGATCGACGAGGCGTTCGCCCACGGGTGGGTCGAGGCAGAGCCCCCGGGGCGCCTCACCGGCAAGACCGTCGCCGTCGTCGGCTCGGGACCGGCGGGCCTGGCAGCCGCGCAGCAGCTGACCCGCGCCGGGCACACCGTCGCCGTATACGAGCGCGATGACCGCATCGGCGGTCTGCTGCGTTACGGCATCCCCGATTTCAAGATGGAGAAGCGCCACCTCGAAACCCGCCTCCGTCAGATGCGCGACGAGGGCACGCGGTTCCGCGCCGGGGTCGAGATCGGCAAGGACCTGTCCTGGTCCGACCTCCGCGCCCGGTACGACGCCGTCGTCGTCGCGACCGGCGCGACGCTGCCGCGCGACCTGGCGATCCCCGGCCGCGACCTCGACGGGGTGCACTTCGCGATGGAGTACCTCGTCGAGGCGAACAAGGCGGTCGCGGGGGACCAGGTGCCCCACCGGATCGACGCCGAGGGCAAGCACGTCATCGTCATCGGCGGCGGTGACACCGGCGCCGACTGCATCGGCACGGCGCACCGGCAGGGTGCGCTCAGCGTGACGAACCTCGCCATCGGCGCCCAGCCGCCGTCCTCGCGACCCGATCACCAGCCGTGGCCGATGGCCCCCACCGTCTTCGAGGTGTCCTCCGCACACGAAGAGGGCGGCGAACGCGCCTATCTCGCCTCGACCGTTGAATTCCTCGGCAACGAGGCGGGGGAGGTCCGCGCGCTGCGCGTGGCCGAAACCGAGTTCGTCGACGGGCGCCGCGTTCCCAAGAGCGGCACCGAGCGGGAGATCCCCGCCGACCTGGTGCTCATCGCGATGGGCTTCACCGGCCCCGAGCGCGCATCGCTCGAGCAGCAGCTCGGCGCGGTGTTCACCTCTCGCGGCAACGTCGAGCGTGCGGACGACTACCAGTCGACCGCCGCCGGAGTGTTCGTGGCCGGCGACGCCGGGCGCGGGCAGTCCCTCATCGTGTGGGCCATCGCCGAGGGTCGCGCAGCCGCCGCGGCGGTCGACGAATACCTCATGGGGTCCACCGAACTCCCGTCGCCGGTCCGCCCGACCGACGTCGCGATCGGCCTCCAGCCCGCCTAGGCTGGGACCGTACACAGCCCCTCATCCAAGAACCCCGACGGAGCAAATTCTGTGAGACGCGCGAAGATCGTCGCCACCCTGGGTCCCGCCACCGAGAGCTATGAGATGGTCCGTGCGATCATCGATGCCGGCGTGGACGTCACCCGTTTCAACCTGAGCCACGGCGACTACGCCGACCACGATGCCCGCCTCGCGAACGTGCGGAAGGCATCCGAGGACGCCGGCCGCGCCGTCGCCGTCCTCGTCGACCTGCAGGGTCCCAAGATCCGTCTCGGCCGCTTCGCGGACGGGCCGCACGAGCTCGCCAAGGGCGACGTCTTCAAGATCACGACCGAGGACATCCCGGGCACCAAGGAGATCGTCTCCACGACGTTCAAGGGTCTTCCCGAGGACGTCAAGCTGGGAGATTTCCTCCTGATCGATGACGGCAAGGTCCGTGTCGAGGTCACTTCCGTCGACGGCCCCGTCGTCACGACGAAGGTCATCGTCGCGGGACCGGTGTCCAACAACAAGGGCATCAACCTGCCCGGTGTCGCCGTCAACGTCCCCGCGCTGTCGGAGAAGGACGAGGCCGACCTCCGGTGGGGTCTGCGCGCCGGCGCCGACATCGTGGCACTGTCGTTCGTGCGCAACGCGGCCGACGTCACCCGTGTGCACGAGATCATGGCGGAAGAGGGCCGGAAGGTTCCCGTGATCGCCAAGATCGAGAAGCCGCAGGCGGTGGACGCCCTCGAGGAGATCATCGACGCGTTCGACGGCATCATGGTGGCCCGCGGCGACCTGGGCGTGGAGCTGCCGCTCGAGGCGGTGCCGATCGTCCAGAAGCGCGCCGTCGAGCTGTGCCGCCGGATGGCCAAGCCCGTCATCGTCGCAACGCAGATGCTCGAGACGATGATCGACAACCCGGTGCCCACCCGCGCCGAGACGAGCGACGTCGCCAACGCCGTCCTCGACGGCGCAGACGCGGTCATGCTCTCGGGCGAGACAAGCGTCGGAAAGCACCCCGTGGGTGTCGTGGAGACGATGGCGCGCATCATCGAGGCGACCGAGACCCATGGACTCGAGCGCATCTCGCCGCTGACGACCAAGCCCCGCACGCAGGGCGGCATCATCACCCTCGCCGCGAACGAGGTCGCGGAGTTCGTCGAGGCGAAGTACATCTGCGTCTTCACCGAATCCGGTGACACGGCCCGTCGCATGTCGCGGCTGCGCCCCGCCATCCCCATGCTCGCCTTCACGATCGAGCCCGCGATCCGCCGCCGCATGGCCCTCACCTGGGGCGTTCAGTCGGCGCTCGTGGAGCACGTCGCGCACACCGACCTCATGTTCCTCCAGGTCGACCACCACTTCCTGTCGCGGGGCCTCCTGGAAGAGGGCGACAAGGTCGTGGTGATCTCCGGATCCCCTCCCGGGATCATCGGGTCGACGAACGACATCCGCATCCACAAGATCGGCGATGCCGTCCACGGCAAGGCACCGATCTACAAGGCCGAGAAGTAACCACGGTCATCGGGAGGCGGGCGCCCACGGGTGCCCGCCTCTTCGGCGTCTTATCACGTCGTTCTGTTGCGCGAAAGGGCATCCGTGACGGCGGTTGCCCCCGGTTATCGTGGGTGATCCATCATCGAATCGGAGGTCCCCATGGGTTTCATCGCCTTCCTCATCCTCGGCCTCATCGCCGGGGCCATCGCGAAGCTGATCCTGCCCGGTAAGCAGGGTGGCGGATGGTTCATCACGCTGCTGCTCGGCGTCGTCGGCGCCCTGCTGGGCGGTTGGCTCGGCAGCGTCCTGTTCGACGCTCCGCTCGAGGAGTTCTGGAGCCTGCAGACGTGGCTCCTTGCGATCGGCGGCTCGCTGATCGTGCTGCTGATCTACGGACTCATCGTCGGTCGCCGCAAGCGCTGACCTACGGTCTTCGTCGGAGAACGGCGTCCCCGAAAGGGGACGCCGTTTCTTCGTGTGTGGGACCGGGTATCGTCGGGATCGTCGCGACGTGCAAGGAGACAGCATGGCTCAGATCGATCCCGTCCCGAACTCCCGGGTTCTCATCACCGGTGCCGCCCGCGGGATGGGGGAGTTGTACGCGCGCCGCGCCGTCGCCGGGGGAGCGCGTGCCGTCGCCCTCCTGGACGTCGCCGACACGGCGCCGCTGGCAGCCGAACTCGCCCGATCGGGGGTTCAGGTGCGGGGGTACCGCGTCGACCTCTCCGATCGCGAGGACATCGCGCGCGTGGCATCCGCTGTCACCGAAGACTGCGGCGGCATCGACATCATCATCAACAACGCCGGCATCGTGCGCGGTGCGCCGTTCTGGGAGCACGACCCCGAGCGCGACATCGAGGGCACCCTGCGGGTGAACACCCTCGCCGCGATGTGGCTCACCCGCGAACTGCTCCCCGCGATGATCGCGGACGGCGACACGCCGAAGCGCGTGCTGAACATCGCCTCAGCCGCGGGCACCCTGGCGAACCCCAACATGAGCGTCTACGCCGCGTCGAAGTGGGCGATGATCGGCTGGAGCGAGTCCCTGCGGCTCGAGCTCGAGTCGCACGGGCACCGGCACATCGCCGTCACCACGTTCTGCCCCAGCTACGTCTCCACCGGGATGTTCGCAGGCGCCCGAGGCCCGCTGCTGACCCCGATCCTCACGCCGCGCCAAGCTACCCAGGCGGCGTGGCAGGGCATGCGCCGCGGCACGCCGATGGTCCTCCGGCCGTGGACGGTGAAGCTCGCGATGGCTCTCCGCGGTGTGCTGCCGACGCGGCCGTGGGACGCGCTGGCGCGCCACGTGTTCAAGGTCTACTCGTCCATGGACCGCTTCACGGGCAGAGGTCCGAAGGACTGACGTGCCGATGGTGGGAGTCGAACCCACACGTCCGAAGACAACCGAGTTTGAGTCGGTCGCGTCTGCCATTCCGCCACATCGGCGCACGTACACACGACGATACCGCAGGCGCCGGGGGAGACCTGGCCTAGGATGGACACCGTGACTGAGCAGGAACCCACTACGGCACCCCAGGCCGCACCCACCCCGCGTCGCGTCGTCGTCGCAGAGGACGAGTCGCTCATTCGACTCGACATCGTCGAGATCCTGCGTGACAGCGGTTTCGACGTGGTCGGCGAGGCCGGTGACGGTGAGACCGCCGTCCAGCTCGCCACCGAGCTGCGCCCCGACCTCGTCATCATGGACGTGAAGATGCCCGTGCTCGACGGCATCAGCGCGGCCGAGAAGCTCAGCAAGAACCACGTCGCCCCGGTCGTGCTCCTCACGGCGTTCAGCCAGAAGGAGCTCGTGGAGCGCGCGAGCGAGGCCGGCGCGCTGGCCTACGTCGTGAAGCCGTTCACCCCGAACGACCTGCTCCCCGCGATCGAGATCGCCCTCGCCCGCTACGAGCAGATCATCACCCTCGAGGCCGAGGTCGCCGACATGGTCGAGCGCTTCGAGACCCGCAAGCTCGTCGACCGGGCCAAGGGCCTGCTCAACGAGAAGATGGGCCTGTCCGAGCCCGACGCGTTCCGGTGGATCCAGAAGGCGTCCATGGACCGCCGCCTGACCATGCAGGACGTCGCGAAGGCGATCATCGAGCAGCTCGCGCCTAAGAAGGGCTGACCGAGCAGAGGATTTCCGGATGCCGGGTGGTTCGCCACCCGGCATCCGTCGTCTTCACCGGTCTTTGACCATGTTGGTGATGCGGACCGTCGAGCAGCGGCGGCCCTGCTCGTCGCTGATCGCGATCTCGTGCACGGTGAGGCTGCGGCCGAGGTGGATGGGCGTGCAGACCGCCGTCACCCAGCCTTCGGTGGCGGAGCGGGTGTGCGTCGCGTTGATGTCGATACCTACGGCCAGGCGACCGGGACCGGCGTGGTAGTTCGCATGCATCGATCCCATCGTCTCGCCGATGACGACGTAGGCGCCGCCGTGCAGGAGACCCACCGGCTGGGTGTTGCCCTCGACGGGCATGCGGGCGATGCAGCGCTCGGGGGTGAACTCCACCCACTCGATGCCCATCTTGTCCGCCAGTGCACCGAGGCCTCGTCCGATGGCCCACTCGAGGGCCGCGTCAGCGGGGGCGGAGGTTTCTGGCATGGCTCACCTTCGTGCGATGCGGGTGCGGGACGCGGTGTCCGAGGGCCTGACTAGGCTGGTTCGGTGACCGACTCCGGAAAGCCTACCCTCCTCGTCGTCGACGGCCATTCGTTGGCCTACCGTGCGTTCTACGCCCTCCCGGTCGACAACTTCTCGACCAAGGACGGCCAGCACACCAACGGCATCTACGGCTTCCTGTCGATGTTCGTGAACCTCTTGAAGGCCGAGAAGCCGACCCACCTGGCGGTCGCGTTCGACACCTCGCGGCAGTCGTTCCGCACGCGCGTGTACGAGGAGTACAAGGCGAACCGCTCCGAGTCCCCGGCGGAATTCAAGGGGCAGATCCCCCTCCTGCAGGAGTGCCTCGCCGCGATGGGCGTGCCGGTGCTCACGAAGGAGGACTACGAGGCCGACGACATCCTCGCGACCCTCGCCACCCAGGGCGCCGCCCAGGGGTTCGACGTGCTCGTCTGCTCGGGGGACCGTGACACGATCCAGCTCGTCACCGACCAGGTCACGCTGCTCTACCCGAGCGTGCAGGGTGTCTCGCAGCTCAAGCGCTACACGCCCGACGCGGTCGTGGAGAAGTACGGTCTGCCACCGGCGAACTACCCCGACATCGCCGCCCTCGTCGGAGAGACGAGTGACAACCTGCCCGGTGTCCCGAAGGTGGGTGAGAAGACGGCCGTGAAGTGGCTGACGCAGTTCGGCAGCCTCGACGCACTGCTCGAGCGTGCCGACGAGATCAAGGGCGTCGTCGGCGGCAACCTCCGCGAGCACCTCGACGACGTACGCCGCAACCGGCAGCTCAACGCCCTCCTGCGCGACGTCGAGTTGGAGTACGCCCCTGAAGACCTCGCCGTCCGTCCGCTCGACCAGCAGGCCGTCCGTGACATCTTCGCGCGCCTGGAGTTCCGCACGCTGCTGCCGCGCGTGTTCGAAGCAGTCGGGGCGGAGCCCGACCCGGTGACCCCCGACGTGGTCGCGCCCACCCCGGTCGAGGCCGATCCCGCGACGCTCGCGGCGTGGCTGGATGCCCGCACCGAAGAGGTCGCGCTCACCGTCACCGTCGCCGGCGGCGTGCCGTCCCGCGTCGGCGCCGCCACCCTCGGTGAGGTCCTCGAAGCCGAGTGGACTCCCGCACTGTCCGAGGCGATCCATGACTGGCTGGAGTCGGATGCGCCGAAGCTGATGACCGACGCCAAGGTGCAGGTGAAGGCGCTCCGACGCGCCGGCATCCGTCTCGGCGGGCTCCGGTTCGACACGCTCCTCGCCGGGTGGCTGCTCCGCCCGAGCCTCCCCGACAAGTCCCTCGCCGACCTCGTCGACCGCTATCTGGACGAGAAGCTCCCCGAGGCCGATCCGTCCCAGCTCGTCCCCGAGACCGAGGGTGCGACACCGGGGCAGCTCGCCTGGTTCTCGCTCCGCGTGGCCGCCGCAGAGCGGGCGGAACTGCCCGAGTCCGTGGCATCCGTCCTCACCGACATCGAGCTCCCCACCCTCGACGCCCTCGCCGACATGGAGCTCGCCGGGGTCGCCGTGTCGCGCGAGAAGCTCAGCGGGTTCTCGGCCGAACTCGGCGCGCGCGCCGATGCGATCGCGCAGGAAGCGTACGGCATCATCGGGCGCGAGGTGAACCTCGGCTCCCCGAAGCAGCTGCAGGAGGTGCTCTTCGAGCAGCTGGAGCTGCCGAAGACCCGCAAGACCAAGACCGGCTATTCGACGGATGCCGCCGTGCTCGCCGACCTGCAGGACTCCCACCCGCACCCGTTTCTCGGCCTCCTCCTGCAGCACCGCGAGGCGACCAAGCTCCGGCAGATCATCGAGTCGCTCACCGTCGGAATCGGCGAGGATCACCGGATCCACACGACCTACGTGCAGACCGGCAGCCAGACCGGGCGGCTCTCGAGCACCGACCCGAACCTGCAGAACATCCCGATCCGCAACGAGGAGTCCCGCCGCATCCGCGCGGCCTTCGAAGTGGGCGAGGGATACGAGACCCTGCTCACGGCGGACTACTCGCAGATCGAGATGCGGATCATGGCGCACCTGTCGGGGGATCCGGGGCTCATCGAGGCCTTCAACTCCGGCGAGGACCTGCACAGGTTCGTCGGCGCACGGGTGTTCGGCGTCGAGCCGGCCGAGGTCACCGCCCCGATGCGCACGAAGGTGAAGGCGATGTCGTACGGTCTCGTCTACGGGCTGAGCGCCTTCGGGCTGTCCAAGCAGCTGCGCATCGAGCAGTCCGAGGCCAAGCAGCTCATGCTGGAGTACTTCGCACGCTTCGGCGCGGTGCGCGACTACCTGCGCTCGTCGGTCGAACAGGCGCGGATCGACGGCTACACCGAGACGATCTTCGGCCGCCGGCGGCCCTTCCCGGACCTCACGAGCCCCAACCGGGTACTGCGGGAGAACGCCGAACGCGCCGCGCTCAACGCCCCCATCCAGGGCAGCGCCGCCGACATCATGAAGATCGCGCTCAACGAGATCCACCAGGACCTCGCGGACAAGGCGCTCGCCTCGCGCGTGCTGCTGCAGATCCACGACGAACTCGTGATCGAGGTGGCTGCGGGAGAGTGGGACGCGGTCGCGGACATCGTCCGCACCCGGATGGGGGATGCCGCGGACCTCTCGGTCCCGCTCGAGGTGCAGATCGGACGCGGCGCGGACTGGGACGAAGCCGCACACTGACCGCGGGCGTCGGTACGCTCGAAGGATGACCGACGCACAACGCACCCCCACGCCGATCGACACGATCGCAGCGGCCTGGGTGGACACTCTTGCCGAGCTCTTCCCGACCACCGCGACCTATATCGGGCGCACCGAGCACAACGGGCGCCTCGACGACCTCTCGCCCGCCGGCGCTGAGCGCGCCGTCGGAGAGGCGCGCGCGACGCTGCGAGCCCTTGAGTCCGAGAAGCCCGTCGACGACGTCGACGAGGTCACGCAGATGGACCTCGCGGCCGAGCTGAAGCTGCAGATCGAACTGCACGAGGCGAAGTCGCACCTCCGCGACGTCAACGTGATCGCCTCGCCGGCGCAGGAGTTCCGCAGCGCCTTCGACCTCATGCCGACCGACACCGCCGACGACTGGAGCACGATCGCGACGCGCCTGGCCGCGCTGCCGGAGGCGCTGTCCGGATACGTCTCGACCCTCCGTCAGGGCATCTCCGAGGGCGTCGTCCCGGCACGCCGGCAGGTGAGCGAGGTCGTCACGCAGATCGGCCGGTACACCGCCGAGGACGGCTTCTTCACGTCTTTCGTCGGGGGCGCGAACGCGCAGGGCGCGGATCTGCCGGCATCCCTCGTCAGCGATCTCCGCACGAACGCGGATGCCGCGCGCACCGCTTACGACCAGCTCGCCGCATTCCTGGCAGATGAGCTCGCCCCGGTCGCCACCGAGACCGACGGCGTCGGCCGGGAGCTCTACGGCCTGCACTCGCGGCGCTTCCTGGGCGCGACGATCGACCTCGACGAAACGTACGAGTGGGGTGTCGAGGAACTAGCCCGCATGGTCGCGGAGCAGGAGTCGATCGCGAACGAGATCAAGGCCGGCGCGAGCGTCGAAGAGGCCGTCGCCTTCCTCGAGCAGGACCCGACCCGCAAGCTCCACGGCACCGACGCGCTGCAGCGATGGATGCAGGAGACCAGCGACCGCGCCGTCGAGGAACTCGGTCGCACCCACTTCGACATCGCTGAGCCGATGCGTCGACTGGAGTGCATGATCGCCCCCACCAATGAGGGCGGCATCTACTACACCGGCCCGACCGACGACTTCTCCCGACCGGGACGGATGTGGTGGTCTGTCCCCGAGGGCGTCGACACGTTCGACACCTGGCGCGAGCTGACGACGGTGTACCACGAGGGCGTGCCGGGTCATCACCTGCAGATCGCGCAGGCCGTGTACAACCGCGCCGAGCTGAACTCGTGGCGCCGTCTGCTGGCAGGCTCCAGCGGTCACGCGGAGGGCTGGGCGCTCTATGCGGAGCGCCTCATGGAGCAGCTCGGCTACCTCGACGACCCGGCTGACAAGCTCGGAATGCTCGACGGCCAGCGCATGCGCGCTGCGCGTGTGGTCCTCGACATCGGCGTGCACCTCGGCAAGCAGCGTCCCGACGGTCAGGGCGTCTGGGACGCCGACTACGCGCTGGAGTTCATGCGGCGCAACGTCAACATGTCGGACGAGTTCGTGCAGTTCGAGGTGAACCGCTACCTCGGGTGGCCCGGACAGGCGCCCTCGTACAAGGTCGGCCAGCGCATCTGGGAGCAGATCCGCGACGACGCGCAGCAGCGTGCCGGGGCCGACTTCGACATCAAGGCATTCCACATGCGGGCCCTCCGCCTGGGCGGTGTCGGACTCGACACCCTCCGCGCCGCGCTCGCGCACGGCTGACAAGAGTCCGATGGGAGGTCCGGGAATGACCGGGCCTCCCACCGACTTGTATACGGGTGAATGAAAGGGGCGGCACCATGACCGCAGTGGAACTCGGACTCGACACCTTCGGTGACATCACCCTCGACGTCAGCGGTGCGCGCGTCAGCGATGCGCAGGCGATCCGCAACCTCGTCGAGCAGGGCACCCTGGCGGATGCCGTCGGCGTCGACTTCATCGGGGTGGGGGAGCACCACCGTCCCGACTTCGCGGTGTCGAGCCCCGAGATCGTCCTGTCGGCGATCGCCGCACGCACCGAGCGTATCCGGGTGGGCACCGCCGTCACCGTGCTCTCGAGCGATGACCCGGTGCGGGTGTACGAGCGATTCGCCACCCTGAACGCGATCTCGAACGGCCGGGCCGAGATCATCCTCGGGCGCGGCTCGTTCATCGAATCCTTCCCGCTGTTCGGGTACGACCTCTCCGACTACGAGGCGCTGTTCGAGGAGAAGCTGGAGCTGTTCTCCCTGCTTCGCACCGAGAAGCCGGTCACCTGGCAGGGCACCACCCGCGCGGCTCTCAACGCCGCGGACGTGTACCCGAAGACCGAAGGCGGCTTCCGCGCCTGGGTAGGCGTCGGCGGCTCACCGGAGTCCGTCATCCGCACGGCCCGCTACGGATACGGGCTCATGCTGGCCATCATCGGCGGCTCCGCAGCGCGGTTTCGCCCATACGTCGACCTCTACCACCGCGCGGTCGGTGAGATGGGCCGAGAGGCGCTGCCGATCGGCATCCACTCGCCCGGTCACATCGCCGAGACCGACGAGCAGGCGTGGGAGGAGGCCTACCCGGGCTTCGAGGCGCAGAACAACTCGATCGGTCGCGAGCGCGGCTGGCCCGCGTACAGTCGACTCCGCTTTCAGCAGGAGGCCGGCCCGGAAGGCGCCATCTACGTCGGCTCGCCCGAGACCGTCGCGACCAAGATCGCGACGACCATCCGGACGCTCGGAGCGGGCCGTTTCGACCTCAAGTACGCCAACGGCACCCTGGGGCACGACAAGCTGATGCGCTCCATCGAGCTCTACGGCACGAAGGTGATCCCCCTGGTCCGCGACATGCTGTCGGAATGAGTCACCGGCGACCGGCGCAGGCGGCGTGCGCCTCGTAGCATTCAGAGATGACCGTCACGTCCTCTGACACCGTCGCGCGCCGATTGGATCGGCTGCCGTTCACCCGAACGCATCTGCGGGTGCTGACCGGCTCCGGCACCGGATGGGCGCTGGACGCCATGGACGTCGGATTGATCTCCTTCGTCATCACCGCCCTCGTCGCACAGTGGGAGCTCTCCACTCAGGCGACGTCCTGGATCGCCTCGGCGGGATTCGCCGGCATGGCGATCGGTGCGACGCTCGGCGGCCTCCTCGCAGACCGCATCGGGCGGCGCTCGGTGTTCGCCCTGACCCTCCTCGTCTACGGTCTGGCGACCGGCGCGAGCGCCCTTGCCGGGGGAGTGATCGCGCTGATCATACTCCGGTTCATCGTCGGCCTCGGGCTCGGGGCCGAGCTTCCGGTGGCGTCCACGTATGTGAGCGAGTTCGCCCCGGCTCGCATGCGCGGTCGGATCATCGTGATCCTGGAGGCCTTCTGGGCGGTCGGGTGGACGGCATCCGCTCTCATCGGATTCCTCGTCATCCCCAACCTCGACGAGGGGTGGCGGTGGGCCCTGGCGATCGGGGCGATCCCCGCCGTCTATGCGATCGTCGTGCGCTGGGCGCTCCCGGAATCCCCGCGCTGGCTCGCCGGTCGCGGGCGGACGACGGAAGCGGATGCCGTCGTGCGCGATCTCGAGCAGGCGCCCGCCCTCTTCGGGACACGCGCCGTCGATGAGGCGCCCGCCCCCACGCACACCGCGCCCGCACGCGCCCTGACCGTCGGGCAGCGACTCGCCGGGCTCTGGGCCCCGGCCCTGCGCCGGCGGACCCTTGCCCTCTGGGTCGTGTGGTTCTGTGTGAACTTCGCCTACTACGGCGCGTTCATCTGGATCCCGACACTGCTGTTCTCGCAGGGCTACGACCTGGTGAGGTCCTTCGGGTTCACGCTCATCATCACGCTCGCACAGCTTCCGGGCTATGCCGTCGCAGCCTGGCTCATCGAGGTGTGGGGCCGGCGCGCGACGCTCTCCGTCTTCCTCGCCGGGTCCGCGGTCTCGGCGCTCCTGTTCGGGCAGGCGTCCGAGGTGTGGTCGATCCTCGCCACCGGGATGGCCCTGTCGTTCTTCAACCTGGGCGCGTGGGGCGCGCTTTACGCGGTGACCCCGGAGATGTACCCGACGTCGCTCCGCGCGACCGGAGCCGGCTGGGCGGCCGGCGTCGGCCGCATCGCGTCGATCGTCGCCCCTCCTGCGGTGCCGCTCCTGCTCGGCGTGGGTGGCGCGCCGGTGGTCTTCGTCGTCTTCGCGGTGTTCTTCGTGATCGCCGCCGCCGCCGCGTGGGCGCTCGTCGACAAGTCCGGCGAGGCCCTCGAGGAGTGAGCCGCTCGTAGACTGAATCAGTGGCAGAGGTCAGATACGTCGCGATCGGCGACTCGTTCACCGAAGGTGTCGGCGACGAGATCGGCGGCATCCCCCGCGGATGGGCGGACCTCGTCGCGCAGGGCTGGGCGGACTCGCGCGGCGACACGGTGCAGTACGCGAACCTCGCCATCCGCGGCAAGCTGATCCAGCCGATCGTCGACGAGCAGCTCGAGCGCGCCCTCGCGCTGAAGCCGACCCACCTGTCCTTCAACGGCGGCGGCAACGACATGCTCCGCCCCCGCACACCGATCTCGCGGGTGGCCGACGGGTTCCTCCGGGTGCTGCGCCGATGCGACGAGGAGGGTGTGACGCTCATCCTGCTGTCGGGCGCCAACCCTTCCGGGCAGCTCCCGCTGTCCCGCCTCATCCAGCGCCGCGGAGATGAGCTCTCGGCGGCGGTGGTCGAGCGCCTCGGCTCGCGGGGCGACGTCATCACCGCGTTCAACTGGCCCGACCGTGAGCTGGCCGATCCGAGCTTCTGGTCGGTGGACCGCCTGCACATGAACACGCGGGGACACCACCGCGTGGCCGCACGGGTGCTCGATGCGCTGGGGGAGAGCGCACCACAGGACTGGTGGTCGCTCAGCGAACCCGACACGACGGTGCGGCTCGGTCGGTCGAGATACCTCCGTGAGCACCTCGGCCCCTGGCTGAAACGACGGCTGACCGGCACATCTTCCGGTGATGGGCGAGAGCCGAAGTTCGCCGACTGGGTGACGGTGACGCCCCGATAAGCACACCCGGAGCTGGTGTGTCAAGAGACTGCGGGGGAGGGGTGGCATCCCTCAGGATCGGAGGACGCAGCTCAGAAAGGGAGTGTTCTCATGAGCATCGGAACCGGAATCGTGCTGTTCGTGATCGGGGCCATCCTCGTCTTCGCCGTCAATGTCGAGGTCGACGTGGTGAACCTCGACATGATCGGCTACATCCTGATGGGCGCCGGCGCGCTCGTCTTCCTCATCGGCATCGTCCTGATGCTGAAGCGTCGCTCCACGGAGTCGACCGTCCGCACCGTCGACCCGGTGGCGGGGGAGCGCGTCACCCGCTCCGAGACCCGGAGCTCGGGCGACGGCACCGTCTGACACCAGCCAAGAAGGCCCGGACACG
>NZ_JBHWTD010000044.1:0-2538 GCF_043427715.1 Microbacterium sp. | reverse complement strand
CGCTGCCCGCCGGCGGCGCAGTGCGCGGGATCGCGGGGATGGTCGGCATCGCCGGCGGCGCGAACATCGACGGTGCCGGCGGCGCGGTCACCGTGTCGGCGCTCTCGGCGGTGGTTCCCGCGGCGGCTTCGGAGGTGCCGCCGAAGGGGGATGCCGGGAAGGTCGACGCCTCGGCGGAGGGGGCACGCCACCGGGCTGTTCCCCATCCCGCGACACTCGCCCACACCGGGAAGAGCAGGATCCCGAGGATGAAGTGCCCGGTGCCGAGACCGAAGCCGCGATTCAGGCCCCGCATCATGTTGATCTGGAGGACGAGCATCAGCGCGGCGTAGAGCAGCCAGAGCAGTGTCGCGGTGAGTCCCGCGCCGATCGCCGCTCCTGCCGCACCCTCGCCGCTGAAACCCGCCTCGATGACGGCTGCGGCGGCGATACCGGCGGCGATCGTGCCGCCGACGAACGCGACGATTCCGGCGACGGCTTGGACGACGGCCCACCAGCCCTTCATGCCGGCCAGCTCGAACAGCGTCCACATGTTGACGACCGGCACCCACGCCTTCCAGGTCGCCTGCCCGGCCTTGCGGAACACCGCGCTCAGCGCGAGTGCGAGCCACACGTAGAGACCTACGGCGACGAGGAGCTGGAGCAGGGAGCTCAACAGTCCCAACCCCGCCGACGCCGCCCCGAGGGCCGCGGCCGCCGAACCCGTCTCACCGGCCTCGATCATCGCCGTCGTCGATCCGCTCACTGTTCCTCCTCGACCCCACTACCGTAACGACCTGGTTCGCATCCGTCAGCCGCCCACCCTATCGGCGTGCCGGTCGTTGTGGACGTGCGCGCAGCGACCGCAGGGACACCCGGGCCCGCAGTCGCGACCAGAACGTCCCCTCGCCCGCGAGTCGGGCCCGTTCGGCGTCGACCAGCCGCCAGAACTCGGCGTTCTCGGCCTCCGTCGGGGGCGCGACGTCGAAAACGGAACGGTCCGCCCAGGTGGCCATGCGCCGGGGCGAGCTCGGATCGCCGCCGGCGTACAGCGCCGCGAGCTCCTGCCGCGTGTGGGCGGCGGGCACCGGGTAGCCGTGGTCGACGGCGGTGTCGACGAACTCCTCCCAGCCGCCGGTGAAGCGTGTCACGACATCGGGGGAGCGTCGCCGTGAGCGACGCCTGACGGCCTTCACGAGGACGATCACCAGAAGCGGGCCGATGAGCACGACGAGGACCGACAGCGAGATGCCGGCGACACGGAGGGCGCTCCACAGCGCCGACAGGTCGGTGGTCTCCTCGGCGACGTCCTCATCGCGCGCTGTGCCCTCTGCCGGGTTCGCCTCGGGCGGCAGCACCTCTTCGGCGTCGTCGTCGCGCACGTCGGTGGGGTTCTTGGGATCCTGACGCTGCTCGAGATCGGGGGAGGGGAACACCTCGTGCTGGGGGGTGACGTCGATCGCCACCCACCGCCCTTCGGCGCCGCGCACCTCGATCCACGCGGCGAGGTCGCCGCCGCGGCAGGTGCCGTCGTCGTCGCACACCGGCAGGTCCTCCGCCGAGGCGAGACGGGTGCCGACGACGATGCGGGTGTCGAAGCCGAGCTGATCGGCGATCATGGCCGCCGCGACGGCGAACTGCTCGTCATCGCCGACGCCGGCGACCAGCTGCGGGTCCGGCGCATCGCCGAGCTCGACCTGACGGTCCAGGAGCTGATCGAAGAGGTCGCCGATCCGATCGGTCGAGTGCCCGGCCCGACTGGGCTGGAAGTCGGGCGCGCCGAGATCGCTCAGCCACGTCGGGGGGTTTGCCGTGTCGACGGCGAGGGCGTGGCTGAGGTATCCGCGGGCGCGGAGGCGGTCGATCAGCTCGGCGAGTCCTGCCCCACCGGCGGGTGCCGCCTGTGCGTCGATCCATTCGCGGAGGCTCTCCGGCACGATCGCGTCGTCCAGAGACGGCCCGTTCCGCAAGGGGGTGAGGGATGCCACGTCGGCGCCGGTCTCCGGGGCGGCGACGCGGAGGCGGTACGCGTCGCCGTCGCTCAGACCGGGCTCGGCCAGCTGCACGGCGGCGCCGGTGGCGGTGTTGTGGAAGAAGCCGTCGGCGAGGTCGGCGGCGCGCGGTCCCTCGAACGTGATCTCTGCGAGGCTGCCCGCGGTGGGCAGCCAGATGCCCTCGAGGGCGCCGATCGTGACGGCGACGTCGGCGATCGCGCCGGCTCCCTGATCGATCGCCGACGGGACGCGGATGAAGGCGGTGGCGGGATCCTCGTCGCCGGTGGTGGGATCGACCGCGCGGGCGGTCCGGCCGTCGAAGAACGGCAGCGTGGCGAGCCGTATCCGCTCCACCTCTGCGGGAGCGGCGACGGTGAACAGTGCCTCGTCGTAGGCGGTGTCGTCGGTGAACGACGCGCGGTACTGCGCCAGCGGGCTGAGGGTGCGGGCGATCTCCACGACCGGGTCCACCCCGCTGCGGGCGACCTCTCGGGGCGCACCGGCGAGCGCCCACGGTGCCCATGCCGCCGCCGCGGCGACCGCGACGAGCACCATCGACCCAGGC
>NZ_JBHWTD010000043.1:0-25194 GCF_043427715.1 Microbacterium sp. | reverse complement strand
CTGTCTGCGCCTGGTGTCCCTCGTTCCGTTCGACGTGCCGCCGGGGCTCGACACCGGCGCCATCCGCCTCGCCGGCAGCGAGCACGCGCACAAGGTGCTGGCCGTGGCCGCCGAGCGGCTGCCGGACGGTCTCGGCGCCGTCGTCGAGGAGGCCCCCGGCGAGACGGTGGAGGACGCCGTCGCCGGGCTCTCCTGGCTCCCCGGTGAGGTCGTGCTCGTCGGCTCCAGCCGGCTGGCGCAGCCGCGCCGACTCTTCCTGGGCTCCACGGCGGCGAAGATGCTGCACGAGCTGCCCGTCCCCATGATCGTCGTCCCGCGTACCCGCGATGAAGCAGGAGACCGCTGATGAGCAGCACCAACCGGGCGACGGAGCCCGCATCCGGCGTCACGACCGGAATCTCGACGAAGGGCCTGAGCGCCGGCACCGTCGGTCTGATCGGCGCCGTCGTGATCGGCATCTCGTGCATCGCCCCCGCCTACACCTTCACGGCCGCCGTCGGCCCCACCGCATCCGAGGTCGGCGCGCAGATCCCGGCGATCATCCTCGTCGGCTTCATCCCGATGCTCCTCGTGGCCTTCGGCTACCGCGAGCTCAACAACCGCATGCCCGACGCGGGCACGTCCTTCACGTGGGCCGCGCGCGCCTTCGGCCCCTGGGTGGGGTGGATGGCCGGGTGGGGTCTCGTCGTCGCGACGATCCTCGTGCTCTCGAACCTCGCCGGCGTCGCGGTCGAATTCCTCTTCCTCCTCATCTCGCAGATCACCGGAGATGCGGCCATCGCCGACCTCGCGTTCGAGGTGTGGATCAACATCGCGGTGTGCCTGCTGTTCATGCTCGGCGCGACCTACATCTCCTACCGCGACATGCAGACGACGCAGAAGCTGCAGTACGTCCTGGTGACCTTCCAGCTCGCGGTGCTCGTGCTGTTCTCGGTCGTCGCGATCGCGCAGGCCGTCGGCGGCGGCGGCTTCGACTATCAGCCGTTCGACATCGCCTGGTTCAACCCGTTCGCGATCGAATCCTTCAGCGCCCTGGCCGCCGGCCTGTCGCTGTCGATCTTCATCTTCTGGGGATGGGACGTCACCCTCACCATGAACGAGGAGACCAAGGACCCCGAGAAGACCCCGGGCCGCGCGGCCACCGTCACCGTCCTCACGATCGTCTCGCTCTACCTGCTGCTCTCGGTCGCCATGATCATGTTCGCCGGTGTCGGCACGGGCGAGCTGGGTCTCGGCAACGAAGAGATCCAGGCGAACGTGTTCTTCTTCCTGTCCGACCCGGTGCTCGGCCCGCTCGCCTTCCTCGTGTCGCTCGCGGTGCTCACCAGTTCCGCGTCGTCGCTGCAGTCGACCTTCGTCGGCCCGGCACGCACTCTCCTCGCAATGGGGCACTACGGCGCGCTGCCGCCCGCGTTCGCGAAGGTCAGCCCGCGCTTCTTCACCCCCGGCTACGCCACCGTGGTCTCGGCGATCGTGGCATCCGCCTTCTACGCCGTCATGCGCGTGGTCAGCGAGAACACCCTGTGGGACACGATCCTCACGCTCGGCATGATGATCTGCTTCTACTACGGCATCACCGCGTTCGCGTGCGTCTGGTACTTCCG
Source organism: Microbacterium sp. (assembly GCF_043427715.1). GTDB lineage: Bacteria > Actinomycetota > Actinomycetes > Actinomycetales > Microbacteriaceae > Microbacterium. Next base: position 23,590 of record NZ_JBHWTD010000043.1, on the reverse strand, counting down.
TCGCCAGTGGTTCGACTCGGTGCGGAACGTGTTCTTCACCTTCCTGTTCCCGCTCATCGGTGGCATCATCCTGGCGATCCTGTTCGTCACGACCCTCATCGACTCGATGGACCCGGCCTACGGTTCGGGCGCGAACGTCGGCGGAGTGGGGATCGTCTTCGTCCTCGGCATCCTGATCATCGTCGTCGGCATCGGCGTCATGATCTGGCAGTCGATCAAGCGGCCCGCGTTCTTCCGCGGCGAGACCCTGACCACCGACGCACCCCCCAGCGCGCGGACCCTCCGCGCAGAAAGCGAGACTCAGCGATGACTTCCCGCGAGCAGGAACTCCTCGGCCGCGTCCCCACACAGCTCTTCATCGGCGGACAGTGGACGGATGCCGAAGGCTCCCGCACCCTGGTCGTGCGCGACCCTGCGACCGGTGACGTCATCCGCGAGATCGCGGACGCGTCGCCCGCAGACGGCATCCGCGCCCTCGACGCCGCTGTCGCCGCGCAGGAGGCCTGGGCCGCCACCGCTCCCCGCGAGCGCAGCGACATCCTGCGCCGGGCGTTCGACCTCGTGCAGGCGCACAAGGAGGACCTCGCGCTGCTGATGACCCTCGAGATGGGCAAGCCGCTCGCCGAGGCGCGCGGGGAGGTCGTCTACGGCGGCGAGTTCCTGCGCTGGTTCAGCGAGGAGGCGGTGCGGATCTCGGGTCGGTACGGGCTGAACCCCGAGGGCACCGGACGCATGGTCATCTCGCAGCGCCCCGTCGGCCCGTCGTTCTTCATCACGCCGTGGAACTTCCCGTTCGCGATGGCGACCCGCAAGATCGCGCCCGCGCTCGCCGCCGGGTGCACCGTCGTGATCAAGCCCCCCGAGCTCACGCCGCTGACGACCCTCTTCTTCACGACGCTGCTGGTGGAGGCGGGCCTGCCCTCCGGTGTCGTCAACGTCGTCACGACCTCGTCGTCGAGCTCGGTATCGGGGCCGATCATCTCCGACCCGCGCCTGCGGAAGCTCTCATTCACCGGCTCCACCGGCGTCGGGCAGAAGCTCATCTCGCAGGCCGCCGAGGGTGTGCTGCGCGTTTCGATGGAACTCGGCGGCAACGCCCCGTTCGTGGTGTTCGAGGACGCCGACCTCGACAAGGCGGTCGAAGGAGCGCTGCTGGCGAAGTTCCGCAACATCGGCCAGGCCTGCACCGCCGCGAACCGCTTCATCGTGCACGAGTCGGTCGCCGCCGAGTTCGGCCGCCGCATCGCCGAGAAGGTCGGCGCCATGAAGGTCGGCCGCGGCACCGAGGAGGGCGTCCAGATCGGACCCCTCATCGACGACCGCGCCGTCGCGAAGGCGCAGGAGCTGGTGACGGATGCCGTGGAGCGCGGCGCGACCGTGCTCGTCGGCGGCCAGGCCCTCGACGGCCCCGGCACGTTCTACGAGCCCACCGTCGTCGACGGTGTCGTCCCCGGCAGTGCGATCCTCCGCGAGGAGATCTTCGGCCCCGTGCTGGCGATCACCACCTTCACGGACGAGGCCGAGGCCGTGCGCCTGGCCAACGACACCGAGTACGGTCTGGTCTCCTACGTCTTCACGCAGGACCTCGCCCGCGGCCACCGGATGATCGACCAGCTCGAGACCGGCATGATGGGGCTGAACGTCGGTGTCGTCTCGAACGCCGCCGCACCCTTCGGCGGCGTCAAGCAGTCCGGCGTGGGCCGCGAGGGCGGCCTCGAAGGAATCAACGAGTACCTCAGCGTCAAGTACACCCTGATCCCCGCCTGAGCGGGGGAGATCGGAGCACCATGAGCGACTACACCGTCGTCAACCCCGCCACCGGGGAGACCCTCGCGACCTACCCGACCGCGACCGATGCCGAGGTGCAGGAGGCCATCACCGCCGCCGACGCCGCCGCCAAGGGGTGGGGGCGCACCTCCACCCCCGCCGAGCGCGCCGCGCTGCTGCGCCGCGTCGCCGAGCTGCACCGGGAGCGTCGCGACGAGCTCGCCGCGATCATCGTGCGCGAGATGGGCAAGCAGATCGACGGCGCCCTGGGTGAGGTCGACTTCGCGGCCGACATCACCGAGTACTACGCCGATCACATCGAGGAGATCACCGCCGACGCGCCGGTCCCCATCGACGGCGAGGGCACCGCGGTGATCCGCAAGGCTCCGCTGGGGGCGCTGCTGGGCATCATGCCGTGGAACTTCCCGTACTACCAGGTCGCCCGCTTCGCCGCGCCGAACCTGGCGATCGGCAACACGATCCTGCTCAAGCACGCGCCGCAGTGCCCCGAGTCGTCCGCTGCGATCGAGACGCTGTACCGCGATGCGGGCTTCCCCGAGGGTGCGTACACGAACGTGTACCTCACCAACGACCAGGCCGCCGACGTGATCGCCGACCCTCGCATCCACGGCGCCTCGGTGACCGGTTCCGAGCGCGCCGGCGCGGCGGTCGCCGAGATCGCCGGCCGCAACCTCAAGAAGGTCGCGCTCGAGCTCGGCGGGTCCGACCCGTTCATCGTGCTGTCGGCGGACGACCTCGACGCGGTCGCGCAGTCGGCCGTCGACGCGCGCCTCGACAACACGGGCCAGTCCTGCAACGGTGCGAAGCGCTTCATCATCGTCGACGACCTGTACGACGAGTTCGTCGAGCTGTTCGTCGCGAAGATGTCGGCCGCGACCGTGGGAGACCCGCTGAGCAGCGACACCGTCCTCGGCCCGCTGTCGTCGGTGGCGGCGGCGGAGCGCCTCGAGGAGCAGATCAAGGGCGCCGTGGCGCAGGGCGCCACGGTCGCGACCGGCGGCACCCGCGACGGGGCGTTCTTCACCCCGACGGTCCTCACGGGTGTCACGAAGGACATGGACGTGTACCGCGAGGAGCTCTTCGGCCCCGCCGGTGTGGTCTACCGCGTGGCCGACGAGGACGAGGCGGTCGCCCTGGCCAACGACACGCCCTTCGGGCTCGGGTCGTACGTCTTCACGACGGATGACGCGCAGGCGGCGCGCGTGGCCGACCGCATCGAAGCCGGCATGGTCTACGTGAACCTCGTCCTCGCCGACGAGCCGGGCCTGCCCTTCGGCGGCATCAAGCGCAGCGGCACCGGCCGCGAGCTGGGCCTGCTGGCCGCCGACGAGTTCGTCAACAAGAAGCTCGTCCGCATCGGCTGACCGCGTCGAGAAACCACTCCGGCGCGAGAAATCACCGTGGGGATGGTTTCTCGCGCCGACAGGGGCTTCTCGCGCCGCCCGGCGAGCGTCGCAACCGGGGGCGGTTCGCGCCGCCCCCGGCCATGACGTACACTGGACGACGCAGTAGTCTGCATTCTTTCGCCATGCCCAAGGGTTCACGGAAGATGCGGATTCCCGGGTCGAAAGACCTTAGGGCGGTAGCTCAATTGGCAGAGCAGCGGTCTCCAAAACCGCAGGTTGCAGGTTCGATTCCTGTCCGCCCTGCGTGTCAGCGTCAGCTGACTCGAACCGAGCAACAGGTGGGTTGAATGGTCCAGGATGAGCCGAACGGCGAGGTCGTCGCAGCAAGCGGCGCCACCCGTGAGAAGAAGCTCAACTTCTTCCAGCGGATCGCCCTCTTCATCCGTCAGGTGTTCGCGGAGCTCAAGAAGGTCGTCACCCCGACGCGTCAGGAGCTCCTCAAGTTCACCGGCGTCGTCCTGGCGTTCGTCGTCGTGGTGATGGCGTTCGTGTATGGTCTCGACCTCCTGTTCACCTGGATCGTCGACATCGTCTTCGGCATCCCGGCGTAACGGGCCCGCACCGTTCGCCTGGACGACAGGCGGCGTTGAACCCGGACCCCAATCCCTGAGGGAAGTGAATCAAGTGTCTGAAAGATATGTCGACGACGCCGACTGGTCGACCGCGGCCGAGCAGTCCAGCGAGGACGACGAGGCGCAGGAAGGCAACGTCCTGGCTGACCAGGAGCGTTCCGCCGAGGCTCCCGAGCACGCTGCGCTGCACATCGAGGACGCTGACGTCGATGTCGAGGACATGCCCACCGATGAGGAGGACGTCGTGATCGAGGACCCCGAAGCCGACGCCGTCGTCAACGACGCGCTCGAGATCGACGAGGCCTCCGAGGCCGAGGCCGCCGCCGAGGTGCTCACCGAGTCGCTCGCCGACGAACAGGCCGAGCGCGCCGCCGACGCAGCCGATGAGGTCACCCCCTACGACGGTCCCGAACTCGGCGACGACGAGGGCGCGGCATCCGACGACCCGTACGAGGCCTTCCGCCAGGAGCTCCGCTCGCTCGAGGGCAAGTGGTACGTCATCCACTCCTACGCCGGCTTCGAGCGCAAGGTGAAGGCCAACATCGAGCAGCGCAAGTCCACGCTCGAGGTCGAGGACGACATCTACCAGGTCGAGGTCCCCATGGAGGACGTCGTCGAGATCAAGAACGGCCAGCGCAAGATGGTCACGCGCGTCCGGATCCCCGGCTACGTGCTCGTTCGCATGGAGCTCAACGAGGACACCTGGTCGGTCGTCCGCCACACCCCGGGTGTGACCGGCTTCGTGGGCAACGCCCACAACCCGACGCCGCTGCGGTTCGAGGAGGCCTTCAACATGCTGAAGTCGCTCGTCGAAGTCAAGGAGACCGCGCCCGCCAAGGCTGGCGCCGCGAAGGGCTCCGCAACCCAGGCACGCGCCGTCGTCACCGAGGTCGACTTCGAGATCGGCGAGACCATCACGATCAAGGAGGGCTCGTTCGCCGGGCTCCCCGGATCGATCTCCGAGATCAAGCCGGAGAGCGGCAAGCTCACCGTCCTCGTCTCGCTCTTCGAGCGTGAGACCCCCGTCGAGCTCAGCTTCGACCAGGTCACAAAGCAGTAGCAGGCACAGTGCAGTAAGAGGCACGACGAAGGCCCCGCTCCGGCGGGGCCTTCGCCATTCGCCGGAGGATGCCGCGATGCGGTAGACTTGTGTGGTTTGTGTGCCGCTTCTGCGCGCACGGAAACGGACACCGCTACCCGGAACCGCCGGGACCGCGGGAGAACGGGGCATCCACCCCGCTCGTGAAAGGAAGAGGAATGGCACCGAAGAAGAAGGTGACCGGCCTGATCAAGCTTCAGATCAACGCCGGTGCAGCCAACCCGGCGCCGCCGATCGGCCCCGCGCTCGGTCAGCATGGCGTCAACATCATGGAGTTCTGCAAGGCGTACAACGCCGCGACCGAGTCGCAGCGCGGCAACGTCATCCCCGTGGAGATCACCGTCTACGAGGACCGCAGCTTCACGTTCATCCTGAAGACCCCGCCTGCCGCCGAGCTGATCAAGAAGGCTGCCGGCGTCGCCAAGGGCTCGTCGACCCCGCACACCACGAAGGTCGCCAAGCTGACCAAGGAGCAGGTCCGTCAGATCGCTGAGACGAAGATGCCCGACCTGAACGCGAACGACATCGAGGCCGCCTCGCTGATCATCGCCGGCACCGCCCGCTCCATGGGCATCACGGTCGAGGGCTGAGGGGAACATCATGGCTAAGTCCAAGGTTTACGAAGCAGCTGCGGCGAAGATCGACCGCGACACGTTCTACACCTCCGCCGAGGCAGTCGCCCTCGCGAAGGAGACCGGCTCGAAGAAGTTCGACTCGACCGTCGAGGTCGCGCTGAAGCTTGCCGTCGACCCGCGCAAGGCGGACCAGATGGTCCGCGGCACGGTCATCCTGCCCCACGGCACCGGCAAGACCGCTCGCGTCATCGTGTTCGCGACCGGCCCCGCCGCCGAAGCCGCTCTCGCGGCCGGCGCAGATGAGGTCGGCGGCGCCGAGCTCATCGAGAAGGTCGCCGCGGGCTACACCGCGTTCGACTCGGCCGTCTCGACGCCCGAGCTCATGGGCCAGGTCGGTCGTCTCGGTAAGGTCCTCGGACCCCGCGGCCTCATGCCGAACCCCAAGACCGGCACCGTGACCCCCAACCCGGCCAAGGCCGTCGAGGAGATCAAGGGCGGAAAGATCGAGTTCCGCGTCGACAAGCACGCGAACGTCCACTTCGTCGTCGGCAAGGCGTCGTTCTCGGCTGAGCAGCTCAACGAGAACTTCACCGCCGCTGTCGAGGAGATCGTCCGTCTGAAGCCGTCGAGCTCGAAGGGCCGTTACATCCAGAAGGGCGCCATCTCGACCACGTTCGGTCCCGGCATCCCGCTGGACGTCAACGCTCTCGTCTGAGTCGCGCACTGACAGCAAGGGGCTCCACCTTCGGGTGGGGCCCCTTCGTCATCCCCGGGATCCCCAAGCCGGGTACCGTCGGACCATGACCCGTAGCCTGACCGACCTCCTCGGCATCGAGGTGCCCATCGTCCTGGGACCGTTCGGCGGGCTCTCGTCCGTCGCGCTGACCGCGGCGGTCAGCGATGGGGGCGGCCTCGGATCCTTCGGGCTCTACGGGTACGACGCGACGCGCATCCGCGAGACCGTGGACCTGCTGCGTGCGGCGACAGCCCGCCCCTTCGCGCTGAACCTGTGGCTGCCGACGGGCGACGAGGTGACGCCCGCCGAAGCCGACATCGTGCCCACGCGCGACGCGCTCGCGTCGCTGTTCCGCGCGGCGGGCGTCGAGCCGCCCGAACCGCCCTCCCGATTCCTGCCGCCCCTGGAGGAGCAGCTCGATGCCGTGTGGGATGCCGCGCCCGCCGCGCTCAGCGTGGTGTTCGGCGTGCCGCCGGTCGATGTCGTCGACGAGGCGCATCGGCGCGGCATCCGGGTGATCGGCACCGCGACGTCCGTCGCGGAGGCCGTAGCGCTGGCGGACGGCGGTGTCGACGCGATCGTTGCCAGTGGCAGCGAGGCGGCCGGGCACCGGGTCACTTTCCGAGCGCGCCCCGAGGACTCGCTCGTGGGGACCTTCGCCCTGGTGCCGCAGGTCGTCGATGCGGTCGACGTGCCCGTCATTGCGGCCGGGGGAGTGGCCGACCGTCGGGGTGTGGCGGCCGCGCTCGCTCTGGGCGCGCAAGGCGTACAGGTGGGCACCGCCTTCCTGCGCACGCGGCAGTCGGCCGCGTCGGACGGTCACCGTGAGGCGATCAGCCGCGCGCGCGACACCGACACCGTGCTGACGCGGGCGATGAGCGGCCGACTGGCCCGCGGCATCCCGAATCGGGCGATCCGCGAGATCGAGGCGCTCGGTGCGATCGCCCCGTTCCCCGCACAGAACTGGCTCACCGGGGTGTTCCGCGCCGCGGCCGGCGGTGACCCCGACCTCTCGTCGCTGTGGGCAGGGCAGGCGGCCGCACTTGCCGTGCACGACGATGCCGCCGCCGTCCTCACCGAGCTCATCGCCGGCCTGCCGCGCTGAGCCGTCGCAGTCTCGCTCGAAACAGTCGGACACACCGGGAAGAACCCGGCGAGCTGCGTGTTGTACTAGGGGGTCGCTCGGCCACACGCCGCCCGCGACCCGCACCACGCCCCTTACCAAGGAGACTCATGTCCCGTCGCCCCGCCGCTCTCGGCGCCCTCGTCCTGACCGCCGCTCTCGCCCTCACCGGCTGCGCCGCCGGCACCTCTGAACCGGATGCCGCGGGCGGAGACGACCTGGGCCTGGTCAAGGCCGGCACGCTCACCGTGGCGACCGAGGGCACCTATCGTCCGTTCACCTTCCACGACGAGACCGGCGAACTGGTCGGCTTCGACGTCGAGATCATCGAGGCCGTCGCCGAGAAGCTCGACCTCGAGATCGAGTTCGCCGAGACGCAGTGGGACGGCATCTTCGCCGGTCTCGACGCCGGCCGTTTCGACGTCATCGCCAACCAGGTCTCGATCAACCCCGAGCGCGAGGAGAAGTACCTCTTCAGCGAGGCGTACACCGTCTCGCCCAGCGTCGTGGTGGTCAAGGAGGACGACGACTCGATCTCGAGCTTCGACGACCTCGACGGCAAGAAGACCGCTCAGTCGCTGACGAGCAACTTCTACGAGCTCGCCGAGGAGGCCGGCGCCGACGTGACCCCGATCGAGGGCTGGGCGCAGGCCGTCGAGCTGCTGCGCCAGGACCGCGTCGACGCGACCGTCAACGACAAGCTCACCTTCCTCGACTACGAGAAGACCAATGGCCCGACCGGCCTGAAGATCGCCGCCGAGACGGACCCCGCCCGCAGCGCCATCGCCGCGACGAAGGACAAGACCGCTCTCATCGAGGCGATCGACGGCGCACTCGCCGAGCTGCGCGAAGATGGAACCCTCGCCGAGATCAGCGAGAAGTACTTCGGAGCCGACGTCACCGAGTGACACCGGCCCCCGCGGGCTCGGCGCAGCGTGACCGCACGCGCGCCGAGCCCGTTCCCCGTTCAGCGAAAGGATGCCGGTGGACGCCGAGACGTGGCAACTGATCGTCACCTCCTTCTGGCCCATGCTCAGCGCCGGGCTCGCTGTGACGATGCCGCTCGCGCTGGTCTCGTTCGCGATCGGCCTGTTCCTCGCGGTCGCCGCCGCGTTGATGCGGATCTCGGGCAGCCGCGTGCTGTCGGGCATCGCCCGCGTGTACATCTCGGCCATCCGCGGCACGCCGCTGCTGGTCCAGATCTTCATCGTCTTCTACGGGCTCCCGCAGGTGGGCGTGCGCATCGAGGAATTCCCCGCGGCGATCATCGCGCTGTCGCTGAACGTGGGCGGCTACGCGGCCGAGGTGATCCGCGCCGCGATCCTGTCGGTCCCGAAGGGACAGTGGGAGGCGGCGTTCACCGTCGGCCTGTCGCGGGCGACCGCCCTTCGCCGCATCATCCTGCCGCAGGCGGCACGGGTCTCCGTCCCGCCGCTGTCGAACACCTTCATCTCCCTCGTGAAGGACACCTCGCTGGTCGCGACGATCACCGTCACCGAGCTCTTCCGCGTCGCGCAGAACATCGCCGCGTTCAGCTACGAATTCATGATCATCTACATCGAGGCGGCCGTCATCTACTGGCTGTTCTGCCTGGTCCTCTCGATCGGCCAGGATCGCATCGAACGGAGGCTCGATCGCCGTGTTGCCCACTGACGCACCTCTTCTCGAGGTCACCGGCCTCACCAAGTCCTTCGGCGCGAATCGCGTCCTCGACGGCGTCGACTTCGCCGTCCCCGCCGGGTCGGTCACGTGCCTCATCGGGCCCAGCGGTTCCGGCAAGACCACCGTGCTCCGCTGTCTCAACGGCCTCGAGACCCCGGATGCCGGTGTCGTGGCGTTCGCGGACGGTCAGCGTCACGACTTCTCGGCGCCCGCGGCATCCGCTCGGGCCGCCAAAGCCGACCGCGGGGCACTGCGCGACCGCTCGGCGATGGTCTTCCAGCACCACAACCTCTTCCCGCACCTGACGGTGCTGCAGAACGTGATCGAGGGGCCGGTGCACGCGCGCGGCATCGCGAAGGAGACCGCGATCGCCGAGGCCGAGCGGCTGCTCGAACGGGTCGGGCTCGCCGAGAAGCGCGACGCCCTGCCGCACGAGCTGTCCGGTGGTCAGCAGCAGCGCGTCGGCATCGTCCGCGCCCTCGCGCTGCGGCCCGACCTGCTGCTGTTCGACGAGCCGACCAGTGCGCTGGACCCGGAACTCGTGGGGGAGGTGCTTCTCGTCCTGAAGGAGCTCGCTGATGAGGGCTGGACAATGGTGATCGTCACGCACGAACTCGGGTTCGCCCGTCAGGTCGCCGACCAGGTGGTCTTCTTCGACGAGGGTGTCGTCGTCGAGCGCGGGCACCCCACCGAGATCTTCGCGGCGCCTCGCAGCGAGCGCACGCGCCGCTTCCTCGACCGTCTGCTGCGACCGCTCGAGGAGTGAGGTCGCCGCGCGCCGATCGGACGGTCAGGCCCCGCCGATGCTGAGGACGAGCTTTCCCCGCGAATGCCCGCGCTCCAGCTCACGATGGGCCTGCGCCGCCTCCGACAGGTCGAATACCTGGTCGATGTAGACCTGGATCGCGCCCGACTCGAGGAGCCGAGCGAGGGTGGCGAGGACCGCGCCGTCGGGGACGACCTTGTACGTCGTCGCTCGGACTCCTGCGGCCGCGGCCGCGGCGGCATAGTCGGGCCAGGCGCCGGTGGGCACCATGATGTAGAGCCCTCCGGGCCGCAGGACATCGAGCGAGCGGGTGCCGGTGTCGTCGTGGGTGTTGCCGATGAGGTCGATCACGACGTCCATCTCTCCGACGACGTCCTCGAACCTCGTCGTCGCGTAGTCGACGACGACCGAGGCGCCGAGCTCGCGGAGCCAGGGAAGGTTCCGCTCGGAGCCCGTCGCGGTGACGTGTGCGCCGAAGTACGCCGCCAGCTGCACCGCGAAATGGCCCACGCCGCCAGAGCCGGCGTGAATGAGCACCCTCTGGCCCTCGTGCGCGTGCGCGGTCTCGACGACGAGCCCCCAGGCCGTCAGGGCAGCCAGCGGGACGCCCGCCGCCTCGACGTGCGACAGCGCCGCGGGTTTGCGCGCGACCGACAGGGTCGGCACCACGACGTACTCCGCGTACGAACCGCCCGATCGCGGGAAGGGGACCATCCCGAAGACCTGCTCGCCGGGCTGCAGCGGATGCGCCTCGAACGGACTCTTCACGACCACGCCGCTGAAGTCGAAGCCCAGCGTCGTCGGGTACGAGGGGATCGCGCCGGTCACGCCGCGTCCGCCGCGGGTCTTCGCGTCGATGGGGTTCATCCCCGCCGCGACCACCCGCACGAGCAGCTCGCTCATGGCCGGCTGCGGCACCGGCATCCGCTCTTCCCGGAGGGCATCGGCGGGACCGGGTCCGTCGTACACGACGGCACGCATAGAGCTGGGCGGCGCCGCGACGTCGACCTTCTCGGGAGAGGCGGATGCTGCGGATCGCAACGGCCGGAATCGCATCGGTCGCTCCTGTTCCTTGCGCCGGTCGACGTCGGCCGCGCAGATGCTCGGTGTGCGCACCAGTCAACCGCGGAATTGTCTCCAGGGTGTTACACCGGTGCTACCAGAGGGAGAATCCCCGCTCACGCGGTCGGGTCGGTCCCGTGCGAGAGGGCGTGCAGCAGCCGCGAGAGGTTCTGGATGTCGGAGATCTTCCAGTCCTCGAGGGCGCTCGCCAACGCGTGCTCACGCGGTGCGCGCGCCGCGGCGAGGCGCTCACGCCCCGTCGTCGTGGCGGACAGCAGGCTCGAGCGCTTATCGGTGGGATCGGCTGTGCGCTCCACGAGCCCGAGCTCCTCCAGCTCCCGCACGGTGCGGCTCATCTGCCCCTTATCGGCCATCAGCGTCTCGGCCAGCGACGAGAGGGTGATGCCGTCGTGGCGGGCGATGGTGGTGAACACCTTGTATGCCCCTGGCAGCATCCCCGGGCTGACCCGCTCGGCGTTCTCCATGATCGCCTTGCGGAAGATCGCGATGAGGCTCGAAAACTCGTCCTCGAGCCCCCTCACCGCGGCCATCCGATCCGCGTCGACAGGCTCAGTCACGGTCGTCCATCGTACGGTGCGACGTAGCCTCGACGACGCGGACCGAGCCGGTCGCCGTCACGGCATCCATGCCCTCGGGGACCGAGACGGTCGCCAGATCCGCCTCGGACGCGTGACGCCGCTCGGCCGTCGTCATCCGGCTCAGGGGGGCGTTGGGCAGGAACACGATCGCGATGATACTGATGACGGCGAAGGGCACGGCGATGAGGAACGCCGATGAGATGCCCTGCGCGTAGATGTCCTCGACGATCACGCGCAGCGACTCGGGCATGGTCGAGACCTGCGGAAGCGTGCCGGACTGCAGCTGCTCGGCCCACGTCTGACCCTCCGCCCCCATCCCGGCGAGGACGGCGCCGATCCGCTCCCGCGAGTCGGTGAAAAGGTCGGTGACGCGCGTGGCGAGGGCGGCGCCCATCACCGAGACGCCGACGGTGCCGCCGAGGCTTCGGAAGAAGGTCACGCCCGAGCTCGCGACGCCGATCTCGCTCGGCTTCGCCGTGTTCTGCACGGCCAAAACGAGGTTCTGCATGGTCATGCCGACGCCCGCACCCAGCAGGAACATGTAGACGGAGACGAGGAAGAAATCGGTGTCGTAGTGGATCGTCGACAGGAGCACCGCCCCGGCGGTCAGCAGGATGCTTCCCACGATGAGGTAGGGCTTCCAGTGGCCGAATCGCGTGATCAGCGCACCGACGCCGACGGATGCCAGCAGAAGGCCCGCGATCATGGGGATCGTCATCAGGCCCGCCTCCGTAGGCGTCGCACCCCGAGCCATCTGCATGTACTGGCCGAGGAAGACCGACGCGCCGAACATCGCGATGCCGGTGGCGATGGAGGCGATGACCGACAGCGTGAAGGTCCGGTCGCGGAAGAGCGTCAGTGGGACGAGCGGCTCGGCGGAGCGGAACTCCACGACCACGAAGAGGATGGCCGCCACGATGGCGCCGCCGACCATGAGCATCGTCTCCACACCCCACCAGTCGAAGCTCGACCCGGCGCTGGTCACCCAGATGAGCAGGAGCGACACGGCCGTCGAGAGGAGGACGATGCCCAGGTAGTCGATCCGCACCTTCTTCTCGCTGCGGGTCGAGTGGGGGAGGGTCCGCTGCACCATGATCAACGCCGCGACGGCGATGGGGAGGGACACGAAGAAGTTCCAGCGCCATCCGAAGGCGTCCGTGATGACGCCGCCGAGGAGCGGGCCGCCGACGGTGGCGACGGCCATGACGGCACCGAACAGCCCCATGTAGCGGCCGCGTTCGCGCGGGCTGATGATGTCGGCCATGAGCACCTGGCTGAGGGCGGCGAGTCCGCCCGCGCCGAGGCCCTGCGCGGCGCGGAAGGCGATCAGGGTGCCGGGGTCCTGCGCGAAGCCGGCCGCGGCGGTGGCGAGTACGAAGATGACCAGGGCGATCTGGTAGAGCACCTTCCGGTTGACCAGGTCGGCAAGCTTGCCCCAGATGGGCGTCGAAATCGCCGTGGTGAGCAGGGTGGCCGTGACGACCCAGGTGAAGGCGCTCTGATCGCCTTCGAGGTCGTGGATGATGACGGGCAGCGAGGTCGAGACGACCGTCGAGGCGATCATCGACACGAACATGCCGAGGAGGAGTCCGGAGAGGGCGGCGAGGACACGCCGGGGGGCGGCCTGGGGGGTGGAGGTGGTCATGCGGCTCCTGCAAGTGGTTGACTGAAGTCAAAAGTTGAGATGAGTCAACTATAGGTGATGTTTGACGAGAGTCAACCTTTCTCGGCGGTTCCTGGCGCGCGACAGCGCCCGGCCGTGCGCGCGGCCGGAGGGGTGCGCCGATCAGTCGGCGAGGGCGAGCGCGCGGAAGATGTCGCGCTCGCGGAGCTGATCGCGCTTGCTCGCGGGAGGCGCCTGCTCGCGCACCGGAGGGGTGAGTCCGGTCGTGCGGTGGTACAGCTCGTCGATGAGGGCCGTGGCCAAGCGCACGAGGGACCGGATCTCGGTCTCGTCCCGCTCGATCCACGCGCACCGCGGCTCGTCGCGGAGCGGCACGAAGTCCTGGTGCTCCTCCCACACGACGAGGGTGCGCTCCGCCCCGAGCACGTGCTGCTGCCACCAGACCTGACGCAGGTACGTGCGGGGAATGGTGCGCCACGACTTGTTGGTGGTCTTGATCTCGGCGAGCACGACCCGCCCCGACGCGTCCACCATGATCCCGTCGGGCGTCGCGAGATGGCGCTTCTCGATCTCTGCGTGGAAGAGCGCAGACGACGGGCGGATGCCGTGGGTCGCGGCCACCCAGGCGGCGATCTCCGGTTCACGACGGCGGCCGTGGTCCGTGTAGGCGTTTCCGCTGAAACCCGACCCGTTGAGCTTGGCCTCCGCGGCGCGCGCGATCGACTTCTCGCTCGTGAGTCCGGCGACGTCCGTCGCGGTGATCCCGCGGGACCGCGCGCGCATCCACGCCACCCGATCGCGGCTGTCCGCGACGATGCGGGCGGCGAGTTCGGGGGTCACCCGAAAAGCCTACGTCGCACGTCCCGCATCGGGATCCAGGACCCGCCGAGCTGCGGCATCCCTCGCTTGCCCGCCGCGCTGCGCGCGAGAGCGTGCTTCCGTGCCGAGAGCGTCGCGTTTTGCGTGGCATCCCGTGTCGCTTTCGAACCGAAGGCGCGCTCTCGCGCTTCCTCCCCTCCTCGTTCCCCGCGCGATGTCCCCACCGATGAAGAAGGGGGAACGCGGGAGGGGAGAGCCGCAGGCACGCTCGGGAGATGCACGATCTCGACATCATCGCCGCCACAGGCGTCCTGCGACGGCGCGACGACCTTCTGCTCGCGGGGTTCACGAGGCGCGACGTCGACCAGACTCTCCGTGAAGGCGCCCTGGTTAGGGTGCGCCGCGGCTGGTACTGCGACGGTCCGCTGTGGCGGGACCTCTGGCCCGAATCCCAGCACCGTGTTCACATCGCGGCCGTCGCAGCGGATGCCGCGGCGCCACCGATCTTCTCCCTCACCTCGGCGGCGGCCCTTCATGGTCTGCCGCTCCACCGCCTCCGGGTGGAGCGAGTGCATACCCTCGAACCGGCTGCCGGGAGGCACAGCGGCTCGGCCATCGGGAGGCATCGGAGCGCGCTCGCCGACGCCGATGTCGTGGCCGTCGGCGGGCACCTCTGCACGAGTCTCGAGCGCACGGTCCATGACCTCCTCTGCGTCGCCGGCCTTGAGGTCGCGGTCGCTGCCGCCGATGCCGCCCTCCGGAGCATCGCCGGTCCGCCGCGCCGGTACGACGAAGCGCTCGCCGAGGGGTTCCGTGACGCAGTAGGCGAGCGGATCAAGGCGAACGCCGGCGGACGGGGCGTCCGCGCCGCGCGCGACCTCGTCACGCTGATCGACGGCCGATCGGAGCTTCCCCTGGAATCGGTGACGAAGCTGCAGCTGCGACGTCTGGGTTTCAGTCAGCCCGGCCTGCAGGTCGAGGTGCCGTCTCCCGGAGGCTCCTTCTGGATGGACCTCGAGATCCCTGGCGCCGGTGCGTTCATCGAATGCGATGGGCAGGGAAAGTACGTGGATGCCGCGCTCACCGCCGGCCGGCCGCTCGATGGCATCCTCCTCGCCGAGAAGCACCGCGAGGACTGGGTGCGAGGGGTCACCGACAAGCGCGTGCTGCGCTGCGCGAGCGCCGATGTCGCCACCCCCGACGCGCTGGCCGCCCGCCTGCGCGCCTTCCGCATCGCCCTTCCCACGACGCGAAAGCGTCTCTTCTTGCCGAGACGGCCCCTTCTGGCCGGTCAATAACCAGCGCTCTCGGTAACAACAAGCGCTCTCGCGGGTGGTGTGGCGGCGGGCGGCCACGCGGCCACAGCGCGCCCCCGGACCCACCCGGATTTGGCGGGGGTGGGGCGGGCGGCGTATGCTTGGGACCAAGCCAAAGACCGTCGGTCATCGGCGTGCGCGAGCACATCGATCGAAGCTCTGCAGTGCAGGGGCCCACGCAGGTGTACGAACTTCCGGGAATCCGGGCCGAAGCTCCGTGCGCTTGCGTCGGAGCTTTTCTCATTGCGGGGGACTGTCACGGCCGACGCCCCGCCTCCGCGGAGCGTCTCGTACACATCAAGGAGTGACCATGGCGCAGAAGGATGCATCGGTCGCCGAGCTCACGAAGAACTTCGAGAACTCGAACGCCGTACTGCTGACCGAGTACCGCGGTCTGACGGTTGCACAGCTCAAGCAGCTGCGCAGCAGCATCCGTCAGGACGCGAACTACGCCGTGGTGAAGAACACGCTGACCAAGATCGCCGCGAACAACGCGGGGATCACGGCGCTGGACGAGGACCTCAAGGGTCCCTCGGCCGTCGCATTCGTGCACGGCGACTTCGTCGCCACCGCGAAGGCCCTGCGTGACTTCGCCAAGGCCAACCCGCTTCTGGTGATCAAGGGCGGCATCTTCGAGGGCAACGCCCTCACTGCCGACGAGGTCAACAAGTACGCCTCGCTCGAGAGCCGTGAGGTTCTGCTGGCGAAGGCTGCGGGCATGATGAAGGCGACGATGGGCAAGGCTGCGGCCACCATCGACGCGCTTCGCGAAAAGCTGGAGACCGCTGACGCCGCGTAAGCGAGCAGCGTCCTCACCCCCACAAACCCCCATCTATCTAGGAGATACATCATGGCGAAGCTTTCCACCGAGGAGCTGCTCGAGCAGTTCGCCGGCCTCACCCTCGTCGAGCTCAGCGAGTTCGTGAAGGCGTTCGAGGAGAAGTTCGAGGTCACCGCTGCCGCCCCCGTCGCCGTTGCCGGCGCTGCTGGTGGTGCTGGTGCCGCTGAGGCCGAGGAGGAGAAGGACTCCTTCGACGTCATCCTCGAGGCTGCCGGCGACAAGAAGATCCAGGTCATCAAGGTCGTCCGCGAGCTCACCTCGCTCGGCCTCGGCGAGGCCAAGGCTGTCGTCGACGGCGCTCCCAAGGCCGTCCTCGAGGGCGCGAACAAGGAGACCGCAGACAAGGCCAAGGAGTCCCTCGAGGCTGCTGGCGCGACGGTCACCGTCAAGTAAGGCGAATCCCTTCGTCGAAAGGCCTCGGATGCTCCGGCATCCGGGGCCTTTCGTCATGCCCGGGATGCCGCATCCCCCGCATCCGCGTCCGCGCACGGTGTCGGCGCTCAGCGCTCCGGCGACAGCCCGCCGTCCATCGCCCCGGCAGAGTGACGCCCCGCCACCGGCGCGGTCGAGCCGCGCACGACCAGACGCGGCTTCACGCTCAGCGCGACCGGCTCCGCGTCCGGGTCTTCGAGGTGGCGCATCAGCAGTTCGACGGCGGCGCGTCCGTGCTCGTGCGGCACCTGACGCAGCGTCGTGAGCGAGAACATCTCCGCATGGACGTGGTCGTCGATGCCCACCACGCTCAGCGCGGAGGGGACCAGGATGCCGAGCCGCCGCGCGGCGATGATCGCACCGATCGCGACCTCGTCGCACGCCGCGACGATGCCGGTGGGGCGGACGGTAGGGTCGCCGAGCAGGTCGACGGCGGCCGCGTAGCCCGCGGGCATGGAGAGCTCGGCCGGGACGCGCATCAGCGCGTCGCCGAGGCCCGCCCGCGTCATCTCGGCCTCGTACCCGGCGTAGCGAGCGACCTCCACGTGAGGCCAGTGCGTGCCGGGACTCCCACCGAGGAATGCGATCCGGCGGTGCCCGAGGGAGACCAGGTGGGCGGTCGCCAGCACCGCCGCGTGCTCATCGTCGAGGGTCACGACGCTCGTGCGGCGCTGCGTGCCGATGACGCTCACGACCGGCTTCCCGAGCGCGATGAGCCGCTCGAGCTCGCTCTCGGCGGGCTCGAGCCCCACGGCGATGAGTCCGTCGAAGCGTTTGCGGGCGAGGAACTCCTCGAAGACGAGTCGCCGAGTGGCGCTGCCGGGGGTCGCGTCGTACAGCGTGAGATCGAGTCCCCGCTCGAGCAGGGCGACCTGGATGCCCTCGAGGACCTCGGCGAAGAACCAGCGGTTCACGTGCGGCATGACGACGCCGATGTTGCGGGTGCGTCCGGTCGCCAGGCTGACCGCGCTCGTCGACGGCACGTAGCCGAGCTCGACGGCGGCCGCGCGCACACGTTCGCGGGTGCTGGCCGACACCGAGCCGCTCCCGCTGAGCGCACGGCTCGCCGTGGCCTTGGAGACGCCGGCCTGCGCGGCGACGTCGGAGATGCCCACCATGTGACGCACGTTCCTCTCTGAACGCGTGGAGACCACCGTGAGCGGATGCCGAATGGAACCGGTTGTGGGCGGCGTGGCATCCGCTTCGATATCGGATTGATCACGGAGAGCGGACCCTCCGTGATTCTGATTGTGTCATACGTCGGATTTCCCCTACGGTGTGTTGGAAGCGGTTCCAGAGTGTTGTCACCCGACGACCCGGAATCCGGTTCCTGTACCACTCAACGAGGAGGATCACATGAAGCATGTGCGACGGGGCCGCGCCGGCCTCGCCATCGCGACACTGGGAGTCGCAGCACTCGCACTGGCCGCGTGCAGCAACGGCGGAGGCGGCGAGGCCGCACCCGAACCGGGCGACGCGGACTGCGCCGACTACGAGGCGTACGGCACCCACGAGGGCGAGACCGTCGAGGTCTACACGACCATCCAGGGCGTCGAGCTCGACGACATGGTCACCACCTTCGACGCTTTCTCGTCCTGCACCGGCATCCAGGTCGATGTCGTCGGCACCCAGGAGGCGGAGACGCAGATCAACGTGCGCGCCGCCGCCGGTGACGCGCCCGAGCTGATGATCATCCCGCAGCCGGGCCTCCTGCAGCGCCTGGTCGCCGACGGCTACGTGCTGCCGGCCGCGTCGAGCGTCGAGGACAACGTCGACGAGTTCTGGTCGGAGTCCTGGAAGGGCTACGGCTCCGTCGACGGCACCTTCTACTCCGCGCCGCTCATGGCGAGCGTGAAGGGCTGGATCTGGTACTCGCCGACCGAGTTCGCCGACAAGGGCATCGAAGTCCCCGAGACGTGGGACGAGCTCATGGACATCACCGAGCAGCTCGCCTCGGAGAGCGACTCGCAGACCTACAAGCCGTGGTGTGTCGGCTTCGGCTCCGGTGACGCCACCGGCTGGCCGGGAACCGACTGGGTGGAGGACCTCGTCCTGCGCATGGCCGGACCCGAGGCGTACAACCAGTGGGTCGCCGGTGAGCTGAAGTTCGCCGACCCCGAGATCCGCCAGGCGTTCGACGCCGTCGGCGAGATCCTCCTCAACGAGGACTACGTCAACGGTGGCTTCGGCGGTGTCGAATCGATCGTCTCGACCACGTTCAACGACGGTGGTCTGCCGATCCTCGACGGCAACTGCTCGATGCACCACCAGGCATCGTTCTACGAGGCGCAGTGGCCCGAGGGCACCACGGTCGCACCCGATGGCGACATCTGGGCGTTCCTGACCCCGAAGACCGACGCCGCTGCCGGCGACGCCGTCACCGGTGGTGGCGAGTTCGTGGCGAAGTTCGTCGAGGGCGAGGCGGTCGACGCCGTCCAGACCTTCATGTCGAGCGACACCTGGGCGAACCTGCGCGTCGAGCTCGGTGGCGTGATCAGCGCCAACAAGGGTCTCGACCCGGAGCTGGCCGGCAGCGAGCTCGGTCGCGCCGCGATCGAGATCCTGCAGGCGGAGGACACGGTCTTCGCGTTCGACGGCTCCGACCTCATGCCCGCCGCTGTCGGCACCAGCTCGTTCTGGACCGGCATGAACGACTGGGTGGTCGGCACGATCGACACCGACGAGCTCGTCGAGTACATCGACAGCACGTACCCGTAAGACACACAGCACGCTGACCTCGGCGGGTGTCCGGTTCTCCGGGCACCCGCCGAGGCGGCACTGCGGACACCACGAAAGGGAAGTGCCAATGCCGGTCCTGCTCGCGTCGGAGGTGAACGACCATGCGCGTTGACTTCTGGGTCGACCTCTGGGAGAAGCTCGGGGTCCTCGTCATCGGTCTGGCCGCGTTCGCCGCGGTCGTCGGTCTCGTCCTGTTCCTCGCCGACCGTGCCCCCAAGAAGGGGCGCGACATCATCCAACTCCTCGTCTTCCTGCTGCCGGCGCTCGTGCTCCTGGCCGTAGGTCTTGTCTACCCCGCCATCCGAACGGGGTATCTCGCGTTCACCAACCGCACCGGCGAGTTCATCGGGCTCGAGAACTTCGTGTGGATGTTCACGCAGCCCGACATCCTCGTCACCCTCGGCAACACCCTGCTGTGGACGGTCCTCGTTCCGACCATCTCCACGGTCGTGGGCCTCGCCTACGCCGTGTTCATCGACAAGTCGGCGGGGGAGAAGGTCCTCAAGTCCCTCGTCTTCCTGCCGATGGCGATCTCGTTCGTCGGCGCCGGCATCATCTGGCGGTTCGTGTACGAGTACCGTGCCGAGGGCTTCGAGCAGATCGGCATCCTGAACCAGATCGTCGTCTGGCTGGGAGGCGAGCCGCAGCAGTGGCTCATCAACTCGCCGATGAACAACATCTTCCTCATCATCGTGATGATCTGGATCCAGACCGGTTTCGCCATGGTGCTGCTGTCCGCGGCCATCAAGGCGGTGCCCGTCGAGCACCTCGAGGCGGCACGCCTGGACGGTGCGAACGCGTGGCAGCAGTTCACCAACGTGACGGTGCCCTCGATCCGCGGCACCCTCGTCGTGGTCGTCACGACGATCACGATCGCGACGCTGAAGGTGTTCGACATCGTCCGCGCCATGACCGGCGGCAACTTCAACACCTCCGTCATCGCGAACGAGATGTACACGCAGGCGTTCAACCGCGGCGAGTTCGGCAAGGGCTCGGCCCTCGCGCTCGTCCTGTTCGTGATGGTCCTGCCGATCGTGATCTACAACATCCGCGTGATGCGCAAGCAGAAGGAGGTGCGGTGATGAGCGTGGCACCCACCACGGCCCCGGCCACCGACCCTCGCAATGATGCGATGACGGAGCCGAGCAAGACCCGTCGTGTCAAGCAGCGGCTCACTTCGCGGTGGGCGACCGCCGCAGCCCTGGTCATCGCGATCATCTGGACGATCCCGACCTTCGGTCTGCTGGTGAGCTCGTTCCGCCCCGCCGACGACATCCGCTCGTCGGGCTGGTGGAACATCTTCACGAGCCCGAACTTCACCCTCGAGAACTACGCCGAGGTGCTGTTCGTCTCGGGAGCCTCCAGCGCGAACCTCGGTTCGTACTTCGTGAACTCGCTGGTGATCGCGATCCCGTCGGCACTGTTCCCGATCGCGATCGGTGCGATGGCGGCCTACGCCCTCGCGTGGATCCGGTTCCGCGGGGCGTCGGTGCTGTTCATCGTCATCTTCGCGCTGCAGATCGTGCCGCTGCAGATGGCGCTGATCCCGCTGCTGCAGATCTTCTCTCAGAACCTCGGCATCAGCGGCACCTTCCCTGCGGTCTGGATCGCGCACACGATCTTCGGCCTGCCGCTGGTGACGTTCCTCCTCCACAACTTCATCTCGGAGATCCCGGGAGAGGTCATCGAGGCGGCGCGCGTCGACGGCGCGGGGCACACGCAGATCTTCCTGCGCATCATCCTGCCGCTGTCGGTTCCGGCGCTCGCGAGCATCGCCATCTTCCAGTTCCTGTGGGTGTGGAACGACCTGCTCGTGGCGCTCGTGTTCTCCGGTGGCACGATCGACGTCGCACCGCTCACGCAGCGCCTGGCCGAGATGGTCGGCAACTTCGGTCGCAACACGCACCTGCTCCCGGCGGGCGCGTTCATCTCGCTCATCGTGCCGCTGATCGTGTTCTTCGGTCTGCAGCGGTACTTCGTGCGAGGCCTGCTGGCAGGTTCGACGAAGGGCTGATCGACCGAGAACGACAGAGGCGGATGCCGGTGGGGAACCGGCATCCGCCTCTTGTTGTCATGCGGGCTCAGCCTTCGCAGCCGAAGCGCTCTTGCATCGCGGTCATCGCCTCGATCTCGAAGATCTGCCCCTTCTTCATGTTCCCGGCGACGGTCAGGGTGCGCTCGTCGGAGCCGAGTTCGAGCACCGCGTCGACCATGGGGATCGCGCCCTCGTGGTGGCGGATCATCAGCTCGAGGAACTGGCAGCTCGCCTCGGTGCCGGTCGCGGCGCGCAGAGAGGCGAGTTCCTCCTCGGATGCCATGCCCATGGCCTCGCGCATCTGCTCGTCGGTCATCGTCTCATCGTCCGTGGCGGTCGCCCCGCCGTGGTCGTGGCCGCCGGTCTCGGCGCCGTTCATCCACGTCATCGGCTCGCCGTACTGCGGGAGCCCCCACTGCACGAGCCAGCCGAACATCTCTCCGCGCTGGGCGGACTGGCCGGTGGCGATGTCGTAGGCGAGCGCCTGCAGCTGCTCATCGTCGGTCTTCGCGTACATGGTCATCGCCATGTCGATGGCCTGCGAGTGGTGTACCTGCATGTCGCGGGCGAAGCCGGCTTCGGCGGAGGCGTCACCGGGGGTGGCCGGGACGTTGCCGAAGGTCGAGAAGCGACCGATGGCAAAGGCGACGCCGGTTATCGCGAGCCCGACGAGGAGCACCACCCACCACGGCGGGAGGGTGCGCGCGGTCTCGTCGCCCTGCGCCGACGTCACTGCTTGCCGGGGCCCTCGACGGCGCCCGAGCACGATGCCCCCGGCTCGGGGCCGTTCACGTTGCGCCAGTAGGCCTCGAGGAATTCGCCGATCCGCTCGTCGTCGGCCGAGTCGACCTTCAGCTGGGCGTCCCACGCGCTGAGCGCGATGGGGGTGTCCATGTCCTCGTAGGGGGAGAGGATCGTGTACGTCGAGGGCAGCTGAGCCTTCAGCGCCGACACCTCGGAGTCGTCGACCTGTGCGGGGTCGTAGGTGACCCACACGGCGCCGTGCTCGAGGGAGTGGACGGCGTGGATGTTCGGGACCGGCTCGCTGTACACGCCGCAGTTCAGCCACGCGGCGTTGTGGTCGCCGCCGGCGGGCGGGGTCTGCTCGTAGTCGACATCACCCTCGACGTGTGTCGCGGAGTGCTCGAAGGTCTCGATGCCCGCGATCGCCGATCCGTCGCCGTCGCCGGCTTCCATGCGGACGGGCTTCGGTGTGAGGACGACCGACACCACGACGAGGGCGATCACGACGATCGCAGCAGCGGCGCCGACGATCCACCAGGTGAGCTTCGTGCGGCGGCGCTTGGCGAGCTGACGCTGGTACTCCGCGAGCTTCTGTTGCTTCTGCTGCTCGCGCTGCTGCTTGACGGTGAGGTTGATCTCGGCCTGCTTGGCGGGGTTGCCGCTCTGACGATTGCCGGACGGAGGATTCGGGGTCATCTGCTGATCTCGTTCTCGGGTGGGCGGCGCTTGCGCGCGGTCCAGACGATTCTATGCGCGGGCATGTGAGTCCGGCCTGGGAAGAGCCGGAACGGGTGCCACACGTCGCGGCATCCGGCAAGGGGTTCATGTGAGACGGGCGCGGCGCCGATGATGTGACCATGAGAAGACCAGCGGGCGACCACGAGATCAGCATCGGACTTCGGATGGCGATCATCGGGGTTCCGCTGCTGCTCGTCGTGATCGTGATCGGCATCGGCGTGGCGACGACCGAATCCGACCTCATCGATCTCGACGGCTGGTGGAACTCCTATGTCACCGGTTTCCTCCCCGGCTTCCGCGACCTGTCGTTCTTCATGAACACGGTGGGAGCGGGCGTCGTCGGCACGTACATCGTGCCGCTGGTCGCTGCGGCGCTCCTGCTGCTGGTCGCACGCAGGCCGTGGGGTGCGGCGTTCTTCCTCGCGGCATCCATCGTCGGCGCGCTCACGGTGCAGCTGCTCAAGGGCATCTTCTCGCGGGTGCGTCCGGAGGAGATGCTGGTGATCTCCGATCACGGGTCGTACCCGTCGGGCCACACCGCCAACGCCGCCGTCATCGCGACCGTGGCGGTCATCCTGTTCCCGCGCGTGTGGGTGGCGCTGGCGGGTCTCGCGTGGACGGGGCTGATGGCGTTCAGCCGCACACAGGTGCACGCGCACTGGCTCAGCGACACCATGGGCGGGATTATCGTCGGCATCGCGACGACGCTCATCGTCGCGGCCGTCATGACGGTGCCGCTGACCCGCGAACGGGAGAAGCGCCGCTCGCTAGGCTGAGCGACATGACCGCGCCCGATGATGTCGCAGCCGCCGAACTCGCCCGCCTCGAAGCGGAGGCCGCCGCGGCGGAAGCCGCACTGAAACTCGCACAGGCGCAAGCCGCTCTCGCCGCGGCTCGCGCGGCGGCCGCGCGGG
>NZ_JBHWTD010000042.1:0-4757 GCF_043427715.1 Microbacterium sp. | reverse complement strand
TCTCCCTTCACCGCTGCCGGCAGCGGCCTCCGGCGTGCCTGGGTGGCGCCGGCGGCAGCGGACGTCCCTTCCCCGCATGCCTAGAGGAGGAGTCGGTGCTCCCTCCTGCCCGGAGGCGGTGCTGTCCGGCTGGCGGCGGTGGGGCCACTACAGGGGCCGCGGCGTCCTCGGGTGCTGCTGGTGGCGGCACGGGCGCTGCTGCGGCGTCTGCGGGCGGTGGAGCTGCCGCGGGCGGCGCTGCGGCCGGTGGAGCTGCTGCCGGTGGTGGAGCTGCTGCGGGTGCAGCGGCCGGCGCCGCTGGCGGGCCGATCGGTATGGCGGCCGGCGTCGCGATTGGCGCTGCGAAAGAAGCAGGACAGGCGGCCGCTGGGGCCGCCCGAGACATTGGTAACCAGGCAACAGGTGAAGGGAGCGAGAGCTGATGGCAACCGCAGACACAACGAGCCGTAGAGGCGTTCGCACATACGGGAACTGGCGTCAGCCGACGTCGCCGGGCCTCCTCGGGCTCGGCACGGTCGGCACGGGTCTGATGTTCGTCGCACTGCTGATCGTGATCGTCGTCCTGATGACGACGAATATCCTCAACGCCTTCATCACGGCCGCCGTGTTCGGCGGTCTGATCCTGCTGCTGACGATTCGCGACGGCGACGGGCGCAGCGTGCTTTCCCGCACGGCGAACCGCGTCGCGTGGACGTCGACGAAGCGGCGGAAGGCGAACATCTACCGCTCCGGCCCGCTGGGCCGTGCCGACTGGGGAACGAATCAGCTCCCCGGCCTCGGTGCTCAGACTCAGCTCTCCGAGCACGAGGACTCCTACGCCCGGCCGTTCGCGATGATCTACTCACCGCACGCTAAGACGTACTCGATCGTGATCGGCACCGAGCCTGACGGCGCGGCGCTGGTCGACCAGGAGCAAGTCGACCTGTGGGTGGCCGACTGGGGCCACTGGCTGCGCAACCTCGGTGATGAGCCAAACATGGAAGCCGCCGCGGTGACGATCGAAACGGCTCCCGACTCGGGTCGCCGCCTGCGCCGCGAGGTCGAGACGAACACCGACCCCGACGGCCCGGACTTCGCCAAGGCGATGCTGGGTGAGGTCGTGCTGAGCTACCCGGCTGGTTCGTCGACGGTGAAGGCGTACGTCTCGCTGACGTTCGCCGCCGCGCCGCGGAAGGGCGCTAAGCCCCGGAAGCCCGACGAAATGGCCCGCGAGCTCGCGGCTCGTCTGCCCGGCCTGACGGCCGGATTGCAGGCGACGGGCGCGGGTGCAGCGCACCCGCTGTCGGCCCAAGAGCTGTGCGAGACGATCCGGGTCGCCTACGACCCGGCGGCTGCGACGCTGATCGACGACGCGCACGCGGACGGTGACGTGCCCGACCTCCGGTGGAGCGACGTCGGCCCGACGGCCGCTCAGGCCGGATGGGACGGCTACCGTCACGACTCGGCCAAGTCGGTCACCTGGGCGATGACGCAAGCGCCCCGCGGGCTCGTGCAGTCGGGCGTCCTCGCCCGCCTGCTGGCTCCGCACCGGGATATCGCCCGTAAGCGCGTGACGCTGCTCTACAAGCCGATCGACCCGGCGCGGGCGGCATCGCTCGTGCAGTCGGACGTGCGAGCTGCGGAGTTCAAGGCGACCTCGACCCGGAAGCCGGCGGCGCGTGACTCGCTCGCGCTGCGCTCGGCTCAGGCGACGGAATCTGAGGAGGCATCGGGCGCGGGCCTGGTGAACTTCGGAATCCTCGTCACCGCGACGGTGATCGACCCGGCCAAGGAGGCCGACGCGCGCGCCGCGGTCGACAACCTCGGGGCGACCGCTCGCCTCCGGCTCCGGCCGGTCTACGGATCACAGGACAGCGCATTCGCCGCCGCGCTGCCCCTGGGCCTCGTGCTGAGCAAGCACGTTGCCGTCCCCGCGGCGCTGAGGGAGCGTGTCTGATGAGTGCTGACCTGATTGCTCTCGCCGTCCTCGGCGGGCTCGTCGTGATCGTCATCGTGGGCGCGCTGCTGTTCGTGCGCAGCGGCCGGAAGAACACCGACGCCGGCTCGTCGACGTCGGCCGGCGCGCTGACGTCTCGGGGCTACAGCGGCCCCGGCGGCGGCATGTCGAACTTCATCCAGCCGCCCGCCGAGTGGCGCGGCACGACCGTGCAGGTGTGCGGCCTGTGGCCGTACTCGATCGGTGCCGGCACGCCGATGGTGGGCGTCCCGCTGGGCCGCCACATTCACACCGGGGCGACGCTCTGCTGCGACCCGATTTCGTGGTTCCAGCGCGCGAAGCTCATCAGCAACCCGTCGCTGTTCGTGCTCGGCAAGCCGGGCCTCGGGAAGTCGACCGCCGTCGCCCGGATGGCGATCGGCCTCGCCGGCTACGGCGTGCAGCCGCTCGTGCTGGGCGATCTTCGACCCGACTACGTGGAGGTCATTCGCGCGCTCGGCGGCCAGGTCATCACCCTCGGCCGTGGCCGCGGGCACCTGAACGTGCTCGACCCCGGCGAGGCGAAGGACGCCGCGAAGCGGCTCACTGAGGCCGGTTTCCCGAAGGAGGCCGGCGAGGTCTTGGAGGACGCCCACGGCCGCCGCCTGGCTATGGTGTCGTCCCTGCTGACGATCCTCCGCAAGTCGGCTCCGAGCGACGTCGAGGAATCCATCGTCGACCAGGCGCTGCGCTACCTCGATCGGAACTTCGACGGCGTGCCGGTGCTGGGCGACCTGCTGAACGTCGTGCAGCAAGGGCCGGAGGAGCTGCGCCTGGTGGCCGTCGACCGCGGCGACTTTGCCGAGTATCAGCGGATCACGCGCGGGCTGGAAGCGTCGCTTATCAGCCTCTCCCGCGGTGGCCGCCTGGGCGAAATGTTCTCCCAGCCGACCGACAACCCAATGCGCCTCGACCGTCCCGTGGTCTACGACATTTCGGCCATCGGTGAGGCTGAGGGCGACCTGCGCGCGGCGACCCTGCTCGCCTGCTGGTCGAACGGATTCGCGACGGTGAACATCGCGAACGTCCTCGCGGATGCCGGCCTGGAACCGCGCCGGCACTACTTCGTCATCATGGACGAGCTGTGGCGTGCGCTGCGCGCCGGTAACGGCATCGTCGATCGCGTCGACTTCCTCACCCGCCTGAACCGTCAGGTGGGTGTCGGCACGGCCATGATTTCGCACACGATGGCCGACCTCAGCGCCCTCCCAGAGGAGGACCGGTTGAAGGCGAAGGGCTTCGTCGAGCGCGCCGGCATGGTGATGTGCGCGGGCCTGCCGTACACGGAAATGCCGGAGCTGACGACGGTCATCCCGTTCTCGGAGGCCGAGCAAGAGCTTCTGACCGGCTGGCAGGACCCGCCCGCCTGGGATGCCGCGTCGGGCCGCGAGGTCGACCCTCCCGGCCGCGGGAAGTTCCTCGTCAAGGTCGGCACTCGGCCGGGTATCCCGGTCGAGGTTCGATTGACGGAGGCTGAGCGCTCGATCCGCGACACGAATCAGCGGTGGTACGAACAGTCCCGCACCGGACGGCGCGCGCTGCACGTCGTCGAGGAGCTGGTCGAGGAGCACGAGGAGCGGGTGTCGTCATGAGCACTCCGAACAACCGCCGCCGCGATCCCGGCGGCTTCGGCGCGGAGACGATGATGCTGCTCGTCGGCATCGGCGGCGTGGTCGCGGCGATCGTCGTCCTCAACGTCGCGGTGCGCCTCGGCCACCAGCTCGACGGGACCGGTGTCGAGCTGCCGAGCGACCCGTTCGCGTTCACGCTCGGCGTCGTCATGGGGCGGGTGCCGTGGCCGGCATCCGCGACGTGGATCGTCATCGTCCTGTTGGCGATCGTCCTCGCGCTCGTGGTGCTCGCGATCATCGGCGTTGTCCGCTACCGGAAGGGACGGACTCGCGTCGACCGGGCCAGCTCGTACATGGGCCGGGGGAAGGACGTCGAGGGTCTGAGCAAGCGCAACGCGCAGGCTCAGGCGACCCGCCTCGGCGTCACCGGCTCCCTCGGTGTGCCGATCGGTAAGACGCTCGGTCAGATGCCGCTCTACGGCACCTGGGAGGACATGCACATCGACATCTGGGGGCCGCGCACCGGTAAGACGACCTCTCGGGCGGTGCCGGCCATCCTGGAAGCTCCTGGGGGCGTTCTCGTGACGTCGAACAAGCGCGATGTGGTCGACGCGACGCGCGACGTGCGAGCGGAGGCCGGCCCGGTCTGGGTGTTCGATCCCCAGGGGATCGCGCTCGAGAACCCTACGTGGTGGTGGAACCCGCTCAGCTACGTCACCGACGAGGTGCGCGCGGCCAAGCTGGCCGATCACTTCGCCTCCGGTTCCCGCGACCCCGGAGCCAAGACGGATGCCTACTTCGACCCCGCGGGGCAGGATCTCCTTGCGGGGCTCCTGCTCGCGGCCGCGCTCGACTCGCGGCCGATCACGGACGTCTACGGGTGGCTGACGCGCCCCACGGAGGAGGAGCCGATCGGCATCCTCCGTCGCGGTGGGTACGACCTGACGGCCGACCAGGTGCGCGGTGTCATCACCGCCCCGGAGAAGCAGCGCGGCGGCATCTACGGCACGGCGCAGCAAATGGCGTCGTGCCTGACCAACCGCCAGGTAGCCGCGTGGGTGAACCCGCAGGGTGAGCCCGATCTGCGCCCGCAGTTCGACCCGGCCGCGTTCGTGCGTGACGGCGGCACGCTGTACTCGCTCTCCAAGGAAGGTCGCGGAACCGCCGGCCCGCTCGTGACGGCGCTGACGGTCGCCGTGGTGGAGGAGTCA
>NZ_JBHWTD010000041.1:0-144457 GCF_043427715.1 Microbacterium sp. | reverse complement strand
CCCGCACGCCCGATGACGGGATCCAGCTTGCCGTCGTGCGCGGCCGCGGTGAGGTTGCGTCCGAACTGGTCCAGCACCACGGAGCCGGCGTTCTGGCCGGCCTCGCCGCCCTGGCCCACCCCGGCACCCGCGGTCTCCTTGCCGCCCTGGGCGCCGCCCTGGTAGCCGGAGAGCAGCTGGATGACCGTCTGACGGACGCGGTTCAGGTCCGCGCCGAGCTGCACGAGGACCTGGGCGGCCACGCCCTCGCCCTCGCGGATCAGGCCGAGCAGGATGTGCTCGGTGCCGATGTAGTTGTGGCCGAGCTGCAGCGCCTCGCGCAGGGACAGCTCGAGCACCTTCTTGGCGCGCGGGGTGAAGGGGATGTGTCCCGAGGGCGCCTGCTGGCCCTGGCCGATGATCTCCTCGACCTGGGCGCGGACTGCCTCCAGGGAGATGCCGAGGCTCTCGAGAGCCTTGGCGGCGACGCCTTCACCCTCGTGGATGAGGCCGAGCAGGATGTGCTCGGTGCCGATGTAGTTGTGGCTGAGCATCCGCGCTTCTTCTTGCGCGAGCACCACGACTCGTCGGGCTCGGTCAGTGAACCGCTCGAACATTGTGAGACTCCTCGCCGCTGCGCCCACGGGCTCCCTGCCCGCCGAGCCGTACATACCTCTGCAACTCTAGTGCGCCCCACCCACACGGGTGGTCACGAATCAGGTCGCACGGACTCAACCCCACGCCGTACGCCGCTGTTCCCGCCTCCCCGTTCGCCCCCAGCGAACACCCGTTGTTGATTGAGGAGCGAGCGAAGCGAGTGTCTCGAAATCACCAACGGCGTTCGCCGGTCTTCCCGGTCGAGCCCGTCGAGACCCGCGCCGCCCGTTGGCTGGCGTCATGTCGTTGGTTGAGGAGGCGAACTGCGGGCGTCATGTTGTTGGTTCAGGAGGCGTCATGTCGTTGGTTGAGGAGGCGAGCCGCTAGGCGAGCCGTCTCGAAACCACCGACGCCAAACGCAGAATCACCACAGGGCCGCCCCCGTCGTGCGCTCGACGGGAACGGCCCTGCGGCTTACCTCAAACATGGACGGAGCGGCCCGGTCCATCCCCGCGCAGCGGCTGTCAGGGATGGTCCGGACCGCGTCCATGGGTCCCTACCTACGAAGTGCAGGTGAGGCGGGTGGTGGGATCGAGCCCGCCCCCCTAGACGAGGGCTCCTGGGGCGGACGGATAGCCCGCCCCAGTCGCCTCACGTCATGACGCGATCAGCGAACGCGCTTCTTGTTCGTCTTCGCGCGCGTGGTGTCGTCGGTCTTCAGAACGATGGCCACGTACTTCGTCCGCTTGTTGCCGTTGCGGTCCGGGATAACGAAGCGCTGCTTGCCCGCCTGGTTGATCGTGCCGGTGCGGATCCGGGTCTTCTTCTTCTGACCCGGGTTCCAACGGTAGATGCGGACGGTCGCGCCGGCCGCCTCACGGTTGGTGACAACACGCAGAACGTCGCTCTGGTCGCCGTTGTTGCGCGCCTTCAGAGCAGCCACGATCTTCAGCGGCTTGGTCGGCTCCGGCTCCACCGTGTCAGCCGTGAAGACTACCGAGTCGTCGAGCTTCGTGATCTGAGAGTCGTCCCAGTCCCGGATCACCGCGGAGACCTGTGCAGTCCCAGCAACGTCACCGACGAAGTTGTAGAAAGCCTCGCCGTTGCTGTTGGTTGTGGTGCCGTAGTTGATGTCACCGCTCTGAGCATTCGGCCCGGACCGGATGAACTCGACAGTCAGCCCGCGCAGCGGCTGACCCTCCTGGTCGACAGCCGTAACCTTCATGGTGACGGTCTGACCGACCTTCGCCTCGCCCTGGGTGTCGTCGTCAAGGGTGTACGTGGAGGCGGTAGCAGCGAAGTCCACCTCGTACCAGGTGATGGTCGGAGCCTGGTCGACCTTGACTGTGCTAGTGCCGGTCGCGGCGTCGTCGTCGTTGACCTCGGCGGTCCAACGAGCAACAATCGTCTGCTCCGTCGCGACGTCGGACCAGGCTTCCACAGCCGGGTCCTCACCCAACCATTGCGACAGGTCCGTGCTCGAGACCGAGGCCGGCGAAGTGCCATCAACCAGGTTGACGTACTGCTTCGTCCGGTTGCCGAACTGGTCGGTCGTCACCAAGTCGAAGTACACAGTCTGCTCGTCGGCTCGCGCCTTCGGCAGGATACTGCTCTCCTGCTCGGCCGCAGCCGCGAGAGAGATGTCGACGTTGCCGGGGTTGAGCGGCTCGACGTCGCGGTAGAACCACTCACCGGTCTCCGGGTTGTAGTAGTCATCGGTGTCGTTGCCCGAAACGAAGATGTGGGTGTAGTCGTCAGCCGCACCGGCGTAAGACACCGCGATGGTGCCCTCAACCCACCCGTCGTCATCGAAGCCGGCAAACTTCTCGTACCCCCAAACGATGGTGGCAGTTCCGTCCGCAGCGAGAGCGACCGAGTTCTGGTTAGCGGCGGCCTTGTAGTCGCCGTTCCCCACCGTTCCCTCGTTTACCGGAACGCCGTTCACGTGCTCGAAGAGGATCGCACCCTCGGGCAGCGTGATGTCGACAGTCTTGCCGGCGATACCGGTCGGCACACCACCAGCGTCGCTCGTGACCGTAATGGTCTGCACGAGCGGACGCCCCGGAGTTGCGTCGTTCTCGCCGTCGATGGCGTAGACAGAAGCATTGCCGAGCGTCACGTTCCCGATCGAAGCGGCGGACGTGAAGTTCGCCTTCGACGTGTCGGAAGCACCGGCGTTCCCTGCGAGGGTGCTCGTCTGGGTCGCAGCCGTGTTGCCCGTAGCCGCCGTCAGCACGCCACCAAGCTCAGACCCCGCGGGTGTCTCGCTCCGGTCCTTCACGATCACGGTGAACGCACCATTAGCGTCAGTGGTGTAGGTGTCGCTGAGGACGATTGCAGTGCCCTTCAGGATGCCAGCGTCAGCGACACCGTCTGCCGGCGCCTTCTCCTCGCCGCGAGCGAACGAGGCGTCGATTCGACGGCCCTCGAGGTTGGTTCCGTCCTCAAGCTGGAGCGTCCCCGAGTAAGTGATCTGACCCCCCGCAGCTGCCGAGCCGGTCTCTGGGGTAAGTACGATCGCCGCCTGTCCGGCCTTGATGCCGGTCTCAGTCCGAGCAGCGATTGCACCCTGGCCGTTCGAGTCGGCGGGCACACGGTAGGTCAGCTCGTAGTCACCGGACGCTGCGCCTACGGGGAAGACGACGTTTGCGCGACCCTGCGCGTCGGTGGTGGCCGACTCCCAAGCCGTCGAAGCGTCATCTGCGGTTCCAGGCACATTCCAGCGGTACTGGACCGTCCGGTTCGCCACCGGGTTGTCGTTTTGGTCGACAACAGTGACGTAGATATCTCCAGCGGCGTACTCGTCGTCGTCGAAGGCCTTACCGTCGCGGAAGGTGACGGTCATGTCATCCGGCACACCGATGTAGCTCGCGATCGCGATGTCGTCGCGCGGATCAATGGACTCCAGCGCGGTGTTGCTGGTGCGGTTGGCGTAGTAAGTGTGGTTGCCGCCCGCTGCTGCCGTGTCCTTGACCTGACCGTTCGCATCTGTGTAACCGATCAGACGGTTGCCGTTCGTGTCGTACACCTGTGCACCAGCGATGGCGGCGCCATCTTGGTCAGTCACAGTTACGGTTACCGTGGTGCTTCCACCGGCCGGAGCGTCACCGGCGGCAACAGCTGTCACTGTGGTCGGGGTCTGCGTCACGATGCTCTTAGCTTCAGCATCGTCCGTGACACGCTCGGCACCGACGACGATCTGGTTGTTCCCTGCCGTACCGAAGTCGCCGTAGGTGTAACCGCTGATGTCCAGAACGCCTCGGAACGTGTTGGGGGTGCCCGCGACGACCGGCGCCTGCGACGAGGCGGTGACGCCTGTCCGCGTTGAAATAGTCACGTTGCCATCGCTCGCCGAGGTGGTACCCGTGACGACAGCGAGGTGGCGGTTGTTGTCCCCGCCGTACGGCTGCTGGAAGACGCGCAACGGACCGTCGTTGAGCTCGACGGTCTGGGTAGCGGCTGCGGCGCCAGACAGCAGCGTGACATTGCGGGTGTCAACATCGCCGTCCACGCCGTCCACGATTGCCACCGCGCGAAGCTGCAAGTTGGCGGGCGGCAGACCCGGGTTCCACTCCGCTGCCGCAAAAGCGCCATCACCGTTCCGGGTGGTGACCGTCTCGATGGCCTCCCAGTTGGTGCCGTCAAGCGAGTACTCGAAGCGAACGCCGTCGACGTCAGAGCCGGCCACAGCCACGAGGCTGATGGTGGAGTTGGTGCCATCGTTCTTTGTCGAAGCAGCACCGCTGTACTGCGTAGCCAGGATGACCTGGTCCGCGCCACCAGCCTGGGCCGCCAACGGCGCGGCCGAGGCCGTGCCAGCCATGAACGGGAGGCCCGTCACGGCGAGAGCGGAGACGGCAGTCGCAGCCAGTCCCCGCTTAGTTCCGCTGCTGATCATGTTGTTCCCTTCAGAGGAGAATCGATCTCGGGGGGAGCAACAGACTCCCCCGATGAGGCAGTCCGGACGAGTGTCCAGACCAAATGCCTTTGGCACCCTAACACCAGGAAGTGCCAGATGTGCAACATGCCTGAATGCTGGTTTATCCGCAGGTCAGGCGTGGGATGAGTGCGGGTTTCGAGGGGTCACTTCCAGATGGTCTCGACAAGCTCGACCGGCGGCGCGTCGGCCGGTCGTGCCGTTGGTGGTTTCGAGACGCTCGCTTCGCTCGCTCCTCAACCAACAACGGGGGTCTCGACAAGCTCGACCGGCGGAAGTCTCAGTGAGCGGCGGCGTAGGCGTCGCGGACCTCGGCGGAGACACGGCCACGGTCCGGCACGTCGAAGCCGTTCTCACGCGCCCATGCGCGGATGTCCGCAGCGCTTGGGCCGTCGGAGCCACTGCGCGAGCCACCCGTCGTACGGCCTCCAGAAGCGCCTCGGCGGCGCCCGCTACCGGTGACGCGGCGACCGTTGGCGACGTACAACGAGAGCGCGTCGCGAAGGTTGGCGGCGTTTTCTTCGGAGAGATCGATCTCGTACTGCTGACCGTCGAGGGCGAAGGAAACGGTTTCGACCGCGTCGTTGCCGTCGATGTCGTCTACGAGCTGGACATTGATGCGCTGAGCCATGAGGAATCACTTTCGGAAAGTCGAGTCGGAGGATTGCTGCTTCTCGATTCCCCCCGCGAGAAACGCGCTCGGACGAATATAGACCCTGCAATGCGAATCCGCATACTGCGGGCGCATTTCAGCCCGCGGCTCCCAAGTCCACCTCGCCCGAGCCAGTCGCGGCGTTCCCTGGAGGAATCCGCAGGTCAGGGGCCCGGCGCACGCGTGCGTGACCACGAGCGGGTCGCGCGCAAGTTACGCGTGACGGCGGCCACAGGAAAAGCCGGGAGTCGCCGCTGTGGGGGGTCGCCTGCCTTTCGGCAGGTGTGCGCCGAAACCGGCCCCGAAGATGCCGCACGCGACCCCTCGGCAGTCTCAGTTTCCTCAGCCGCCACCCAGGTTTGTGGCACCTGGGGCACGGAGAACCTGCAGTCATGACTTACTCGATCCCCGGACTCTCCCAGGAAGACGGCGACAAGATCGCCAAGATCCTCCAGGTGCGTCTGAGCGCCTACAACGACCTGCACCTGACGCTCAAGCACGTGCACTGGAACGTCGTCGGACCGCACTTCATCGGCGTACACGAGATGATCGATCCGCAGGTCGAGGCCGTTCGCGGCTTCGCCGACGCGACCGCCGAGCGCATCGCGGCTCTGGGCTCCAGCCCGCGAGGCACCGTCGGCGCCATCACGAACGACCGCGACTGGGACGACTA
Source organism: Microbacterium sp. (assembly GCF_043427715.1). GTDB lineage: Bacteria > Actinomycetota > Actinomycetes > Actinomycetales > Microbacteriaceae > Microbacterium. The sequence continues at coordinate 138,619 of NZ_JBHWTD010000041.1, read as the reverse complement.
CGCCCTCGACCGCGACACCGTGCCGGCCCACCTCGCCGCCCTCAACCTCGTCTACGTCGGCGTCATCAAGGACGTCCGCGAGGCGATCGAGGAGATCGGCGAGCTCGACCCGGTCACCGAGGACCTTCTGATCAGCCACGCCGCTGAGCTCGAGCAGTTCCACTGGTTCATCCGCGCACACCTCGAGAACGCCGGCGGCGAGCTCATCAGCGCCGGCGCCAGGACCGAGGAGGGCGCAGCCAAGAAGGCGCGCAACCTCTGAGCAAGACAGTCAGCGCCCGGTCACGCACCGGGCGCTGGCCTGTCTCCACGGTCGAGCCACCCTCGGGCACTGCAGCGGCAGCCCGGGGGTGGCTTGTTTCCGCCAGGTCTCGACCCATGGAGACGGTCGCTGCGCTCCCGCCTCGCATGACAGGCAGGCTCGACCAGCGGGCGTCGAGTCTTGAGTCTCCGATGAGTGGCTGCGCTGGGCTCGAGGGATCAGCGGATCGACACGATCTCCTCGGCGTTCTCCAATAGCCGGGTCGCCCATTCGACCGCCCTAGCCGCATCCCCCATCGCGATAGACGCGGATTGATACTGGGACTTCGTTTTCAGTCTGAGCAGGCGACCCAGCGTCGGCGCGAGCATCGCACCGGGAGGTCCCGCACTTCTGAGCTCCGTCACGGCCTCGTGGTGGCTGTCAGGTTTCCTGGTCCTGCCGGTCAATCGCAGACAGATCGCGTCCTTCGAGTTGATCCCGCAGATGACCGCGCTGGATGTCGCAGCGTTGAACTGCTCGGCCTCAAGACTCGCAACTGCGGCTGCGAGAAACTCACGGGCCTTTGCCAAGTGCGCACGCGCTTCGGAGTGAGTCACCCCGCCACCTTGGCAGGGAGCAGCGACCGAATGTCCGGGCCAACAAGGGTGATGGCGTCCCGCCGGAGGTCCAGCACCAGCCGATCTTCCCGGGCCTCCGCAGCAGCGAGACCCTCCACATCGAGGTCGAGCACTTCGCACCCGTTTCCTGACCACGCATGCACCCGGCCGATGAGTCGGTCGATCTGTTGGTGCCAGCGAGGGTCGTCATCCGCAACTTCGCCACGCACCACCAGGATGTCGATGTCGCTCGCGGTCGTGGCGTCGCCTCTCGCCGCAGAGCCGAAGAGACACGCTGCCAACGCTGGCGGATCCCAGGACGCCAACTCCTCACGGATGCGCACCATCAGCTCCGTCCACATCCCCGCCAGGGCAATGACACCAGGCGCGGCAACATGTTCCCGATTGAGTCGGTACAGGTGGGCCGGAGGTCGCCGCTCACGTAGCACGACGCCCGCATTGGCCAACTCCGCCAGGACGTCGTTCACCCGCCTTCGCGACACCCTCTCGGCTGCCAACTCTGCCACCCTCCGCCCGCTCAGCGGCTCGGTGGTGTGGGCCAACACCTGCAGCACAGCCCCATGCGCGCTCGGCACGACGGAACTGATCGGATGTGTGAGATCCATCGACGCCCCCTTCCTGGGCAGCATACCGCCCAATTGGGCACTAATCTGCCTGATGCCTCCGCCCGGTCGGCCGGGTCTCGACCCTTCGAGACGGTCGCTGCGCTCCCTCCTCAGGACAGGCAGGCTCAACCGCCGAGGGCGGCTCGACCGCCGAGCTACTCGGGGCGGAGCAGCGGGAACAGGATCGTCTCGCGGATGCCTGCGCCGGTCAGCAGCATCACCAGCCGGTCCACGCCCATCCCCATCCCACCGGCCGGGGGCATGCCGTGCTCCATCGCCTTGAGGAACACCTCGTCGAGGTCCATCGCCTCCGGGTCGCCCTTCGCCGCCAGCAACGACTGCTCGGTCAGCCGCTCGCGCTGGATCACCGGATCGTTGAGCTCCGTGTACGCCGGAGCGAGCTCGACGCCGTTGATGATCAGGTCGAACGCCTCCACCAGGCCCGGCTTGCTGCGGTGCGGCTTGGCCAGCGGCCGCACCGACTCCGGGTAGTCCTCCACGAACGTGGGCTGGATCAGCGTGTCCTCGACCAGCTGCTCGTAGAGCTCGAGCACGATCTCACCGGCGTCCCAATGGTCCTGCAGCTCGATGTCGCGCGCATCGGCGTACTGCTTGAGCGTCTCGATGGGCGTCTCCATGGTGACCTGCTCGCCGAGTGCCTCGGAGACGAGGTCGAGCAGCGACGCCGAGCGCCACGGCTGCTCCAGGTCGATCTCCTCGCCGTTGCGGCCGGTGACGACCGTGCGGGCGACGTCGCGGGCGGCGTTGACCACCAGGTCGCGGACGAGCTCCTTCATCGTCTCGATGTCGCCATACGCCTCGTAGGCCTCGAGCATCGAGAACTCCGCCGCGTGCGTGGAGTCCAGCCCCTCATTACGGAACGTCCGGCCGATCTCGTAGACCTTCTCGACCCCGCCGATCATCGCCCGCTTGAGGTCGAGCTCAAGCGCGATCCGCAGCAGCATCGGCTGGTCGAAAGCGTTCAGGTGCGTGCGGAACGGACGCGCCGCCGCGCCGCCGTTGGTCAGCTGCAGGATCGGCGTCTCCACCTCGACGTAACCGCGGTCGTCCAGCGTGCGCCGCAGCGAACGCAGCACCGCCGCCTTCGTGCGCACCATCTGGCGCGCGTCCGGGTTGACGATCATGTCGAGGTAGCGCTGGCGGACCCGAGCCTCCTCCGACAGCGGCCGGTGCTCGTTGGGCAGCGGCCGCAGCGTCTTGGCGACCATCGTCCAGCTCGTCGCCTGCACCGACAACTCGCCGCGGCGGCTGGTGATGACTTCGCCGGTGACGCCGACGAAGTCGCCGATGTCGACCAGGGCCTTCCAGTCCGCCAGCGACTCCTCGCCCACGTCGGCCAGCGACAGCATCGCCTGCAGTTCGGTGCCGTCGCCCTCCCGCAGCCGAACGAAGCACAGCTTGCCGGTGTTGCGGATGTGGATCACCCGGCCGGCTACGGAAACGATCTCGCCGGTGCGGGTGTCCGGCTCCAGTCCGGCGTCGTCGTACTTCTCCCGGACCTCGGCGAGCGTGTGCGTGCGCTCGACGACGATCGGGTACGCCGCGTGGCCGGCTTCGAGCAGCCGCTGGCGCTTCTCGCGCCGCACCCGCATCTGCTCGGGGAGGTCGTCCTCCGGTGCAGGGGTCAGCGGCTGGTCGGTCATGGGCTCAAGCCTAGGATGGGTCTCGACAAGCTCGACCGCCGGAGGGCACAAGCTCGACCGGGGGAGGGGACAAGCTCGACCGCCGGAGCAGTGACCCCTGCTGGAGCACAAGCCAAGCGCTTTCCGACGTACACGTCGAAAGCACCCGATCGTGAGCATGTACGTCGGAAAGCGCACCCGGCTCGTAGTCGGTAGCCTCGTAAATCGCGACGATATCTCGCCACGAGGGTCTCGACAGGCTCGACCGCCGGTTTGGGGCTCGACCGCCGGTCTGCAAGCGACCGCCGGTCAGAGCGGGACGCGCCAGACGAGGACGGTCCCCTGGGGGTCGTTGGGGCCGACGTCGAGGCGGCCGCGGAGCTTCTCGGCACGGCGGCGCATGTTGCCCATGCCGCTGATTCGACCATTCGGCGTGAGACCGCGGCCGTCGTCGGCGACGCACAGTTGCAACTCGCGGTCGTCCTGCACCAGCGTCACCTCGACGTGGTGAGCGTCGGCATGCTTGACGACGTTGGACAGCGCCTCGCTGAGCACCGCGGTCAGCTCTCGAGCGACGCGGCCGGGCACCTGATCCCAATCGACCCTGACGCGCAGATCGGGCGGGAATCCCAGCACCCGTCCGCAGTCCGTGATCATCCGCTCGATCCGCTCCGGCAGTTGCGGGGTGACCGCCAACTGCTGCAGGTCGTAGATCGTCCCGCGCAGCTCGCTGATCGCAGCGTCGATAGCGCGGGCAGCGGCATCGACCCGTACGCCGGCCTGCGCGGCGTCTCGCTGGGCCATCGCCAGATCGAGTCCCGCCGCGAAGAGTCGCTGGATCACCAGATCGTGCAGGTCCGCGGCCATGCGCTGCCGCTCCTGCATGAGCGTCATCGCCCGAGCGGCCTCCTGCAGCGCGCGCTGGGTGTCCACCCGGTCGGTGATCTCGTCGCCCGCGATGACGAACCCGACGATCTCACCGTGCTCGACATGTGGGCGGAAGTGCGCCTCGGCGTGCCGCTCGCGTCCATCCGGGTCGATCCAGGTGCGTTGGTGCGTCGAGGGCTCGCCGCGCAGCGCGGACTCGATCGGGCTGACGTAGTACGCGAAAACCTCGTCGCCCACGATCTCGCGGAGGTGTCGGCCGCTGACCTCGTCGGGCGTGCGGCCGAGGTAGTCGAAGTAGAGCCGGTTCATGTAGACGTTGCGGCCCTCGGCGTCCCAGTAGCTGACCACCCAGGGCAAGTCGTCCAGGATCGCGAGCAGTTGCTCCCGAGACGGATCCGAGTCGCTCATCCAGCCCCCCAAACCCCTGGCGACAGTAACCCCGAGCCGGGGGAGAGGGCAGTGCAGAATCCGTCGGATTTCAGGCCGCTACGGGCGAATCCGCCGGTGCCGGGCTCGACCGCCGGAAGGTGCGGCCTGGGTCGGAGCCATTCGGGCGTGCAACTCCATGCCGGAGGGGCAGTTCGGAGGTGATTTTCAGGGGAGTTGCACGTCCGTTTGGCCGCCGACCGACATACAACTCTCCCCGTTGCGGCCCGGGTCGGCGCTAGCCGGCGGGAAGTTGGGTGTCCGGCGGCGGGCGAACGGCGGGTCTCGGCCACCGGACCAGGCTCAGACGTTGCGCTCGAAGACGATCTCCAGGCCGAGCAGCGTCAGCCATGGCTCCTGGTCGGTGATCGTGGTGCACTCGGCCAGCACCAGGTCGGCCAGCCCACCGGTGGCGATGACATTGATCTCGTCGAGCCCCAGGCCGAGCTCGGAGCACATTCGCGTGACCATGCCGTCGACCTGTGCGGCGAACCCGTAGAGCGCTCCGCTCTGCAAGGCCTCGACGGTGTTCTTCGCGATGACCGACCGCGGTTTGAGCAGCTCGACCTTGCGCAGCTGGGCGCCGCGCTGGTCGAGCGCTTCGAGGGAGATCGCGATGCCCGGGGCGATCGCGCCGCCGGCGTACTGCCCCTTCGGCGTGATCACGTCGTACGTCGTCGCGGTGCCGAAGTCGACCACGATCGACGGCCCGTCGAAGAGCTGCGCGGCGGCGACCGCGTTGACGATCCGGTCGGCGCCGACCTCGCGGGGGTTGTCCATGAGGACGGGTACGCCGGTGCGGACGCCGGGTTCGACGACGACGTGCGGCACGTCGGGGTAGTAGTCGCCCATCATCTGGCGCCACTCGTGCAGCACCGCAGGGACCGTGCTGCACACCGCGACGCCCTCGATCGCCGAGCGGTCGGCCCCGTCGGCGAGCAGGCCACGCAGCAGCACGCCCCATTCGTCGGCGGTCCGGCGCTCGTCGGTAGCGACGCGCCAGTGGTCGACGACCTCGCCGCCGGCGACGAGACCGACGGTGGTGTGGCTGTTGCCGATGTCGGCGCAGAGCAGCAATCGCTCGGCCGGCTCGCGGGCGATCTCCAGCGTCATCAGCCCTCCCGCAGGTCCATCGCGATGTCCAGCACCGGCGCCGAGTGCGTGAGAGCGCCGACCGCGAGGAAGTCCACCCCGGTCTCAGCCACCTCACGTGCGCGGTCGAGGCTCAGCCCACCGGACGCCTCGAGGATCGCGCGACCGTTGGTGATGCGCACGGCCTCGGCCATCTGCTCGGTGGACATGTTGTCGAGCAGGACCTGGTCGGCGCCGACCTCGAGCAGCTCGCGCAGCTGGTCGAGGGTCGTGACCTCGACCTGGATGGGCAGGGTCGGGTAGCGCGCCATCACCGCGAAGTACGCCGCCACGACGCCGCCCGCGCCGAGCACGTGGTTGTCCTTGATCAGCGCCTCGTCGGACAGCGACGTGCGGTGGTTGACGCCGCCGCCACACCGCACGGCGTACTTCTCCATCAGCCGGAACCCCGGGATCGTCTTGCGTGAGTCACGGATCCGGGCACCCGTGCCGCTGACGGCGTCGACCCAGCGGGCGGTGGTGGTGGCGACGCCGGAGAGGTGGCACAGGTAGTTCAGTGCGGTCCGCTCGGCGGTGAGGAGAAGGCCGGTCGGGCCGGTGACGCTGAGGAGTACGTCGCCGCGCGCGACCCGGTCGCCGTCGGCCACGCGCCGGGCGATGTCGACGTGCACGCCGGCGACGTAGCGGAACACCAGCTCCGCCACCGGCAGCCCGGCCACCACACCGTCCGCCCGGGCGACCACGTCGGCGGTGGCGACCGCGTCGGGAGGGATGGTCGCCGCGCTCGTGACGTCCTCGCCGGGCACGTCCTCGGCCAGCGCCCGCATCACTGCGTCGTAGGTGCTGCGCGCGTCCAGCCCGCAGTCCTCCAGCTCCGTGCGCAGGGCCACCGCGAGGGCGTCGTACGCCGTGCGGGCGATCGTCATCGGGCATCGTCCTCGTGGGTCGGGGTGGGGTGGAAGGTGGCCGTCAGCCGGGTCTCGACCCTTCGAGACGGTCGCTCCGCTCCCTCCTCAGGACAGGCAGGCTCGACCGCCGGAGCAGGCTCGACCGCCGACACGTCGACGTGGCCACGCCAGGCGCGATCGTCGCGCTCGGGGAAGTCCTCGCGCCAGTGCGACCCGCGGGTCTCGCAACGCAACCGAGCCGCAGCCATGAGCGCTGCGCCGAGCGTGAGCAGGTTGGTCGTCTCCCAGGCGAGCGTCCCGGGCTCCGCGGCGCCGCCGGCCAGTTCGGCGAGCCGCGCCTCGCCAAGCGCGAGTCCGGAGTCGGAACGCAGCACGCCGGCGTACTCGGTCATCACCGCCTGCAGCTCGGCGCGCGCTTCGGCCGCAACCAATCCGGGCACGCGATGATCCGGCGCCGGATCACGTCGAGCGGGCAGCTCCTCGACGAGCAACTGGGCGATGCGTCGGGAGAAGACCAGCCCTTCAAGGAGGGAGTTGGACGCCAGCCGGTTCGCTCCGTGTACGCCGGAGCACGCGACCTCGCCGGTGGCGTAGAGGCCGGGGACCGACGTACGCCCGTGCAGATCGGTCGCGACTCCTCCAGATGCATAGTGGCAGGCCGGCGCGACGGGGATGAGGTCGACGACGGGGTCGATGCCATGTGCACGACACGTGGCGAGGATCGTCGGAAACCGGCGCTGCCACTTGTCCTCGCCGAAGTGCCGAGCGTCGAGCCACACATGATCGGTAGCGCTCTCGCGCATGCGGCGCATGATCGCCTTGGCGACCACGTCGCGCGGCGCGAGGTCGGCCAGGTCGTGCTGGCCGAGCATGAAGCGCTTGCCGTCGTCGTCGACGAGGAACGCGCCCTCGCCGCGCACCGCCTCGGAGATCAGCGGCTGCTGCCCACGCGAGTCGTCGCCGAGCCACATCACGGTCGGGTGGAACTGTACGAACTCCAGGTCGCGCAGCACCGCTCCCGCGCGCAGGGCCAGCGCCATCCCGTCGCCGGTCGCCACGGGAGGGTTGGTCGTCGCGGAGAAGATCTGCCCGAGCCCGCCGCTGGCCAGCACCACGGCGCGGCACAGCACGGCACCGACGCCGTCGCGCTGCCCCTCGCCCATCACGTGCAAGGTCACCCCGGCGACGCCGCCGCCCTCGCCAGGGACGAGGTCGAGGACGAGTGCGTGCTCGGTGACCTCGATGTCGGGGGCAGCAAGGATGGCGGCGACCAGCGCCCGTTGGATCTCCGCGCCCGTCGCGTCCCCGCCTGCGTGGGCGATGCGGTCGCGCAGGTGGCCGCCCTCGCGGGTCAGCTGCAGCTCGCCGGCGGGGCTGTGGTCGAACTGCGCCCCCAGCGCGATCAGCTCGTGCACCGCGGCCGGCCCTTCGGTGACCAGTGCGCGCACTGCCTCGACGTCGCAGATGCCGGCGCCCGCGACGAGCGTGTCGTGCAGGTGCTCCTCGGGGGTGTCCTCGGGACCGAGCGCGGCGGCGATCCCGCCCTGCGCCCATTGCGTCGAACCCGCCGAGAGCACGTCCTTGGTGACCACGTGCACCGACCCGATCCCGGACTCGCGGATCCGCAGCGCAGCCGTCAGTCCGGCGATGCCTGAACCGACGACGACCACGTCGGCGTACGACGTCCAGCCGGGCTCGGGCGCGGCGAGGCGAGCGACGTTCATCGGCCCAGAGTCAGCGCGATGTTGTCGAGCAGGCGGGTGTTCCCGACGCGCGCCGCGACGAGCAGCCGTGCTTCGCCGCTCGCCGGGGCCGGGCCCAGGTCGGGGTCGGTCAGCTCCAGGTAGTCGACCTCGACTCCCTCCGCACCCTGCAGCACCTCGGCCGCTGCGCGGCGTACGGCATCGGGGCCGTCGGCGCTCGCCGCCGCGCCCGCCCGCAAGGCCTGTGACAACGACCGGGCCGCACGACGCTGCTCGGGGTCGAGGTAACGGTTGCGGCTCGACAGCGCCAGCCCGTCGTCCTCGCGCACGGTCAGCCCGCCGACGATGTCGATGCCCAGGCAGAGGTCGGCGACCATGCGCCGGATCAGCGTCAGCTGCTGGTAGTCCTTTTGCCCGAACACCGCCACGTCAGGTCGGACGAGGCCGAAGAGCTTGGCGACGACGGTGAGTACGCCGCGGAAGTGGGTGGGGCGCGCGGCTCCTTCGAGTACGCCGCCGAGCGGCCCGGGCTCCACGCTGACCTGCGGCTCGCCGCCGGGATAGACCTCGTCGACCGTCGGCGCGAACACCACGTCGACGCCCTGCTCCGCGCAGATCGCGAGGTCGGCGTCGAACGTGCGCGGGTAGCGGTCGAGGTCCTCGCCGGCCGCGAACTGCATCGGGTTGACGAAGATCGACACCACCACGACGTCGCGCTCGGTCACACGCTCGCGGGCCGCGCGCATCAGCGAGGCATGTCCCTCGTGCAGCGCGCCCATCGTCGGCACGAACGCGACCCGTCCATCAGCCGCGCGGACCGGCTTGAGCGCGGCTTCGAGCTCCGCGCGCGTCCGCGCCACGACCGGCTGGGTCACGCGGTGACCTTCTCCAGCGCGTCGTTGAGGATGCCGACGAGCTTGACCGCGCGGATCGGCAGCAGCTGCCCGTCGAGCACGGCGGTGTTGACCGTGGAGCGGGCCAGTGCGACGTACGACGGCAGCGTCTCGGGCTGGTGCAGCGAGATGTCTCGCAGGTGCGCCCGCACGGTCTCGACGTCACCGCGCACGATCGGCCCGGTCAGAGCCGCGGTGCCCATGGTGAGCGCGTTGTCGAGCGCGGCGGTCAGCAGCGGCCGCAACGTCGCCGCGGGGTCGGCCGCACCCGACTCGCGCAGCAGCTCCATCGCCTGCGAGACCAGCGTGACCAGGTGGTTCGCGCCGTGGGCGAGACCGGCGTGGTAGAGCGTCCGCTTGTCCTCCGGCACCCACACCAACCGACCGCGCAGATCGGACACCAGCGTCTCGGCCAGCGCGATCGACACGTCCTCGACGGCGGTCACGCCGTACGCACATCCCGGGAGCCGCGGCAGGTCGAGCGTCGTACCCGTGAACGTCATCGCCGGGTGCAGCGCCAGCACGTGCGCGCCGCGCAACCGAGCCGGCTCGAGGACGGCGAGCCCGTGGCGCCCAGAGGTGTGCGCGACGTACTGCCCCTCCCGGATCGCCCCCGACGCCGCCAGCATCGACACGACGTTGCTCAGCATGTCGTCGGGCACGGTCAGCAGCAGCAGGTCGCAAGAACGGGCGACGGCCGACGGCTTGCGGACGGGTACGCCGGGCAGCAGCGTCTCCACCCGGGTGAGGGTCGCCGCCGACTCACCAGCGGCCGCGACCACCTCGTGGCCGGCAGCGCGCAGGGCTGCGGAGAGGACGGCGCCGACACGGCCGGCACCGACAACCCCGATACGGGTGCCCGGAAGGGTCATCGTCATCGCCTTTCGTTCCAGTCCCGCGAGGGGTACCGGACGGTGTGCTGACGACAACGAGCCTAGGCGGCGGAGGCAACGCCCGTCACCCCCCGGTGGCCCACGTCACAGTTCTCCTCCCTCCACGGCCCCCGGTCAGCGCGGACCGTCCGCCACCACCGCCGCGGGCAACCACCCCTTCGCTCGTTCCTCGCTCAGGGGGGCCAGGCCCATCCACGCCCGCGGCGGCGGCGTCGGCCGATCCGCTCCCTCGGGCACCGAACGGGGGCGAGCTGCTCCTCTCCGGCTGAACTACCGTGGACGCATGGCGACGCCGCTCGGGATGCCCGCCATCCCCCTCCGCACGACCGCTCCGCCGTGGCGGTCGGCGTGGGACGCGGCGTTGTACGGACCGGGCGGGTTCTTCCGGACCCAGTCCCCCGCCGACCACTTCCGTACTTCGGTGCACGGCTCGGACCTGATGGCGCGAGCGCTCCTCACCCTCCTCGACCGGGCCGGACTGGACACGCTGGTCGACGTCGGCGCCGGGCGCGGAGAGCTGCTGGTCGCCCTTCACCGGCTCGACCCGACGCTCGAACTGCTGGGGGTCGAGGTCGCGGCCCGACCCGGGGAGCTGCCCGCCCAAGTCGACTGGTCCCCCGTCCTGCCTACGTCGGTCGACGGGCTGGTGATCGCGCACGAGTGGCTCGACAACGTGCCGTGCCACGTGGTCGAGGTCGACGACACCGGCTCGCCTCGCGTGGTCCATGTCGACCCGGCCACCGGCGAGGAGTCGCTCGGTCACCGTGTGGACGCCGACGGCGTACCGGCGACCCTGCAGGAGTGGCTCGCCGAGTGGTGGCCGCTCGACGGCTACGCCCCCGGCACGCGCGCGGAGGTAGGCACGAGTCGCGACCGCGCGTGGGGGGACCTCGTCGGCCGGATGGATCGAGGCCTGGCGATCGCCGTCGACTACGGGCACCTGCGCGCGGACCGGCCGGCACTCGGGTCGCTCCGCTCCTATCTGCACGGCCGCGAGGTCGACGTGCTCCCCGACGGCAGCCGCGACGTCACCGCGCACGTCGCCGTCGACGCTCTGGCGGCCGCGACCGGTGGCATGCTCGTCCGCCAGCGCGACGCGTTGGCCGCGCTCGGCCTGGAGACGACGCGTCCGCCGCACGGTCTCGCCGAAGCCGACCCGGCGGCGTACCTCTCGGCGCTCGAGCGCACCACCCGCGCCGCAGACCTGGTCGCGCCGGGCGGTCTCGGCGACTTCTGGTGGGTGGTGTGCGGGCGCGGCGGGATCGACGCGAGCGTGCTCAGCCCGCTCGGCGTGCCGCGCGACTGAGAGCGACGACACGGCCGACTTCGTCGTGCATGTGTACGGCGTCGCGCTGACTCCCGCGCAGACGGACCGGGCCGGGTGGGATGTCCACGCAGAGATCCGCCAGGCCGAGCCGCCGCTGCAACGGCCCCTGTTCGATCCGCACCGACTGCACGCGTGCTTGCGGCACGACATCCATACGGCGGGTGAACCAGCCGCGACACCCGACGACGACGCGCTCGTCCATGCCCACGCCGTACGTGCGCCAGAAGAAGGGGGCGAACCACCGCGCCCGTCGAGGTACGCCGACCAGCGGCACCTGCGCTCCGTCGAGACCGCGCAGGGCCTCGCGTGCCAGCCACAGGCACTCCTCTCGCGGCGCGACCGGCATCAGCACCGACGAGGCCTGCACCTGGTCGCTGCTGCCGCCTTGGTAGCCGGCCAACGACACCTCGAGCCGCGCCCAACCCAACGGCCGCCACAGCAACGGCTCGTGCACGACGACGCCCTGCACGCGATGCAGCGCGATCGTCTGGCGGGCAAGACTGAACATGCCGCGGCGTACGTGCATCGCGCCCGGCGACCGCGACACGACGAAGCCGTAGTAGCTCGTGAGCTTGCGGGCGAGCGCCAGACCGAGACCCAGCAGCGCCGGCACCAGGCCGCCGACGACGACCACGCCCGTGCCGGTGAACAACGCACCGAGGCCGAAGGCTGCAGCTGCCAACGCGCCCGCGATCGTCTCGCCCGACAGCGCCAGGCTCGCGAGCAACCGCCCGAGGTCGAGTTTGGCGAGCGGCTGCTGGAGCTCTTCGGGTACGCCGGGTGGCGGGACTGAGCCTGGTGTCGGCACCGCGCCGGGCAACGCCCCGCCCGGGGCCGGTTGCTCCAATGACGCGGTCTCGTCGCGGTGGGCGTCGCGCAGGAGCAGGAGTTGCTGGCGCAGCTGACGCGCCTCGGCCAGCGGGAGGAACGCCAGCGTGCCTTCGCGGTCACCGCCGGCGAGGTCGAAGCGCAGCTCGGCCAGGCCGAACAGTCGCGCGACGAACGGCTGGATGATGTCGATGCCCTGCAGCCGGTCGACACGGATCCGCCGCGACTGCCTGCTGATCACGCCGGTGTCGATGCGCAGCTCGTCGTCGCCGACCCAGTACGTCGTCCGCACCCACGACGCCACCCCCCAGGCGCCGCCGCCGACCAGGATGACGACGAGCAGGAACCCGGTGAACGTCAGGTCCTCGCCGCTCAACAGCTGCTGCCAGCTGGCCGCGAGGAACGCCACGACCAGGATCGGCCCGCGGACCAGCGGTGTGAGCGGAGAGAGCCGGCGCGGAGTGGAAGGCGGCGGGGGTGGTGCGGCCGGCGCCGGTCCGGACGGTCCTGCTTCCCAAGGAGGTACGCCGGTCACAGCCCGGACGCCTTGGTCTCCCCCGACACGGTCAGCCGGTCCCGCAGCCGCGCCGCCTCCTCACGGGGCAGACCCGGCACGACCGCCCCCGTGATCGGGCTGGCCGTGTGCACGTGCACCTGCGCGATCCCGAGCAGCTGGTCCAGGGGGCCGGCCTGCACGTCGACGAACTGCATCCGCCCGTAAGGCACCACGACCAGCTTGCGGAACAACGCGCCTCGGGTGACGTAGAGCTCGTCGTCCTGCTCGGCGTACCCTATCCGCGACACCGCGCGTCCGATCACCCACCATCCCCACGCGGCCAACGTGAGGATCGCGACGAGCAGGACCATCCAGATGCCGCGCGGCAGCAGGTCGAGCGCGGCCACGACGACCACGGCGGCCGCGAGCGGTGTCAGCAGGAGCAGCAACCCTGCGCGGCGTACGACGGCCAGCGCCGGCGACACGCGCTGCCACACCACACCCGGCGGCTCGAACAGCCCACTGTCACTCGGCTCCGTCACGCCCCGACCCTAAGCCACCCCCTCGGCGGTCTGGCCCGGAGTGTTTGTCGTACCTGGCACGACAAACCCTCCAGGCCCGAGCCCGACAGCGCAGCCCGGTGCACACGGCCGAGCCGTTCCGGCCCACCCCCGCGCATGCAGGAGGGCAACGATCCGCGCCATCGTCCAGCACGGCCGGTCGATGACCTGCCCCCACGACAGCCGCACAGAGTCACGACCGTCGACGCGCAGGTCGAGGTCCCGGTCGAAGTCCCGATCGCGCTGCCACGCGGTGTCGTGGAAGAGCCGTCCGTCGAGCTCGACGCAAAGCCCGCACTTGTACTCCACGTCGCGGTAGACGACCCCGGCCCCAAGCCGATCCACCACCTGGCGGCGAGCGCCGCTCACGCCGTGCCGCCGCTCGGCGACCAGGTAGGCATGTTCGAGGACCGAGCATGCTCCCGCGGCGACGTCGCCGAGCACGGCCATCATCCAGCTGCGACGCTCGACCCAAGGGCGTCGCTCGAGGTGCTCGAGGAGTCGTCGCGCCGTGGTGCGCCGCCCCTGAACCGCTCTCGCCAGCTCACCCAGCGCCTGCATGTTGGTTGCAGCGGCGGCTGCCACATCGATGACCGCGTCCTCGTATCGCTGCCTCGGCGGACTCGCGTTCCACTGCACCCGCTCCTCGAACCGCTCCATCCGCACGACGACCAGGCCACTACGCCGAGCCACCCGCCGGTCGCGGTCCACGCCGATGTGGATCGGCGTGCTGGGCCGGTTGCTGCCTGGTCCCTCGACGGCGCGGACCGCCGAAGGTCCCTGCAGGACGGCGGGCTCGTACAGCAGCACGCCTGCCCACGCGTGTTGGATCCACGAAGGCTCCCCCGTGTGGTCGATGAGTACGCCGCGGTGCAAGCGGCTGAGCTCGCGTCGGCGTACGAACCGCTCGACATCGTGTGCTCGCAGACCGGCTGCTTCGAGCTGCCGCCGGGACACCACACCGGCCTGGTCCTGGATCAGGTTCGCGACTCGTTCGTCCACGCGGTCGATCGTCCTCGCCCGGACACCGCCCGGCCAGGGGGATTTGCGCGCCTGTGGATAGCCGTGGCCTGGAGTGTTTGTCGTGCCTGGCACGACAAACACTCCACCCCCGCTGCCTCGTAGGGTCGTGGTGTGGAGATGACGGTGGGGATGGGTGCGGGGGTCTCGGCCGCCGGGACCGATGTGGTGCTCGACCTCGGGCCGCACCACCCGAGCATGCACGGGGGGCTACGGCTGCACCTGAGCGTCGAGGGCGATCGCATCGTGCGCGCGGAGCCGGAGGTGGGGTTCCTCCACCGCGGCGTCGAGAAGCTCTTCGAAGTCCGCGACTACCGGCAGATCATCATGCTCTCCAACCGTCACGACTGGTTGAGCGCGTTCGCCAACGAGCTCGGCGTCGTACTCGCCGTCGAGCGCATGCTCGGCATCGAGGTCCCTCCGCGCGCCGTGTGGCTGCGAACGTTGCTGGCCGAGCTCAACCGCGTGCTGCACCACCTCATGTTCCTCGGCTCCTACCCCGCCGAGCTCGGCGAGGCGCCGATCCAGGCGCTGCACGAGCGCGAGCGCCTCCAGGGCGTGATGGAGGAGATCTCCGGCGGCCGGATGCACTACATGTTCAACCGCGTCGGCGGGCTGAAGGAGGATGCACCCGATGGGTGGCTCGACCACGTCCGCAGGGTCGTCGCAGAGCTGCGAGCAAAGCTGCCGGAGTTCGAAGAGCAGGTCTTCGCCAACCCACTCTTCGCCGAACGGACCCGCGGCGTCGCCGTCCTGACCCGATCGGAGGCGGAGTCGTACGGCGTCAGCGGCGTCGTCGCACGGGCCAGCGCCCTCGACCTCGACCTGCGTCGCAACGACCCCTACCTGGCGTACGCCGAGCTGCACTCGGACGGCGTCCTCACCGTCCCGGTCGGCGAGGACGGCGACGCGTTCACGCGGTTCCGGCTGCTGTACGACGAGATCGGAGTCAGCCTCGACCTGGTCGACGCGTGCGTCGAACGGTTGCGTTCGGTCGACGGGCCCATCGACGTGCGATTGCCGAAGATCGTCAAGGCGCCCGAAGGGTCGACGTATGCGTGGACGGAGAGCCCTGGCGGCATCAACGGCTACCTGCTCGTGTCGCGCAACGAGAAGACGCCCTACCGGCTCAAGCTCCGATCGCCCGGGTTCAACAACGCCTCCGCCTTGCCCACGCTGCTGCACGACACGAAGGTCACCGACCTCGTCGCCGCCCTCGGGTCGATGTTCTTCGTCATCGGCGACATCGACAAGTAGCCGGCCGGCGGTTTCGAGACGTCGCTCACGCTCCTCTTCAAACCACCGTGATCGCTTTGGTGGTTGAGGAGCCGAGCCCCCAAGGGCGAGGCGTCTCGAAACCACCCCACCGCGCACGTGGGTTTCGAGACGTCGCTAACGCTCCTCCTCAACCACCATGGGGCCGCCGGATGGTCGGCCGGCGGCGGCGGCGATGACGGACGACCATCCGGGACCGGCGAGGGGGATGAGAGAGTTCGCCCATGCCTGACAGCAGCCTCAAGAACGTCGTGGTGGTCCTGGCCGGCGGAGTCGGCACCCGCATCGGCCTCGGCATCCCCAAGCAGCTGATCAAGATCGCGGGCAAGACCATCCTGGAGCACACCGTGTCGGCGTTCGACGCGCATCCGGCGGTCGACGAGATCATCATCCTGATGGCACCGGGCCACCTCGACGCGGTGCGGGCGATCGTGCGCGACGGCGGCTACTCCAAGGTGATCGACATCCTCGAGGGCGCCGAGACCCGCAACGACACAACGCAGCGGGCGTTGGACCGGCTCGGCGAGGAGGAGTGCAACGTCCTCTTCCACGACGCGGTCCGCCCGCTGGTGACCGCGCGGATCATCGCCGAGTGCTTCGAGGCGCTGAAGACGCACGACGCCGTCGACGTCGCCATTCCCAGCGCCGACACGATCGTGGAGGTCAACGAGGACAACACGATCCGCCACATCCCGCCTCGGGCGATGCTGCGCCGCGGCCAGACCCCGCAGGCGTTCAAGTCCTCGGTGATCAAGCGCGCCTACGAGCACGCCCGCACCGACCCCGGCTTCACCGCGACCGACGACTGCACCGTCGTGCTGCGCTACGTGCCCGACGTGCCGATCTGGGTTGTGCAGGGCGACGAGCGCAACATGAAGGTCACCGAACCGATCGACGTCTACCTCGCCGACAAGCTCTTCCAGCTCGCCAGCAACGACGTACCGAGCCTCGGCGGTGACGAGAACTACCGCAAAGCCTTGTCCGGCAAGGTGATGGTGGTCTTCGGCGGCAGCTATGGCATCGGCGCCGACATCGCGGCGCTGGCCGAGGAGTACGGCGCGGTGGTGCGCACCTTCTCGCGGTCGAGCACCCAGACCCACGTGGAACGACGCGCCGATGTCGCGACCGCCGCTCGTCAGGTGCTCGACGAGCTCGGCCGGGTCGACTTCGTCGTCAACACCGCCGGCGTACTCCCTCGCGGGTCCCTGACCGAGACGAGCGAGGAGACGATCTACGCCGCGACCGAGATCAACTACCTGGCACCGGTCTTCATCGCCCAGGAGTTCTACCCGCACCTCAAGGAGTCCGGCGGCTCGCTGTTGATGTTCACCTCGAGCTCCTACACGCGCGGTCGCGCCGGCTACAGCCTGTACTCCTCAGCCAAGGCGGCGGTGGTCAACCTGACGCAGGCGCTGGCCGACGAGTGGGCCGCCGACGGCGTACGCGTCAACTGCGTCAATCCCGAGCGGACCGCGACCCCCATGCGCACCAAGGCGTTCGGTGAGGAGGCACCCGGCACCCTGCTCGATTCGGCCGTGGTCGCGCGGTCCTCGCTCGACATCCTGCTGTCGGGGCAGACCGGGCACATCATCGACGTGCGCAAGGACGACCCGTTCATGGGCGCCCTCGACGTCTGACGCCGCTCAGCTCTTCGAGCGACGAGAGGGACCCGCGCGCAAGGCGGCGAGCTCCTCCTCCAACCGTCGGTTCGTACGCCGCAGGCGCCGGGCTGCGCGGACGAGGTCGGCGATGCGCTCGTTGCTGGCCACGATGGAAGCTGCATGTGCAAAGGCGTCCGGCGTCCAGTCCCCCGTGCGCGACTCGATGCGCGCGAAGTCCCAGCGGTCTCCGAAGCGGGCGAAGTCGTCGGCGTAGATCTGCTCCACAGCCTCGCGCACTCCGTCGGCGAAGACTGCTGCGGTCGGCTCGAACGGCGACTTGTTCGACCGACCCAGCACCAGGTCGCCGGCATGGCCCTGCGCCGCCACGTGGGCGTTGAGGTCACGCATCAGGTCGCCGAGCTCGGCCATGTCGTAGAGCCGCGAGAACGGCACGACGTGCTCGTTGAGCGCGTGCACCTGCGTGACGAAGTGGCCGTCGTCGAGGGCCTCGTGGCCAGGCGTCGCCGCGACCTCCAGCACGAACGACCGGAAGCGATCGACGATCTCGTCGGCCGAGCGCGGGGCGCCGGGTGCACCCGGGGTCTCCCAATGCTTCCAGTAGCCGGGACTGCGGAGCAGGTACTTGTCCTGCCATGCGGAGAACAGCCGCAGCCGCGGGTCGCGCAGCACCCCGAAGACGAACCACCCGTCGGCCGGCGAGATCGAGGCCAGCAGGTCGGCGGGCAGCTCGACCGGGTCGGGCACGGACTGCCAGAGGTCGCGATTGTGGATCTGCCCCTCGCGGGTCGGGCTGAACCCGAGGTCCCCCTGTCGCAGCCGGTCGAGGTCTTCCCCGCCCAGGTCGGCGACGAGCCACTTCAGAGAAGTGCATGCGTTCTTGGGCGTGGAGACGTAGACCAGGCGCCACTGCGGCAGCACGTAGAGGCGGCGCTTGGAGTTGAACTTCAGCAGCCGCGAACCGTCACGAGGGGAGGTCGTCATCGCGACCTCGTCCCTAGCGCACGCACCCGACCCGCCCCGCGACGGAGAGCGACCGCGAGCAGGTCGCGGGTCGGCGCCTGACTGATCGGCACTCGGCGCGGATCGCCGACACGGAAGCTGGGCCCCGTCTCGGAGAGCCGACGCTGACGACGCCGCTTGCGCCGTCCCTTCTTCGTGCCGATGTCGGCGGTCTGTAGCACGGACTCCTCCACGATGCCCACCATCGCCGCCACCATCGTCGGGATCGCCACCGTCGTGGGGGCGAGCTCGTCGGAGGAGCCGGCGACGACGACCTCGCGGCTCATCGACAGCGCGTCGAGGTCGCCGATGACGTGGATGCCGCGCTCGCGGATCTCGGCCACCCGGCGTGCACTGATCTCGGCGGCGCGCTCGGCCGCCCACACGGGCAGCTTCGGGATCGGGCGTTCGTACGCCGACCGCGGGCTCTCCGTCATCCGCAGGATCGCGCCGCGCTGGATCAGTCGGTGGTAGACCCGGTCGGGCCACTCCTCCTCGGCGAACACCTCGTTGAGCCGGCGCAGCAGCTCGGTGGCGTTCCAGGTCAGGGAGGCGTTGGCGCTCGGCGGCAGTTCGAGGAGACCCTCGGGAAGGCCGAGCAGGCTCTCGAAGGAGCGTGGGATCAGCGTGCGGTCGCTGTCGTCGGTGACGATCAGGTGGAAGCGGTCGCGGCCGACGGCGGGCTCCCACCGCTCGAACATCCGGGTGACGTCGTGGGAGGCCCAGAAGCGGCGCCACTCGCGGTTGGGCGGCTCCCCACCTTCGCTCGACCGATCAGCCAGCACCATCTCGAGCCACTGCTCGTAGGTGTAGGTGTCGTGGCTCTTCACCCGCTCCTGCCACTGCGAAGGCAGCAGCCGGTCGAGCCGGCGGGCGACCGCGACGACGTGCACGGCCTCCCCGCCGAGGTCCTCGGCGATCCGCAGGGCGTACTTCGGCCCGGCGCTGCCGAAGTCCTCGGTGCTGACGCAGGCGCGCGGCTCGGTGCGCTCGCGGACCTCGCGGGCGAACTCCTCCCACAGCTCGATCGCCACCGGCTCGCGGCCGCGCGGCGTGTAGTTGAGCACGGCCCAGCCCGGTCGCATCGCCCGCCGCCACCGGCCGGGATAGGCGACGCCGTGCGCGTGCATCTGCTCCTTGGCGGCGAACATCGCACTTTGGATCGCCGTCGACCCGGTCTTGTAGGGGCCGATGTGCAGCAGCACGCCACCCTCGGGGATGGTCAGGTCGCTCACTGGCCTTCCCCTCGGCGTACGACGCGGCGACCGCGAGCGACCGTGCGGCGGCCCGCCTCGGCGAGCAATGCTCGCGCAGGCACGTCGGCCAGCACCGGCTCCGCGCGGCGCCTGGGACCAGAGGCTCCGAGACGGACCCGGCGGATCTGACGCCGCCCGGGCTTGCTCTCCAACCGCTGGTAGCCGGCCACGCCGCCCGCCAGACCGCGCACCGCGGAGTCGATCGACAGGGTCTGGACCTCCTCGCCCGCCTCGCCACCGGCGACGACCTCGCGGAGGGCATCGGGATCGCCCACGATGCGGACGCCGGAGGACGCCAGGACGTCAGCGCGACGCTCGCTCAGCTCACGCACCCGCTCCTCCGCCCAGGCGGGCAGCCCCGGCACGGCGCGGTCACCGTCGCCGCGACCGCCCTCCTTCATCTCATGGACCATGCGGCGCATCACCGGGTAGTAGACCTCGTCGGGCCAGCCCCGCTCCTGCGCCTCGAGGTTGAGCCGCCGCAGCATCTCGACGCCGTTGTAGGACAGCGACGGGTTGGCCGGCGGCGTCTTCTGGAGTACGCCGTCGGGCAGGCCGAGCAGACTCTCGAACGCACGCGGGAGGACCGACCGGTCGGACTCGTCCGCGACGATCGCGATCACCCGGTCGGTGCCGACCTGGTCGGACCAGACCTTGAGCTGGCGTTTGAGGTCGTGGGACTGCCACACCGCCTTGCCGGTCTCGGTGCTGCGCGGGCGCTCGGAGAGCACCGCTCGTAGGTACTCCTCGTAGCTCTCGGTGCGCCAGGACTGGGCCCGCTGCTGCCACTGCGAGGGCAGCAGCTTGTCCAGGCGGCGTACGACGGTCACGACGTGCACGCGGTCGGGGCCGAGGTCGGTGACGATGCGCCCGGCGATCTCGGGGCCGACGCGGCCGAAGTCCTCGGTGCTGATGCAGACCAGCGGCTCGCTGGCCTCGCGGACCTCCTCGACCAGCGAGTGCCACTCGTCGATGGTCGCGGTGGGGCGACCGCGGGGGGTGCTGCCGATGACGGCCCACCCGGCGCGCATCGCGCGGGTGCCGGTGCCGGCGTACAGAACTCCGTGGCCGCGGAGCTCCTCACGGCCTTGGTGCAGCGCCGCCTGGATCGCGGTGGAGCCGGTCTTGTAGGGGCCGATGTGGAGCAGGATCGACCCGTCGGGGAGCCGCCCAGCCGGTGCCATCGCGCTCACTCCTCGACCCTGTCGCCTGCCTCTTCGAAGACGGCGTCGACCAGCCGTGCGGCGGCGTGCCCGTCCTCGCGCTCACAGTACTGAGCGATGAACCGCTCGACGTCGTCGGCGTAGCGCTGCCGCAGCCCGTCGAGGTCCTGCAGCAGCCGGACCACCTCGGCGTTGGTCGCGACACGGGGGCCGGGGGCGGTCGGCGGGAACGGCATGATCGAGGGCCGGTTGCGGTGGTACTCGTCCTCGTCGGGCACGAGGAACACCATCGGCTTGCGGGTCAGCGCGTAGTCGAAGCGCAGCGAGGAGTAGTCCAGGACGCCGGCGTCGGAGGCGAGGATCAGGTCACTGACGTCGGGGTGGTAGGTGACGTCGATGATGCGGTCGCCGGCAACACGCGACTCCCGTGCGCGGGCGTTGAAGGCGTGCCCGCGCACGAGGATGACGTAGTCCTCGCCCAGCGCCGCGGCGGCCACCCGCGGGTCGAAGAACTGCACCGCGCGCGCGGTCATGCCGTCCTCGCTGAAGTAGTCGCGGAACGTCGGCGCGTAGAGGATCGCCTTCTGGTGCGGCGCGATCCCCAACGCACGACGGGTCTCGGCACGCACCTGCTCGCCCCGCTCCGAGAGCAGCACGTCGTTGCGCGGGTAGCCGATCTCGAGCACCTCGACGGCTTTGGCAGCCTCGGGGCGGAAGAACGCGGTGAGCAGCTGCGGAGTGGCGTACGCCGCGGGCGAGACCAGGTGGTCCCAGTCCTCGGCGCGATCCAGGAACGAGGTGATCCGCGCGGTCGGCAGACCGCTGCGCACCCACCACTCCTGGCCCATCCCCTTGTAGGGATAGCCGTGGAACGTCTGGATCATCACCTGGCCGGCGGGCTTGCGATACCAGGACGGCTGGTGGACGTTGACCATCACGTACTGCGCCGCGCCGAGCCGCTCATGCCACTCCCGCGTGCCCTCCAGCAGAGGTACGCCGCCCTCGGGCACCTCGACGGAGTAGTCCGCGACCGACCAGTACATCGTCAGGTCGCTGCCACGCGCCCGCAGTTCGTGGTGGACTGCGGCGGCGCTGTCGTTGGCGACCTCGCCGTAGAGGCTGCGGAAGAACACCGCGTGCTCGTCGGCGAGGCCGTGGTTGGCAAGCGCCTGGAGCTGCAGCTGGTTGCGCATGCCGCGCTCTTCGACGGGCAGCGGCGGGCCGATGAGAACCTCGGGGGTCGGCACGCCAGGACGAAGCTGCACCCGACAGCGGACCAGGTCGGTGAGCTCGTCGATCGGGAGCTGCCACAGCAGTGGCGGCGTCACCCGCGGCGTGATGCGGCGCCCGGTCTCGGGGTGCATGAAGGCCACGGTGTACGTCGCGGAGCGGATCACCTGGTCGGTCTTGCCCCAGCGGGTCTCGCGGAACGGCAGCACGAGCTCGACCCGGCCGTCACCCAGGTCGTGGGCCGACCCCTGGACGGTCGCGGGACGGGAGGCGAAGACCACGTCGTACGCCGCGTGGTCGAAGCCGGCGGTGTCGACCGTCAGGACGAGCCGGTCGTCGTGCACCGTCGCCGAGCGCATGACGGCGACCTCGGGGTGGACGCTCAGCGTCAGACGACCGTCATCCGTCGGGCCTGCCAGGACTCGGACGTCCTCGACATCGGCCGACTCAGCAACAGTCGGTGCCCAGCGGACGGGGACGGCCTCGCCGCCGCGGCGAGCGGTGACCTCCCAGGTGGGCGGTGCAGCAGTCGGGTCGGGGGGTGCAGGCAGTCGGAGGACCGCTGCCCACCCGTTGGCGGTCGCCTGCGGGGTGGCGGTGGCGACCTTGCCGTTGCGGCCGGCACGCAACGCCATCTCGTCGGGCGGCGTACCGGTCCCCTCGATGCGCACGTCACCCGCACCCAGCTGCACCGAGGTCGCGACGACCCCGTCGTCGTACACGCGGATCTCGACGGGCCCGCGCCGGTCGGAGACGACGGTGACCGGTCGCCCGCCCTGTCCGGTGGCGGCGTGACGAAGCGACGCGGTGCCGACCTGCCAGGCGTTGGCGAGGAGGTCGGATCGACGTTGTCCCTCGACCTCCACCTCGAGCCGGACGCGCCACGTGCCGGGACCCAGCAGGTCGAGGTCGACATCGACGACGGCGCCGCCGTTGCGGTAGTCCGCGTGCGCCGAGCCGGTGGCGGCGTACTCGTCGATGGTGACGTCGCGGACCGGCCGAGCCTCCAGCGCGATCTCCTCGCCGGTGGCGCGTCCGTCGCGCCAGCCGACGGCCACCGCTTGCACCTGCGGGGTGCGCTCGGCGAGGTCGACGTTCTCGATGTAGGCCCAGGCACGCAGCTGGAGCGTGCGCGGCCCGGTCACGGCGACGCCTCGGATCGAGGTGCGCAGCCGGGTCTGGCGCTCGGCGACCCGGAAACACTCGTCGGGCACGCCCGCGTCGGCGTCGCGCCACAGTGGGAGGTAGGCGACCAGCCCGACCTCCTCCTCGCCCAGGCGGGCGTCACGGATCTGCAGGCCGCCGCGACGGATGAACTCCTCGGCGTGCGCGCGCCGGTCGACCAGGATGAGGTGCTGCAGCACCTTCTGCTGCGGGGGGACGCGGGCGAGGTACTCCTCGCCGTCGAGCGCGTCGACCAGCAACGGCAGCTCCTCGCGCAGCAGCTCCCAGAAGTCGTCGGAGGCGTCGACGAGCAGCTGGGTGAACTGCGGCATGTCGTTGGAGAGCAGCTGACCGATGCGCTCGGTCACCACGGCTTCGGAGGCGTGCCGGCGCAGGACCTCGAGCGACTCGTTGGCCGCGGCGAACTGCGCGCGCAGGTTGTCGACCTCGTGCTTGGCCTGGGAGATCGAGGAGCGGTCCAGCCGCATCCGCCAGTTGTAGAGCGGCGTCATCAGGATGTCGAAGGCGTGCGCCCGCGCGTAGGCCTCGGCCGAGACCTGCTGGTCCTCGTAGATGATCCCTTCGACGAACGACAGCCCGAGCCGGTGCCAGAAGTCGGTGCGGAACACCTTGGAGCACATGATCGCGTTGGCCAGGGCGTCCGGCGCCTCGTCGATGTGTACGCCGATGCGCTCGCTGGCGTGGATCGCCCGGATCCAGGGGGCCGGGGCGGAGATCACCTTGCGCTTGAGGCGCTGGTAGGGCAGGACGGCGAAGTCGGAGCCGGACCGGCCCAGCGTCTGCACGGCGTCGAGGTAGCCGTCGGGGGGCACGGTGTCGTCGGAGTCGACGAAGGCGATGTACTCCCCGCGGGCAGCGGCCACGCCGGTGTTGCGCGCCGCGCTCAGCCCGCCGTTGGGGCGGCGTACGAGACGGACCCTGGGGTCCTTGAGCCGGTGCTTGCGGACGATCGAGACGCTGTCGTCGGGCGACCCGTCGTCGACGCAGATGATCTCGACGTCGCGGTAGGCCTGGAAGCGCAGCGAGTGCAGGCACTCGTCGAGGTACTCCTCGACGTTGTAGACCGGCACGATGAACGACAGCAGCCCGGGCACCTGGCCCGACCGCCGGCGTACGGCGGCACGCCCGCGCACGCGCGCGTTGAGCCCGAAAGACTTGACCTGGCGACCCAACACGAGTCCCTTGTCGGGCACCCGACTGCGCCAGTCCCGTCCTCCTCGAGCGGTCACCGCCCGAGCACCCGCCGCCACACCGGCCGCGTCGGCTGGGCCTCGCGCTCGACACGGGCGGCCTTGCGTCGCTCCTCGACCCGGGCGGCCCGCACGCGCGAGCGGGTCAGTTCGGCGGCGGCGTCGTACATCGTCCGGTAGTCCGCCTCGAGCTGGTCGAGCTCGGCCGGTGCGGCCGGCTGCGTCGTGCCCAGCGACTGCAATGCCGTCCACGACCGGTGGGCGAGGTCGCGCAGGTCTGGGGCGAGCCCGAGCGCGTCCCAGTCGGACTGCGCGCGCCGAAGCGAGGCGTCGACCAGCTCGTCCGCGTCGGCCTCCTGCTCGGCCGTGGCCCCTGACAGCAGGGGTACGCCGGACGCCTCCTCGGCAGCACCGAGACTGCCCCGCCAGTCGGCCATCAGCCCGTCGTACGACACGTAGGCGCGGGGCACGGCACGGGTGCGCTGTTCGAGCCCGAGCATCATGTTGAGCCAGCTGGCCATGCGCGTGGTCGGCGTGCTCTTGGTGCCGTAGGCGAGCTCGCGGCTCTTCACCGACTCGGCCGGGTCGCGCAGCATCGTGAGCACGGACGCGGTCACGCTCATCTCGCCGGCCACGGCGAGGTGCAGGTCGAGGAACCAGGTCAGTCTCGGGTCCTTGACCACGACCCGGTCGGTGGTCGCGAACTGCTCCTGCAGCCACTCGTGCAGCCGTTCACGGGCCGCCGGACGGGACGCGACGTCCGCGGCGATGTCCCAGGCCTCGGGCCGGCCGTCCTCGGGGGCGACGTTGACCGAGCGGAGCAGGTCGTTGTGGAAGTCGACCGCCCACCGTGGCTCGCCGAACCCCTTCGGGTTGGATTCGTCGGCGCTGACCTCAGGCACTGGGATGTGGTAGCCGAGCCGGCCCACCAGCCCGGTCACCAGGCTGGTGCCGCTGCGCCCGGCGCCTGCCACCAGGAGCAGATGCCGCCGTTGGCTGGAGGTCCCGGGCATGGCCGGGATTGTTCCACACGAGGACTCGGCCGAACGTCAGGCTCGGGACACGCGACGCGCACCGCCGAGCACGGGACTCAGTACGACCCAGATGATGCGGGCAGGTGAAGGGTCGCCCGCACCATGTTGTGATCTGAGGGCACGACCCCGTTGAGCTGGAGTTTCTTGCGGTCCACGACCACCTTCCACTCCGACACCCGCAGGTGGTTGGAAGCGAAGATCCAGTCGGCATAGTTGCCGAGCTTGCGCTTGCGGTCGGTGTTGAAACTCCAGTTCTTGATATTGCGGTCGAATCCGTTGACGGTGTTCATCCAGGCATTGACGCGCTTCTCCGCGCGCGGCTTCTTCGTCAGGAAGAGGCTGTTGGGCTTCTGGCCGACGACCTCCCCGTAGCCGTGCTTCTTCATCTTCACCATCATCTGGTTCGAGGGGTACTTGGTCCTCGACCGCTGGAAGTCACCCACGACAACGACGGGGAGGTCCCCCTTACGGCGTTCGATCTCGGTGATCAGCTCTTCCCACTGCGCCTTCTGCTTGTCGGGAAAGTTGTTGATCAGGTGGGTGTTGACGAAGAAGAACTGCTCTCCGGAGAGACGGTGCCGGAAAATTGCCCACGTCATGTAGCGGGTGTCGTTGAGTCCGCCGCTCTGCACGGCGTACTCGTGGGACCCGGTGCGCACCGCCTCGAGGGTGCGGGTGTCATACAGAATCCGGAGGTTCCGCGAGGCACCGCGGTCGGTGTACACGCACTTGGAGATTGTCCATTCGCGCAGACAGTTCTGCGGGACGTCATTTGTCAGCTCGTAGGACCCTCCGGCCTTGTTCAGACCGTTGCGCAGATCGAGGTACTGGTTTCTTCCATCGAGCAGCCGGGGGGCGTAGTTGTAGCTCTGGTGCGTCTCCTGCAGGCCCACGACGTCGGCGCGCTCGCCGAGAATATCGGCGATGACTGCGGCCCGACGCTGGTTCCACGGTAGATGGGCCCCCCTCGCCTTCGGGTCGTGGTGAACGCTCTTGACGTTGAAGCTGCCAACCCGCAGCTCCACAGTCTGGTCCTTCTTCTTCTGTGTGGCCGCCTCGGCCGGAGCGGCTGTCATCCCAGCTCCGGTGACGGCAGAGCCGATCACTACGGCGGCCGACGCAAGCGCAGCTCCCCATCGCGTACGGGCAAACACATGAACCTCCCGATTTGTCATCGCTACCCCTGATGACTGTATCGGGACGTTCGTCCCTAGACTTGAGAATCGAGCAGACCGTTCTTTTGGACGCGCTCAGGGAAGGACACCGCGCTGACGCGGGGCAGGCGTAGGGCCCGACCCGGAGACCGCCGAGGACCTCACCCCGTGACGAAGGTCCTGACCACCCGCTCGGCCGCGTGCCCGTCCTGGTGGGCGTTGAAGGTGCGGTTGAACGCGGCGACCCGGTCGGCGTACGTCGCGGCGAGGCTCGGGAGGTCGCGCAAGGCCTCCGCAACCTCCGCGGGGTCGTCGAGCAGCGGGCCGGGCGCGCTAGCGCGGAAGTCGTGCAGGAACCCTCGCGCCGCCTCGTAGCGGTCGAGATCGGGCACGAGAAAGACCATCGGCCGCCCGGTCAGGGCGAAGTCGAACCGCAGGGACGAGTAGTCCAAGACGGCCGCGTCCGCGGCGAGGATCAGGTCGTTGATCTCGGGGTAGTCGGTCACGTCCAGGACCGATCCGGCCGTACGACGCGGCCGTCGTCTGTGGAAGCGGTGGCCGCGCAGGAGCACGACGTAGTCCTCGCCGAGGCTCTCGGCGAGCTCGTCGACGTCGAGGGGGCTGACCAGCGGCGCGGCTCGATGATTGGTGGCCAGGTCGTCGCGCCAGGTGGGTGCGTAGAGGACGGCCGTGCGGTCGCCGAGGTCATCGGTCAGCCCGAGCCGGCGGCGTACGTCGACGCGGACCTCGGCCGCGTCGGGAGCAACCAGGACGTCGTCGCGGGGGTAGCCGAGGGAGTGGATCCGGCCGTCGTAGCGGTAGTGCTCGCGGTAGAGCCGGTCCATCTCGGGCGTGGGGGTGAGGAGCAGGTCCCAGGTGCCCGACGTGCGACGGAGGAGCCGCTCGATGCGGAGCGGGGTGAAGTTCTTGGCGTGCCATGCCGACAGGCCCATCGTCTTGGCGGGGTAGCCGTGGAAGGTCTGCAGCACGCGCTGGCCGGGTCGTTTGACGAACCAGCGCTCGAGGTCGACGTTGGTGACGACGTGCGCGCTGGTGGCCAGCGCGGCGTACCACTCTCGGCTGTGCATCAGGACCGGCTCGCCACCCTCGGGCACACGCACCGACGCGTCGGCGACGCCCCAGCGCAGCCGCAGGTCGGGACGGACCCGGCGCAGCTCGCGGTGGATCGCGGCGGGACTGTCGGTGGCCGCCTGCCCGGTGTAGGACTGCAGGTAGACGGCGCGCGGGTCGAGCCGGAGGTCTGTCACGGCGTACCAGCGCTGCAGCCGTTGTTGGGCGACGGGCCCGACTTCCTCGTCCTCGTGAGGTGCGCTGAGCACGACGGCCAGGCCCCCCGGCGCCGCCTCGACCCGGGCGCGGTACTCCTCCGAGCGCAGGGTCAGCGGCAGCCGCCCCGCCAACGCCTCGTCCGCCCCGAAGTCGAGGGTGTAGCGCCCCGCCGGGATCAGCCGCTCCCCGTCGCCCCACGGTTCGTGCCGCAGCCGGAACCGCATCTCTCCCCACGTAGTCGTCCCCACGACCCTCACCGGCCCCTGCAGCGTCGTTGCCAGTTCTCCGGGGGGAGTGGTCGGTTTCCCAGGGGATGCAGGGAAACTGGCACTTCCCACGGGAAATGCAGCGGGGGAAGTGCCAGAACCTCGTGGGAAGTCGGCCCCGTTCTCGGAACCAGCCCCGTGCCCGAGGCGTACGACGAGACAGGAACCGTCCAGCGCCACGTCGGCAATCTCGCCGTACGCCGTGACAGGTCGAGCGAGTGCCACGCAAGCCGTCCGCGTGATCTCCCCGGCCGTGAAGGCGACCTCGACCTCGGTCGCGACCGGCTCGGCCGGGGGCGAGACGATCAGCAGGCCGTGCGTGTGGTCGACGTGCCGCGCGCCGGACAGCCGGCGCAGCTCGACGTCCGACGCGACCTGCACGTCTGCCGGCCGAGCGACGCCACCGTCGCCGAGCAGCCGCACCTCGGCTCGCGCACCCTCGCTGTCCACCCCGGGGATCCACGCGGCCAGCGCCAGATCGAGCTCGTCCGCCACGACCCGATGCCGCAGCACCCGCAGCTGCAGGCGGGTCTCGTCCAGGGAAAGTTCCAGCTCCGACTCGGGTACGCCGGGCACCGGCACCTCGGCGAGCACGCGGCCGTCGACGGCCCGGGTGGGCAGCAGCCCCTCTTCCTGGAACCGTGCCGCGACGTACGCCTCCAGGTCGGCACGCCGATCCTGCGCGGCCAGCCACACCCGCACTCGCCGTTCCGCCGGCACCCCCGCCCGTTCGGCAGGACTGCTCGAGGACCAGCGCCGGCGAGCCTCGCCGGCCAGGATCGACCACTGCAACGGCGTGCACCGCTCGGCGTCGCAGAGCCACCGCGGCAGCTCGACCTGCAGCACCCACGCTCGGAAGGCCGCGCGGAGGGCGGGTGAGAGCCGCTGCTCGATCTCGCCCAGCTCGGCGACCCACTCCTCGGCGTACGGCGCCAGGATCGGCAACGTGCCGAACGCCTCCCCCGTGCCACGCCGAGGTCCCACCGTCACCGGGACGGTGAGGCTGTCCACGCGTGCGGCTGCGAGCACTCCGTCCAGCGCTGAGAACCAGGTGGACGAGGTGCCTGGCCGCACGGACGACCGCCGCCACATCTGGGTCTCCCGCCGCGGCCCGGCCACCAGCCAGGGTGCCTCGTCGAGGCCCACGCCCGAAGCGGCACGGGGTTGCCCGCCGACCGCCACATCCGCGCCGCTGGAGTCCAGCGACGCCGCCAACCGCCCGACGGACTCCGGATGCAAGGTGTCGCCGGCGTGTACGCCGAGCACGTAGTCCCCGCGAGAGACGTCGACTCCGCGCGCCCACGCCGCGTCCGGATGCGTGCCGGACAGGTCCGCCACTCGCACGCGCCAGCTCGCGCTCACGCCAACGGACACCTGGCGCCGGGTCACCGGATGGCTGCCGAGCACCAGCAGCACGATCTCCTCGGGCCTCCGCGACTGAGCGCCGATCGCGTCGAGGCACGCGGGCAGCAGCACGGCGTTGTCGTCGGTGACGGTCACCAGCAGAGTGACCGAGCCACCGCGCCGCACGCGCCGCGCGGCCCACCGCAGCGCAGGCGCCGCCCACACGCCGCTGCCGGGCGAACGGATCACCGCACGCGGGTCAGGCGTGCTTCTGCGCCGGCTGCGCCGCCTCGGCGGCCGCGCTCTGGGCGCGGTCCTCCCATGCGAGCAGGTCGACGACGGTGTCGAGGTCGGTGCCGTCCCACATGGCGAGCTCGTCGGCTTCCTCGGCCTTGCGGATCTCGAGGGCCTCCTCGAGCTCGGCCACGCGCTCCTGTGCCTTGACCGCGCGCTGGGCCTCACGGCGTACGCGCTCCTCGGCGTCGGTCGCGCGACGCTCCGAGAGCCGCAGCGTGCCTTGCAGCTCGCCGATCTCGCGCTCGCTGGCCTTCATGCGCGCGGTGATCGCGGTGACGAACTCGGCGTGCTCGGCGGCCCGCTGGGCGAACAGCTCGCGGTAGGACTTGGCCTGCTGGGCGCGCTCGGCCGCGTGCTCGCGCCAGCTCTGGGTCAGCTCGTTGTGCACGATCCGCGCCGCTGCCCAGCCGCAGGCCAGCGCGAACACCGAGGCCACGCTCAACGCCAGGACACTGGCGAAGGCGAGGGCGGCGCCGACCGCGACGGTGGCGAGCGAGAGCAACGCCACCGCGACCGTCACCCGGACGCTTCTCTGACGACGACGCGACGAAGACATACCACGAGCCTACGGTTCGGGGTCGTCACCAGGCGTCCGACACGCGCGCTCGAGCAGCAGCGATCCGGTCACGACGAGCGCCGCGCCAGCCGCGGCCAGCAGGCTCAGCCACACCGCGGAGCCGAGCGGCTCGCGGCCCACCCCGACCCAGCTCAGCGCATGCCCGAGGTAGGCGCCGGCGAAGAACGCCCCGGCCAGCGCGCCCGCCTTGGCGAGCAGGAGCCGGTTGACCGCCTGGTGCGGCAGCAGGTCCACCTCGGCCCACCGGCCCTCCCGGCGTACGACGCGGGCGGTCACCCGGGCGACCCACAGCAGGAACGCACCGGCGACCCACAGCGCCCCTGCCTGGACCCACCCGGCTCGCGGAGCGGTCAGGTCGAGGGCGATCGCCGCCGGGCGGACCGACCAGCCCAGCACCATCCCGACCAGCGCGACGCCGACGACCGTCCCGGAGCCGGTGGTGCGCAGGCGACCCGACGGACCGGACGGGTCCGGCGCGTCTGGATGGACCGGTTCGACGGGGTCGCGGCTCATGCGAAGCTGAGCTCGAGGTCCTCTCGCCGCGTCACCCCGGAGGTGTCGACGCTCTCGAGCAGCTCCTTGATCGGGCCATGCCCGGGGAGCTCGGCGTCGGGCTCGACCTCCGCCCACGGGATCAGCACGAACGCCCGCTCGTGCGCTCGCGGGTGCGGCAGGACGAGGGTCTCGGTGTCCGAGCGGCGCTCGCCGACGGTGATGAGGTCCATGTCGAGCGTGCGCGGCTCATTGGGTACGCCGGTGCGGGTGCGGCCGAAGGCGTCCTCGACCGCCTGGGTGCGGTCCAGGAGGGTGTCGGCCGACAGCGTGGTGTCGCACAGGATGATCGCGTTGAGGAACTTGTCGCTGCCCTCGGGGGCACCCATCGGCACCGTCTCGTAGACCGAGGACACGGCGGTCACCCACACGTCGGGGGTGTCGGCGAAGGAGGAGACCGCCCCCTGCAGCTTGGCGAAGCGGTCGCCCTGGTTGGAGCCGATCGAGATCGCGCAGCGCCGGATCGGGCGCATCTCGCCGGTCATGGTGTCCGCGTCGATGATGTGGGGGTTCGGGGTCTCGGTCATCCTCGGCTCCGATGAATCGTGAGGCGGACGTCGGAGAACGTCGCCTCGATGGGGGCATCCGGCTTGTGCACGGTCACCTCGGTCCACTCCACGCGCGGGTCGTCCAGGCACACCTCGGCGATGCGCTGGGCGAGGGTCTCGATCAGGTCGACGGGGTCGTTCTCGATCGCGCTGACGACGCGCTCCGCCAGGGTGCCGTAGTTCACGGTGTCCTCCAGCCGGTCATGTGCGGCTGCGGGACGGGTGTCCAGGCCTAGCGTGAGGTCGACGCGAAAGGTCTGACCGTCGCGACGCTCGTGCTCGAAAACGCCATGTCGACCGAACGCCTCCAGGCCCACGACGCTCAGCCGATCTCCGGTCTGGTTGCCCGACCGGCCGTCTCGAGGCGGTGCCTGGTGGATGCTCATGACGGTCCCGAGACTACCGGCGAAGCCTGGTGCAGCCACATCCGCCATTGACCGCCGACCTTCGTGAACACGTTCACCGCGCGGGTCCCGCCGCCTTGGAACATGCCTGCCGGGGTGTCCTCGCCGGCCACCAGGACGTTCTCGTCGAGCGTCACTGCGGCGACGTCGCCGTGCACGGTGACCTGCACGTCGGTGAGGAAGAACTGGATGTACGGCGTGCCGGCCATCACCATCGTCCAGCTGCGCAGGATCGCCTCGGTGTCGTGCAGCGGCGCCATGCCCGGATGCAGGCACACCGACTCCGGCGCGACGGTCCACACCGCGCGCAGCAGGTCGGCGTCGCCGGACTCGATGGCGGAGTAGAACGCGCGGTTCGCCCGCAGCACGGCCTCGACCTCGGTCTCTGCTGAGCTCATCGCGCTCCGGACGTGGGTGCTGCCGCGGTCTGCCAGCGGGCGACGACCCGGACGGCGTCGGCGGCCGCCCGCACGTCGTGCACGCGCACGCACCACGCCCCCTCGGCGGCGGCCAGGGCGGTCGTGGCCTGGGTGGCGTCGTCCCGCTCGAGTGGTGCGCGCAGGATGTCGCCCTCGGCGAGCAGCTGTCCGAGGAACCTCTTGCGGCTGGTGGCGACGAGCACCGGGTGGCCCTGTGCCTGCAGGGTGCGCAGCCGGGCGAGCAGCTCCCAGTTCTGCTCGGCGGTCTTGGAGAAGCCGATCCCTGGGTCAAGCGCGATGCGTTCGGGTGCGATGCCGGCCGCGAGCGCCTCGCCGAGCTGCTGGCCGAGCTCGGCGACGACGTCGGCGACCACGTCGTCGTACGCCGTGTGGTCCTGCATCTCGACCGAGTGCGCTCGCCAGTGCATCAGGACGTACGCCGCGCCGAGGCAGGCGACGGTGTCGAGCATCGCCGGGTCGGCCCGCCCGCCGGAGACGTCGTTGACCAGGACCGCCCCCGCCCGGACGGCGGCTTCGGCGACCTCGGCGCGCATGGTGTCGACCGAGACGCGTACGCCGCTGGCGGCGAGTGCCCGCACGACCGGCAGCACGCGAGCGAGCTCCTCGTCGGCCGGCACCCGCCGCGCCCCCGGACGCGTCGATTCGCCGCCGACGTCGACGAGGTCGGCGCCGAGGTCGGCGAGCCTCCGCCCGTGCGCGACGGCGTCGTCGGTCCGCAGGAATTGTCCGCCGTCGGAGAAGGAGTCGGGAGTCACGTTGAGGACGCCCATCACGAGCGTGCGGTCCGGGCAAGGCAACCCCGCGACGTACCTGCGCTCACTCACCCGCCAACCCTAGCGACGGCGCCCGGGCCTGCGCCGGTGGTCGAGCCTGTCGAGACCCAGGCGACTGGTGCGGTGCTGTTGCCACTGAGTGCGTGTTGTACGGCGACCGGCGCGGCGATAACCCCGCGTTACAGCGGGTCGGCCGAGGCAGGGGTCAGCGGGTGCCGTGCATGATCAGGCTCATCGCCTCGGTGCGGGTGGCGAGGTTGTGCATGGTGCCGCGGATCGCGGAGGTGATCGTCTTGGCACCGGGCTTGCGTACGCCGCGCATCGTCATGCACAGGTGCTCGGCCTCGATCACCACGATGACCCCGCGAGCGTCGAGGAACTGCATCAAGGAGTCGGCGACCTGGGTGGTGAGGCGCTCCTGCACTTGGGGGCGGCGGGCGAACACGTCGACCAGCCGCGCCAGCTTGGACAGGCCGGTGATGCGGCCGTCCTCGTTGGGGATGTAGCCGATGTGCGCGACGCCGGTGAAAGGCACCAGATGGTGCTCGCACATCGACCACAGCTCGATGTCGCGGACCAGCACCATCTCCTCGTGGCCGGCCTCGAAGGTGGTGGTGAGCACCTCCTCGGGCCGGCGCCGGATGCCGGCGACGAGCTCCTCGTAGGACCGGGCGACGCGCGCCGGGGTGTCGCGCAGCCCCTCGCGCTCGGGGTCCTCCCCGATGGCGATCAGCAGTTCGCGGACCGCGGCCTCGGCACGGGCGTGGTCGAAGGCCGGGACCTCGGCGTAGTCGGGGGATCCGATCCCGTCGACGCTCACAGTGGCGGCGTCCCGTGGATGTCGCCGTCCGCGGACGGTGGCGTGATGATCGTGGTGCCGGTCGGCTCCTCGGGCCGGGTGCCGTTGGCGGCGGCCTTCGGGGGCACGTCGACCGGCGGGATGCTGGACGGCTCTCGGGTCGGCGAGCCCGTCCAGGCCGGCCGCGTGGGTCGGCGGCGCAGCGGCTCGAAGACCTCCGCCACCTGCTGCTTGTCGAGGGTCTCCTTCTCCAGCAGCGCCAGGACCAGGGCGTCGAGGACGTCCCTGTTCTCGGTGAGGATGTCAAAGGCCTCCTGGTGGGCGGTCGTCAGGAGCTTCTTGGTCTCCTCGTCGACGATCGCCGCGACGTCCTCGGAGTAGTTGCGCGTGTGCCCGAAGTCGCGGCCCAGGAACGGCTCGCCGTTGCTCTCGCCGAGCTTGATCGCCCCGAGCCGCTCGGTCATGCCGAACTGGGTGACCATCGCGCGGGCGAGGCTGGTGGCCTTCTCGATGTCGTTGCCGGCGCCGGTGGTGGGGTCGTGGAAGACCAGCTCCTCGGCCGCGCGGCCGCCGAGCATGTAGGCCAGCTTGTCGAGCATCTCCGAGCGGGTCTGGGAGTACTTGTCCTCGTCGGGCAGCACCATCGTGTAACCCAGCGCGCGGCCTCGCGGCAGGATCGTCACCTTGTGCACCGGGTCGGTGCCCGGCAGCGCCGCCGCGACGAGCGCGTGGCCGCCCTCGTGGTAGGCGGTGATGAGCTTCTCCTTCTCGCTCATCAGGCGCGTGCGCCGCTGCGGGCCGGCGATGACACGGTCGATCGCCTCGTCGAGGGCGGTGTTGTCGATCAGCTTCTTGTTCTGTCGCGCGGTGAGCAGGGCGGCCTCGTTGAGCACGTTGGCCAGGTCGGCGCCGGTGAACCCAGGGGTACGCCGGGCAACGCTCAGCAGGTCGATGTCGGGGCCCATCGGCTTGCCGCGCGAGTGCACCTCGAGGATCTTGTGGCGCCCGTCGAGGTCGGGGGCGTCGACCGCGATCTGCCGGTCGAAGCGGCCGGGCCGAAGTAGCGCCGGGTCGAGGATGTCGGGGCGGTTGGTGGCGGCGATGAGGATGACGCCGCCGCGTACGTCGAAGCCGTCCATCTCGACCAGCAGCTGGTTGAGGGTCTGCTCGCGCTCGTCGTGGCCGCCACCCATGCCTGCGCCGCGGTGCCGTCCCACAGCGTCGATCTCGTCGATGAAGACGATCGCCGGGGCGTTCTCCTTGGCCTGCTCGAACAGGTCGCGCACGCGGGAGGCGCCGACGCCGACGAACATCTCGACGAAGTCGGAGCCGGAGATCGAGTAGAACGGCACGCCGGCCTCACCGGCCACCGCACGGGCCAGCAGGGTCTTGCCGGTGCCGGGCGGGCCGTAGAGCAGCACGCCCTTGGGGATCTTGGCGCCGACGGCCTGGAAGCGCGCCGGCTCCTGGAGGAACTCCTTGATCTCGCCGAGCTCCTCGATCGCCTCCTGCGACCCGGCCACGTCGGCGAAGGTCGTCTTGGGCATGTCCTTGGTGATGAGCTTGGCCTTGGACTTCGCGAACTGCATGACGCGCCCGCCGCCGCCCTGCATCTGGTTCATCAGGAACAGGAACAGCAAGATGATGATCAGGAACGGCAGGAACGTCGCCAGAATCGTCCCGAGCAGGCTGGGACGCGGGTTCTCGGAGTCGTACTCCTCGAGCTCCCCGGCGGCCTGCTGCTTCTCCACCGCGTCGAGCAGCGTCTGCTGCTGCCCGTCGACCCAGTAGGCGAGCACCTTGCGGTCGTCGGCGAGCGTGGCCCGGATCTCCTGGTCGTTGTCGACGAAGGTGATCTCCTCGACCTCGCCGTCCTCGATCAGCTGGACCATCTCGGAGGTCTTGACCTCGTCGAATCCGCCGTTGGGCGCGAGGAACTGCAGCGCGACCAGCACGCCCACCACGGCGACGACGATCCAGAACCAAGGACCGCGGATGATGCGCTTCACTTATGTGTGTCGGGGCGACGCCCCGTCCTCCTGCCCGTCGGAACTCCACTACAGCCAGAGGCTGGGCCCGAGCGACCCCGGGTAAGGAACGACGGTACACGTCGGCGCCCAAGCGCTGCCGGGCGGATTCTGCCGCGATTGCTCAGCGCTGGGCGGCGTACATGACCCTCAGGAGTACACGTGCGGAGCCAGCGTGCCGACGCAGCGCAGGTTGCGGTAGCGCTCGTCGTAGTCCAGGCCGTAGCCGACGACGAACTCGTTGGGGATGTCGTGGCCGACGTACTTCACGTCGACGCTCATCTGCAGGGCGTCGGGCTTGCGCAGCACGGTGACGATCTCGACCGACGCGGGCTTGCGCGAGCGCAGGTTGGAGACCAGCCACGACAGCGTCAGGCCGGTGTCGATGATGTCCTCGACGATGAGGACGTGACGCCCGCTGATGTCGGTGTCGAGGTCCTTGAGGATGCGTACGACACCGGAGGACTTGGTGCCGGATCCGTAGGAGGAGACGGCCATCCAGTCCATCTCGACGTGACGGCCGAAGTGTCTTGCCAGGTCGGCCATCACCATGACGGCGCCCTTGAGCACCCCGACCATCAAGATGTCGCGGCCCTCGTAGTCGCGCTCGATCTCCGCGGCGAGCTCGGCCAGCCGACGCTGGATGTCCTCCTCGGTGAAGAGGACGTTCAGCAGGTCGTCCTGCACGTGCTCGACGTCCACGCGATGCCTCCCGGGCGGCGGTTCTGCAGCGGATGAGGGGGTCGGTCAAGGACCGAAGATCAGCCTGCCACAGGACGTCGACCGATGCGGAGGGTGTCTCCCGATCGGGTGGCCTCGACGTGGCCCGGCAGCTGCACCATCACCTGCCCGCGCCAGGCGGTGACCAGCTCGTCGAGGGCCAGCACGTGCACGCGGAACAGCTCCGCGTCGATCGCGCCGGCGTCGAGGGCGGCCGTGCGCAGGACCCGTCTGCGTAGCGCCGTCTCAGTCCTGGTGAGCTCGGGCACCGACAGCACCACCGCTCGCTCGCGTTCGACACCGCTCACCTCGACCTCCAGGTACGCCGCATCGGCCAGCCGGTCGAGCGCCTCCATGTCCTCGCGCAGCTGGTCGGCCGTGCGGGCGAGCGTCGCGGCGACTCCGGGGCCGAGCTCTTCCTCCAGCACCGGCAGCACCCGGCGCCGGACCCGCGGCCGCAGGAACCTCGGGTCGGCGTTGTGCGGGTCGGTCCAGAACTCGATTCCCTGCGCGTGGCAGGCCTGTTCGGTCTGCGCCCGAGTCAGGTCGAGGAAGGGGCGGTGGAACGGCGGGAAGTCGCGGCGCATGCCCGCGATCGACCGGCCGCCGGACCCGCGGGCCAACCCGAGCAGCACCGTCTCGGCCTGGTCGTCGAGGGTGTGGGCGAGCAGAACGGAACGCGCACCACGACGGCGTACGGCCTCGCGAAGGGCGGCGCGCCGCGCATCTCGGGCGGCCGCCTCTGGCCCGTCGCCGCTGGATGCCACGCGCACCCGCACGACCTCCGCTTCGAGGCCGAGGGCGCTAGCCTGCGCGGCGGCGCGCTCCGCGGCCTCCGCCGATCCCGGCTGCAGTCCGTGATCGACGATGACCGCTGCGACGCTGATGCCCGCTTTCGGCGCCTCGAACGCGAGTGCCGCGGTGAGTGCGAGGGAGTCCGCGCCGCCCGACAGGCCGACGACGGCGGCATCCGTCATCTCCGCGAGAGCGGCCCGGACGGCACGGCGGATCTCGGCGACGGCGGGGTCGAGGGAGGGCACGCCACCACCGTAGTCGCGTCACCACCGCCACTTCGGGGCGCGACCGGCCCGCAGTAGGCTGGGACGGCAATCATCACCTTCTGAAGGAGCAACAGCATGGGCGCCTACGACGCCGTCATCGAGATCCCGCGCAACAGCAAGATCAAGTACGAGGTCGACCACGGCACCGGACGCGTCTTCCTCGACCGCATCCTCTATACGCCGATGGGCTACCCGGCGAACTACGGGTTCTTCGAGAACACGCTCGGTGAGGACGGCGACCCGCTCGATGTGCTCGTGCTGCTGGACCACGACCTGGCTCCCGGGATCCTCGCGAAGGTGCGCCCCGTCGGCGTGCTGAAGATGACGGACGAGGCCGGCGGCGACGACAAGGTCGTGGCCGTGCTGGCGAAGGACCCCCGCTGGGGCCACATCCAGGACGTCGGGGACGTCGACGAGTGGACCAAGAACGAGATCAACCACTTCTTCGAGCACTACAAGGACCTCGAGCCCGGCAAGTGGGTCAAGGTCGACGAGTGGGCGAACGCCGCTGAGGCCGAGCGCCTCGTCGTCGAAGCCTTCGAGCGCTTCGAAGAGCACGAGGGCGCGACCCGCACGCCGGGTGAGGGCGAAGCCCCCAAGACCATCTGATCCTGACGATCAGAGACGGGCGGATGCCGCGGCACCCGCCCTTCGTCGTTCTCGGATAAATCGGGGGCGTCAGACCCCGACGCCGCGGGCGCGAAGGAAGGCGGCCGGGTCGATGCGGACGCCGCCCCGATAGACCTCGAAGTGGAGGTGGCAACCCGTGGATGCACCGGTGCTGCCGACATACGCGATGACCTGCCCGGCACGGACCGACTGACCGTAGCTGACGTTGTACCCGCCCGGCATGATGTGCGCGTAGCCCGTGACCGTGCCGTCGCCGTGGCGCACCTGCACGTAGTTGCCCCACGCGCCGCTGTAGCCGGCGAAGATGACGGTGCCCGACGCTGCGGCATAGATCGGCGAGCCACACGAGCTGGCGAAGTCGATGCCGCGGTGGCCACTGGATGTGCAGTGTCCGTTCGAGCAGATGCTGCCGCGACTGCCGAACCAGGAGCTGATCCAGCCGTGCGCGGGGCGCACCCAGCCCGACGACTGGACCTGTCCACCCGCGCTCGATCCGCCCGAGGAGCCGCCGGAGGAACCAGCCGGCGAGCCGCCCGAGGAGCCGCCGGCGGCCGCTTCGGCCGCGGCCTTCTCCGCCGCCCGACGACGGCGCTCTTCTTCTTCACGGCGCCGCTTCTCTTCAGCAAGACGCCTGCGCTCTGCTTCCTCTGCTTTGCGCTTCGCCTCGGCGAGAGCCTTCCGGCGAGCCTCTTCGCGCGCCTTCCGGCGGGCTTCGACGCCGGCCTTGTAATCGGCGATGGTCTTGGCCGTGGTGTCCTGGAGAGCGGCGAGCTGGGCGACCAGCACGTCGCGGTGCTCGTTCTGCGCGGCGAGGGCAGCCTCGGCGGCCTGAGCTGCTTGCTGCGCCGCGATCATCTTCTGCTCGGCCTCGACCTTGCGCTTGTCACGCTCATCGCGGGCGACCTTCGCCTGATCGGTGAGGTTCTGCGCGTTGTCACGCGCACCCACCGCTTCGGCGTAGACGTCACGGTTCGCTTCGACGAGCTTGTCCATCGTGCCCAGGCGACCGAGGAGGTCATCGGCACCGGCGGCGGAGTCGGAGAAGAAGAGCTCGAGCGTGGCGTCGCTCTTGCCGGTGCGGTACTGCTGGGCCGCGAGAACGCCGAGCTTGGAGGCGGACTCCTTCGCGCGCGCGGCCTCGGCATCAGCCTGGGCCTGCAGCGATTCCGCCCGCGCGACCGCATCCTCGTAGGCGACGAGCGCGATCTGGTATTCCCCACCGAGCCGCTCCGCCTCGGCTTGCTTCGACTGGACGTCGTTCTCGAGCGACTGGATCAGCCCTTGGATCCGTGTGATCTCCGCGCCCTTGGCCGATTGGTTGGCGCGGGCCTTCTCGACGTCTTCCCAGGTCGGGTACTTCGCTGCGAAGGCGGGGACGGCGAAGCCGACGCCGGCGGTGCCGACAGCGACGCCGAGGACACCCAACCCGAGTGCGCCGCGGCGGCTGATGCGCCGGGCGAAGGAGCGGTATTCGGCAGGCGTCGGAGCACAGCCGCAGTCGACGTCCGTCGACTCGTATGCTCCGCTCACGTCCGGCATCCCCTCGTAGATCCGCAGATCACAGTAGCAACACTGTTCACATTCGTCACAGGGTGGGGCACACGCGATTGCCTCGCCATCTTCCCCCCAAAACGCCCGGGGGTGCGGCGGGCGCGCCCTCGATTCGCACATTCGCGCAATGTCGCATATGCTTGACCCTCGGTAAGCAGGACCTCCGGGTTCAGCTCGGCCCCATCGTTTAGCGGCCTAGGACGCCGCCCTTTCACGGCGGTAGCACGGGTTCGAATCCCGTTGGGGTCACGCCCACAACTTAATAAGCATGGCCCTGTAGCGCAGTTGGTTAGCGTGCCGCCCTGTCACGGCGGAGGTCGCGGGTTCAAGTCCCGTCAGGGTCGCTCCGAGCGACAGGCCCCTTGTCTTCAGCTTCTGTTGAACACACTGGGCCTTTCGTCTAGGACATGGCCTTCTCGCCATGCGGCTCTGTAGCTCAGTTGGTAGAGCGCACGACTGAAAATCGTGAGGTCACGGGATCGACGCCCGTCGGAGCCACAAGGACCGTCGTTACAACGGTCCCAGAAACCCTCGCCTAGCTTCTACATGGCGGGGGTTTTGCTTTTCCCTAGTGAGGGACGACCTTTCCGCTCCCGCAAGGCAGCGACTCAAGGAGCGAGCCGCTGCCGGGGTCGGGGCAATGGACACTCAGAAGATCCGCGGTGAGACCCCGCAGAATCACGACGAAGCGTTCCTGCAGATGTCGTGGGCAGCAGAGGCCGCGGATCGCGCCACCCGGGACTATCGCAGCGTCTTCAACGCCTACACGCACAAGTTCCACCAGCCGAAGCCGCCGATCGGCGAACTCGCTGCGATGCAGGGAGCGATTACTCAGTCGTTCGCAAAGCGGTATACGCCGAAGACGGTCGAGGCGATCGAGGCGCTCCTTTCAGCGGAGCCCAACCTCGACGCGATCCGCACAGGCATCCGTGCGCTCGGCTTCGAGGATCTCCGCGGAATCTCCGATGCACTCGACCGGGCGATGAACGCAGCCGAATCCGAGCGTGGCTTCCATCCTTGGTTGCCTGCCGCCGATAAGGCTCGTGCCGCAAGCCGCGCCTTCGAGGACGTCGGCAACGACGAGCTGTGAGAACTTTCTTTACTCGTTCAAGGCCGGCCTCCGGCCGGCTGGCCGAGCTGGAGGAGCGACACTGCGGTGCGTCCGGTCCTCGCTCCGCTGCGGTCCGGGCGCTCCTCGGTCGCTCCTCCAGCTTGTACGCTCCCTCCTAGAGTTGCGTAGGCTGAGCCCCGTGTATCGCTCCTTCCGTGTCGATGGCTTCCGAGGCCACCATTCGGCCGAGTTCGCAGACTTTGGCATCGTGAACATCCTGACTGGCCTCAACGATGCGGGGAAGACAAGCATCCTGGAAGCGCTCTTCCTGCATTCGAGCGGCCCCCTTGCTGGCGCGTTTGCAGTGCAAGCTCTTCGACCTGGCAGGCGTCAGGACGAGATTGCCGTCACTCCGGCGGGAATCGACGACCCCTGGGCGCCGCTGTTCCACAATTTCAACGTCGACGGTGAGATCAAGCTCGACGCCACTACAAGCAAAGGTCCTCAGACAGTCGCCCTCACGCAAGACAAGGGCACTGACGGCCAGGTCGCAATTGGCGGCAAACCGATCACGGATAATCAACAGCCGAGGACTTCGATTAACGTCAGCGTCAAAACAGAGAAGACGCTTCTTCCAGAGCAGTTCCGCCAGTCGATGATTTTCCACTCGTCATCAACCGGAACAGCGACGAACATATCGCTCGAGTTTCGGCTGGATCCGCCGCAGGGCGAGGCGCTGTGGAAGGCCGCGATCGTCAAGCCCGGCGTTCTTGGTGCCGACTTGGCCGCCGTTTACTCCGAGATGCGAAAGCGCAGTGCGGGCAACGCTCTACTCGAGGCCATCCAGAAGATCGATGATCGCATCTCGCACATTGAGGTTCTGTCCGAGAACGGCCGCTCTCAACTCCATGCTGAAGTCAATGGCCAGCTCATTCCTTTCGAGCTCCTCGGCGATGGGCCGAATGCAGTGGCTCAGTATCTAGTGTCGATGTGGGCGGCGCGCGACGGTGTCCTCCTGATTGACGAGGTAGGAAGCGGCGTCCACTATTCCGTGCTTGAGACGATGTGGAACTCGATCTATCGAGCAGCCAAGCGGATGAACGTGCAGGTTTTTGCCACTAGCCACAGTCAAGAAGCGCTAGTTGCAGCCCATCGGGTCATTAACGACCGGCAGGACGCCCTCGCGGTTTACCGTATGCGTAGAAGCCCCTCATCGGAGG
Source organism: Microbacterium sp. (assembly GCF_043427715.1). Taxonomy (GTDB): domain Bacteria; phylum Actinomycetota; class Actinomycetes; order Actinomycetales; family Microbacteriaceae; genus Microbacterium. The sequence goes on along the minus strand of NZ_JBHWTD010000041.1, from coordinate 96,800 downwards.
CATCTACCCGTGTCACTCGGTACGCCGGTGCGACACTTACGAGTGCGATCGAAGCCAACGCGGAACTTCGTTGACGGTAAAAGAGACCCCGCATCCTGGCGGGCAGCCCATAGTTTTCGACCGCCCCTGCGTGCTGCTGGTCGAAGGCCCCGACGATCGCGCGTTCGCCGCACGACAGATTGAGGTGTTCGATACCCGGGACAGATGGCATGTGCACCACATGGAAGGCAATAGCACCGACTGGACGGGTATCCTGGGCGTCATACTCAACAGCGACCCTTTCCAGGATTCCGGGTTCGCGATCGGGATAGTCCTCGACAGTGACCTGAACCCTGCCGCAGCGGCAGATAAGGCGAAGGGGCACTTTCGGGATGCCGGACTGCCGGTACCGACTGACCATGCCGCAATAGCCCGCGGACAGATCCGCACTGGCTTCTTCCTAATGCCCAATGGTGAGGACAATGGGGCACTGGAAGAGCTTCTGCTTGAGGGCGTGGAGGGTAGTCGGCGTGCTCTTGCGGAGTCCTACATCGAGAACGTGTCCGAGACCTTCGTTCCGCCCAAGAAGCCTCGCAAAGCAGTCGTGCAGGCGTACTTCGCCGGCCAAGTCGACCACGTCAAGTCGATACCCGTTGCTGTGCGGAAGGTCGAAGTCGTCGACCCGAATGCGACGGCGTTTGACGCCTTCAGGAAGTTCTTGAAGGATCTTTCCGAGTAGTGCCCGCTCGGCTACCTCGACGTCGATACGTCGACGCCAGCGTGAGCCACGAAGACCTCCGGTGATCGATATGAGTGTCGTTACCCACATCGTCCCGGAGGTCTTCGCTACCTCAGACGTTCACAACCTCCCGGGGAAGAACACCTAGGCGTTAAGCCCCCGGGTTCACGGCAGAGGGGAGCACCATGCGAACACCGATGCGGATGGAGGCGCCGCCCTCCTCGAAGAAGCTCGGAGCCACCGCCTCCCACTCCGCGTAGTGCGGCGCCGCGCGGTGGGCCGCAAGCGCAGTCTCGTCTGCGTAGACCTCGTAGATGCCGTAGACGCAGACGGCAGGCTCGAGGGCAACGATGTCGTACTGCAGACAGCCAGGCTCGGTGGTGAGTGATCGCTCGGCGAGGGTCGCGGCGGCGGCGAGGAAGCGAGCTTCCTCGGCCGGGCGCACACGGAGTGTTACCCATACCACGGTGGCGCCATCGATGTGAGGGATCAGCGTCGCAGCGCTAGAGGCGTCGATGGCACCGGGCACCGGCGTGGAACGGGAAATGGTCATTGGTTCGAGAAGGCGGCGTCGAAGGAGGCGGCGGGCGTGGGCCAGAGCAGCGATCGCACGAAGCCCACGGCCTCGGCGGCGCCGTGCAGGCGGTCCATGCCGGCGTCCTCCCATTCGATCGAGATCGGGCCGGCGTAGCCAATGGCCTCGAGGGCGCGGAACGAGTCCTCCCACGGCACGTCACCGTGTCCAGTCGAGACGAAGTCCCATCCGCGGCGCGGGTCGCCCCAGGGCAGGTGCGAACCCATAACACCGGCGCGGCCGTTCGTGGGGCGCAGGCGGGTGTCCTTGCAGTCGACGTGGTAGATGCGGTCCTTGAAATCCCAGATGAAGCCGACCGGGTCGATGTTCTGCCACATCATGTGCGACGGGTCCCAGTTGAACCCGAACGCCTCGCGGTGGCCGATGGCTTCGAGGGTGCGCACCGAGGTCCAGTAGTCGTAGGCGACCTCGCCCGGGTGCACCTCGTGCGCGAATCGCACTCCCTCGGCGTCGAACACGTCGAGGATCGGGTTCCAGCGCGCCGCGAAATCCTCGTACCCAGCCTCGATCACCGAGGCAGGCACCGGCGGGAACATCGCCACGTACGGCCACACCGACGACCCGGTGAACCCGACGACAGTGTCAACACCCAGCTTGCGGGCGACGCGCGCCGACCGCTTCATGTCCTCGGCCGCGCGCTGACGCACGCCCTCGGCGTCTCCGTCGCCCCACACGTAGGGGCGCAGGATCGCCTGGTGGCGGAAGTCGATCGGCGCATCGCACACCGCCTGCCCGGCGAGGTGGTTCGAGATCGCGTAGACCTTCAGGCCGTGACGATCCAAAATCTCCAACCGCGACGCCAGGTAGGCCGGATCGTTATCCGCCCGCTCGAGGTCGAGATGGTCACCGGAGGCCGCAATCTCCAGTCCGTCGTAGCCCCATGAGGCGGCGAAACCGGCGACCTCCTCCAACGGCAGATCCGCCCACTGACCCGTGAACAGAGTGACCGGGTGCGACGACGATCCGGCACCGGCTGCGCCGCTCACGCCGCGCTCGTCTCGACCGGCCGCACCGCGGCGACGTCTACCCACTGGCCGCTCGTCGAGGAGGCGACCACGGCATCCGTCAGCTGCGCCGCCCGCACGCCGTCGGTGAAGGTCGGCAGCCCGTCGACAGCCTCCCCGGAGATGGCCGCGTGCACGTCGCGCACGAACAGGGTGAAGCAGTCCTGGTAGCCCTGCGGATGACCCGACGGCACGCTCACGTACGAGCGGGCGGCTACGTCGCCGAAGGTCTCGAGGCCCTTGGGCAGCAGGGAGACACCCTCGGTCGAGCCGATCCAGAGTTCGTTCGGGATCTCCTGGTCGAAGGCGTACGAACGCTGCTCGCCGTCGAGTGAGAGCCAGAGCCGATTCTTGCGTCCGGGGCTGGCCTGCGAAATGACGACGGATCCGGTGGCGCCGCGGTCGGTTTGGAACATCATGGTCACCCCGTCCTCGGTCGAGACCGGCACCTCACCGCCCTCTGACAGTCGAGTGTCGTGCAGCCGCGAGCGCTGGGCGAGCAGCCGCTCGATGCGGTGGCCGGTGGCGAACTCGAACAGGTCACACCAGTGCACGCCGATGTCGGCGAAGGCGCGCGAGGCGCCGTCATTGACCCGCCAGTTGTAGCTCGACCGCTCGGCCATCCAGTCCTGCAGGTAGTGGCCGTGGGCGAGCCAAATCCGCTCGCCCGAGGTGGCGATGCGAGCGCGGGCCTCGCGCACGGTCGGGTAGAAGCGGTAGACGAAAGGCACGGCGTGCACCACGCCGGCGGCTCGGGCGGCGGCGTCGAGGCGCGCGGCCTCCTCAGCGCTGAGCGCCAGCGGCTTCTCGCACACCACGTGCTTGCCGGCAGCGATGGCGGCCTCGGCGAGCGAGACGTGCTGCGCGTTCGGGGTGCAGATGTGCACGATATCGACGTCGGGGTGGGCGATGAGCTCCTCGGCGCTGAGCGCGAGCGGCACGCCCGCCTTCCCAGCCGCGGCCCGGGTGCGCTCCGCGTCGCGACCCGCGTAGGCGAGCACCTCGCCGCCGGTGGCACGCACCGCGGCGGTGTGCACCCGGCCCATGAAGCCGGTGCCGATGATGCCGCTGCGCAGCGGCCGGCGGGCGCCGGCCATCACTTCTTCCTCGACAGGGCCACCGCCGCGATGATGATGGCACCGCGCACGACCTGCTGCTGCGCCACGTCAAGCCCGGCGAGGATGAGTCCGTTGTTGACCAGCCCCATGAATAGCGATCCGAACAGGGTGCCGATGATGGCACCGCGACCGCCGAACAGGCTGGTGCCGCCGAGGATGACCGCCGCGATGACGGTGAGCTCGTCGCCCTGGCCCCACTGGAAGCGGCCCGACTCAAGTCGCCCGGCGTAGAGCATGCCGGCCAACGCCGCCGCCATGCCCGAGATGAGTAGCACGGTGAACTTGATGCGGGCGGTGCGGATGCCGGTGTAGGCCGCTGCGGTCGGGTTGCCACCGGTGGCGAGCACCTTACGGCCGTACCCGGTGCGGTTCATCACAACCCAGCCCACGGCCACGGCAAGCACGGTCCAGACCAGCAAGCCCGGCACGGGACCGAAGTCACCGCCGCCGAAGATCATCACGTAGAGGCGGTCGGCGATCGGCTGCGGAGCCGAGGAGGTGATCCACTGCGCGAGGCCGGCGGCGAGGCCGAGCATGCCGAGCGTGACGAGGAACGACGGGATCTTGAGCAGCGCCACCAGGCCGCCGTTGATCGCGCCAATCACGGCGCCGGCCGCAAGACCGGCGATGATGCCGGGGATGAGGCCGAACTGCGTCGTGGTCATCGCCGTCACCACCGAGGCGAGGCCCGCGACCGAGCCCACCGAGAGGTCAATCTCGGCGGTCGCGATCACGAAGGTCATTGCGATGGCCATGATCGAGATCGTGGCGGTCTGCCGCACGATGTTGAGCATGTTGTTCGGCGAGAGGAAGCCGTCGTTGCCGAGGAAGATGGCGAACAGGATAAACACCACCACGAAGGCGATGTAGATGATGTTGCTGCGCCAGTCAAGGCGGGCCGCGACGCGCGCGGCGAGGGAAGGCCGGGTGGCCGTCGTGGGGCTGCTCATGCTGCCTCTCCTTGGATGATGAGTTGGAGCTGTTCTTCGCTCTCGACGTCGGTGCGGGCGAGTTCGCGGGCCGAGCGGCCCTCGCGGATGACGACGATGCGGTCGGCGACGGCGAGCAGCTCGGGAAGTTCGGACGAGATGAAAACGACGGCGTTGCCCTGAGAGGCGAACTCGCGCACGATGTCGAGGATCTCGGTCTTGGTGCCGATGTCAACACCGGCGGTGGGCTCGTCCATGACGAGGATCCGCGGCTCGGTGTTGATCCACTTCGCCACAACGACCTTCTGCTGGTTGCCGCCCGAGAGCAGGCTGACCGGGGCGTACGGATCGGCCACCTTCACGGCGAACCGCGTCACGAGCTGGTCGGTGAGCGCCCGCAGCTTCGCCATGGAGAGGAAGGCGCCCGACTTCACTCGGCCGAGCACCGGCAGGGTGAGGTTGTCGGAGACGGAGTGCTGCAGGACGAGGCCCTGCTCGCGCCGGTCCTCGGGGATGAGGGCAACGCCCGCGTCCTGCGCCGCGATCGGGCTGCCGAACCGCACCGCCTGGCCGTCGACGCGGAGGGTGCCGCGGGTAGGCTTGTCCATGCCGGCCACCACGCGGGCGAACTCGGTGCGACCCGAGCCCATGAGGCCCGCGAGGCCGACGATCTCGCCGGCGCGCACGGTGAGGCTCACGTCCTCGAGCACCGAGTCGCTTGCGATGCCAGCGGCGTCGAGCAGCACGGGAGCATCCGGCGCGAGGGCGCGGTCGCGGTAGACCAGGTCGCTGGCGAGGCGGCGGCCGATGATGGCCTCGATGATCTCGGCGGCGCTCAGCTCCGCCACAGCCGAGGAGAGCACGACGCGGCCGTCGCGCAGCACGGTGATGCGGTCGGCGACGCGGCGGATCTCGTCCATGCGGTGCGAGATGTAGACGATCGCGATGCCGCGAGCCTTGAGGGTCTCGATCAGCGTGAACAGGTTCTCGACCTCGTGCTTGGCCAGGCTCGCGGTGGGCTCGTCCATCACCAGCACGCTGGCGTCCTTGGCGAGCGCCTTGGCGATCTCGACCAGCTGCCAGTAGGCGGTGCCGAGGTCCTCGACGCGGGCCTTCGGGTCGATCGTGACGCCGAGGCCGTCGAACAGCTTGCGGGCGGCGCGCTCGGCGGCGCGGTCGTCGACGAGACCGGCGGTGCCGCGCAGCTCGCGGCCGAGGAAGATGTTCTGCGCCACCGTCATCGACGGGATGAGGCTGAACTCCTGGAACACCATGCCGATCCCGGCACGCTCGGCGTCGGTGGTGTCGCGGATCTCGACCCGCTCGCCCTTCACCTCGATGGTGCCCGAGGTGATGGGGTGTACGCCCTGCAGCACCTTCATCAGGGTCGACTTGCCGGCGCCGTTCTCACCCGCGAGGGCGTGCACCTCACCGGCCACGATGTCTATGTCGACCGACTTCAGCACCTCGACCGGGCCGAATTTTTTCACGATCTGCCGCATGCGCACCGCGGGGGAGGCTGCGGCAGATCCGTCGGCGATATCAGACATCGGCCGAGCCCGCGGTCGCGGCATCCGGAACCGACACCCACTGGCCGGTGCGACCCGATTCGAGGATGGCCTCGTCTACCAAGGCGGCCTGGTAGCCGTCGGTGAAGTTGGGCGAAACGGTGCCACCCTCGACCACGGCCTTGATGAAGTCGTGAGCCTCGATGATCTTGGTCTCGCCGTACCCGATGCCAAGCGCGGGGATGGGCCACAGGGATTCGCCGTAGGGCGTGTTCGGGCCGGTGTAGACAGTGCGGAAGCCGCGGCGGTCGCCGGCATCCTTCTTGAAAGCCACCTGCAGCTCGTCGCGGTTCTCGTAGTTGAAGAAGATCGAGCCCTCGGTGCCGTGAATCTCGAAGGTGATGTAGTTGTTGCGGCCCCAGGCGTTGCGGGTGGCCTCGATCGAGCCGACGGCGCCGTTGGCGAACCGCACCAGCGACATGGCCTCGTCGTCGACGTCTACCTCGCCGCGCGGGCCTTCGTTGTCGGTGTTCGAGGCACCGAGGTTGTCGAAGCCGCCGGACTGCAGCGGGCGGGTCGGGATGAAGGTCGACACCACCGAGGTCACGGCCGAAATCTCGCCCACGAGGTAGCGGGCCAGGTCGACCACGTGGGAGCCGATGTCGCCCACTGCTCCCGATCCGGCGACCTTCTTCTGGAAGCGCCAGCTGAGTGGGGAGTTGGGGTCGGCGCTCCAGTCCTGCAGGTAAGTACCGCGGAAGTTGAGGATCTCGCCGATGGCGCCCTCGTCGATGTACTTCTTCGCCAGCGCCACGGCCGGGGTCCGGCGGTAGTTGAAGGCGACCGCAGTCACTACACCCGCCTTCTCGGCGGCGGCGAGCATGCGGCCCGCCTCCTCCGCGGTGGGAGCGAGTGGCTTCTCGCAGATGATGTGCTTCCCGGCCTCGGCCGCCGCGATCGCGATCTCGGCGTGCGAGTTGTTGGGGGTGGCGATGTCGATGACGTCGATGGACGGATCTGCGATCACGGCGCGCCAATCGCTGGAGTACCCCTCCCAGGCGTAGCGCTCAGAGGCGGCGCGGGCCAGGTCGTCGGTGACGTCGACGACGACCTTCTTGACCGGGCGGGCGGGCGCCGGGGAGAAGAACATGGGCATGGCGGCGTAGGCGAGCGAGTGGGCCTTACCCATGAAGCCGCCACCGATCATGGCGATGTTGATGTCCTGCATGGCTGTCTTTCTGAGAGAAGGAGGATGAAGGGGCGCTCGGTGGGCACGAACGGTCGCGCCCACCGAGCGGATGGGGTGGTGCGGGTGGTGTCGATCCGTCAGTCGACGTAGGCGTCGCGTACCGCGGCGGGGGCCTCCGACCCGTAGACCTTCTCCCACGCCTCAAGCACGTTTTCGTGGTCGACCGGAAGCGAGCTCAGGGCGACGTAGGACGGAACCTCCTCACCCAGGATGCTCAGCGCGGCCAGGTCAGCCTCGGCCACGCCCTGGTCGAACGGAAGCTGGGCGCCCAGACCGACGATCATCTGGTTCTTGGCCAGTGCGATCGCGACATTGGTGCCGAGGTCTTCGGTGGCGATCTTGATGTCGGTACGGCCGGTCTCGCGGGCCGCCGCCATCACGCCCTCGGCGGGGACGTCCCAGACTGCCCAGATGCCGTCGAGGTCGGCGTTCTTGGTGAGCATGGCGCTGGCGACGCCCTGGGCGTCACCGGCGAAGTCGGGGCCGGCGATGCCCTGCTCCTGCACAATCTCGATGTCCGGGAACTTCTCAGTGATGGTGTCCTTGAAACCCTCGTAGCGCTGCTTGGTCACAAAGAAGTCGGCCTCGTGGTAAATCACGCCGATCTTGCCCTGTCCGCCCAGCGACCGAGCGAGAAGGTAAGCGCTGGTTACGCCATTGCCATAGTTGTCGGCGGACACCATCGACACGTAGTCCTGGCCGGCGATGAAGCCGTCGGGAACGTTGTCCATGAAGACCAGCTTCACACCCTGCTCGGCGGCCTTGCGGTATGCGCTGGCCGTGGCCACCGGGTCGGTGGGGATTGAGACGATGATGTCGGGGTCCTGGGTGAGGACGGTCTCGATCTGCGACACCTGGGTGGCCGGATCGAAGTCAGCGTCGGTGGTGGCGATGACCTCGATGCCGAGGCGGTTGAACTCAGAATTGAGTCCGTCAATCTGGGCGTTGGCCCAGTCGTTGCCGCCGTAGTGCATGACGATGGCCGCCGTGAGGCCCATGCCCGCGATCTCGGCGGCCTGCTCGTCGGTGACGACGGTGGCGTCAACCGAGGAGGGCTCCTCGCCGTTCGGGCCGGTGCTGAGGACGGTGCCGGTAATCTCGGCGAGTGCCGCATCGATCTCGGCGGCTACGCCTGCGTCGACCTCGGTGGTGGTCCCGCCGTCGGCGGGCGTGCAGCCTGCCAGAGCGAATATCGCCGCGGCCGCCGTGACGGCGACGAGGGCGTTTCTGATCTTCATCCGGGTGCTCCTTTGCTAGAGATGTTCAGGTGGTTCGAACCCTGCTGGTTCGGGTGGGTGGCTTGATTCGTCGGCGACCGAATCCTTGCTCAGGCGCCGAGCTTGCTGGCTTTCAGGTACGCAAGGCTGCGGGCCGCGGCAGCCGCCTGGTCACCCGGGTAGCCGTCGAGCTCAACAGTGACCCAGTCGTCATAGCCGACCGCCACGGCGGCATCGATGACCGCGGCGAGGTCGAGGTCTCCCTCGCCGAGCGGCCGGAAGGCGTTGGTGGCCAGGTCAATATCCTTGAGGTGCAGGTAGTCGAGACGATCGGCGTACTTCGTGATGACGGCTGCCGCATCGCCGCCGCCGGCGGCGATGTGGGCGACGTCGGCGCACAGGCCGATGCTCGTCGCGGCAAATAGCGCGTCGATGTGCTCCGGGCCCTGCGCCAGGCTGCCGAGATGTGGATGGTAACTGGGAACCAGACCAGCGGCGCGTGCTCGATCCGCGACGGTGCTGAGGAACTCCCCAGCCACGACGAAGTCCTCGTCACGACGGCCGGTCGAACGGATCGCGCCGCCGCCGACCACGTAGTGGCGGGCACCCGCGGCTGAAGCGAGGGCGATGGAGCGATCGAAGCGGGCCAGTTCGTCGGCGTGGGCGTCGCGGTAGATGAGGTGGCCGCCGCTGTATACGCCGACGACTTCGAGTCCGGCCCCGCGTACAGCGGCGGTGAACTCGTCCATCGACTCTTCGAATGGCAGGAGGTTGCCGTCGAACAGTTCGATGCCGGTGTAGCCGGCCGTGGCGATGGCCGTGAGCGTGACGTTCACGTCACCGGGGGTGACATAGAACCCGGTGCCGAGATCGGTGACGGCGTTCGGGTTTCCGATCACCCCGCCCCAGGCGTTTGCTTCGTACGCGAACTTCATCACTTCTACCTCCTTGTAGACCCCAGTGGTGTCGCGTTGAGCGTACAAGTTATGACATCTGCATGTCAATACTCGACCTTTCCCTGGCACATCTAATGACAGGGTAAGTTCCTACTATGGATGTGACGACCGGCGCTGGGGACCTGCTCCAACTTCTACGTGACGGTCGCCCACGGACGAGGTCCGATCTCGTGAAAGAGACTGGACTTGCCCGCACAAGCGTGGTCAATCGACTCGGAGCGCTGACATCAGCTGGCCTGGTTGCGCACGCGGGGACGACGCAGACGTCGGGAGGGCGCCCTGCCGGGCGCTTCATCTTCGAGCAAACTTCGCGCGTCACCATCGGCGTAGATCTGGGAGCGACCCACGGCTCCGTTGGCGTGCTCGACCTCTCGGGCAGAATTCTCCGGCAAGAGGATCGCAGGCTGAGCATCGCGGAGGGCCCCGAAGCGACCCTTCGATGGGTGAACGACACAGCCGTACGACTGCTCGCCCAAACTGGCTATGACCAGTCGAGGCTTCTTGGCATTGGGGTTGGTGTCCCTGGGCCTGTGGAACACGCGACGGGTCGCCCTATCCGGCCACCGATCATGCCCGGTTGGGACGGCTTCGACATCCCGAACTTCATCCGTTCGGAGTTGGACACGCCGGTCTTCGTCGATAATGACGTGAATCTCTTAGCCCTAGGCGAGCACGCCTCTCAATGGCCGGATACCGACGACTTGCTGTTCATTAAGGTCTCAACGGGCATTGGGGCGGGGATCATCGCCGGCGGCGTGCTGCAACGCGGCTCTCGCGGCTCCGCCGGGGATCTGGGTCATGTCCAGGTTCCGGGCGCGTCGGCTGATGGGCCCGATCTGGAGGCGACAGCCAGCATTCCCGCGATCGCGGCCGAACTCAGCTCGGGGGAGCGACTCCTCGAACCAGATCACGTCGTCGACCTCATCCGAACCGGAGATCCGGACGCGATAGAAGCTGCACGCAACGCCGGGAGAGCGATCGGTGAGGTCACCGCAATGTGTGTGAGCCTCCTCAACCCCTCGGTCGTCGTGGTGGGCGGCCAGTTGGGCGCGAATGTGCAGGAGATCATCGCCGGTATACGCGAGATTGTCTACCGGAGATCCATACCGCTGGCGACCCAGCATCTCAACATCGTGCCCGCCCGCGGCGGCACGGGCGCCGGAATTCGTGGGGCCGGTCTGATGGTCCTCAACGAGCGGCTCAGCCCAGACGCAGTCGACAAACTCGTCGCAGGGTCGACTGAATCATCCTGATCGCCGGCGCGGCATCCGTCACGGTCGGGCGGTCACCGGCGAACCCCGGCGCAGCAGCCGCAGCAGCACGCCGTAACGCGGGCTGAACAGGTAGACGAGGGTGAACACGACACCCTGCACGACGATGACCAGTCCGCCGGATGCCGCGTCGATCCAGTAGCTGAGATAGATCCCGATCACGGATGACACCGCCGACATGACCGGGGCGATGACGAGCATCCGCCCGAACCGATCGGTCAGCAGATAGGCCGTCGCCCCCGGGATGATCAGCATGGCGACGACGAGGATCACGCCCACCACCTGCAGCGCCACCACGGCGGTGAGGGCGAGGACGCTCAGCAGCAGCGCCCCCAGCAGGCGAGGCGACAGCCCCAGCGCGAACGCGTGCGTCGGATCGAACGCATACAGCGTGAGATCACGCCGCTTGACCACGAGCACGGCGAACGCGACAGCCGCGAGCACACCGATCTGCACGAGGTCCTCGGTCGAAACGCCCAGGATGTTGCCGAAGATGATGTGATTCAGATCCGTCTGACTCGGAGTCACCGAGATGAGGACGAGTCCCAGCGCGAAGAGGGTGGTGAAGACGATGCCGATCGCGGCATCCTCCTTGACCCTGCTCGTCCCGCGGATGAGGCCGATCAATCCGACCGCGACGAAGCCGAACACCAGCGCACCGATCGCGAACGGGGCGCCGACGATGTAGGCCAGGACGACGCCGGGCAGGACGGCATGGGAGACGGCATCCCCCATCAGCGACCAGCCCACGAGCACGAGCCAGCACGACAGCAGCGCGCAGACGATCGCGGCGATCACCGTGGTCGCGAGCGCCCGCACCATGAACTCGTACTGCAGCGGTTCGAGGATCAGATCGAGGATGCTCACCGCCCCTCCCCCCGTCGAGGATCGAGCCCGAAGGCGCGTGCCAGGTTCTCCGGACGCAGCGCCTCGGTGACGGTGCCGTGGAAGACGACCCTCTGCTGCAGGAGCACGGCGTCGTCGGCGAGGTCGGGCAGCGCGTGCAGGTCGTGGGTGGAGACGAGGATCGTGCGTCCGTCGGCGGCGAGCTCCCGCAGCAGCCGGACGATCGTCCCTTCGGAGGCCTTGTCCACGCCGGCGAACGGCTCGTCGAGCAGCATGACGCCGGCATCCTGAGCGATGCCGCGGGCGACGAACGCGCGCTTGCGCTGACCTCCCGACAGTCGCCCGATCTGCCGCTCGGCGAGCTCCGTCAGCCCGACCCGGGCGAGCGCCTCGTCAACGATCTGCCGATCGCGGGCGCGGGGACGACGGGTGACACCCAGGTGGCGGTACCGCCCCATCATCACGACGTCGCGCACCGACACCGGGAACGCCCAGTCAACGTCCTCGCTCTGCGGCACGTAGCCGAGGACGCCCTTCCGGCGGGCGGCGGCGGGGGCGACACCGTCGACCTCCACGCGGCCGGTCGAGGGCCGGACCATGCCGGTGATCGTCTTGAACAGGGTCGACTTGCCGGACCCGTTCATCCCGATGAGTCCGGTGACCTGCCCCGTTCCGACCTGTAGGGACACGTCATCGAGGGCGACGACGTCGCCGTACCGGACGCTGACACCCTGGACGGCGATCACGGCGCCGCTCCGGTGAGCCCCGCGACGATCGTGTCGGCATCGTGGCGGATGAGATCGAGATACGTCGGGACCGGCCCGTCCGGGGCGGAGAGCGAATCGACGTAGAGGATGCCGCCGAACTCGGCTCCCGTGGCATCCACCACCTGCTGCATCGCCTTGTCGGACACCGTCGATTCGCAGAACACCGCGGGCACGTCGTTCTCGTTCACGAATTCGATCGTCGCGGCGATCTGCTGCGGCGTGGCCTGCTGCTCGGCGTTGACCGGCCAGATGTACGCCTCAGTCAGGCCGGCGTCGCGCGCCAGGTAGGAGAACGCACCCTCGCAGGTGACCAGGGCGCGCTGGGCCTCGGGGACGGTGGCGAGACGGGCGACGAGGTCGTCGTGAACCGCCTGCAGCTCGGTCTTGTACGCGGCCGCATTCGCCTCAAAATCGGGAGCGTGGTCGGGTGCCAGCTCGGCGAAGGCCGCCGCCATCGTGTCGACGTAGGCCTGCACGTTGAGAGGGCTCATCCACGCGTGGGGGTTCGTCTTGCCCGCGTAGGCGTCAGCGGTGATGTCGATGGCTTCGACCCCCTCCGAGACGACCACGTGCGGCGCATCGGCCGATTCCACGAACTGGGCGAACCACGCCTCGAGGTTCATGCCGTTGTCGAGGATGAGGTCAGCCTCGGAGGCGCGCGCGACATCCTGCGGGGTGGGCTCGTAGCCGTGGATCTCGGTGCCCGTCTTCGTGATCGACTCGACCCGGAGGTGCTCGCCCGCCACGTTCTCGGCGATGTCGGCGAGGACCGTGAAGGTCGTCAGCACCGTCGGCCGGCCGTCGTCCGCGCCCGTGCTGGCGGGCGCGCACGCGGCGAGCGCGGCGAGCGCGGCCAGGGATGCGAGCGCGGCGATGAGACGGGACTTTTTCGGCACACCGAAAACATACTTTTCGGGCCACCGAAAACGCAATGTGACGATACAGACGCACGACCGGTGGTGCGGGTGTGCACGCGTGGGGCGGATGAGCCGCCGGAAGGCCGACCGGTCGTGCATCCGTACGCCGCAGGGACCACCGCGCCGCCGCGGGATCATCCCTCCGCCGTAGCGGGATGAGCCGTCAGGCCGACGCGGCGGGGCCACCTCCCTGGCGAGCATGAGGGCATGACCTCTTCACTCCGACGCCGCACCGCCCTCGTGGTCGTGCCCGCAGCATCCGTTCTCGCCCTTATCTGCCTCGCCGGCTGCAGCAGTCTCACCGAGACGATGCGGAACGAAGCCAGCCACGAGTTCGCGACGCAGGCCGAGCTCGCCGACGGCTGGGACAAATCCGCCCCGTGGGTGCCGAACGACGCCGTCGACATCTCGACGCACGAGTCGTCGTCGGGCGACTCGGCATCGCTGATCGCCGTCAGCGGCACGCGGCTCGACCCCACGCAGTGCGTGGAGGTCGAGCGGCAGTCGTCGCCGTCGTTCACCCTCGACGATGCACCCAACGTCTACAAGGCCGACATGGTCTTCGCGTGCGGCGACTGGGCCGTCGTCCCCACCGGCGACGGGTGGTACGGCTGGACGCCGAACCACCCCGATGAGAAGGCCGCGTCACCGGCTCCGTGAGCGGGACACCCCGTGGAGCGGGGAAGATGTCTGCATGGTCGACATCGTCCGGTTCTGCCGCAGCCGCAAGGACGGGCGGCGGTGCACCCGTCACCTCGACCACCTGGGTCTGCATCGCCATCGAGCGGTGATGTGGGCGGATGCCACGGCCGACCCGCCCACCTGCCCCGGCTCCGGCGCCGTGGCCGCCCCAGCCGAGCCTTCCCCCGATGGCTACCCTCACGGCCGCGGCCTGTGCCGCGAGTGCTCGCGTCTCATCCCGATCGAGACCGGCCGGCTCGCGTCGCATGACAGTTCGGATGCCGGGGAGTCACCCGAGGAGACCATGTGGCGGAGGGAGTGGCTCAACACCCACGGGTGGTGACCCTCAGCCCCCGAACTCGGCCAGCATGACCAGCGGTGTCTGATTCTGATCGCAGATGTGGCTAATCGTGCCGTATTCGCTCCAGACGTCCTCCATGGCGCCCCCGGCGACGCGGTCGCGCTCGCGGAGGATCTCCAGGATGACGGCGAAGGCGGGGGCGAGGTCGGTGACCGACGACTCGTGGAGCTCCGCGAGGTCCAAGGTCGCGGCATCCACCCGGTCGTACCACTCCCGCGAACCGAACGCAGTGTAGAAGCCGTATCCGTCATCGGCGTTCTGCAGCTGACTGAGCACGTCGGAGAACCCCGCGCATTCTGCGGTGACGGCCGGGTTCTCGTCGAACGGGTCGGGCGAGAAGGTGACGACGGCCTCCCACGGGGTGCCGTCCGACGCCCAGACGTTCACGGTCCGCTGCGACTCCGGCAGGAGCGGCCACGTCATCTCGTGGTCGCCGTCGCACGGGCCGGTCAGTGTCGCCTGTCCGAGCGCCATCGAGTCGCCGAGCTCCACCGAGAACCCGCCCTCGCCGACGCAGGTGAAGTCCACCGTGATCGTCCGCGATCCGTCCGGGACGGACACCTCCAGTGCCTCCGTCGCTCCCGTGCCGACGCCGTTCAGCAGGTCAGCCGGCAGCGTCGGCGGGTCGGTCGGGGTGGCCGTCGGCTCCGGCGTCTCGGCCGCGGGCGGCGGCGCTTCGAGCGTGATCGCATCAGCGGCGACGGGCTCGGCGTCTGCCGTCGCGCAACCGCCGAGCGCGAACATCGCGGTGCCGACGGCGGCGGCGATCGCTGCGCGCCGAACGACACCGTCCCCCCAGATCATGGAACGTGTCTACCACGCAGGCCCGCCGCCGGGCGAGCCGGTCACCTCAGCCTCGCGGCTTCTTCGGCCCGTTCCCGGGGGCGGACCGCACCGTCACCGGGTCGGAGACGACCGTGACCGTCTCATATCCGCGCAGGCCCACCGTCACCGCGACGGTGAGAGCATCGCCCGCGTCCTCGCGCCCGACGCGGTAGGTCGAACGCGTGGCCCCGGCGATCGGCTCCCCGTTTCGGAGCCACTGGTACGTGGTCGTCGTCGGGCGCGGCGACACCGAGAGCTTCGCGCTCACGGTCTTCCCGACGGTGGCCGAACCGGTGATCTTCGGCTCGCCCACCTTCCGGAAGGGTCGGACGAGGCCGTCGATCGCGTCCTGCACGAGAGCGGATGCCGCGTCCACCTGCGCCGCGGTGGGCGTCGTCGCACCGAGCACGATGCGCGCCTTCGCGATCGCACTCGTCAGCGTCCGCACCGAGCCGGCGGTGTAGCGCGAAGCGTCGAGGCCCTCGGCCCGTTCGACGAGCGCGGTGAGCTGCGTCACGTCCGCGCCGGAGCCGGCCACGGCGGTGAGTGAGAACTCGTCGAAGACGCCCCAGGTGCCGGCGTTGGCCTCCGCCAGCGCAGCGGTGACGACGACCTCGCCGTCGTCCCCGACGGTCACAGGCACCTCGGCGGCGTTGAACGATCCCCACCCGGTGAGCTGCAGCGGCGCGTCGACGGTCCCCGCCGCGGTCTCCGCCCGGAGCGTCGCGGTGCCGGAGGTGAACGACCCGCCGTGCGCCACGGCGCGCAGCGCGTACTCGCCGGCGGGGAGGCCCGTCACGGTCTGAGACACGGACGTCGAGTACGCAGCATCCGACCAGAATTTGAAGGCATACGTGCCGGAGGTCGCATCGGCGGACCACTCGATAGCGCCGCCGGATCCGGTCACCGTCCAGGCATCCGCATCCTGCTCTTCGAAGTCGGGATCACGGAGGGCGTTGTCGCTCACGGTGATCGACGCCGACACGTCGGTCGCGCCGCCGGCGACACCCGAGACGACGTAGCTGCCGGGGCCGGTGATCCAGGTGAGGGCGTCCGACCAGGCGACCGGCACCTCTTCGCTGGAGAGGTCGTTGTAGCGGAGGGTGACCGTGTCGGGCAGGTCGATGTCGGCGGCATCCGTCACCGTCAGGCTGACCGGATCGTACGACTCGATCGCGCGCTCGGTGACAGCCCCGGTGTAGACGTACTCGAAGGTGGCGAGCGACTCCAGCGGCCGTCCGGCCGCGTCGAAGAGGGCCTGGTTGTCCCACGCGGAACCGCCGTAGTACTCACCGGCGTCGTCGGGGTCGTACTCGGCGGCGGCCGATGTCGCCCAGCCCGATCCGTCCCGCTCCCAGAGCCGGCGGTTGCGCTCGAGCTCGCTCGCCGGGCCGACCGGAAGCCATGCGGGCTCCCAGTAGTACACGCCGATCCCGGCGTCTCCCTCGACGGCGTCGACCGCCGCGATCACGTCACGGAGGGCCCGGGCCTGCCCCTGCACCGAGATCGGGTACTGCGTCGCCTCGGATGCCAGATCGATGACGTTGCCGTGACCGTCACCGTCCTCGAGGGTGTGCGCCCACGAGGTCTCGGCGACCATGACCTTCTTGCCGTGGTCGCGCGCGATCGTGCTGAGCTCGGTCGTGAGGTGCTCCACCGTGCCGTGCCAGTACGGGTAGTACGACGAGGCGAACACGTCGTAGTCGACGCCGTTCGCGTCGAGCTGCGCCGCGATGTCGGGGTATCGGCCCTGCTCGGGGTTGGTGAAGTGGAGGGCGACGAGCGCATCCGGGAAGACGTCCCGCACCGCCTCGGAACCGGCCTGGAAGATCCGCGACATCGCGGGCCAGCCGGTCTCGCCGGCGACGCCGTTGTTGGTCTCATTGCCGACCTGCACCATGCGCACGTCGACACCGGCCTCCGCGAAGGCGCGCAGCGAAGCGGCCGTGTACGTCGCCGTGGCACCGGCCTTCTCGTTCAGATCGAGCGCGGCCCATGCCTTGGGCGCCTTCTGCTTCGCCGGGTCGGCCCAGAAGTCGGAGTAGTGGAAGTCGACGAGCACGCCGAGTCCCGCCTCGGTCGCCCGGCGGCCCATCTCGACCGCCCGTTCGACGTCGACGTTTCCGCCGCCGTAGCCCTGGCCCGTGTCGGAGTGGAACGGGTCGTTCCACACGCGCAGGCGCACGTCGGTGACGCCGTGGTCGGCGAGCACCTCGAAGAGGTCGGCGCGGCGACCGTCGGCATCCCGGAACCGCACCCCCGACTCGATCAGCGACAGGTACGAGGAGACGTCGACGCCCATCGTGAAGTCAGGCGACAGACCGTCGACCTTCGTCACGAAGACGCCCGCGTCGACGGGGCTGTCCTCGGACGCGGATGCCGCCGACGCACCGCCCATCGTGAGCGCGGCCGCGATGGCCACGGAGATCGTCTTCGTCAGTTTCCGCGTCATCGCGTTCACGTCCCGTCGTCTTCGATCCGGTCACCGTCCCGGCGGGGCCCGGGAGGGGTGGAGCTGTAACCGGTCACAGCAACCGCGAATCAGGATACGCAGAGTCACCGACAGAGGGAAGAGGCACCGTGTCCACACCCTCGACGCTGCGACAGACGGCGCGGGTAGGCTGAGACGTCCCGTGCCCGCCGAGCATCGCGAGCCCCGCCATGGAACTGTCGATCATCGTTCCGACCTTCAACGAAGGTCCGAACGTCGACGAACTCCTGCGCCGCCTCGGCGCCGCACTCGCCGGACGCATGTTCGAGGTCGTCTTCGTGGACGACTCCACCGACGACACCCCGTCGGTCATCGAGACCGCCGGAGCGCGGTCTCCGTTCCCGGGGCGCCTGATCCACCGCGAGGCGGCCACCGCCGGGCTGGGCGGCGCCGTGGTTGAAGGCTTCCGCGCCGCGACCTCGCGCTGGTGCCTCGTCATGGACGGCGACCTGCAGCATCCGCCCGAAGACGTGCCCCGCATGATCACGCGCGCGGAGCGCGGCGACGTCGACGTGGTCGTCGCGTCGCGCTATGCGTCGGGCGGCACCTCGACGGGGCTCGCCGACGCCACCCGCACAGCCTGAGCGACGACGCGTCCTTCATCACGGGCAGCTACCACCTCGTCGACGGCGGCTACTTCGCGCACTGACGCAGACCGACGCGCCGGAACGCGGCGGGCGCCGCAGGTTTTCGCGTCTGAACCGCTCCGGTGCGAAAAACTCCCGCGACACCACGTTCGATTGTGGTATAGAGTCCGATCACTCCTCGTGGGCGAGGAGTGCTCAGCAGGTTTGAGCGATGCAACGGTGGCGACGCGTTCAGCAACGTTCCCGACACCACAACATGCACCCGTAGGAACCCTGCAGACAACAGGACGCCGAGCACGGCTGAAGGGGAAACAGCACCACCCAGGGGGAACTCCGGGGGAGGATTGCCATGGCACTCTCACCCGATACCGGCCCCGTGCCCGTCGCGACGGGCATGTGGTCGCGGATCGCGCGCGCGCACCTCGACGCGGTGCTCGCGGATACGTCGGTCGCGCCTCGGCTCGTCATCCTGGGCTCCGCGCGAAGCGGCAAGTCCGTCCTTCTCCGTCGGATCGAAACACGTTTGCGCTCGGGCATAGACGGGTCGACCGACCCGCTCCGCAGCGCCGTCTACCGCACCCGGTTCGTGGATGATGCGCACCTGCTGAACGACAGCGAGATCGACGAGCTCGATGCCCACCTCGACATCGAGGGGACGGGACTCGTGCTCTCCGGTCGGACCTGGCCGCGCAGCGAACGTCTCCGTTCGCTCGTGCACCGACTCGAGCCGGGCAACCCGGCGATCGTGCTCGGACACCTCGACGAGCGGGACATCCTCACCCGCCTCCAGGCGGCCGGCCGCGTGATCCCGCCAGAGTGCGTGTCAGCCCTCGTCACGATGTGCGGATCCGTCGCCTGGCTCATCATGGAGGCGCTGACGTCCCACGGTGACGGGCGGTGCGATGACCCTTCCCACGAGCGCGTGTCGCGTGCGCTGGGCGAAATCGTCGCGGAACGTCTGCGGACGATCGATCCGGATGTCGCGGCATCGGTGATCCGCATCAGTCTCGGGGCGTCCGCGCGCGGCGAGGACGAGATCGCGCACGGTCACGCGGAAGGCCTGCTGCGACGCAGCGGGCAGTCGATTCCGGTGGTGCGCGCCGCGGTCCTGACGGCGACCCCTGCGACCGACATCATCGAACTGCTCGACGGCGACGAGGCGCCGCTCCAGGCTCCCGACCTCGTCGAATCGCTCGGCGACGTCACCGATGCCCGGCTGGCGCGCGCGCTCATCACCCACGCGGAGGCCATCGCCCCCGAAGACGCCGACCGAGCACTCGAACTCTTCGAAGCAGCCCGTGCTGCCGGCGGCGACGCAGTCGAGATCGCGATGCACACCTCCCGGTTGGCCTGGGACCGGGGCGAGATCGAGGAGGCGGCATCCATCATCGACGCACTGACCCTCCGCGTCGACGATCCGCACCACGACGCGGCTGTCGACCTCTCCGGGTCGATCTGGGCGGCACGCGGATACATCGGCGTGAGCGCAGCGAGTTACCGCGCGCACGAAGTACGCGATCCGCTCGTGCGTACGCACGGTGCGATCGCCGCATTCGCCGCCGGCAACCCGAACCCGCTCCGCGAGTCGCTGGACACCCTGAAGGACACCTACGACGTCCCGACGACGCGGTCCGTCTCGAGCCGACTGCTCCTGCGAGGGCTGGCATCATCGCTCTCGGCGACACCGACGGCGGCGCTCGACGAGCTGATCCGGGCGAGCGACACGTACACCGACTCGCGGGAGACCGGGCCCGCGCCCGAGGTGCCCGCGGTGATCGCCGCGCTCACGGCGGTCGCGTGCGGCGAACTCGCCGAAGCGCACGCCATCCTCCGCGATGCCCTGCGTCGCGGGCACGGCGGCCCGTGGGCGCGCGTCCGGCTCTTGCTCTGGGCCGCCTGGGTCTCCGTGCACCTGCAGCTGCCCGACGAGACGACGGCTCGCCTCAGCGAGATCGATGCAAATCCCACGCCGCCGCGGGGCCGCGACCTGCTCCTCCGCGACGCCGTGATCCTCGCGTTCGCGCGGCGATACGGCGCGAGCGGCGAGCTGCCCGCGCTCTGGGAGCAGATCCGCGACGACGTCCGCCGGGTCGAACCCGACCTCTTCTCCCTCCACGCGCTCGCCGAATTCGTCGTGGCGGCGGCCCAGCTCGGTGAGGCATCCCGTTTCGACGGCGCGCTCGCCTCGTTCCGACACGTCCTGGCGGGACTCGGGAATCCGCCGCTGTGGTCGGCGCACCTGATCTGGGCGCTGTTCCAGCGCGCCGTCGTCGGCGGCGATCTCGTCGAAGCGGACGAGGCCGCCCGGGAACTCGCCGCGCTCCCGCAGCACACCCCGATGATCCAAGCGCTCTCCGCGGCGGCCACCGCCTGGTTGCGCACCCGGCAGGACCGGAGCGTCGACACGAGCGTCGTCACCGATGCGGTCCAACGCCTCGCGGCGTGCGGATTGGCGTGGGATGCCGCGCGGCTCGCCCACCTCGGAGCGGCACACGTCCGCAGCCGGAAGGGCTCCGCGGAACTCCTCGCGCTCGCGCACGCGCTCCACCCGAACGTGGAACTCGCGCCAGATCTCGATCGTCCGCAACCGGTGCGCACCGACGCTGTGCTCAGCGCGCGCGAGAAGGAAGTCGCCGTACTCGTCCTGGACGGGAAGACGTACGCGGAGATCGGTGAGAAGATTTTCATCTCCCCGCGGACGGCGGAGCACCACATCGCCCGCATCCGCCGACGGCTCGGCGCGACGTCGCGCGCCGACCTCATGGCCAAGTTGCGCAGCATCGTCGAGAGCGACGACGAGACCGACTGAAAAGACGGGCCCTCTCGAGCCGCAGTGGGGACTGCATCTGGCCGAGAGGGTCCGCCGAGGCCGTCGCGACCCGCCACCGCGCACGTTTGGGGACGATACGCAGGAACCGCTTGGGGAGCAGCCTGGGTCAGAGGCAGACGGCAATCACACTGTATCGGACACCGCCTCGGAAAACGCACTGATTCGCACGCCGAAGACCCCGATCGGCGCCGGGCCGATCGGGGTGTCCCCGTCAGGCGTCGAGAGTCGTCGACGCCCCGAGCTCACGTCGCGGGGTGCACCCGCCGACGCCGGACCAGGCCGGCGAGGATCCCACCGGCCAACAGCGCGCCCACCCCGCCCCACAAGGCGGGGGCAGCCACCTGCGACCCTGTGTTCGCGAGTTCGCCCCCACCGCCGGCCGGCGCGGCGCACTCCACGGATGCCACCGCTCCGAGCACGATCACCCTGCCGGCTGCGGCCGCCGGGCCGATCCCGTCGTCTGAGGGCAAGGTCGCGTCCACACGCGGCGTCGCCTCCACGCAGACGCCGGCGACGCCCTCGTCGGGCGGCACGTCCGGCACGTAGGAATCGTCGTCTGCGACGGCGACTCCGGGCGCGGCGATCAGCACGAGCGACAGCGCGACAGCGCGCAACATCGTTTTCCCCATTGCAAGCCCCCCAGGCTTCCGACCGAGTCACAGGTTCCCCAACCTGATCGGTATGCGCTCACACTACATCCAGGCCGCGCGAATCGATCTCCCCCTGTCCCCCTAATCCGGTCTCGGCAGCCAGACCCAGGGGTCGCCGACAATTAGGGTTCTCCCCCTATTGGACCGCCGACGCGAGCCGAGTAGCGTTCCCGGTGTCGCAGCCCGATGCGCAGTGGGGAGCGTAGCGAGACAAGACGCGACGGCATGACGGCTGGGGATCGCTTTGGGGGAATCTCCCTCGCCCGTCGGGCTCTTCGTGCGGCTGTGCTCATCCGAGCTCACCGCACGAAGAGCCGACCGTCCGCACGGTTCACGATGTCCGTGAGCCCTTTGATCCACCCGCGGGACCGCAAACGTGAGGAAGCTCTCACCGAACCGGAACTGCGAGAACTTCGAGCTATTGTGTGCTCGATTCCGAAGGTGAACACCGATCCCGATCGGCACCACGATGTGCCGGCGGGGGGGATCGGTACACCGGGATGCCGTCCGATCCATGAGCAGCATCCGCCTCTCGAGGCTCGGACCAGACGCCGTCCCCGCCCACGGATCCCGGATCCACCGCACGCCCCCGCGGTGGATCCGGGCCCGGGGCGGGGACGGTCATTTTTCGTGGTCGCCGAGGTGAACGGCGATTTACCTGATGTTTACATCCCGCCCTCGCGCAACCGGTCAGAGCGCGCTACAGTGACCGACGAGTGGACCGTGCGGCCGGGGGGTTGCACGGAGGTTCGGGGAAACCGTGAAGCTCACTTGGGGAAATATGCAGCCGCCGTCAGGTGGCTGCAGTGACGCACATTGCTTGGGGGCAAGATGCGGACACTGTTCGATGTCTGTGGGGGCGCTCGATGAGCGCGGCGGAAGGGCTCTCGCCCACCTTCGCGCTGTCCGGGCTCGACCCGTTGACAGCCGTTCGACGCAGGACAGCTGAGGCGCCGCGGGCATCCGCCGCGCTCGTCAGCCGTCAGCAGTGGGAGCGCCGCTTCCGCATGCGCCTGCGTGCCAGCGACACCGCGGTCGTGGCGCTTTCGTGCGCCTTCGCGACCGCGGTGTCGTTGGGAACGGTCGCCCCCACAGGCATCGACACCATCCCCGTCAGCGCCGGCGCCATCGCCGCCGCGACCGCGACACTCTGGTTCGCGGCGCTCGTGCTCTTCAACACGCGGTCGACCAGCGTCGTCGGGATGGGAGCGGCGGAGTACGCCCGTGTCGCACACGCGACCGGTCTCGCATTCGGCATGCTCGCGATCCTCTTCGTCGTCTTCGAGTGGGAGGGGATCCGCACGCAGCTGTTCACGGCCCTCCCCCTCGGCACCGTCGCACTCATCGCATCGCGATGGGGGTGGCGCCGGTGGCTCGTCGCCCAGCGCGCCGACGGCGGATACGCCTCGCGCACGGTCGTCGTGGGGTCGCGCGACGACGTCGAATACGCGATCCGCGCGCTGGGGCCCGCGGGGCAGCTCGGCTACCTCGTCGTCGGGACCGCGATCCTCGAGGATGCCGACGACGCCGCCGATGCGGAGTCCGTCCGGACCCGCAACGAAGAGGCGGTGCTGCGCGCGGCATCCGTCCACGAGAGCGACACAATCGTCGTCGCCAGCCAGCCCGCCGGAGACCCGTCGTACATCAAGCGGCTCGCCTGGGCGCTCGAGGGCACCGCCGCCGAACTCGTCATCTCGAGTCGGCTCGCCGATGTCGCCGGCCCGCGCATGACACTGCGCCCCGTCGAGGGGATGCCCCTCATCCACGTGAAGATCCCGAGCTTCGAGGGCGCGGCCTACTACGTGAAGCGGGCGCTCGACATCGCGGCATCCGCCGCCGCACTCCTCGTGTTCGCGCCGGTCGCCGCAATCATCGCCGTCGCCATCAAGCTGGACGACGGCGGACCGGTCTTCTTCCGGCAGGCCCGCGTCGGTCGCGATGGCCGCGAATTCGCGATGCTCAAGTTCCGGACCATGCGAGTGGATGCCGAGACGGAACTCGCCGCACTGCTCGCGGCGAACGAGGGCGCGGGCCCGCTCTTCAAGCTCAAGCGCGACCCGCGGGTGACTCGCGTCGGTCAGCGCCTGCGGACCTTCTCGCTCGACGAGGTGCCGCAGTTCTGGAACGTCCTCCGCGGCGACATGAGCGTCGTCGGGCCTCGTCCGCCGCTCCCCGCCGAGGTCACCGCCTACGACGGCACCGTCTTGCGTCGGCTCTACATCAAGCCGGGCATCACCGGGCCCTGGCAGGTCGGTGGACGCAGCGACCTCACCTGGGAGGAGAGCGTCCGGCTCGATCTCCGCTACGTCGAGAACTGGACCGTCATGACGGACCTCGTGCTGATGTGGCGAACCCTCAAGGTCATGGTCACCCCCGAAGGAGCGTACTGATGGTCCTCGAGTTCCCGCAGCGCATCAACACCGCCGAGGCTGAGCACCTGCTCGAGACGAGGTCGCGGTCGACGAAAACGCTCGAGATCGCGATGATCGGCACCCGCGGTGTCCCGGCGTCGTACGGCGGGTTCGAGACCGCCGTCGAGGAGATCGGTCGGCGACTCGTCGACCGCGGGCACGCGGTCACGGTCTACACGCGCGGGTCGTCCCGCCGCGAGCGCGAGTACCTCGGGATGAAGGTCGTGCACCTTCCGGCGATGCCGGTCAAGCAGCTCGAGACACTCAGCCACACGGCGCTCTCAGCCGTCCACGCGTGCGTCCATCGGAAGCCGGATGCCGCGTTCGTCTTCAACGCCGCGAACTCGCCGTTCGTGCCGGCGCTGCGCGCACGAGGCATCCCGGTCGCGCTCCACATGGACGGCCTGGAGTGGAAGCGATCGAAGTGGGGCGCGCGGGGACGCGCGTACTACCGCTGGGCCGAAGCGCACGGCGTCCGGACCGCGGACGCGCTCATCGCCGACGCACCCGGCATCGGCGAGTACTACGACGCCGAGTTCGGCGTGCCGACGGAGCTCATCCGGTACGGCGCACCGCTCCTCGACGCGGCATCCGCCGACGGTATCCGGGAGCTCGGGCTCACGCCCGGCGGGTACCACCTCGTGGTCGCCCGTTTCGAGCCCGAAAACCACGTCCTCGAGATCGTCGAGGGCTACCGCGCATCGTCGGCCGAGAAGCCGCTGGTCGTCGTCGGCTCGGCGCCGTACGCCGCCGAGTACACGCAGCGCGTCCGCGCCGCCGCGGGTGACGACGCGCGCATCCGGTTGCTGGGCGGCATCTTCGACCAGGACCTGCTCGACGCGCTGTACTTCCACGCGCAGACGTACCTGCACGGCCACTCCGTCGGAGGGACGAACCCGTCGCTGCTCCGCGCGATGGGCACGGGGACGGCCGTCATCGCCTACGACGTCGGCTTCAACCGGGAGACGCTCGACGAGCACGGACTGTTCTTCGCGGATGCCGCCGAGGTCACGCGCCACGTCACCACGCTCGAGACGGACCCGGACGGCGCCGACGCACTCGGCTTCCGCGGCAAGGTGCGCGCCTCGAGGGACTTCAGCTGGGACGAAGTGGCGACGGCGTACGAAGACCTCGCCGCGCGCCTCGCCCTCGGGGAGTCGGTGCACCCGCTGGCACGTCGTGCACGGCGGGTGTCGGCCGGGCACGGGAGCGGGGGATGAAGGCGAGGAACGCCATCTTCGCGGTGTTCTTCTTCGCCGGCCACTTCGCCCGCACCGTGATCCCGCGAGTGCTGAGCGCACCGCGCTGGGCGCTGGCCACCGCGAGCCTGGTCGCGCTCGCGTTCACGGGGGTCTCCCTCACACTCACGGCGTCGGCAGGACGGCACGCCCTCGAATTCGCCCCGCTGACGATCCCGTTCGTCCTGGTGTCGATCGCCGTCAGCGTGCGCCTGGCGCATGCGCTCGATCGGCGCGCGGCCGCGACCGCCCCGGTGCGCTGGATCTCCTGGGTCGGGCGCAACTCCGTCGTGTTCTACCTGACGCACGTGCCGTTGATGCTCGTGGTCTGCGCGCTCGCACGGCACACCGTCGGCGATCTCGGCCTGTGGATCGTCGGCGTCTGCTTCGCGATCGCACTCGGAGGCGGCATCCCGCTCGCCCTCGCGAACCGGCACCCGAGCGTCTCGTGGCTGTTCCGCGCACCGGGCCTCGGCAAGGCCGACGCGCGACGCGCCCTGGAGGTGCCCGCATGAGCACGACCGAGACCGCACCCGCGACGCCGGACACCGACCCTTCCACCGTCGACGCCGCCGTCGCACGACGGCTCGGCACCCGGCGGGGCATGCTCGCGTCGGTCGGCGGCAGCGCTGCCGCGCGCCTTCTGGTGATGCCGGTAAGCGCGCTGCTCGGCATCCTCGTGACCCGTCTCATCCTCGACAACTACGGTGAAGCGACCTACGCCCAGTACATGCTCCTCGTGGGTGTCGCGGCGCTCCTGCCCTTCGCGGACCTTGGGCTGTCGGCGGCGATCCTCAACGCGGCATCCGCTGCGAAGAACCCCCGCACCGACGCGCACCTGCGCGGCGTCCTCGTCTCGTGCATGCGCCTGCTCGCATGCTGCGCGATCGTGCTCGTCTCGGTCGCGATCGCGATCTACGCGCTCGGGTACTGGGACGTGCTGCTCGGCGGCGGACTGAGTCTGGAGTCCGGAGCGCTCGCCGCGACGATCTGCCTCGCCGTGCTCGCGCTCAACCTCCTCGTCTCGTTCGGCCAGCGCATCCTGATCGCGCTCGGGCTCTACACCCTGGTCGTGCTCCTCAGCGTACTGCAGACACCCGTCGTGCTGCTCGTGCTCTGGGTGACGATCTCCACCGGAGCCGACGGCGGGTACATCGCCGTGGCGTCGTACGCGGGCACCTTCCTCGTCAGTGTCATCGCGTTCGTCATCGCCGTGCGAAGGATCTCACCGGCGATCGGCGTCGCGATCCGGCAGAGTCTCAGCCCGCAGGTCCGCGGCGAGCGTGTGTTCAACGTCGCCTGGCCGATGCTCGTGCAGATGATCGCGCTGCCGATCGCGATGTCGTCGGACCGGCTCGTGCTCAGTCACCTCGGCTCGCTGGACGACCTCACCGAGTACAGCCTCGCCATGCAGATGTTCAGCCCAGCACTCGGCGTGCTGACGTCGGCGGGCGCCGCACTGTGGCCCGTCTTCGCCCGCGCCCGCTCGGCGGGGGTCGACGCCCCGTATTCCCCGCACGCGATGGCGGGGATGTTCGCGGTACTGGCGGTCGCAGGCTGCGGGCTGATCTTCGTGCTGTCGGGGTGGCTCGCCGACCTCGCATCAGGCGGTCGCATCCAGCTCGGCTGGCAGATCCTGGTCGCCGGCAGCGTCTTCATCGTCGTCCAGGCCGTCAAGCAGCCGTACGGGATGGCGCTCACCGATGCGCGAGGACTCGCGTTCCAGGCGGTCTGCGCGGTCGTTCTCCTCCCCGTGAACCTCGGGCTGACGATCGCGCTGACACCGAGCCTCGGCGCTCCGGGCCCGCTCATCGGCTCCATCGTCGCCGTCGTCGCATGCCAACTCGTACCCAACGTCATCCTCGTCCGACGCCGTGCCCGGCGCCCCGCATCTGCGGGCGAGCCCCTCGAGTCAGGAGACCGCCATCAGTAACGTGCTGTCAGCAGAGCCCCCCGTCCGCACGGCGGCGGTGAGGCTCGCGCAGGTCGGCGACTACTCCGTGTCCAACTGGGGCGACCAGTTGTACCCGGGCGTCACCGGCCACCTTCTCAGCCGCATCGGCCTCCAGGCGGACGTCGAGCACTTCGCCCCGCTCGCCGGCACCACCCTTTCGGGCGAGCCGATCCGACCGCTGCGGCAGATCCGGCACGCGGATGCCGCGGCGGTGCTCGTCGGCGGCGGCGACCTGGTGCGGTTCGACACCACCACGGTCGCGCTCGACCACATGGCGATCCCGCAGGCCCAGCGCCACGGCCGGTTGCTCCGACTCCGGGCCGAGTGGTTCGCCCGGCGTCATTTTCTCGCCGGTCCAGGCGTATGGCTGCCGCACGACGACTGGGTGCCGGGCGCGCCCACGGTCCTCGTCTCCGTCGGCGCGCGCCGGATGGCCCACAATGCGCAGGCGAGAGCCGCGGTGAGCCGGGTCAAGGGCGTCTGGGTGCGGACGTCACACGCGGCCCAGCAGTTCGAGGCGGCCGGCGTCGACCCCGGTCGCGTCGTCCTGGCGCCCGACATGATCTTCGCCCACCCGGCGCTGGCCAACCAGGAGGGCGCGGCGCGGCGCGGTCGGGAGATCGTGCGGAACCGGCTCGGGGTGGAGGAACCACTCGTCGTGTTCCACGCCGCCGCGTTCCACGGCTGGCCGGAGGCCCGGGTCGAGGCCGCGCTGCGTTCGCTGGCGGGTCTTCCCGTCGCCGTGCTGTCCCTCGGCGCCTACTCCGGTGAGGATCGCGCGCTCGCTGCGGCCGCGCACCGCACCGGCACCCACGCGCTCATCGGGCTCGAAGCGAGCGAGATCATCTGCGTGCTGGCCGCGGCGGGTGTCGTCTTCACGACGAGCATGCATGCGGCGATCGTGGCGGGCTCCTTCGGGACACCGGTCCTGACTCCGGGCGTCGCGAAGACGGCCGAAGCATTCGCGGCATGCCCCGTCCCGCCTCGTGTCGAGGGCGTCAGCGACGAAGACCTCGCCGCGACCGTCCGCGCCAGACGCGGCGAGCGCATACGGCACGATCCGGCGCCGAACGCGGCGGCGGCCACCGAGGCCATGACCTCGGTCCTCGGCCTGGCCGGTGTGCTGTGACCGCGCCGTGGACGGTGCTTGCGGCGCACCCCGGCGCCGAACTGTTCGGATCCGATCGGATGCTGCGCGAGTCGGTCGCCGGGTTCCTCGAGGGCGGCGCGCGGGTCGTGGTCGCCGTGCCCACGGACGGCCCGCTGATCGATGAGCTGCGCGCGCTCGGCGCGGAGGTCGTGATCGCCCCCGGGCTCGTGCTGCGGAAGGCGCTCCTCCGCCCCTCGGGGTGGCTGCGGCTGCTCCGCGACAGCCTCCGCGGCATCGGCTCCGCGTGGCGGATCCTCCGCCGCGTGCGCCCCGATGCCGTCTACGTGAGCACGATCACGGTCCCGCTCTGGCCCCTCGTCGCGCGAGTGCGCGGCATCCCCACGATCAGCCATGTCCACGAGGCGGAAGCGTCGGCGAGCCCGGCGCTGAACCGACTCCTGTACGTACCGCACATGCTGTCGCGCGAAGTGCTCGTCAACAGCCGCTTCAGCCAGGCGACGATCCGGCGTGCACTGCCCAGGCTCGCCCCGCGGACGGAGGTCGTGCTCAACGGCGTCGCCGGCCCCACACAGCCCGAGCCGCCCCGGGTGGACCCCGCCGGCCCGCTCCGCGTCCTCTATATGGGGCGGCTGTCACCGCGCAAAGGCCCCGACCTCGTCATCTCCGCAGCCGAGCTCCTGGCTCGAGACGGCGTCCGAGTGGACGTGACTCTCGTCGGCGACGTCTTCCCCGGGTACGAGTGGTTCGGCGACGAACTGCGCCGTCAGGCATCGGCGGCGTCCGCTCACGTGTCGGTGCGCTTCGCGGGATTCCAGCCCGACGTGTGGAGCTACGTCGCCGCCGCCGACATCGTCGTCGTGCCCTCGCGAATCGACGAACCGTTCGGCAACACCGCCGTCGAGGCCGTACTCGGCATGCGACCGGTCATCGTCGCCGACACGAGCGGGCTCCGCGAGGCCGCCGACAACTACACGACGGCCAGGATGGTGCCGGTCGACGAACCTGCCGCGATCTCGGCGCAGCTGCGCGCGATCTCGGAATCGTGGGCCGCCATGCGTGCGGACGTGGCGGGCAGCCGGGCGGAAGCACTGCGTCGCCACGCACCGGAGTCGTACCGCGCCGCAGTCCGCCGTCACGTCGAGCGAGCAGCCCGCTCCGACTGGCCGTCACGCACCGCGACCGCTCGGCGACGCGGGAGCAGACGATAGGTCCTCAGCCCGCGGCCCTTGGCGACGTCGTTGGGCAGATGCGCCACGCCGGCGAGGTACGCCCGGCCTTCGTCCTGCGCTGCGTCCCACGAGTAGGTGCTCGCCACCTTGCGGCTCGCGTGGATCACGGCGGCGGCATCGATGACGCCCATGCGGAGCCCGGCCTCCTCCATCAGGTACGCCCACTGGAAATCGAGCCCCCAGCCCCAGCGCAAGTCGGCCGGGAACGGCAGGAGCAGGTGGGCGGCATCCGCTCGGATCAGGGTCACCGGTCCGATCTCCACGAACCGCGTCGTTCGCGCGACGCTCAGCAGTCGTCGTTTGGCGACCGACCAGTTCGCGTTGCTGAACCGCGTCTGTGCGGGCTGCGCCAGCGCGAGGTCGAGCCGCTCGCAGACCTCGATCGCCAGATCGAGGAAGCCGCTCGGGAGGACGACGTCGTCGTCGATGATCACCAGCCAGTCCACCGCGGTCAGCTCCCGCACGAGGACGTTGAGGTTCTGGAACTTTCCGGCAGTGAGGTGATCGGCGCTCGTCTCGGCGCGGAGCTCGGCCGGGACGTCACCCATCGCGCCGAGGGCCACCACCACGTCGTGCCGGGACGCGCGCAGCTCGACGACCGCGGAGCGTATCGGCTCGGCCTCCCGATAGATCCCGACGACCCCGACGCGCCTGGCAGGCCCGGTCCGAATCCCCCGGAACGCCCGCGCGAACGCGTCGTCCATCGCCTCCGCCGTGCGGCGAGCCGCCCGTCTGACCCCGAAACCACTCGTGCGCATGCGTCCCCCAGTCCGCGTGTCCCCGGGACCGACGATAGCGCCCTCGGTATCGATTCGCCCAGCACTGGCATCGGTCGATCGGATGACCCCCTAGAATGCGGGCTAGAGAAGCGTCCGCCGGGGACCGTATGGGGGCGGACGGGATGCTTGGGGGTGCCTCATGGGTGAGTTCGACGACCGCGCGCGGAGCTCGCGTTCCGGGGGACCGGGGCGCGCGACGTGAGCCTCAACGATTATTTCCTCGCTCTGCGCAAGCAGTGGCTCGTCATCATCGCGCTCGCGCTCATCGGTGCCGCGATCGGCTACGGCTACGCGCAGACGCAGCCCAACGTCTACCGGTCGCAGGCGGCCGTCGTCGTCCTCCCCGCACGCGGTGACAGCACCGCCGAACTCGTGCAGGGATCGAACTACGTGCAGAGCCTCGTCCGCACGTACACGCTGATCGCGACCTCACCGGTGGTGCTCGAGCCGGTGATCGATCGGCTCGAGCTCACCATCACACCGCGCGCGCTCGCCGGCCAGGTCGTGGTCGAGACACCGCTCGACTCGACGGTCCTGAACATCGCGGTGACGGGCCGGTCCCCGGCGGGGACAACGGCCATCGCCAACGAGATCGCCACCGAGCTGGCCGAAGCGGTCAAGGACCTCTCCCCGCAGACGACCGGGTCCGGCCCGGCGGTGCGCATCGA
The DNA here is from genome assembly GCF_043427715.1 of Microbacterium sp. GTDB lineage: Bacteria > Actinomycetota > Actinomycetes > Actinomycetales > Microbacteriaceae > Microbacterium. The sequence continues at coordinate 65,890 of NZ_JBHWTD010000041.1, read as the reverse complement.
GACGATCAGCCCCGCGGCCGAGCCGCGCGTGCCCATCGCACCGAACACGCGCCTGTTCATCGTCGTCGGCGCGCTCGCGGGGCTTGCGATCGGCATGGTCTACGCCTGGTTGCGTCGCCTGCTCGCGACGCGGCTGCAGTCCCGCGAAGACGTCGCCGGGGTGACCGAGACGCCGGTGCTGGGCGAAGTGACGAGTGTCGCCCACGGTTCGACGCTGCCCGACGCCGTCCGGCGCGCCGAGACGGGGCTCGCCGCCGAGTCGATCCGCGGAGTGGCCGCCGGCTTGCGGTTCGCCAACGTCGACGGCGACACCAGCGTCATCCTCATCACGTCGGCGACGTCGAACGAGGGGAAGTCGTCGGTCGCGCTGTCGACCGCACTCATCCTCGCCGAGCAGGGCCAGCGGGTCCTTCTCATCGACGCCGACCTCCGTCGCGGCTCGATCGCCGAGATGACCGGTCTCGAGGGCGGGGTCGGGGTGACGACGATCCTCGTCGGTGACATCGAGTTCGCGGATGCCATCCAGCATTGGGGCACCAGCAACCTCAGCGTGCTGCCCAGCGGCGCAATCCCCCCGAACCCGGGCCAGCTGCTCACCTCGGACCACTTGCGGCAGCTCGTCGCCGACGCGCGGGAGCGGTTCGACGTCGTCGTGATCGACAGCACGCCTGTCCTCGCGGTAAGCGACCCGCTGTGGCTCGCACCCGTCGTCGACGGCATCCTCGTCGTCGCCCGCTACCGCTTCACGAAGCGGCACTCGCTGCGCCGGACGCTGGACGAATTGGAATCGACGCGCGTCCGGATCCTCGGCATCGTCCTGAACGCCGTCAAGCGCGTCGACTCGAGTCCCTATTACGACAACGTGCACCCGACGTCGCAGCCGTGGCGCTGGCGGAAGCGCGATCGCCGAGGTGGCAAGCCGAAACCGCGGCCATGACATCGCGTGGCACGACGAGCGCGCGCGGTACCGGGTTCCTGCACCGGCAATGGACCGCGGAGCCGACGTTCGCGATCGCGCTGTGCGTCATCGTGGGACTGCGGCTCACGCTCCCCTACAGTGCGACGGTCGGCGGGCTCCTGGGCCTCCTCCTGGTGCCGCTGTGGCTGCCGCTCCTGCGCCGCGCACGGCTGTTCGTGGCACTCGCCGTCGTGCTGCTCGCGGCGACGGCGTCGGGGCTCCTGCTGACGTGGTGGCTCTCGGCCGAGCGCGACGCCGCACCGTCGAGCATGGTCGAGCGCAGCGCGCTCGCGCTCTGTCTCCTCGGCGCCGTCGGCGCGCTCCTGTGGGCGCGGACCGTGATCGGGCTGTCCACGATGTCGATCGCCTTCGGCACCGGGATGGCGATCGGCGTGCTGGGCGATCTCGGCGACGGCATCAGCTGGAGGTTCACCTTCTCTATCCCGCTGACCATCCTGCTGATGGCGATCGCGGCGCGGAACGGGAGACTTCTGCCGCAGCTCGCGGTCATCGTGGTCCTCGCGGTCGTGGGCGCCGTGAGCGACGCGAGATCCAACACGGCCATGCTGTTCCTCGCCGCCGTCGTCCTGGTCTGGCAGCAGATCGGTAGGGCAGGCGGACGGACGCAGCGGCGCACGGGCAACCTCGTCGGCGTGCTGCTCTTCGGTCTCGCGGTCTTCTTCGTCGCGCAGGCGGCCATCCTGGAAGGCTTCTTCGGCGAGGCGACCAGGGACCGCACGCAGGCGCAGATCGACGGATCGGGCTCGCTCCTCCTGGGCGGGCGCCCCGAGATCGCGGCATCCGACGCCCTCATCCGCCTCCACCCGCTCGGGATGGGGTCCGGGATCATCGCCTCACCGAGCGATGTCACGGCGGCCAAGTCGGCGATGGCGGCGATCGGGTACGACCCGAACAACAATTACGTCGAGCGGTTCATGTTCGGCGGCGGCATCGAGGTCCACTCGATGCTCGGCGACTTCTGGCTCTGGTTCGGGCTCCCGGGTCTCGTGGCGTGCGTCATCATCGCGACGATCGCCGGACTGGGGCTGGAGCGCGCCCTCCGCGAGGGTGTGTGCACGGCACTGGCGGTCTACCTCGCGACGAGGCTCGCCTGGGACCTGGCCTTCAGCCCGGCCGTCTCGGCGATGAAGACGCTGCCGCTCGCCCTCGTCATCCTGGCGGTGCCGGCTGCCGCGATCATCGCGCGGCGTTCGTCGGGCCGGCGGCTCCAGCCAGCAGGAGCCCCGACGGCGGAGCGAAGAGGTATCTGAGCGGTCCGCGCTCCGCGACGCGATGCAGGCCGAGCGACAGCGCGATCGCCGCGAAGGCCACCACGGGCGGCAGCACCGGTGCGGCCACGCGCACGACCTCGGCCTCGGCACCCAGCGCGATGATCGCGGTCAGCACGATCACGATCGGGGTGTGCGCGAGATAGACGGGCAGGGTCCGTGAACCGAGCCGCACGATGGTCGCGGAGCGTTGCAGGACCTGGCTGAGGGCGACGCCGGCGAGGACGCCCAAGCACGCCAGAACGGGATACGCGCCGGGGATGCGACCCCAATCGAAGGCGGTGATCACCAATGCGAGACCGAGCCAGACCGCCACGACGAGCCCGCGGAGCAGCCACCCGCTCCGCGCGGCGTACGCGAACAGCATCCGTTTGCCGGCAATCCCGAGGAAGAAGAACACGGAGTACTTGCAGATGCCGGTCCAGCTCGGCGACGGCAGCGGCAGCACGTCGGCGAACGCCACGATCGACAGGGCGGCGGCGACCGACAGCGTGACCGCCACAGGCACCGCGCGCAGCGCCCGGGTGAGGAGGAAGAAGAGCGCGAGCGCCCAGATGAACCAGAGTTCGAATCGCGGCACCAGCGGCGAGATCGCGGTGTCGAAGAGCTCGCGTCGCACGTTGATCTCGACGCCGTGCACCGCCTGACCGAGCAGGTATGGTCCGAGTCCGAGCACTTCCCACAGCAGGAAGACCCAGACGAACAGCCGCAGCTTCGCGTTCCACAGCTGCGCGATCGGCGCTGCCGCCCACTTCGCGGCGAACAGGCCGGCCAGCGTGAAGAACAGCGGCATCCGCATCGTCGCGAGCAGATCATTCAGCCAGAGCCAGCCCGAGATCTCACCCGCGACGCCCGCGAGCCAGCGCGCCGAATGGAAGAGCACGACGAGCGCGATCGCCAGTCCCTTGCCCGCATCGACCCAATCGACACGCCCCTGTTGCAGCCCCGATTCGGACCGCCAGAACATTCCGGAAACGATGACCCCCAATCATCGACGCGCACGCTATCCGGGCCCACCGGCCCCCTGCCCCGCGCCCAGATGAAAAGTGTCTCATAGCGCGGGGGCGGCCGTCTGCCCCGTGGTCTGATGAGTATTCCTCCGCGTCACTCTCTACCCGAAGGCGGCCGAACATGACCCGCTTCCCCCTCTTTTCCCGCGCCCGAGTCCGGATCGCCGCGACGGTCGTCACAGCCGCGCTGATCGCCACCGGCTCGGTCACGGCGGCTGCCGCCGCGACCTCCGTCGGCGACAGCTTCACCCGCACCGTCGCACAGGGCTGGGGGTCTTCGACCTCCGGCCACGCGTGGACGACCTCGGCGCCGCGCGCCACGAGCGTGGACGGCCGGTCGGCCATCGTGACGCAGTCCCCGGGCACGGCGACCCTCCAATCGCTGCGCACCGTCTCGGCATCCGACTCGGTCCTCAGCGCGACCGTCTGGCCGATCAAGCCGACCTCCGCGGGCAACGGATCGACCGTCTCGCTGGCGCTCCGCTCGGATGGGAAGTCCTCGTACCAGGCCCGCATGCGCTTCGGGAAGACGGGCGTCAATCTCTGGATCAGCCGGTACGACGGTTCCGGAAGCCGCGAAACCGTACTCCGATCGCTGAAGCCGATCAAGGACCACCCCGCGGGCACCCGCGTGCACGCCGAGTTCTCGGTCACCGGGACCTCGACCGTGCAGATCCGCGCGCGCATCTGGGCCGAAGGTTCGACGAAACCGGGGTGGCAGGCATCGTTCGACGACACCAGCACGAAGCGCCTCTCGCGCGCCGGGTACCCCGCGATCGCGTCCTACCTCTCCGCGGGATCGCCGGCGAACACCGTGCGCATCGACGACCTCCGTCTCGCGGATGCCGCGCCGTCCACCACGCCGACGCCCACTCCCACGCCCACGCCGACGCCCACGCCCACCCCGACGACGCCGCCGAGCAGCGGCACGTCGGTCGGCAGCGCCCCCGTCGGCACCGCTCGATACGCCGTTCCGAAGGGCGCGATCTTCGTGGCGCCGAAGGGCACGAAGACGGGTTCGGGCACGCTCAGCGATCCGTATGGCAGCGCTGCGTACGCAGTGTCGAAGGCACCGTCGGGTTCGACGATCGTCTTGCGTGGCGGCACCTACCGCGAATACGTGTACGTCGGGTTCAACAAGGCGCTCACCATCCAGTCCTATCCCGGTGAAGCGGTCTGGTTCGACGGCAGCGCACCGGTGACGGGATGGACCAAATCGGGAAGCACCTGGGTGAAGACCGGGTGGACGCACCTGTTCGACCACAAGGTGTCGTTCACGGCGGGTCAGGACGACACCGACCGCTTCGTCGACGACACGAACCCGCTCGCGGGCTATCCCGACCAGGTGTGGGTGAACGACAAGCCCCTCACCCAGGTCGCTTCGGCGAGTAAGGTCACCGCGGGCACGTTCTTCGTCGACGAGCGCGGCAAGCGGCTCATCATCGGCTCGGACCCCACCGGCAAGAGCGTGGAGGCGAGCACGACCGCTCGGGCCTTCAAGATCCAGGGCAAGCACACCACGCTGCGCGGGTTCGGCATCCAGCGGTACGCGACGACCGTCTCGATGATGGGTGCGGTCACGGCCGAGGTCGACGACATCACCCTCGAGAACCTCGTGGTGCGCGACAACGCGACCATCGGCGTCTACGGCTGGAACGACGAGAAGAACTTCCGTCGGGTGACACTGTCGGGCAACGGCCTGATGGGGCTCGGCGCGAACGGCGTCGAGGGCCTCACCCTCACCGACTCGGTGATCGCGGGCAACAACGCCCAACGGTTCAAGCCGGCACCCGCCTCGGGCGGCGTGAAGATCACCAAGGCCGTCGGCGCGCACATCGAGGGGAACCTCGTCGCCGACAACATCGGCGCGGGGGTGTGGTTCGACGTCAACTCGCGCGACATCCACGTCACCGGCAACACGGTCACCGGCAACACGACCACCGGCGTCCAGATCGAGCTCAGCGAGGACGCGATCATCGCCGACAACCACCTGTCGCAGAACGTGCTCGGAGCGAAGATCATCAACAGCGGCGACGTGCAGATCTGGAACAACACGGTGGATGCCGGCTTCCGGGCGCTCAGCTTCGCGCAGGATGAGCGACGACAGCCGGCATCCGCGCTGAAGTCGAGCATCCCGTGGGTGCTGGACGACATCACCGTCCGCAACAACGTGCTCGCGTACGGCGTGGATTCGAGCTCGTGCCCGATGCTCGCCCAGGACTCCGAGCGCAAGCTCAGCGGCGCGGAGCTCGGCGTCTCGATGAACAGCAACGTCTACTACCGGCGCGACGCCACAACGCCCGCGAACATGGCGTGCTGGGCTGACGGCTCCGCGGGCACGACGGGTGTGAAGACGCTCGCGGAACTCACGGCGCACACCGGCAACGACAAGAGCTCGGCGCTTTGGACGGGGGCCCCGATCCTCACGCCCTCGCTCGATGTGCGGAGCGACGTCCTCGCCAACCCCCGTGCCGCCCTCTCGGCGCTGCCGTCGAGCGTCGCGGCATCCATCGGCGTCGCATCGGGCACGAAGCACCCGGGCGCACTCTCGGATCCGGTCGGATAGTCGACGGGACGTAGCCCCGTGTCGCCCCCCGTGCATACGATGTGATCGTGGCTGTGGGGGGCGATACGGGGGCGGTGGTGTTCTATCCCGCCGGGCGCGATCTGCTCGCGTGGAGCGAGCGGCACGCGGCGGGGTCGGCGCCGGATCGATGGCCCTACGGCCTCGACCGGCTCGACGCGCATCTCCCCCGGGTGGCCGCGCAGAACCTCCCGGATCCGTCCGCCGCAGCGCGGGCTCTTCGACGCATCGCCTCCATCGTCCCGCCGCCGCGTCGGCGCGGGCGCCCGGCAGGGGTCACGTGGGACGAGAACGCGGGCATGCTGCTCGCGACCACGCCCGGTCTGCGCGCGCGATACTCCGGTGTGGTGTGGCTCACGGACAGCGTCATGCGACGCGGGGGCGCCCCGTTCCAGGGCATGCGACGAGCGCTGAGGCGACTCGATGGGCTCTGGGTGCTCTCCGACGCCCAGGTCGCGCCGCTCACGGCATTCCTCGGGGACGGCGCTCCACCGGTGCACTACGTCCGATTCGGGGTCGATTCCGAGTTCTTCCGGCATGCGCCTTCACCGACCCGCCCGCTCGTCGTCAGTGTCGGGGGCGACCGCGATCGCGATCCCAAGACCCTGCTCCGCGCGATGGCGACCGTGCGCGCCGCCCGACCCGACGTTGAGATCGTCGTGCAGAGCACGACGGACCTCGATCCTCCCGACGGGGTCATCGTCGTTCCGTACCTCACCCACGCGGAGCTCCGCGACCTCTACGCGAGCGCGTCGGTCGTCGCCATCGCGACGCGACCGAACCTGCACGTGTCGGGCATGACCGTGGGGCTCGAGGCGATGGCCACCGGCCGTCCCTTGGTCATCACGCGCACGCCCGGGATGGACGACTACTTCGGCGGCACGACCGCCGCTCGCATGGTCGACGTCGGCGACGCCGACGCCCTCGCCCGCGAGACGCTCGCGGTGCTCGACGACCCCGCATCCGAGGCGCTCGGCGACGCCGCCCGCGCGCACGTCGAAGCCGGGTACACGACCACGCACCTCGCCGGCCGGATCGCCGAGGTCATCTCCGCGCGATAGGCGTCCGCGGGCGGGATCAGTCCGGCCGGTGCAGCCACTCGTGCGCGGCCCGCCGCCCGTCCGTCGCGAGCAGGTCCGCGTGCACATCGGCGGGGCTGCGGGAGCTCGTGACCGCCGCCACCAGCGCCGGTGCCAATCCCTCGCGAAGGCCCGACTCGGGCAGCACGTGGTGCCCGTGGTTCGAGAGCCAGTCGGCGATGCCCGTCTCTGCGGTCGTGACCACGAGGCATCCGCTCGCGAGACCCTCGACGATCGGCAGCCCCACCTGCTCCCGCCACAACGGGCGTCGCCGCGAGGGCAGCACGAGCACCTTCGCCGAGCCCAGGTGCCTCGCGATCTCGGCTCGGGGCGGGTCGATGACGACCGTGACCCGCTCATCGGACTCGGCGAGCGCTGCGGCCGCGTCGGCGCCTGCGCCGCGGCCGATGATCAGCAGCTGCGCGTCCGGCACCGCGGCGCGCACCTCCGGCCACGCCGCGAGGACATCGGGGAAGCCCTTCCGCTCGGACAGGTCGCCGAGAAAAAGGATCACCCGATCGCGGACGGCGTCTGTTCCGTCGATCGGCGCCGGGAGCGCCTCGATCAGCGCGGCGGACGGCTGGTGCGCGGCCGCGCCGAACGCCGCCTCGTACACCCGCTGCGCCTCGCGGGTGCCGTAGGCGATCCGGTCGATCGCGCGCCAGAGGAGCGGCGTGGTGAACTGGCGCAACCGGTGCCGCCATCGCGCTTTGACCGGGAGGTTCCGCACCAGGTCCGCCGGGTCGAGGTTTTCGATCGCGTACGAGACCACCAGCGGACGGGGACGTCTCGTCACCCGTGCCCGCAGTCTCGCTGCGGACGCGAAGACCACACTCGGCAGTGACGAATCGCCCGAGAGCGGCTCGTTGACCTCGATCACGTCGATGTCGGTGGTGAGCGCGTACCGCACCGACGCCCAGACCCCGCGATGCTGCGCGGATGCCGCGGCGACCAGCGCCGCGTCGAAGTCGTACCGCGTGCGGCGGTAGAGGATGACGGGCCGCGGCTGTGCCGTCGCGGCCCGCTCCAGGTGCGCACTGCGCACCACGTCGTAGAGCTGGACGACGCGCATCTCGGCGGCGACCTGCGTCATCCTCCCCGCACGCACCTGTCGGTCACGGGGCGGTCACGATCTCGAAGTCGTCGAACGAGAGCGCGGTCGGGACGTTCGCCGCTGCGTTCGGCAGGTAGCCGTAGACACCCGCCGATCCCGCGACCTGGAGCGCAGCGGTGGCATCCGTCCGTTCGATCTGCCAGGCAGACGGCTCGGCGGCGGCGGCGTTCCAGATCTTGGCGGAGATCGCCGTCGTGGTGGTCGTCTTGGTGTCGACCTCGAACCGGTAGGTCTGCCCCGCCGCGATCGTGAGGCCGGTGACGCTCACGGCTGCACCGACGGACGTGCTGTCACCGCGGATGACGTTGAGCCGCACGGTGCCGTCGGCGGCGAGCCGCGCACGCACCAGCCACTGCGTCGTCCCGACCTTCCGGGCGATGATGCCGACGTACATGCCCTCGTTGAGCTTGTCGACCGTGAACGAGCCGCTCAGCGTCGTCGACGTGCTGTCGATCACGGGGGTGTCCGCGTACAGCGACGTGCCCGCCCCGACCGACATCGTCCCCACACCGCCGGCGACCGAGAAGCGGCTCGCTGTGCCGCGCGTCGTCCACGCTGCGCCGCCGTCCGACGTTCCCCATCCCGCACTGACCGTTCGGCCGAAGGCGTCGGCGAAGAGCGCGCCACCGGTCGGCGGTGCCGTCACCGTGACGTCGTGCGATCGCGTCGCGGTCGCGCCGTCGTCGTCGGTCACGGTGAGCGTGATCGTGTACGTGCCGGCTGCCGCGTAGGTGTGCGACGCGGTCGCGCCCGTCGCCGTGCCGCCGGCCGGATCGCCGAACTGCCATTCGTACGAGGCGATCGTCCCGTCGGTGTCGCTCGACCCCCCGCCGTCGACCGCGACCGTGAGGCCGGCCGGCGTCCGCGTGAACTCCGCCGTGGGCGCCGCGTTGGTCGTCGGGGCCGTCACCGTCACGTCGTGCGTGATGGTGGCGGTCGCGCCATCGTCATCGGTGACCGTGAGCCGCACCGTGTAGGTTCCCGCCGCGGCGTAGGTGTGCGAGGCGGTGGCGCCGGTGGCGGTGGTGCCCGCGGGGTCGCCGAACTGCCAGGCGTACGAGACGACGTCGCCGTCCGAGTCGGCGGATGCCGCGCCGTTCACGTTCACCTGCAACCCGGTCTTCGTGTGGGTGAATGCAGCGGTCGGCGCCGTGTTCCCGGTGGGCGGCGTGGCGGCATCCGGATCCATCGCGACGATCCGGTCGAACGACACCGTCACCGGGTCGTTGGTCACCGCGGACGGAAGGAATCCGAAGACGCCGATCCTGCCCGAAGCCTGCAGCGCCGCGGTCGAGTCGGTCGCCTCGCGTTGCCAGGCCGGTTCGGCGCCGCTCGCCGCCCACACCTTCGCCTTCAGCGAGGTGGGACTCGCACCCGCGACCTCGAAGGAGGCGTGGTACTTCTGCCCGGGCTGCACCGTGAAGGGCAGCAGCAGCGACGAGCCGATCGCGACCGAGTTGTTGCGCAGCACGTACATCCGCGCGGATCCGTCGGCCCCGAGCCGGAGTCGCAGCACGTAGGAGTTCGACCCGACCTGACGCCCGACGACGGCGACGTAGGTGCCCTCGGCGAGCTTGTCGACCGAGAAGGTGGCATCCACTCGGACCCGATCCGTGTCGACGCCGTTCGCATCGGCGTAGAGGGTCGTCGCCCGGGGCAGGATCAGGTTGCCGCTGCCGTTCGAGACCGAGTACCGGCTCGCCGCCGCACGCAGCGACCAGGCGCCGCCGATGTCGGCGGTCCCCCAGCCAGTGGCTGCGGTCCGCGAGAACTCGTCGCTGAAGATCGGTGTCGACGTCGACGGCGCCTCGACGGTCACGTCCGCCGTCTCGGTGTCGGTGGCCCCGTCGTCATCCGTCACGGTGAGCGTGATCGTGTAGTCGCCGGCTTCGTCGTACTCGTGCGTCGCCGTCGCACCGGTCGCCGTCCCGCCGTCGCCGAACGCCCAGGCGTACGACGCGATCGTTCCGTCGGCGTCGGAGGATGCCGCGCCGTTCACCGACACCGACAGGCCGTTCACCGTCGGGGTGAAGGCCGCCGTCGGTGCGGCGTTCACCGGCGCGGTGACCACGACCTCCAGGGTCTCCGTCGCCGTCGCGCCGTCGTCGTCGGTCACCGTCAGGGTGACGGTGTACGAGCCCGGTTCGTCATAGGTGTGGCTCGGTGACGGTGCGGACGAGGTCTCACCGTCGCCGAAGTCCCACCCGAACGACGCGATCGAGCCATCGGCGTCGGTCGATCCCGATGACGAGAACGTGGCTTCGAGGCCCACCGCACTCCACGTTGCCTGCGCCGTCGGCGCCGCGTTGGCGACGACCGTGATCGGCACCTGCGTCGTGTTCGTCGCGCCGTCGTCGTCGGTCACTGTGAGCCGCACGGTGTAGTTGCCGCCCGTCGCGTAGGTGTGCGTCGGGTTGGCCGCCGACGACGTGTCGCCGTCACCGAACTCCCAAGCGTACGAGGCGATCGTGCCGTCGGGGTCGGACGATCCCGAGCCCTGGAACGACGCCGCGAGGTGGTCGAGCGAGTAGGTGAACTGCGCGGTCGGCGCGATGTTCGGCGTCGTGCCCGTGGTCCCGGCACCGTAGTGCTGGGATGCCTCGGTCGCGGTCAGCGCCCGACTGTACACGGCTGTCTCGTCGTAGCTGCCGGAGAGGAACGGGGACGAAGAGCCCCACGTCGTGTCGCCGCCGACCCGCCAGTAGCCGCTGTAGGGCTGCGCCGCCGTCTGCGGATTGGTGCCCACGAGCACGCCGTCGACGTACATCGCCATGCCGCCGGATCCCTGCGTCGCCACCACGTGGTGCCACTGTCCGTTGTTGTACGCGTTCGGCGAGGTGATGATGTTCTCCTGACCGGTCCACGTGCCGAACACGAGCTGCCCGTTGTCGCGCATGAACACGTGCCGGTCGTAGTTCGACGACGTGCCCGACTGCATGTCACCGAAGCCGATGACCTTGCCGCCCTGCGAAGACGTCGTGCGGAACCAGGTCTCCAAGGTGAACGCGCCCGGCGACCCGAATTGCGCGACCGAGTGGACGTTGGACCACCCTGACAGGGTGATCGCCGGGTTCGCGGTGCCCGCGATCGCTCCGGGCACGTTCCGCGTCACCGTACCGGCGATCGCCCCGTCGTAGCCCGAGGTGCCGCTGTCGGCGACGTTCGTCCCGGACGTCTCGCCGTAGCGCCAGTAGAGGTCGGGCTGTGCGTTGTAGACGAGCGCGCCGTAGGCGTCCGACGGCGCTGCCGGCACGTTGAGCGTGCGACCCGACGCGCGGTAGTGCGCTTGCACCTCGGAGAGCGTGAGCGCGTCGTCGTAGACGGCGGCGTCGTCGATCGCGCCGCTGAAGTGGCTCGACGAGGGCTGGTTCGTCCAGCCGCCGATGTTGTCACCGCCGACTCGCCAGAACCCGCTGTAGCCCTGCCCCGTCGTCACATCGGCGCGCTGCGCGACGCGCTTGCCGTCGATGTAGAGCTTCATCCCGTCCGCACTCATGCTCGCGACGATGTGGTGCCACTGCCCGTCGTTGTAGCCGGCGCCCGAGTTCAACGTCCGGACTCCGCCGGGGTAGACGCCGAACCAGATCCGCCCGGCGTTGTCCATGTAGACGTGGCGGTCGTAGCTGTTCGAGTTGCCGGTCGAGCTGTTGCCGAAGCCGATGATCTTGCCGCCGGAGTTCGTCGACGTCTTGATCCACGTCTCGACCGTGAAGGTGTCGGGTCCGGGGACCGCATCGGTCGTCGCGCCGAATGCACCGTTGCCGAAGGTCTTCGCCGCGTCGGCATCCGGCAGGATCGCGCCGGCTGTCGAGGTCACCGTGCCGCGGATCGCGAGGTCGGATGTGCCCGCCCAGTCGCCCGCCGTCTCCGTCTCAGTGTCGGAGAGACGCCAGTAGTGCGCGGCGTCGTCGGTCAGGACCTCGTCCGCGTAGTCGCTGAGGACCGCGTCGGACACCGTCACCGTGATCCAGCTGGACTTCGCGACGTTGCCATAGGGGTCGGATGCCACCACCCGGTACCGGTGCGACGCGCCCGGCGTGCGCCCGGTGTCGGTGAAGGTCTCGAACTGCGGCTTCCAGAACACCGTCGAGATGGTCTTCTCGGAGATGGGCGCCGACGATTCGGAGTCGCGGTAGACGCGGTAGGTCAGCGTCGTGTCGTCGCGATCCCAGTTGGTTTCGTACTTCACGCGAACCTGGCCCGCCGCGAACGACTTCGCCGAGAAGTTCCAGGCGTCGCCGGACACGCGCGGGCCCTGGAGGTTCGGCGCGATCGAGCGGACGGCGTAGCGCACGAGGCCCTGCTGCCGAGCACCGTTGACGCTCGGGAACTCGCCGCCGTAGATGACGTACTGCGAATTGCCCGTCACGGTCCACACCGCCTGGCTCGTGCCGGTGAAGGTACCCGGGGTGGTCTGCGGGAACCAGTTCAGCAACTCGGGACGCGGGGTGCCCGGGTGGTCGGGGTAGCCGTAGATGTCGCCGGTGTTCGTCCCGCGCGCATCGGTGGTCCACGCGGTGGAGTGGTAGAAGGTCCACGGCTCGGTCTGCGGAAATCCGCCACTGTTGCCGCAGTAGTGCTTGTGGCTCGCCGAGTAGACGATGTCGTTCACGACGGCGATGTCGTACGTGTCGCCGTGGCAGTCTTCGATCCACGCGATCGCACCATCCGACCAGTTGACGGCGAACGAGCCTTCGACGTTGCCCGTGCCGCCGTAGTGCCAACCGACGCCGTAGAACTTCGTCCCGTCGGTCGCGAGACTCATGAAGCCAGCGGATTCGCCGCCGTTGCGGACCTGCGTGTTCGCGGGCAACGGGAGCCCGGCACCGGAGGTACCGTCGGCGAGATAGAGCCCGAAGCCGGGGGTGTCCCCGCCGCCGACCGAGGTGAAGTTCCCCGACAGCGCGACGCGGTCGCCCGTGCTGCTCACGACGACGCTCTGCACGTGCCCGTTGTCGACGGGGACGGAGAACGGCTGCACGGCGGTGCCCGCGAGGTTCAACTTGACGATGCGCTGTCGAGCCTGGCCGGAGACCGAGGTGAAGTAGCCGCCGACGTAGAGACCGCTCGGCGAGGCGTACAGCGACTTGCCGATGTTGTTCAGACCGGCCGTGCCCGAGACGAGGTTGCCGCTGGGGATGTCCAGGACAGCGAAGCGCAGCCGACTCTGGCCGTTGACCTGGGTGAACGACCCGGTCACGTACAGCTTCGTTCCGTCGGGCGACGCCGCCAGCTCGTTGATGCGGTTGTTGAACGTCGGTGCGAAGGAGGTGATCAGCGCGCCCGTCGTCAGGTTGTAGGCCAGGATGTTCGCCCGCGCGGTCAGGTTGGTCCCCGGCGCGGCACCTGCGGGTCGCGCGTTCGAGAACTGCCCCGCGGCGTACACCGTGTTCCCCACGATGACCTGCGACCACACGACGCCGCCGTCGATCTGCACCGTCGGCAACGAGTCGGCCGAGACCGTCTCGGGCAACGCGGCCGCAGCGGCTGCAGCTGCCGGCGGATCAGCCGCCGCTGCTGCGGTCGGCACGACGCCGAGCGTGAATCCGACAGCGACCACAGCCGCGATCGCCATAGACAGGGCCGTACGGCCCGCAGAAATCGTCCCCACGATTTGCTTCCCCTCATACACGTCTGCACGCACACGCAGAGCGCGTGTTGCGGACGGGTCCCCAGAAATCCCCCCAAAGGATTTCACGCACACCATACGCCATGACCGGCGTCGCGCGCGATCAGATTCCGAGAATCGCGTGATCCTCGTTCATTCGACGGCGCCTTCGAAGGCGATCAGCGGTTCGGCGACCGACAGATCGACCTCGACGCGCACGTCCGTGCGCTCGTCCTTCGGCAGTTCGAACACGAACGCCCCCGAGGCGGCTTTCCCCGCCCCCACCTCCAACGGGAACGACTTCCCCGCCGGCTTGGTGACCGGGCTCGCCTGGAGTTCGGACGCGCCGAACAGGGTCACCACGGCGGTCGTCAGGTCGACGGTCTCGTCCGACTCGTTCTCGATCCGCACCGTGACACGCACGGCCGGGCCGCTCACCTCCCCGGGGACGACGGCCTCACCCGTGACGCTCTCGATGGAGCTGACCGAGACCACCAACCCGCCCTCCGCCTCGATCGGATCGTCGAACGCCGCGGGCGGCAGCGTCTCGCGCGCGTCGGGAGCGGTCGGCTCGTCGCCCTCCGACTCGCCCTCATCGGACTCGTCGGGTGCGGGCGTCGCAGGTGCCGGCGACTGGTCGGTGGCATCCGGTTCCGGCGAGGCACTCGCTGCCGGACTCGTCACCGGATCGGTCGCCGAGGGCGATATGCCGGGGCTTTCCCCCGGCGAGGCCGAGACCCGGCCGAACCCGAACGCCATCCCGATGCCGATCGCCGCGACCACGGCCACAGCGACCGCGGCGATCGCGATGCCGATCGCGCGTCGGCGACGTCGAGGCTCCTCGTCGAGCAGCTTCTCGAGCTCATCGCGATCCCGATCGAACGCTTCGTCGTCCTTCATGATGCTTTCGCCCCTCCCCAAACGAACGCGCACCCTCCCCACGGGTGCGTCGAACGATAACGCCAGATCCTAACGGCTCGCCGCCGTCCCCACACCGGTCTGCGCCGACCGGCTCGCATCGGCGATCCGCCGCGCGTCGCGCGTCCCCCGGAGGTAGGCACGCCAGGGCACCGGCGACGTCAACAGCTGCGCACGTCCGCCCCGGAGGATGACCTCTCGAGCGGATGCCGCGATCCCGGCACGCCAGCGACGGACGCCTTCATCGTCGAGATGGCGGTTCGCGAACAGCATCCGATTCCGGATGTTGAAGTAGTAGTACGTCTCCGATTTGCTGCGAGCGCTCTGGCCACGCCCCCGGTGCGTGGCACCCTCGTCGTGCACCGCGAGCGCGTCGCCCACGACCCGGAGCGATCCGCCGGCGAGCACCGCCCGTCGCGAGAAGTCGACGTCCTCCCAGTACAGGAAGTACTCCTCGTCGAAGCCGCCCGTTGCGTGCCACAGCTCGGCGGTGAACCACAGGCACGCCCCGGTCAGCCACTCCCAGGTCTCCTCACCCGGATGCCGCGCGCGCTTCGCATGTCCGCGCGTGCGCCCGTCCGCGAGCACGACGTCTGCACCGGCGAACCAGACGGAGCCGGACGGCGTCACGATGCGGGGTGCGCACAGCGCGAGCGGCTCGTCCAGGGTCGCTGCGCGGAGTGCGTCGACGGCGTCGGCGCCGAGGCGTGCGTCGGGGTTCAGCAGGAGGATCCCGGTGGCGCCCGCCTCGAGCGCCGCGGCGACCCCCAGGTTGACGCCGCCGCCGAACCCGGCGTTCGCGTCGGGTTCGATGAGGATCCAGTGCTCGCGGGCCGCGAGCGCACGCACGCGGGCGCGCTCGGCGTCGGTGGTCGGGTTGTCGACGACGACGACGATGTCCGGCCGGGTGTCGGCGGCGACCTCGGCGAGGTTCGCCTCGAGCAGCCCGCTCGAGCCGTAGTTCACGACGACGACGGCCCAGGCGTCACCGTCAGCCGACACGACGCATCTCCCGGAACCACTTGACGGATGCCGCGCACAGGAAGAGCGTGTTCGCCGCGAAGAGCGCGGCGTAGACCGTCAGGAATGCCGGGGGTGCTCCCCAGAGCAGGAAGACGAGGCACAGGAGTCCGAAGTCGGTCGGTACCAGCAGCAACGATCTGCCCAGCGTGCCGCCGCCGCGCGCGTGGGTGGACGCGACACCGCGCGCGCCCTTCAGGAGGTCGTTCAGGATCATGCCGAAGAAGGTGACGGTCGCGACGATGGAGTAGCCGATCGGCAGCAGCAAAACGGGCTCGTCCAGGTCGCCGAAACGGAAGAGTCCGATCAGCACTGCCAGGTGGAGGGTCGCGATCTTGATCGCGTCCACGAAATGGTCGAGCCACTCCCCCGCGACGGATCCGCCACCGCGCAGTCGCGCGACCTGGCCGTCGGCCGAGTCCCACGCATAGCCCAGCACGAGGAGGGCGGCGACGACGATGCCCGACCACCAGCTCGGCGGCATCGTCGCGAGCAGCACGATGCCCGCGAATGTGTGCGCGGCGCTCACCATCGTGACCTGGTTCGGCGTCAGGCCGAGCCGGTACCCGATCGCAGCCAGCACACGACCGATCCGTCGGTTGACGTAGACGGAGTACGCCGGCGCTCCGCGGGCGTGACCCTTCTGCGCGGCGCGGAGGCGGGTCAGGGTCTCGGTCAATGTCGGCATCGGATCGGTGGTGGTCATCGGGATGCTCCTTCGAGGCGGTCGCCGTACTGGATGCGGAGGCGTCCGGCGGCGCCCTCCACTGCGCCCACCCCCCGCATGATGTCGCGTCGGCCGACGGCATCCAGCCGTTCCGAACGCACGATCGCCCCGGCCGCCGCGCGCATGACGCCGGCGCCGACGCGTGCAGCGCCCGCGAGGGTCGCCCGAGCCCGGACGGCGACGCGGACGGTCCGGTTGGGTGCCATCACGAGCCCCACGCGGACACCGGCGGCGGCCATCCCGCGGATGCGCTCGAGCGCGTGCGCTCGGGTCCGTCGGGCTTCGGGAAGATGATCGTGCACGAGCGCTTCCGCGCACCACACCATCCGCGCGCCGGCGCGATGCAACTGGCTGGTGAACAGCGAGTCCTCGCCGCCCGTGCGGCCGAATCTGTCGTCGAAGCGGATGCCGCTGCCCCGGATGAACCGGAGATCGAGCAGCAGGTTGTTCGTCGCGGCCCGCTCGATCGCCGTGCCGGTCGCCACGTGCGCCCGGTGCCGGCGCGCGAAGAACCCACCCGCTTCGATCCACGGGTCGAGGCCGCCGTCGACCACCGTCCGCACTGGACCGGCCACCGCGTCGGCATCCGAAGCCCTCGCGGTCTCGAGCAGTCGCGTCAGCCAGTCGGCCCCGGCGGGGGACTCGTCGTCGTCGATGAAGACGAGGACGTCATGATCGCCGCCCTCGTCGAGCGCCCGGTTGCGGGCGGCGGCGACGCCGGGTGCCCGCTCGTGCACCCCGGTCACACCGGGCGCGCGATCGGCGAGGACGGCGAGCGCGGATCCCTCGGGGTCGTTGTCGATCACGAGGACATCGATGACGGATGCCGCACCTGCGGCGCGCGCGTGGGCCACGACGGGGCCGAGCGCGTCGAGGAGACGCCGCAGGTCGTCCGGACGCCGGTACGTCGGCACCGCGATGACGACGGTCGGAGGGATGGTCGCAGCCGGGGCGATGACCGCGGTGGGCGACTCGACGGCGCTCATCGGCCGCGCGCCACGCGGAGCTTCATGAGCACCCACCGAGGGTGCAGCACGCTGGCCGCGACGATGTTGCCGGCGAAGGCGAAGGGTCGCCGGTTCAGCCATGCGAGCCCCGCCTGACGGTACCGAAGGGCTCCGGTGTCCTTGCGGTACCACCGCCAGCGGGTGCGCCGGTCGGGCTGGTTCGCCCGCTGCCATTCGGCGAACGGCAGGAATGGCTCGCCGTCGAGTTGGGCGCGGTTCCGGTACACGATGTACCGGGTCATCATCCGCTGCGCGGAGATGTGCGAGAACGACATCGAGGAGTCGTGGATCCGGTAGAGCACGTGCGGCTCGGTGATCGTGCGCACCCGCCATCCGGCTGCGTACACGAGGCGGTTGACGATCTCGAGGTCTTGCGCGGCGTCGAACTCGGCGTCGTACAGGCCGGCCGCGATGACGGCATCCCGTCGGTACATGATCGCCGGATGCGGGATGAGGATCTCGCGACCGGCGTCGCGCATCTCGTGGAACTCGGCGTCGGTCCGCGGCCCGACCGACACCCGACCCGCGATCCGGCCCGTCGGACCGAGGTACCGGCCCTCACCCGAGACTGCTCCCAGTCCCGCGTCGGCGCGCAAGGCCGCTGCCTGCGCCGCGAAGCGTCCCGGCAGGACCAGGTCATCGTGCTCGGCGACGGCGACGAACTCGGGGCAGGTCCCGAACAGCACCCCGCGGTTCAGGGCCCTCGAGACCCCGGTCGGCTGCTCGTTGCGGAGCACGACGATGCGTCCGTCGCGCATCGCGAGCGTCTCGACCAGCGCCCCGCTGCCGTCGCTCGACCCGTCGTCGACGACGACGACCTCGCCGTCGTCGGGCAGATCCCGCAGCACGCTCTCCAACGCCGCGACGACGTATCCGGACGCGTTGTGCACCGGCATGACGACGCGCACACCCTTCGACGCCGACCGCGTCGAATCCGTTTCCCCGATCAGCGAAGCCATTCGCGCCACCCCCAGTAGCTCGACTTGCGCGGGCGCCCCCAGGCACCCTCCCCAAGGACAGTATGACCTGAAGACCCCCGGTTGTGGCTAGGCTCTCCTTCACCTCGCCTCTGGGCAACGGGCTGGCGAGGGTGATCCACGGCGATGGGGGACGTGTGGAAGACCGTGCGGAGGACGCAGACGGGCGCGCAGGGAACGGGCGGCTGCGAGTGCTGATCAGTGCGTACGCCTGCGGGCCGCTCCCAGAGCCGGAGGCCAGTGCCGGGTGGCAGGTCGCAACGGCCGCGGCGACGTCGTACGACGTGTGGGTCGTGACACGGCCTCGGTTCCGCGCCGCGATCGAGGCGGCGCGGACAGCCGACCCCGAGCTGCACCGGCACCTGCAGGTCGCGTACCTCGACCTGCCCGAGCGCATCGTGCGCTTGAAGCGCCGGGGCGTCGACCTCTACTGGTACTACGCCCTCTGGCAGCGTGCGCTCGGCCGCCGGGCGCGATCGCTCCACGCAGCTCACCGATTCGACCTCGCGCACCACGTGACGTTCGCGAACGATTGGATGCCGTGCGGTCTCACCGCGCTCCGGGACGTGCCCCTCGTCTGGGGGCCGGTCGGGGGCTCGAGCACCCTACCCGTTGCCCGACTGGCCCGCTGGCTCGGCGTCCGCGGCACGCTGACCGAGATCGTCAGAGCCGTCTCGACCGGCGCGTTCCGCCGCCTGTGGGGTGCGCCGGTCGCGAAGCGCGCGGCGCTGATCGTCGCGCAGAACACCGACGTCGGCCGCGTCTTCGAGGGGTCCGGCAGCACGGTGGTGGTGGAGCCCAACGCCTGCCTCGACGACCTTCCCACCCGCGATCCGTCGCTGGTCCGCCCACGCCACGCGGTGTTCGCCGGACGCCTGCTCGCGTGGAAGGGCGCGGCGATCGCCATCGAGGCACTCACGCGCCCCGAGGCCGCCGGGTGGACGCTCACGCTGTACGGCGACGGCTACGAGCGCGGGCGGCTCGAACGCCTGACGGACCGCCTCGGACTGCGCGGGCGGGTCAGCTTCGCCGGACATCGCCCGAGGCCGGAGGTGCTCGAGGCGATCGCCCGTGCCGAGGTCTTCGTCTTCCCGTCGATGCACGACCAGGCGGGATGGGTCGCGGCCGAGGCGAGCTCGATGGGGTGCCCCGTCGTCTGCCTCCCGCTCGGGGGCCCTCCCCTGCTCGCCGAGCGGAACGCCCACATCGCGAGCCTCGACGGCGACGTCGCGACCTCGGTCGCCCACGCGCTGCTCGCGGCTGCCGCCGCCGGGGGCGAGCCGCACGACCGGTGGTCGGTCCGGCGCCTCCCCGGCCTCGTCGACGGCTGGTATCGCGGGGCGCTCGGCCCCGTCGCGCCGCGCAGGCCGATCCGGGTGCTCGAGACGTTCGGACCGCCGAAGGCCACGACGAACCCGTACATCACCCAGCTCGACTCGAGCCTGCGCACGACGGACGGCCTGACCCTGCTGACCTTCGACTACCGCACCGCGCTGCTGGGTCGCTACGACGTCGTGCACGCGCACTGGCCCGAACTCATGGTCGACGGACACCGGGTGGTGGGCCGGTTCGCGCGACGAACGCTCGCGGCGCTCACGGTCGCGCGCTGGCGGATCGCCGGCACGCCCGTCATCCGTACGCTGCACAACGTCGATCGCCCCGACGGCATCTCGCGCGTCGACCACGCCGTACTGTCGGGCATCGACGCGGCGACGACGCTCGACATCGTGCTCAACGACCACACGCCGCCTCGCGACGGCGTACCGCAGGTGACGATCCCGCACGGGCACTACCGAGACTGGTTCGCACCGTACCGTTCGGTCGAAGCCGTGCCCGGGCGGGTGGGCTACGTCGGCCTGATCCGGCGCTACAAGGGCGTCGAGGATCTCGTCGAAGCGTTCAAGGGGTGGGATGCCGCGGACGCGACGCTGCACATCGCGGGCAAGCCGTCATCCGAGGCACTGCTCGATGGCCTCCGCGCGGCATCCGATGACGACGGCCGCATCTCGCTCGACGCGAGGTTCCTCGATGACGCGGACTTCGCGTCGGCGATCCGTTCCGCGGAGCTGATCGTGCTGCCGTACCGCCACATGCACAACAGCGGGACGGCCCTCGCCGTGCTCTCGCTCGACCGGCCGGTGCTCGTCCCCGACAACGCGGTCAACCGCGCCCTCGCCGACGAGTGCGGCCCCGGGTGGGTGCACCTGTTCGAGGGCACGATCGACTCGGCGGACATCGGTCGCGCGTGGGCCGACGCCCGCACGCGCGGCGCGACCCCCGACCTGTCGGGACGGGAATGGGCGGATGCCGGCGCCCTGCACCGGAGCGCGTTCGAGCGCGCCGTCCGTGACCGGCGGGTGAAGCACCGGTGACGCGACGGGGCGCCATGGTGTAATGTCCCCCTCATCGGGCTGTGGGGGCCCGGTCGGGTCGGGGGACTCGACATGTCAGCGGCTTTGGGGAGCTTGCGATGACGATGAGTATCGGTTATGCCGCGGGCGCGTTCGACCTGTTCCACGTGGGGCACCTGAACATCCTTCGGCACGCGAAGGACCACTGCGACCTGCTCGTCGCCGGGGTGGTCAGCGACGAGATGCTGCACGAGGTGAAGGGGGTGGACCCCTTCATCCCGACGGCGGAGCGCGCGGCGATCGTGCGCGACATCCGCTTCGTCGACCACGTCTTCATCGAGACCGTGCCCGACAAGATGGCCGTCTGGGAGCAGGTGCGATTCACCCATTTCTTCAAGGGCGACGACTGGCGTGGGACCGAGAAGGGGCTCCGCCTCGAACGGGAGTTCGCCGCGGTCGGTGTCGAGGTCGTCTACTTCCCCTACACGGCGCACACCTCGAGCACCCAGCTCCGTCGGGCGCTCGAGTCGGCTTCGGCCGAGACCCTCCACGATCACGAACAGCGATCCGAGTCGGCGTGAGCCCGCCCGCTGACGACGCCGTGGGGTGGTCGGCGGGCGCGGAAGAGGGCTTCGAGCTGTTCGTCGGCCAGGTGCTCGCCCTCTTCCCACTGCGCGTGCGACGGCACCGTGGGACCGGCCTCCCGCCGCCCAGCATCCGACGCATCTTCCCCCGCTCGCCCGGACCCAGCCACCACATCGCGACCGACGCCGACCGCGCACCGGCGCGCACCCGGACCTACGCCGTGCACGCCGACGCACCGGGCCACGGCTTCCTCGCCATCGGCGACTATCAGGTCGAGGTGGTGATCCTGCCGCTCGACGAGCGCACGCCCCCGCAGGCGACCGTCTTTCGGGTCGCGGCCATCAGCGGGCGGACCATCAACGTCACGGGAGTGGTCGTCGAGCCGCCGATGGATGCCGCCGGCTCGGCCTGACCACGGTCCGAAGATGAGCGTCGGGTGAACTCTCGGGCCGGGTCGTGGACGGCCCAGGCCACGGAAAGGGTCCGCGGGTAGGCTGAGGCGACCCGTGCCCGTCGACCCCGCGAGCCTCATCCATGGATCTGTCGATCATCGTCCCGACCTTCAACGAAGGCCCGAACGTCGACGAGCTCCTCCGGCGTCTCGGTTCGGCGCTCGACGGCCGGGTCTTCGAGGTCGTCTTCGTCGACGACTCCACCGACGACACGCCCGCGGTGATCGCCGCGGCTGCGGCATCCGCTCCGTTCCCGGTCCGGCTCATCCACCGCGAGACGGCGACCGCCGGGCTGGGCGGCGCCGTGGTTGAAGGCTTCCGCGCCGCGACCTCGCGCTGGTGCCTCGTCATGGACGGCGACCTGCAGCATCCGCCCGAAGACGTGCCCCGCATGATCGCGCGCGCGGAGCGCGGCGACGTCGACGTGGTCGTCGCGTCGCGCTATGCGTCGGGCGGCACCTCGACGGGGCTCGCCGACGCCACCCGCACAGCCGTCTCGCGGGTGTCGACGTCGCTGACGAAGGCGATGTTCCCGCGGAAGCTCGCCGGCTGCTCCGACCCGATGACCGGGTTCTTCCTCCTCGACACCGATGCCGTCGACCTCGACGCTCTGCGCCCGCGGGGTTTCAAGATCCTCCTCGAGATCCTCGCGCGCCGGCAGCTGCGGATCGGCGAGGTGCCGTTCGACTTCGCGCAGCGTTTCGCGGGCGACTCCAAGGCCACCTTCACGCAGGGCGTACGCTTCCTCACCCAGCTGGCGATGCTTCGCTTCGGGCGCATGTCGGCGTTCGCCCTCGTCGGCGGATTCGGTGCGATCGCGAACCTCGTGATCATGTGGGGGCTCATCCGGCTCGGCGTGGACTACCTGCCCGCCGCGGTCGCCGCGAGCGCCATCACGATCATCACGAACTTCTTCCTGCTCGAGTACCTCGTCTTCGCCGACATGCGCTCCGAGTCCGGCCGGATGTGGTCGAGGTTCGCGAAGTCGACGACCTTCAACGGCCTCGAGGCGGTCGTCCGGATCCCGGTGATGTCGATCCTCGTCGAGGGCGCCCATATCCCGGCCGTCCTCGCCGCCGCGCTCACCCTCATCGCCGCCTTCGTGCTGCGGTTCATGTTCCACGCGCTCGTCGTCTACGCACCGCGCGGCGCCGGGCGACCGGCGAGCGAGCCCGAGACGGCCGCCGCCGTCTCCCCCGGGCATACGCTGGAACCATGACGGAGAAGAACGACCAGATCACGATGTTCGGCGCCGACTGGTGCCGTGACTGCCGCCGCACGAAGGCCCAGCTCGACGGCCTCGGCATCGCCTACCGCTACGTCGACCTCGAAGCCGACCCGTCGGCCGCCGACGTCGCCCGCGAGATCTCCGGCCGCACGAACATCCCCGTCGTCGTCTACCCCGACGCGACCCACCACGTCGAGCCGAGCAACGACGACGTTGCGGCCAAGCTCCGCGAGCTCTCGCTGATCTGACCGGCCTCCCGCAGCCATGACGACGACGTCACCGGACCGCGCCCTCGACGAGGACACCCGGGCCGAACTCGACGCCCGCATCGCCCGCCTGCGGGCGGGGGCGAAGACCTGGGCGAGCCGCAGCACCGCCGAACGGCTCGCCGTCCTGCGCAAGGTGCGCGCCGCCGTCGGCGTCGTGGCGGCCGAGTGGGCGTCGGTCGCCGCAGACAGCAAGGGGCTGAGCGCGCGGCATCCGCTCCGGGGTGAAGAGTGGCTGTCCGGGCCGTACGCGGCGCTGGTCGCCCTCGACGCGTACGACCGCACCCTGCAGGCGCTGGCCGATGGGCACAGCCCGCTCGACGGCATCCTGTTCGGGCGCGCGCCCGGCGACCGCACGGTCGTCCACACCTCCCCACTCGACCCGATCGACGGTCTCCTGCTGTCGGGCTACACGACCGAGGTGTGGCTGCAGCCGGGCGTCACCCGCGGACAGGCGATGGATGCCGCCGGGCTCGCGGCGCGGCATCCCTCCCGCGGCGGCGTGGGTCTCGTCCTCGGTGCCGGCAACGTGACCTCGATCCCGTTCCTCGACGTGCTGTACGAGCTGATCGCGTGCGGACGGGTCGCGCTGCTGAAGGTCAACCCGACGCAGGACGCCCTGGTGCCCGTCTTCGAACGGGCGCTCGCTCCGCTGCGCACCGCGGAGGTCGTCGAGATCGTGCGCGGTGGCGGTGACGTGGGTGCGTATCTGACGCGGCATCCCGAGATCGACCACATCCACATCACCGGATCGGAGTCGACGTTCCGCGCGATCGTCGGCAGCGGACCCGATCGCCTGAGCGTGCCGATCACCGCCGAGCTCGGCGGGGTGTCGCCGATCATCATCGTCCCCGGACCGTGGTCGGACGCGGACCTCAGGTTCCAGGCCGAGCACGTCGTGACGATGCGCCTGCAGAACAGCGGACACAACTGCATCGCAGGGCAGGTCGTCCTCCTCAGCCGCGACTGGGACCAGCGTGCGGACTTCGATCGGGAGCTGCGCGCCGCCTACGCGCGGGCACCGCGCCGGCCGGTCTGGTACCCGAACAGCGACGCTCGCCTCGAGCACGTGCGGGAGACGTACCCGGATGCCGCGTGGTCGGCAGACGGAACGCGCGCCATCGTCGCCGGCGGCGGCGAGATCGAGACGACCGAGTACTTCGCACCCGTTCTCGGGATCGTCGACCTGCCCGGCACCGGCATGGACTTCCTCGAGGCTGCCGTCGCCCACGCGAACGAGCGCCTCACCGGAACGCTCGGCGCCAACGTGCTGATCGACCCGGTGACCCACCGCGCCGCCGGTTCGCGGTTCGAGGACGCCATCGCAGCGCTCCGGTACGGCACCGTCGCGATCAACGCATGGACCGCGTTCGGCTTCCTGACGCCTACCGCGACGTGGGGCGCCTATCCGGGCGGCACCGTCGACGACGCGCCGAGCGGCATCGGGATCGTCCATAACGCGCTGCTGCTCGACGACGTCGAGCGCACCGTGGTGCGCGGGCCGTTCCGCCCCTTCCCGCGCTCGCTCGGCCGGTCGCGGTTCTCGGTGCTCCCGAAGCCGCCGTGGTTCGTCACCTCGCGCACCGGCGCCGCCGTCTCCGAGGGCTTCACCCGGTTCCGCATCGACCACAACTGGGCCCGCCTCGCCGTCACCCTGGTGCGCGCCTTCGGCGCCTGACCCGCCGCGCCCGCGCCGGCACCAACTCCTCAAACTCTCGCCAGAACCGCGGCATCTCGGCTGGTCGAACGCGGTCTGGGTCCGGTCTTGAGGAGTTAGGGCGCTCGGTGTAGGTGGTGACGGTCCCGCGCCGCAGGGCTCTGCCGACCCGGCCACCAGCCCGTGGTTCACGAACCCGCGTGCTTCAACTCCTCAACCTCTCGCCACAACCGCGACCGATCCGATGGCCACAACCGGGTCCGGGCGCGGGTTTGAGGAGTTAGCGCACGACGGCCGGGAAGACCACCGGAAACGGCGAGAGCCGCGGCCCCGAAGGGACGCGGCTCTCGCGGAAAGCGGTGCGACTCAGCGGCCGCTGCGACGAGCGGTGCGACTCAGCGGCCGCTGCGACGACCGGCGCCGTTCTGGCGGACGACCGAGCCGACGGTGAGTCCACCGCTGCTGGCGCGACGTCCGGTGCGGCGGGCTCCGCCGGCGGATGCCGGGGCGCCGGCCTTCGCGCCGGAGTGACCGGCGGCGGCTCCCTGCCCGTGCGACGCGCCGTGGGAACGGGCCGCCGGGGCCTGGCCGCTGCGACCACCAGAGGTTTGACCGCCGCGGCCACCGGCGAACTGACCGCCACGGCCACTTGAAGCCTGACCGCCACGGCCACCGGAAGCCTGACCGCCGCGACCGCCGGAAGCCCGACCGCCCTGCGCCTCGCGCGCGGCGCGCTTGCGCTGCGCATTGGCGCCCTGGCTCTGACCGCCGCCGCGCTGCGGCTGCTGCACCGGCTGGGGCGCGACCTTCGGGGCGATGGGGCCGACGAGCTGGGTGACGACTGCCGAATCGGCGGTGACCGACTCCGGCGTCACGCTGATCGCGGCCTTGCGCAGCAGGCCGTCGACGTCGCGACGCTGCTCGGGAAGGACGACCGTGACGACGGCGCCCTCGGCGCCGGCGCGGGCGGTGCGGCCCGAGCGGTGCAGGTACGCCTTGTGCTCCATGGGCGGGTCGACGTGGACGACGAGCTCGACGTTGTCGACGTGCACGCCGCGGGCGGCCACATCGGTCGCGACGAGCACGCGTGCCTCACCCGACGCGAACGCGGCGAGGTTGCGATCACGCTGCGGCTGCGAGAGGTTGCCGTGCAGGTCGACCGAGGGGATGCCTTCAGAGGTCAGCTGGCGGGCGAGCTTCTTCGCGGCGTGCTTGGTGCGCAGGAACAGGATGCGCCGGCCCTTGCCGGAGGCGAGGGTGCGGACGAGTTCCTTCTTCGCGTCGGTGCCGCCGACGTGGAACACGTGGTGGGTCATCGCGGCGACCGGCGAGTGCGCCTCGTCGACGGAGTGGAGCACCTCGTTCTGCAGGAAGCGGTTCACAAGCTTGTCCACGCCGTTGTCGAGCGTGGCGCTGAACAGCATCCGCTGTCCGTCCTGCGGGGTCGCGTTCAGGATGCGGGTGACACCGGGCAGGAAGCCGAGGTCGGCCATGTGGTCGGCCTCGTCGATCACGGTGATCTCGACGGCGTCGAGGCTCACGAGCTTCTGCTTCATGAGGTCCTCGAGGCGGCCGGGGCAGGCCACGACTATGTCGGCGCCGGCGCGCAGCGCCTCGACCTGACGGTTCTGGTTGACGCCACCGAAGATGGTGGTCGTCTTCATGCCGTACGCGGCGGCGAGCGGCGCGAGGGTGCGGTCGATCTGGGTCGCGAGCTCGCGGGTGGGGGCGAGCACGAGGCCGAGGATGCGTCCGCGGCGGCGGGTGCCGCCGGCGAGCTCCTGGCCCAGGCGCGCGGCCAGCGGGATCGAGAACGCGAGGGTCTTGCCCGAGCCGGTGCGGCCGCGGCCGAGCACATCGCGCCCGGCGAGCGTGTCGGGGAGCGTGTCGATCTGGATCGGGAACGGGGTGGTCTTGCCGTCTGCGGCGAGAGCCGAGACGAGGGGTGCGGGCACGCCGAGCGTGCCGAACGTGGGTTCAGTCATGACAGAACTAACTCGGGCGTGTTCGCCCGGATCGGTGGCCCGAGTGCGGATGCGCAGACGGGTTCGCCGTGAGAAGGAGTCGCCGGCGACGATCAATCGATCGGCAGCGGATGATGCGTTCTACGACGCGAGGGACATCGGGGAGGATGCCGCAACTCCCCCACCCTAGCAGTCGCCTCCTGAGAAGGACCCGCTCAGCCCGCCCCGGGGCCTCACAGCTCCGAGCCGGACACGGCGAACGTGTCGCAGGCGTCGACGCCTCCGTCGTACCCGGCCATGAACCAGCGCTGTCGCTGCTCGCTCGACCCGTGCGTCCAGCTCTCCGGGTTGACCTGACCGGACTGCTCCTGGATGTGGTCGTCCCCGACCGCCGCGGCCGCTTCGAGCGCGTCGTCGATCTCCTGCTGGGTGGGGGTCTTCATGTAGCTGACCCCGTTGTCGTCCTTCTGGTTCGCGGCCGCATCGACCCAGGCGCCGGCGAAGCAGTCGGCCTGCAGCTCGGTGCGGACGGCGTTGCTCTCCTCGCCCGACCCGTTCCGTGGGTACTGCTCGAAGACGCCGATCAGGTTCTGCACGTGGTGGCCGTACTCGTGCGCGAGCACGTAGAGCTGGGCGAGGCTCCCGGCATCCGCTCCGAGCTGCTGGCGCACGATCGACCAGAATGCGGGGTCGATGTACACCGTCTCCTCGGGAGGGCAGTAGAACGGTCCGGTCGCATTGGAGGCGGTGCCGCAGGCCGAGGAGGTGGACCCCTCGACGATGACGAGGGTCGGTTCGCGGTAGCCCTCGAGGGTGGAGGACCAGAACGAGTTGATGACCTCCTCGCCGGCGTCCAGTCGGCAGGCGTCGTCGGTGTTCGCGTCCTCGCCGGTCTGGCAGTTCGCGATGGCGGTGCCCTCGTCCTGACCCTGCTGCGGGGCTCCGCCGACGAGCCCGGTGAGGTCGACGCCGGTGAGCATGCTGATGACGACGACGGCGATGCCGACGAAACCGGCGCCACCTGCGATGGCCGGCCCCCGGCCGCGCCGCTTCGCGCTGGACCCGGTGACATCGGCGTTCGGATTGAATGTCATGTCTCGGAAACTACTCCGCTCTCGATCGCGTGTCAGGTGGTTGCGAACGCGCGCGTTGTCGTGCTGTGTTCCGCGATGGATGCCACGACCACCCTCCCGCGGACGCGTCAGAGAGAGCGGAGCGGCGCGACGTCGCAACGTCCGACACAATGGAGGGATCGTGAAGAAGAGCATCGTGGACGCAGCACCGGGCGAGCAGACCCCCGGCGATTACGCCGAGTCGCGCACCATCGCGATCCCCGCCGACCGGAGCGAGGTGCCCGAGGCTCTCGCGTCGCTGCAGGCGACGCCGGACTGGTGGCTCGCCCTCCCGGCGGGCGCTCGGCTGGTGGGACTGGTCGTGTCGCGCCCCGAGATGCCGAGCATCGCACTGCAGCGAGAGGCGCTGGCGCGCTTCGGCGTGCCGATCGAGGGCTTCCGCCACCCCGCTCCCGAGACCGGTGAGAGCTGGGAGGAGCGGCTCACACGCCTGTTCGGTCGCCTCGGCGCGGGAGACGTCGTCGTCGTCGCCGACGTTCGCGCCCTCGGTCGTGACGCCTCGGAAGAGACCCGCACGGTCGCCGAGCTGCAGCGCCGTTCGGTCATCGTGAAGGTGCTCGATCGCGCCTGATCGCGCCGCGTGAGCGCACGGGCGAGTCGACCGCCTGCGAGGGCCCCGCTCAGTTCGCTGCGCAGATGCGCGTGTCCTCGCTGACCGTCCCGTCGACACGGCGCAGCGCAACGTCGATGCACGCCTGGTCGTCGCCGCCGAGCGGCACCGAGACGCTCGTCTCGGGGATCGCCCGCGGGTCGGAACCGCCGCCGTCGAGGGTGACTCGCGACCAGATGTAGCTGTCCCCGTCCTGCGGATCGGGGTTGTTCCACGTGAAGACGGCGTTCTCCCCGTCGATCCGACCGTTCCCGTCAGCCAGCGGCGGGACGAAGGCTGCGACCGGGTCCTGCGGCTGCGGCTCCTCCGACGTGGTGGGCGCGGGTCCGGTCTCGTCGGCGGGCGGGCCGAACATCGTGGCGATGAGGACCACCGTGACGACGACGACCGCTGCCGCCGCAACGCCGAGCAGCGCCCACAGCGCACCGCGCGAGGACTTCTTCGGCGCAGTGGGGGCCGTCGCCGACGGGGTACCGGCGCCCGGGGCTGCCGGCGCTCCCGTCGTCCCGGTGATACCTCCGCCCGTGACGGCCGGTGTGGTGGATGCCGCCGGCGGAATATTACGGTCACGGACGATCGTCCCGTCGTCGACCAGCGAGGCTTCCGGCGTGGCCGGGATCGTCACCGGAGCGCGGAGCATCGTGGCATCCGATCCGCCGGTGTCGGCCGGCGCGAACGACGACGAGCCCCCCGGCGGCGTGCGCTCCCACGTCGGTCCGGCCGCGGGCGACGTCTGCGGGTCGATGCTCACGATGCCGCGCACCCGGGTGAGCTCGCCGTCGTCCTCCTCGTCATCGACGGGAGGAGAATCGTCGAGGATGTCGACCGGCGTCACGGAGTGGGCGAGCTCGATCTGGACTTTCTGCAGCGCGCGGGCGAAATCGACCGCCGATTCGAACCGGTCCGTCGGCCGCTTCGCCATCGCCCTTTCCAAGACGAGGTGAAGGGATGCCGGGACGTCGGCGCGCTCGATCCGCGTGGGCGGCTCCGTCTCGATCCGCCGGATGAGCTCGGCGCCGCCGTTGCGACCGCCGGGGACCTCGAAGGGAGAACGCCCCGCGAGGAGGTTGTAGACCGTCGCCCCGAGTGCCCACACGTCGGAGCGGACGGTGAACTCGGGTGTGTCGGCGAACGACTCCGGCGGCGACCACGGAATCGACATCCCCGCCGACGGGTCGGTGCCCTCGGCGGTCGTGGCGATTCCGAAGTCCGTGAGGGCCGGACGGTTGTATTCCGTGACGAGGATATTGGCCGGTTTGATGTCTCGGTGGAGGATGCCGGCGCGGTGGGCGGTCTCCACGGCTGCAGCGACCTGGATGCCGACACGGAGCGCCTCAGCCACGGAGATCTGCCCGGTGCGGGCCCGCACCTGCAGGTTCGGCTTCGAGCAGTACTCCATCACGAGATACGAGCGGCCGTCCTCCGAGACCCCCGCCTGATAGATCGTCACGATCGCCGGGTGGGTGGAGAGCATGGCCATGACGTTGGCCTCAGCCTGGAACTGCTCGACCGCTCCGCCGCTCATCTTGTCGGCCAGCAGGACCTTCACCGCGACGCGGCGGCGAGGGAGCGCCTGCTCGTACAGGTACACGTCGGCGAATCCGCCGGAGCCGAGCACCTGCTGATAGGTGAACCCGGGCAGCTGCGGCGGGGGTGCGGGCGCCCGCTTCGAGCTCACGGGAGGTCCTCGAAGGTGAGGGTGACACCGTCGCCCAGGTCGAGCACGTCGGCGTCGATGACCATCGTCGGCTCGTTCGGGTGCAGACGCACCGGGTCGTGTCCGCCGCGCAGCAGCACGGTGCCGTTGGTGCTGGCGAGGTCGATCGCGAGCACGTGCTCGCCCTCCGCGCGGATCTCCACGTGGTTGCGGGAGATGTCGTGCTGCGGGCCGTCGACGGCGATCAGCGTGGGGAGCTCGGACTCGGCCGGGCGCGTGGACCGCGGCCGTCGCCCGACGATCACGGTTCGCTCGAGCTCGATGCGGCGGCCGTCGGACACGACGATGCGTCCCTGCGACGGTGAGCGCTCGGGAACGTTCTCCGTCGAGTCGTACGCCGGCACCGCAGGCTCTGCCGCAGCGGGCTGCCCTCCCCCCGCTGCCGCGGCGCGCATCGCGCGCGCCTGTGCGACGGACACCGTCGCGCCGTCGTGATCGCCGAGCTGAGGAGGAATGGGCGGCGCCGGGGGCACGAACGGCGGGAGCGACGGCACCGGCGGCGGACTCACGGGCGCTGAGGGCTTTCGCGGGCTGACGATCGTCTCACCGAGCACCGGGTCGTCGGACGGCGCCGCGACGGTGTCGCCCACCGCATCCCGTGGACCGGGGATGATCGTCGCGCCGGGCACCCCGGTGACGAGCGATCCGGCATCGGAAGGGGATTCCTCGTCCGCCGGAGCGACCTCGGTCTCCTCGGCGGGCGGCTCGATCACCGCTTCATCAGCGGGCGGCTCGGCCACCGCTTCCGTCGCGTCGTCCTTGCCCCCGTCAGCGGCGGCTTCGTCAGCGGCGGCTTCGTCTGCGGGTGCTTCTTCGGCGGCGGGTCCCGCAGGCGGGCGATCCGCCTCGGCCGCAGGCTCGGGCGCATCCGGGACGACGTTCGCCGGGTCGGCCGCCGGCGCGGGCGCCTCCGCGGCCGCCACCATGGGCATCGCGCCGGATGGGGTCTTCTCGCCCGCGGGGGTGAAGACGAGCGCAGCCACGGCGACGACACCCGACTCGATGGGCAGCAGGTCCGCCGCCCCCTCGACGTCGAGATCGATCGTCAGCCGAGTCGCGCCCGAGAGGAATCGCTCGGTCCACGTGGACACACCCGCGCCGGAGACGGACTCCACGCCCGAGGCGGTCTCCACGACGAACTCCACCGGGCCCCGCACCGCGACACGGACGCCGTCCCCCTCGGCGACGGCCAGCGCGAACGGCGGAATCGCCGTCAACGACGTGCCGAACGCCCCGGTGAGCGACTCCAGGACCGCCCCGATGCCGCCGCCGTCGAGTCCGCGCCACACCGCTTCGACGGCATGCGGAGTGACCTCCGGAGGAAGCACGGCGAGCGCCGATCCGGTCACCGCGGCCCGCCAGCCGCCGTTCCCCGCATCGGGCCGATATCGCACTGCGCGCATCACGCGTCTCCTCCTGCCGCTGCCCGCGGCCGTGTATCCTCGTCTGCGTCGGAGGCGCCGCCCGCGGGCGCCGTCTCATACGCATCATCATCGTGTCCTGCCACCCGAACAGCGTCGACCACGACCGCAGTGATGTTGTCACGCCCACCGTGGAGCATCGCCTCATGGACGAGCCGTGTCGCGGCATCCTGCGGATCGGGCACGTCGGCCAGCACGGCAGCGATCCGCTCGGCCGGCACCTCCCCCGACAGTCCGTCGGAACAGATGAGGATGCGATCGCCGGGCTCGGCCGGGACCAGCCAGAAGTCCGCTTCGCCGCCGCTGCCGGCACCGATGGCGCGGGTGATCTCGTTGCGCCGGCTGTCTTTTCCGGCGGCGTCGCCGTCGAGCGCGCCGGCATCGATGAGTTCCTGCACGACGGAGTGGTCGACGCTGATCTGCTCGAGCTCGCCCTCCGCGTACCGGTAGGTGCGCGAGTCGCCGACGTTGACGGTCAGCCAGTACCCCGAGCCGTCCACGTCGGTCACGGCGACGCCACTGAGGGTCGTGCCTGCGGCGCGTCCCTGGTGACCGATGCGTTCGACGGCGGCGCGGGCACGGTCGAGCGCGGCGCGCATCTGCTCGATCCCCACCGACTCCGCGCCCACGAGCCGGGCGAACTCCGCGACGACGGCGGCACTCGCGGCAGCGCCGGCGTCGTGACCGCCCATCCCGTCGGCGACGAGGAAGAGGGGGTGCTGCGCGAGGTGCGAATCCTCGTTGACGCGGCGACGGAGGCCCGCGTGGGTGGCTGAACCGGCGCGCGCCTCGATCGCAGACCCGCTCATCGCGCGCTCTCCACGGTCACGCGACGATCCCCGACGTCGAGCACGTCGCCGGGCCACACGCGGGCTCGCTCGCCCGCGATGATCCGCTGCGGCACGCCGGCTCGGATGATGACGACGCCGTTGAGCGAGTGCCGATCACACACCCACGCACCCTGCGCATCCGCGCCGATCTCGAAGTGCGTCTTCGAGATCGAGAGGGTCTCATCGCGCACCGGGATGAGGTGCATGCCCGGTTCCGCTGCGGGACTGCGCCCGAACAGCGTGGCGTCGTACACGGTGTGGCGGGTGCCGTCGTCCCAGCGCAGGGTCGCGAGGGTCGCGGGAGCGGACCGACCGTCGTGGGGTCGCACGTCGTTGCGAGTGTGGACGCCGGGAACGGTCGAGATGACCTCGACCGGAAGAGTGCGCGGCACGCGCCGCGCCACCATCGGCGCCGGCGCCCACGGGGCGGGTCGGAGGAAGTCGGATGCCGCGGGTCCGGACGCTGGCGTCGGAGCAACGACCGCGGGAGCCGCAGCAGCGGCCGCGACGGCCGTGGGCGCGGCGTTCGGTGCCGCGGCGACCGTGGCCGCCCGCCCGAACGGGATGACGACCGGGGGCGCTGCCGGCGCGGCATCCGCCCGGCTCGCCACCTCGATCGGGCGGTCCGGCATCGCCACTGCGCGCGGCGGCGTCTGGCGGACGGATGCCGCGTCGATGACGACCGCTCCCGTCGCGAAGTCGTGCCAGCCGCGACGCCAGGGCGAGGGGTCGAACAGCGGCGAGAACAGTCCCACGAGCGCGGTCCCGGTGAGGGCGAACAGCAGATTGCGGGCGAGGGAGCGACCGAACCCGAGGTTCTGGTCGTCCCCGGTGTGGGCCAGCCGCACACCCATCAGACGCATCCCGATCGAACCGTCACCGGCCTGCATCGCGGTCTGGACCAGGAACCACACGAGGCCCGCCGCGGCGCCGACAGGAACGGCAGCGGCCAGCGAGATCGCCTCGATCGCCACCGCCAACGCGACCGCGACACTCGCGACCACGGCGACGATCAGAATCGACACGCCCGCGTCGATCACGACGGCCAGAATGCGGCGACGAAGCGAGGCCGGCATCCTCCCCATCATCGCGGGGTCCTGCCCTTCACACCTGAGCGCCGGAGCGAGCGCAGACTGAGGCGTGCGCGCAGACGCCCCCAGAACGTGCTCTCCTCGGCGATGCCGCCCACGATCTCGTCGACCTCACGCCAGAACGCCTCGACGTCTTCGGGCGAGGGATCGCCGGGGCCGTACACGTCGGCATCCGCCCGACGCGCAAGCGTGCTCACGCGGTCAGCGGCGAACGCCGCCCCCACGACCTCGGCGCTCTCGGCACGGGTCGCGCCCGGAGGCACCGGCACACGGTAGTCGGTCGCGCGGTCGACGAGTTCGTCCCAGCCCCCGGAGATCCGGTCGGCGGTGCGTTCGGCGCTCCGACGCTTGGTGCGACGCGACGCCTTGATCGCCCCGATCACGATGAGCGGCGACAGCAGCAGGGCGATCACGGCGAGCGAGATGCCGGTATAGAGGAGGACCGGTCCGAGCCAGTCGGGACCGGGCTCGTCCTCTTCTTCCTGGTCACGCTCCTCCGCGAGTGCGGGCGGCAGCTCGGCCGGCTCCTGCGCGGGCGGCGGCGGCTGCAGCACCTGCGGCTTCGGATTGGCGCGCGGCTTCGTGTTCTGCTCGCTCGGCTCGTTGTCCTCGTCCGGCGTCGGATCGAACGGCACCCAGCCGTGACCGGTGAAGGCGATCTCCACCCACGCGTGCAGATTGTCGCCGGTCGCGGCGAACGTGCCGTCGGCGCTGCGCTCCTCCTCGTCGGGATACCACCCCATGACGACGCGAGCCGGCATCCCGAGCTGCGTCGCCATCAGGGCCATGACGACGGCGTACTGCTCGTCGTCGCCGACCATCTGTTCGCCGCCGACGAGCTGCGAGATGCGCGCGGCGCCGTGCCCGGAGGGCGAGTACACGTCGTCTGCGAGACCGTGGCTGAAGTACCCCTCGGTCTGCAGGTACGCCTCGAGGGCGCGTGCCCGCTCGATCGGCGTCTCCGCCTCCTCCGTCGCATCGGAGGCCAGTTCACTGAGGGACTGCGGGATGCCGCTCTGCTTCGGCATCTTCAGCGGCGCGAACGGCACATCGGCGAGAGCCTCGTCCTCGGGGATCTGCGGGATGACGGTGTCGATCGTGTACGCATCCCCGGCGCGGACCCCGGCCGTCGTCACGGCGGTGCCGGTCGCGTCGTTGAAGTGCGCACCCCTTCGGAGATCGGTTGCCCGATCCCCATAGAAGGTGAACTCCTTCGCCGAGCCGACAGAGGGGAGCCAGACGCCGTCGAGATCGTCGATCTCGACCCAGACCGTCGTGCGGTCGCCCTCTGCGGCGGGGGACATGTTGGAGCGGATGGAGGTGAAGGCGCTGGACGAGCCGGCCCCGTCGGCGGCGACGTTGAACACGACCCCGTTGTACGCATCCATCGTGGCCAACCGGACACGGCCCTCTTCGGGGAGGCCGGACACCGAGAACAGCGTCTCGGTCTCGAAGTCGCGCACCAGGCCCCGCCAGGACTGCAGCGGGCTCGGGTAGTCGCGGACATCGAACGGCGGGATGACGAAGTCGCGCAGGATGTAGCGCTGCACCGGCGGCTGAGCGGTCGCCGCGGCGGCGACCCCGACGCCCGAGGCGAGCGCGAGCACAAGACCGCCGGAGATGAGCCGACGCGTGCGCGCCGCCCGCGAGGCGGAGGCGGCGGGTCCGTCGGCGACCACGGCGATGCGGTCAGGGTTCCACCGGGCGCGGAGTGCGAGCCACACCACCGCGACCGTCGCGAACACGATGCCCTGGAGGATCGGCGCCGTCGGCTCCGACGAGCCGAGCAGGATCTGGAGGGCGAGCGAGAGGACGAGCGGCAGCAGCGCCCACGCGGCATGCTTCGCGCGGAGTGCCGCCGTTCCCGCGAGGACGGATGCCACGAGGTTCACGAGGAACGGAACGATGAGGTGACCGTCACTCGATGCCACCGGGGGCACCGTGGTGAGCAGGTCCTTCCAGGACGTCACCACCCCGAACGCCAGCTGACGCCACGTCTCCAGGGTCGGGATGAATCCCCACAGCGTGGTGTGCGGCAGCGCGAACGCCCCACCGAACACGAAGTACGCACCGAGGGTTGCGCCGGTGACCGTCAGCACACGCCATCGCCAGCGGGCGCCGGCCCACGCGATCGCGAGCCCCAGGGCGAGTCCGGCGATCGCGGCGACGATGTATCGGCCGCCTTCGAAGGTCGACGCGAACCCGATGATCCCGACGGTGGTGAGGGCGGTGATCGCGACGCCGTCGAGGATCAACCGGCGCACTCGCGCGTCGAGGCGCGGCATCCGGATCTGCGTTCGCGTCGACTCGCTCACGAGAGCACCTTCCGGATCGCGCTCGGAAGGTGATCGATCGCACCGAGGGTCACCACGTCCGCATCGCCGACGCGGCGCAGGGTGGGGCTGTCGATCCGGCCATCGGCGATGATCGCGAGGGCGCGGACACCGTAGGGCACGCGCGAGCAGGCGAGCCGGAGGTCGGCTGCGTCGACGGTCGAACCGCAGATGAGCACCGCGACCGCGGCATCCGGAGCGTGTGCGGCGAGGACCCCCGCAAGGGCGACGATCCCGCCGTCCCGCGGCTTGCTGGTCTGCAGAGCCGACAGCGAATCGAGGTACCGGCGGCCGGTCTCGGCACGCATGCGTCCGGTCGAGGTGCGGACGTCGAGCGTGCGCGAGTCGCGGAGCGCCCGCAGGCCGATCGAGCCGGCCACCGAGACGGCGGTCTCGAACTCGTCGGGGTCGCGGTACTCGCCCGGGTGGGTCGAGAGGGCGACGACGAAGTGGGAGCGACGGGTCTGCTCGTACTCGCGCACCATGAGGTCGCCGACGCGAGCGGTCGACTTCCAGTGCACGTGACGGAGGTCGTCGCCCGGCTGGTACTCGCGCAGCGCGTGGAACGACACATCGTCGCGCGCGAGATGCTGGTCGGGGAGACCCTCGAGGTCGCGCATCTGGCCGAGCGAGAGACCATCGAGCGGAGTCGTCTTCGGGTGGACGAACAGGTCCATGGCCTGACGGCGGTCGTGGGTGCGCTCGAACAGGCCGAGGGGGTCGCCCCGGAGGACGCTCACCGGTCCCACGGCGAGCACACCGCGGGCCGTGGTCGGGATGGCGAACAGCTCCTCGTGCGTCTCACCGGCGTGCAGCCGTGGCACCTGGAAGAGGCCGCGCCCCGAACCCACCGGGAGGACGACCTCGGCGGGCAGGAGCGAGCGCGACGTGCGGTTGGCGAGGGTCAGCGCGCCGACCGCGCGCTCCCCTACGACGACCCGGGTGCGGGTGAGATCGAGGTCGACGTCATAGGACGTCCGACCGAAGAGGAAGGCGACGCACAGCAGGGCGATCGCGGTGGTCACGGCAGCGGCGACGAGCGCCTCCTGCCAACCGAGGGTGAAGGTCACGATCCAGAGCACGACGATGAGGGCGAGCACGACCCAGCCGA
Source organism: Microbacterium sp. (assembly GCF_043427715.1). Lineage (GTDB taxonomy): Bacteria > Actinomycetota > Actinomycetes > Actinomycetales > Microbacteriaceae > Microbacterium. The sequence continues at coordinate 28,850 of NZ_JBHWTD010000041.1, read as the reverse complement.
GCGGCCGGATGACCCCGGCGACCAGCCGGACCCACGACCACGCAGTGCCCGCCCACTCCGCGCCGGTCTCTTTCAGCCGCTCGGCTCGGGTGGCCTCACGCGGGGCGAGCTGGGCGGTCGTCTCGGCCGTGGCATCCGTCTCTTCGGGCGCGCCGGAGTCCCGAGGCACCTCAGGCGTCTCGGGGAGCGTCTCCGGCGACATGGTCATCAGGCGCTGGCCCGGGCCAGGGGCGCCTCGACCTCGGCGAGGGCGCGTTCGATCACCGACTCGGCTGTCGTGCCGGAGAACTCGGCCTCGGGGTCGAGCACGAGACGGTGGGTCCACACCGGCGCCGCGAGCGCCTTCACGTCGTCGGGGATCACGTAGTGACGACCCTGCGACGCGGCGACGACGCGGGCGACCCGCATCATCGAGATGGCCCCGCGGACCGAGACGCCGAGCTTCGTCGACGACGACTCGCGCGTCGACTCGACCAGCTGCGCCGCGTACCGCGCCACGGCCGGGTCGACGTGGACGGATGCCGCGAGGTCGGCCATCTCTGCGACGGCCTTCGTCGTGATGACCGGCTGCAGGCGCGCCGAGGGGTTGCGCTCGACGGCACCGGCGAGGATCCGCTCCGCGACGGCGAGCGAGGGGTACCCGATCGAGGTCTTGATCATGAAGCGGTCGAGCTGCGCTTCGGGCAGCTTGTAGGTACCGGCCTGCTCGATCGGGTTCTGCGTCGCGATGACGAGGAACGGGCGACCGACCTCGTGCGGTGTGCCGTCGACGGTGACCCGGGACTCCTCCATGACCTCCAGGAGCGCGGACTGCGTCTTCGGCGAGGCGCGGTTGATCTCGTCCGCGAGCACGATCGAGGCGAACACGGGTCCCTTGTGGAACTCGAACCGGTGGTTGGCCTGGTCGTAGATCGTGACGCCCGTCACATCCGAGGGCAGCAGGTCGGGCGTGAACTGAATGCGCGTCGACGATCCCTGCACGCTGGCGGCGAGGGCCTTCGCGAGGCTCGTCTTCCCGGTGCCGGGCGCATCCTCGAGAAGGACATGCCCTTCGGCGAGCATCGCGGCCAGCACGAGGCCGACGACCTCGCGCTTTCCCATCAAGGCCTGATCGACGTTGTCGACCAGACGCGTGAAGGTGTCGCGGAACCAGGCGGCCTGTTCGGGGGTCATGCTCATTCGTTCAGTCCTTGCTCTCGGAGGTCATGGCGATCACCAGATGCTTCTCTCGTAGGCCTTGCCGTTCAGCACGACCCAGACCTGCTTGCCGGGGTAGCCCCAGAAGCACTGCAGCTGCACCGAGCCGTTGGCGGGGAAGTACACCGGGCCCTCCCAGCTGTTGAACTGGGAGCCGTCGCCCATGCACTTGTAGGTGTAGTTGCCGGCGTTGAAGTCGGACGTCGTCACCTTGAAGTAGGCGCAGGCGGCGCCGCTGCAGCCGTTCTGCCCGCTCGCGCTGGCACCGCGGCTGACCCGCGCCCGCGGCTCGGGCGGAGGCGGCGGCGGCGGCGCGTCGACCGTTGTCGCGCTGTCTTGGGCTGTCGTCGTCTGACCGGCGGCGGTCGTGCGAACGTGGAGCGTGCGCGTCGTGCTGTACGGCAGCGTGTAGCGCTCGGTGCCGCTCGCCTCGACCTTTCGCCATCCACGCCCGTCGCCGGTGCGGATCTCCGTGGTGATGTCGCGGCCGTTGCGTGGCGGGGACGACCAGGTCATCGTGATCGTCCGCTCGTCCCTCGTCGCCTTCGCCGTGGGTTTGCCGATCGGTCCGTACGGCTGCACCTGGTTGGATGCCGCCGACGCCGCGCCCTCGTACGTGGTGCCGTCCGCCGTCGCGACGGCGCGCACCCGGATCGTGTAGGCGCCGTTGTTGTTCACCGTGCCGTTGCCGACGACGCCGGTGTTCGACGAACCGCCCGACACCCAGTCAGCGCGCCAGGCACCGTTGTTGACGCTGTACTGGTATCGGATCTCACCCGGGTTGGCACCGTTGGCGGCTCCCGGGCTCCAGTTCACCGTCACCTGGTTGTCGCCCTCGGTGGCGCTGACACCGGTCGGGGCCCCTGGCGGGGTGAAGGCGCGGCGCGGCGCGGACGGCGAGCTGGGCTGCCCCCAGCCGGCCTTGTTGTTCGCGCGGACCGTGTAGGTGTAGTCGGTCTGCGAGGTGTCGACGACGACGGCCTGGCTGGTCTGACCGCCCGGGACGGTGATCGTGTTGACGACGCTGCCGCCCCGGATGACCTTGAGCTCATAGCTCGCGATCGGATCGCCGTTCTCGGCAGGACGGTTCCAGCTGACCTGCATCTGCGCCTGATTGCCGACGGGCTGGAGGCGGGCCACGGTGGGCGCGCCGGGAGCCGCCGGTGGCGCCGCGGGGATCATCCCCGTCGACCAGCCTGAGAAGTCCGATGGCTCCGGCGCACGGTTGTGGGCGCGAACGCGCACCTGGTATTCGGTGCCGTTCTGCAGCCCGTCCCAGGTCATCGAGTTGCCCGCCACGCCTGTCCGCTGCGCGACGCCGTTCGGCGGCGCGGGCGAGATCTCCAGGGTGTAGGTCTCGACCGGCGAGCCCTCGGTGCGCGGCGTGACCCACGCGATCTCGAGCTTGCGGTCACCGAACTGCAGGGTCGGCGGCGCCGGCTGATCGGGACGCTGATCCGGGCGGGCCGTCTCCGACGGCACCGACGGGTCGGACTCGCCGACGCTGTTGGTGGCGGTCACGACGAAGTTGTACTCGACGTTGTTCGTCAGCCCGTCGAGCGTGCAGGTGGTCGACGCGCACTCACGGGTGTAGCCGCCCGCCGTCGAGGTGACGGTGTACGACGTGATCGTGCGCCCGTTGTCGACCGGTGGCGTCCAGCTCAGGACGACGGTGCGGCTCTCGACCGCGGTGACCGTGGGCTTGCCCGGAGCCTCCGGGCGGCCCTGGACGGTGATGCGGATGCGACCCTCCACCGCACGGTCGTCGTCTTCCGTGACGTCGAGGACGCGGTACCGGACCACGAGGTTTCCGACGAAGTCCGCTGCGGGGGTGACCTCGACCTGATCGCCGACGACCACGGGCTGGCCGACGCCGCTCTCGACGATCGCGGAGATGACCTTCAGCGGCTCACCCGGGAACGGCGAGCGGTCGTTCCCGAGCACGTCCACGGTGAGCTTCTCGCCCTGGTCGGCCTGATCGATCACATCGTCGTTGACGATCGCGAGCTCACGAGTGGATGCCGTGACCGTGACGTCGATGGAGGCATCGACGGGGTCGGTCTCGCCATCGGTCACCTGAACCGTCAGCGAGAAGCGCGTCCCCTTGGGGACATCGGGGTTCGCCGCGACACTGAGCCGACCGTCCGCCACATCCGCCGTGATGCCGTCTGGGGCGTTCGATACGAGTGAGAAGCTCAGCCGGTCGTCGGGGTCGGGGTCGCTGGCGAGGTCCGTGAGGCCGAGGACGCTGGCGTCCTCGCCCGGCGCGACGCTCATTTGAGCGCCCGTCATCTCGGGCTGCTGGTTGTCCGGCGGCAGCACGGTGATCGGGATCGTCAGGGTCGCCTTCCGACCGGCGGGGTCGTCCGGGCCCGAGCCGTCGGTGACCTCGAGGGTGATGCCGTCCGAACCGAAGTATCGGTCCGCGGAGGTGTAGACGAGGGTGCGCTGATCCTTGACGAGGTCGGCACCGTTGCTGTGCGAGGCGACGACCTTCGCCGCCTCGGTGATCACGACCTCCCGGCCGCCGGAGGCCTGAATGTGGTCGGCGAGCGAGATCTCCTCCGGCACACCGCTCTCGACCTCGACGGGCGAGGTCGAGATGAGCGTGGGGACGATGTCGTCGAGGGCCGGCACGTGGATGAACGCCGCCGCGACCTGGTCGTCCTGATCCCGGACCGCATAGGTGATGAGCTGGCGCTCCTCCCCCACGGTCACCGACACAGTGCCGTTGGCGAGCACGCGCGCGTTCTCGGCGCCCTCGCCGAGGGTGACCTCGAGGGCCGTCCGGGTTCCGTCGAGGTCGTCGTCGTTCGCGAGCACGTCGACGGTCACGGTGCCGTCTTCGGCGATGTCCTCCGACCGCGCACGATCGTCGCGTGCGATCGGTCGCATGAGCGGGACATCGGGATCGACGGTGATCTGCACCGCGGTGGTGGACTCGAGGCCGCGTGCGTCGGCGATCGTGTAGGCGACGCTCGTCTGCATCTCCTCGTCCGGCGCGGTGATCAGCAGCTGCTGCCCCGAGATCTCCGCCTCCAACCCGTCGACGTCGATCTCCTCGATCGCGTCCTCCGCGAAGCCGAAGGCATCGCCGTCAGGATCGGAGTCGTTCTGCAGGACGTCGACGGCGACCTGGCGCCCGGGGCGCATCGAGATCGTGTCGCGCACGGCGTAGGGCGCCTGGTTCGTCGCTTCCGCCGGAGCGATGCCCACTTCGATGCGAGCCGTCGCCTCCTTGCCGAGGTTGTCGCGCACGCGATAGGTGAACCTGTCCGTGCCCGTCGAGTCGGCGAACGCCTCGTACGTCATCGAATCGACATCGACGCTGGTCACGCGCCCCTTCTGAGGAGCGGATGCCAGACCGACGAGCTCCACCGAGTCGCCGTCCGCGTCGATTCCGTGCAGGTCGATCGGGACGGTCACCTTGCCACCGCTGAGGCCGCGCACGGTGACATCGCGCGGCCGAGGGGCCGCGTTGGCGTCGTCGTTTCGGGGGAGGATCCGGATCGTCACGTACGCGGCATCCCGCTGGCCGGTCGAATCCTCGACCTCGTACGTGGCGTTGACGGTCTTCGCCTCGCTGCCCGCACGGAACCGGAGGGTGTTCTCGGAGACGAACAGGTCGCCGTCGGCCTCATCGACCAGCGGGGGCACCAGCTCGGGCGCGATCGAGATCTCATCGCCGTTGGGGTGGTAGTCGTTGCCCATCACGTCGATGGTGACGATGTCCCCCACCCGGACGACCGCTTCGTCCTCGACAGCGATCGGCGGGCGCAGTTTGGAGGGGGCCGGCACCGGGATCACGATGATCTCGCCGGTCGCGGATTGCGACCCGTTGGAGATCGTGTAGGTCAGCCGCACCTGCTGGTCGAGGGATCCGTGGTCGGTGACCCGGATCGTCTCGTGGCCGAGCACCGCCGCGGCCACACCGCTCCCGGGTTCTGCCGTGACCGACTGGACGACGAGGATGCCGCCCGACGGGTCGGTGTCGTTGCCGAGGACGTTGACGAGGGCGTCGCCGCCGGCGGGGAGGAGTGCGACGTCGCGCACGGCGATCGGGGGGAGGGTGTCGTCGGCCTCGGGGAGCACGTCGATCCGGACGATTCCCGGAGCGGAGTTCGCGCCTGCCGAGGCGATGTAGGTGGCGTAGTAGGTGCCGACGGTCCCGGACTCGAAGGTGAACGACTTGTCGGAGTAGTCACGGGTCAGACGCCCGCCCTCCACGTCGTCCACGCGGGTGAGGCGGAGCTGCTCACTCCCGGTGCTGGTGTCGTTGGTCAGCGGGTAGACCGCAACGGGACGGTCGGCGCGCGTGACGACGTGATCGGCATTCGTGACCGGGAGCGTCGTGCCCAGCGGGCGGATGTCGTAGCGGGCGATGCCGTCGGCGGGCTCCGTGCCGTCGGACACGATGATCGGCACGTCCTTGCGACCGTGCAGGCCACCGATCGCGCGGTAGGTGATCTGACCGTCCGAGGTGAACTCCGCCTCGTCGCCCCCGTCGGGAGCCACGGCGGACAGGAAGATGTCGTCGCCGTCGGGGTCGTACCAGTCCGTGAGGACGTTGTAGGAGACGACGCCACCGGTCTCGACCGTGATCGCCGTGGTGCGGCGCTGCACGGGAGCGGAGTTCTGGTCGAGCGGCACAACGGTCAAGTCGACCCGCGCCTTGTCGCTCCCGCCGCGACCGTCGTCGATCGAGTAGGTGAAGGCGGTGGTGCCGGTGGCACCCTCATCGAGACGGATCTGCAGGGCGGTGCCGTTGTAGATCGGGGTGATCTCACCGAAGGACGGGGCCCCCTCGACCTTCGCGACGAGCACGTCGCCGTCGGCGTCGAGGTCGTTCTCGAGGATCGGCAGCACCGTGGTGCGACCCGGGCGCACGCCGTAGCGGTCGTTCTTCGCGATCGGGTCGGTGTTGTCCTCGGTGCGTTCGGGGAGGGTCGACTGGATCGTCTCCTCGGTCGTCTCCTCCTCTTCTTCGCCTTCGCCCTCGGGCGGAGTGAGGTCTTCCCAGTTGTCGACCTGCTGCAGCGCGTCACTGGCGAGCCACGCAGCGCCGCCGAACACGTCGTTGAGGACGACGACGTCCCGGTTCACGCGGAAGCGGAGATCGCTGCTGGCGTCGACGCCCTCGATGGTCTTCTTCTCATCGGCGGCATCGCCCGCGCAGTCGCGGATGTACGACCCGGAGCCCGACCACGCGGCGTAGGCGCACCCGGCGACATAGACCGGCTGCGACGGGGTGCCGGGCGCGGAGGCATCGACCGTCACCGGCTCTCCTCCCTCGAGCGGGATCCGCACGAGGGAGGTCTCGGTGGCGAGGGTGACGGCGTCCGTCGCGTTGGAGGGCTGCTGCAGCACGGCGCCGGCCGGGACCTCTGCGCGGAGACCGTCGCTCGAGTAGAGCGTGTTCGTGTCGTGATTGACCAGGACGCTGATGTTTCCGACCGCCGAGATCGAGAGGCGGTGATTCTCCTCGATGCCTTCGAGCTCGAGTTCGGCCGTCTGCACGACGGAGCCGTCGGAGCCCTGACCGTAGGCGGTCAGCATGCCCTTCTCCGGCGAGAAGGCGTACGCGGTGCCGGAGGTGCTCACCGTCGCGACGGCACCGGGTCCGAGTTCGGCGACCGGGTCGCCCGCGGTCTCGGCGATGGCGGCGATGGAGGTGAAGGGCGCCACCCGCAGCATGCCGTCTTGATCGACGGTCGCGACGGTGGGGCCGCCGAGGGAGACCTTCGCGCCGGGGGCGAGGTCGGCGCTGTCGGAGAGCGCGACTCGGGCGGGATCGATCGCCGTGACGGTGGCCTCGGTCGTGTCGGTGACGAGCACGCGGCTGCCGGCCTGCTGGATGTCGTACTCGGCTGACAGCGTGCGCAGGCCGCCGTCGAGGAGCCGGGACTCGTTGTTGAAGTGGCCGACGAGCAGACTCGTTTGCTTGGTGAGCCAGACACCGCCGTCATTCAGGTCGAGTTCGGTCGTCGGTTCACCCTCATAGGTGATGGCGAGGATGCCGACGGCGACGGCTGCCGCGGTGACGGCACCGACGGATGCGAGCGTGCGCGGACGCGCACGAAGCCACGCGAAGGACTTCATTAGGGCTCGGCCTCCCCCGGGCAAACGATCATGCGCGGCGTCGGGCCCCGATCGCTGAATCGGGCGCTCGCAGGTGTACTGGTCGCAGAAAGCCTAGGCGAGAGTGCGGATCGGTTCGAGTTCGTAGCGTGGGGAGAACTCCCCATATATTCTGTTGGGCTTCGACGTCGACGGGGTCGACCCTCAGCTTCCGACGTAGCGGGCGAGATGCTCCCCCGTCAGCGTCGACCGATCCGCCACGAGATCTCGCGGTGTCCCCTCGAAGACGATGCGACCGCCATCGCGACCCGCCCCGGGGCCGAGATCGATGATCCAATCGGCGTGCGCCATGACCGCCTGGTGGTGCTCGATGACGATGACCGAGTTCCCGGCATCCACGAGGCGATCGAGCAGCGCGAGGAGCGTGTCGACGTCGGCGAGGTGGAGGCCCGTGGTCGGCTCGTCGAGGACGTACACCGCGCCCTTCTTCGCCATCGCGATGGCGAGCTTCAGCCGCTGCCGCTCACCACCGGAGAGCGTGTTGAGGGCCTGACCGAGCGTGATGTAGCCGAGTCCCACATCGATCATCCGCGCGAGCGTGGTCTTGGCGGCGCCGGTCGTGAACCCGTGCGCCTCGTCGGCCGACATCGCGAGGACCTCCGCGATGTTCTTCCCGTCGAGGCGGTACTCGAGCACGTGGTCGCCGAAGCCCGACCCCTCGCACACCTCGCACCGGGTCTCCACGCTCTGCGTGAAGCCCAGGTTGGTGATGATCACCCCGAGCCCCTTGCACGCCGGGCAGGCGCCCTCGGAGTTGGCGCTGAACAGTGACGCCTTCACACCGTTGGCCTTCGCGAAGGCGGTGCGGATCGCATCGAGGACGCCGGTGTACGTCGCCGGGCTCGATCGTCGCGAACCCTTGATGGGGGTCTGGTCGACGACCACCACGTCGTCGAAGCGCGGCACGTTGCCGTGGATGAGCGAGGACTTCCCCGAACCGGCGACGCCGGTCACGACGGCGAGCACGCCGAGGGGGATGTCGACGTCGACTCCGACGAGGTTGTGCTGGGAAGCGCCCCGGATCTCCAGCGCCCCGGTGCGCTCACGGGTCTTCTCCTTGAGCTTCACCCGGTGGTCCAAATGCCGGCCGGTGAGCGTGTCCGCCGCGCGGAGGCCGGCGAGATCGCCTTCGTAGACGATCGAGCCGCCGCGGGATCCGGCGCCGGGGCCCAAGTCAACGATGTGGTCTGCGATCTCGATGACCTCGGGTTTGTGCTCGACGACGAGCACGGTGTTGCCCTTGTCACGCAGGAGCTGGAGCAGGTCGTTCATCCGCTGGATGTCGTGCGGGTGGAGACCGGCGGTCGGCTCGTCGAAGACGTACGTCACGTCGGTGAGCGCGGATCCGAGGTGGCGGATCATCTTGGTGCGCTGGGCTTCGCCTCCCGACAGCGTCCCGGAAGCTCGGTCGAGTGAAAGGTAGCCGAGACCGATGTCGATGAAGGAGCCGATGGTCTTCCTCAGCCCACTCAGGAGCGGGCCGACGGCGGCGCCGTCGACGGTGTCGAGCCAGACCGCGAGATCGGTGATCTGCATCGCGGCCGCGTCGGCGATGCTCACTCCGCCGATCTTCGAGGAGCGGGCGCCGTCGTTGAGGCGGGTACCCTCGCAGGCGGGGCAGGGCAGGAACCGGACCGCGCGATCGACGAAGGCGCGGATGTGCGGCTGCAGCGAGTCACGGTCCTTCTGCAGGAATGACTTCGTGATCTTCGGGATGAGACCCTCGTAGGTCATGTTCATGCCCTGGATTTTGAGCTTGGTGGGCTCTTTGTACAGGAAGTCGTGGCGCTCCTGCTCGGTGTACTCCGCAATGGGCTTGTCGGGATCGAGCAGTCCCGACTCGGTGAACACCCGCACCATCCAGCCGTCGACGGTGTAGCCCGGCACGGTAATGGCCCCGCCGGAGAGGGATGCCGACGCGTCGAACAGCTCGTCGAGGTCGACGTCGCTCACCTCACCCAGACCTTCGCACTGCGGGCACATGCCACCGGTGATCTCGAACGAACGGTGCTCGCGGACGCTCGCACCGTCTGCGGTCTCACGAGTCATCGCGCCGGAGCCGGACACCGAGGGGACGTTGAAGCTGAATGCCTGGGGAGATCCGACGTGGGGAACGCCCAGCCTGCTGAAGAGCACCCGCAGCATGGCGTGCACGTCGGTGGCGGTGCCGACTGTGGATCGCGCGTTGGCGCCCATGCGCTCCTGGTCGACGATGATCGCCGGGCTCACGTTCTCGAGGGCGTCAACCTCGGGCCGTGACAGCTGCGCCATGAACTGCTGCACGAAGGTCGGGTAGGTCTCGTTGATGAGACGCTGCGACTCGTTCGCGATCGTCCCGAAGACGAGGGACGACTTGCCCGACCCGCTCACGCCGGTGAAGACGGTGAGACGCCGCTTGGGGATCTCCACATCGACGCCGGTGAGGTTGTTCTCCCGTGCACCGACCACACGGATGACGTCATGGGAGTCGGCGGTGTGCTGGGGAGCGCTCATCCGTCCAGTCTGCCCGTCAGGCGGCGCGGTGGCATCCTTCGACGTGATCGTCGACCATGCCCGCGGACTGCATGAGTGCGTACATCGTCGTCGGGCCGACGAAGCGGAAACCGCGTCGGCGCAGCTCGCGCGACATCGCCTCCGATTCCGGAGTGGTCGCAGGCACATCGGCGAGGGATGCCGGGCGGGGTCCGGCCGGCGGCGCGAACGACCACATCAGGGAGTCGAGCTCGCCCGCCGGCATGTCGAGGACCAGGTGGGCGTTGCCGATCGTGGCGAGGATCTTCGCGCGGTTGCGGATGATCCCGGAATCCGTCATCAGGCGATCGACCTCGGCCGCGTCGAACCGAGCGATCTGCGCGGGATCGAACCCTGCGAACGCCTCGCGGAATCGCGGGCGCTTGCGGAGGATCGTGATCCAGGAGAGCCCGGCTTGGAAGCTTTCCAGGCTCATCTTCTCGAAGAGCGCTCGGTCGCCGTGCAGCGGCCGCCCCCACTCCTCGTCGTGATAGCGGCGGTACTCGGGGTCGTCGCCGACCCACGCGCAACGAGGGAGGCCGTCGGGCCCGACACGGATGCTCACCGCGTCAGGTTACCGACGGCCTCCGTCACGGGGCGGTCACGCCTTCTTCGACGCGCGCTCCGACTTCTTCTTCAGCGACTTCTCCGACACCGGCGCCACGCCTCGTGCCGCGAGATCGGCGTAGTGAGCGCGAGCCTCGTCCTGCCGCTTCTGCTCCGCGCCGGAGGCGATGGGCGCACGCACGTGCTCCGGAGCGAACCCGAAGGCGTCAACGAGATCCTGCGCGTGCGGACGGAGCCGCGCGCACAGGCGATCGATGTACTTCGAGACCGCAGCGGCACGCTGCGTCGACAGGCGGCCGTTGATGAGGTGCCACGCAAGGTGCTTCTCGATCAGCGTGAGGCCGAACAGATCGCGCAGCCACGTGAGCACCTGACGGGTGCCCTCGTCCGCCGTGTTCTTGACCGCGTCGGAGAAGGCCTCCCACTGCAGCAGTTCGCCGTGGGCGCGGGCGGCTTCGATCAGCTCGGACTGGTGCGTGTTGAACAGGGCCGCGGCTTCGGCGCCCGACAGCTTGGATGCCGGGCGGAGGGCACCGGCGACGTCGGAGACCATCTGCTCGACCCGGCCCGCGAGCAGCTCGTGCTGCTGCTCGGCGCGCAGACCCAGCTCGACCGATCGCGCCGTGGACCCGAAGTCGGCGACCGTCTGGCCGAGGCTCCGGAGTCCGGCGCCGTGGAAGACCTTGCCCGCCGTCTGACTGACCGCGAACTTCGCCAGGGTCGCGGCATCCGCGCCCTTGAACTGCTTCGCGAAATCACCGAGGAGGCGCTTGCCGACCAGCTGCAGCAGGACGTTGTTGTCGCCCTCGAAGGTGACGTAGATGTCGAGGTCGGCCCGGAGCCCCACCAGACGGTTCTCCGCCATGAAACCGGAGCCGCCGCACGCTTCGCGGGCTTCCTGCAGGGTGTCGAGCGCCGCCCACGTGCTGAGCGGCTTGAGCGCCGCGGCGAGCGTCTCGAGATCCTCGCGCTCCTGTGGGGTGTCGGAGGTGCCGCCGAAGACACCGTCGAACTTCACGAGCAGCTCGTCGTGGGCGAAGTACTGCGCGTAGTTCTGCGCGAGGCGCGGCAGCAGGCGGCGCTGGTGCTTGCCGTAGTCGAGGAGGACGACCTCGTCGGTGCCCGCCCCGGAGTCGAACTGACGACGCTGGTTCGCATACGTCAGCGAGATGTAGAGCCCGAGCGAGGCGGCGACCGTCGCGGCGCCGTCGAGCGAGACGCGGCCCTGCACGAGCGCGCCGAGCATCGTGAAGAAGCGGCGGCCGGTGCTTTCGATCGGGCTGGAGTACGTGCCGTCGGCGGCGACGTCGCCATAGCGGTTGAGCAGGTTGGTGCGCGGGACGCGGACGTGGTCGAACGCGAGACGACCGTTGTCGATGCCGTTGAGGCCGCCCTTGACGCCGTCGTCCTCGCTCTGGACGCCCGGCAGCAGCTCGCCCTCGGGCGTGCGGATGGGCACGAAGAAGCAGTGCACGCCGTGGTTCACGCCCTTCGTGATCAGCTGCGCGAAGACCGTCGCCGCCTGACCATGCACGGCGGCGTTGCCGAGGTAGTCCTTCCACGCCGCGCGGAACGGCGTGTTGATGACGAACTCCTCGGTTTCAGGGTCGTAGGTCGCGGTGGTACCGATCGCGGCGACATCGGAGCCGTGGCCGATCTCGGTCATCGCGAAGGCGCCGGGAAGTGCCGCGGAAGCGATGTCCTCGAGCCACAGGTCGTGGTGGTGCTTGGTGCCCAGCTGCTGCACGGCGGAGCCGAACAGGCCCCACTGCACACCCGACTTGATCTGCATGCTCGGGTCGGCGAGGACCAGCTCCTGGAAGCCGGCGAGGTTGGCGCCGTTGTCGTTGAGGCCGCCGTACTCGCGTGGGAGAGCGCGCCTGGAGACGCCGTGCTCGGCGAGGAGACGCACCTGGCCCATCACGCGCTCGCGGTGTTCGGCGACGGTCTGCCCGTCGATCCGCCAGAACGCGGGGTCCTTGATCATCTCGCGCGCCGTCAGGCGCGTCTCACCCCACGTGCCGCGGAGCATCACGCCGACGGCGTCGATGTCGATGCGGGGCTCGCCGGCTTCGGCCGCGCTGTGCGCGGCCGTGGGAGCGCCGCCGGCGGGGGTGCGCTGGTTGTTGGCGGGCGTGCTGGGGCGGACGACGGTGTCGGTCATCACTGGCCTTTCCGGGAAGCGGCGGGACAGGGAAGTTCGCCTCCAACGGTAGGAGTCCTCCAACAGAGCACCAACCCGGTTGTGCGGGAGGGACAAGTCGCCCCGGCGACGCCGCCCCGACTGGTTGTGCACGGCCTACACCGGATGCCGGTGTCGCAGGTTCGCGGCATCCTGAGCAGGCGAGGACGGAGCGAGGATGACGGTCACGATCGAGCCATGGGGCGACGGGGACCTGCCCCTGCTGGAACGGATGAACACGCCCGAGATGACGGCCCACCTCGGCGGCCCCGAGTCGGCCGAGGATCTCGAACGCCGCCAGGCGCGCTACCTCCGCGTGGCAGACACCGGCGGGCGCATGTTCCGCATCGAGGTCGACGGCGAGCCCGCCGGGGGCATCGGTTACTGGGAGTCCGACGAGGACGGCATCCCCGTGTACGAGGCCGGATGGAGCGTCGTCCCAGAGCATCAGCGAGTCGGCGTCGCGGGCGCAGCGCTCCGACTGCTCATCGCCGCGGTACGACGAGACGGACGACGCGCGCTGCTCACGGCGTACCCGGGAGTCGACAACGCGGCATCCAACGCCCTGTGCGCGCGAGCGGGCTTCGAGGTGCGCGGCGAGGGCCGCGAACCGTGGCGCGGCGGCGAGCTGCACTTCCGCATCTGGGCGCTCGATCTCTCTCCACTCGACCTCACCGGGCGGGTGGCGACCGTGGACGAACGCTTCGATTCCGACACGCTCTCCCCCGATCGGTGGTGGCCGTTCTATACGCCGCACTGGTCGTCGCGCGAGCGCACGGCCGCCCGGTACGAGGTCGGCGACGGCCTCCTCCTCCGCATCGACGAGGACACGCCACCGTGGGCGCCCGAATGGGACGGCGACGTGCGCGTCTCCCATCTGCAGACCGGTCAGGTCTCGGGCGACGTCGGCACCACCGAGGGCCAGCACCGGTTCCGCGACGGGCTCGTCGTGCGCGAAGCCCAGCCCGAGCGCCGGCTCTGGCTGCCGCACTTCGGCGTCATCGAGGTGCGGATGTCGGCGGTGCGGCATCCCGACGCCATGGTCGCCTTCTGGCCGATCGGCGTCGAGGACGCACCGGAGGAGTCCGGCGAGATCTGCATCGCGGAGGTCTTCGGCTCGGAGATCGACGACGGCGGTGGCTGGGTCGGTGTCGGCGTGAAACCCCAGAACGATCCACGACTCCGCGATGCGTTCGAGAGAGGCTGGTCGTTCGAGAAGGTGTGGGTCGACGGCGACCTCACCCAGCCGCACGACTACGCGGTCGAGTGGACGCCCGAACGGTTGCGCTTCTTCGTCGACGGGCGCTGGGTGAAGACCGCGGCAGCGGCGATCGACTACCCGGTGCAGCTGATGCTCGACCTGTACGAGCTCCCCGACCCGTCGTCGCCCCGCGACACCGATGCACTCCCGCACGTGATGCGCGTCGAACGCGTGCGCACCTTCGGCTGACGGCGCCGCTCAGCCGCGGCCGGATCGCATCCGATCCATCGACGCTTGGATGGCGACGGCCGCGGCGCCTCGAGCCCAGGCGCGGAAGCCCGAGTCGTCGACGTGGATGTCGAGCGGCTGCGCCTGCGGGTCGCGGCCCGCGGCGATCGCGGCCCGCACGCGATCCTGCACGACGCCGAACAGCGCGATGCCCTCGCCCGCCAACACGATCGACGACTGCAGGCTGAGGTTCGCGGCAAGGGCGATCAGGGTGCCGAGCGCGTTGCCGGCGGCACCGACGATCGTGCGGACGGCGGGATCCTCAGACCTCATGGCGATGGCGCCGCTCCTGATCGTCTACATCTTCTCCCAGCGCTGGGTGATCTCCGGCGTCATGCGGGGGTCGATCAAGTAGGGGCCTCGGCGCCGGTCGGGCGCCGCGGTCGGGGCGGGTGTCGCGAGTTCGCGGCATCCGCCCACTCTTGGGCTTGGTGCGGGTTCAGGTGGCAGCTCCTGTCGCTTCGGGCGCGAGGAAGCGGCGTGTCCTGCCACCTGAAGCGGGCCGTCGCAGCGCTGCGCGTGCCCATCTGCGCTCAGGTGGCAGCTCCTGTCGGTTCGGGCGCAGGGAAGCGGCGTGTCCTGCCACCTGAAGCGGGAGTGCGTCAGGCCCCGGCGATGACGGCGACGACGGCCTCGCCGTAGGCCTCGCGCTTCTTGGCGCCGATGCCGGTGATGCCGTCGAGGTCTCCCACCGACCGCGGGCGGTGCTCGGCGAGGGCCCGCAGGGTCGCGTCGCCGAAGACGATGTACGCCGGCACTCCCTGCTCCCGGGCCTGCTCGGCGCGCCACGCGCGCAACGCCTCGAACAGGTCGCGGTCGCCCTCGGGCACGGCATCCGAGCTCGACTGACGCTTCGCGCGGGACGAGCCACCGCCCGTGCGGCCGAGCACGTCACGCCGCAACGGCACCGGCTCGTCCCCGCGCAGCACGGCGGCGCCGCTCTCACCGACAGCGAGCACGCCGTACTCGCCCTGCGCGACGAGGATGCCGCGCGCGAGGAGCTGCCGCACGACCGAACGCCAATCCTGGTCGGACAGGTCACTGCCGATGCCGTACGTGGAGAGTCTGTCGTGGCCCTGCTGACGGATCCGCTCGGTCGACGCGCCGCGGAGGATGTCGATCAGGTGCCCCGCGCCGAACGCCTGGTTCCGCTCGCGCTGCAGCCGGACGATCGTCGACAGCAGCTTCTGCGCGGCGACCAGACCATCCCACGTGTCGGGCTGCGTGAGGCACGTGTCGCAGTTGCCGCACGCGTCGGAGGACTGGCCGAAATAGCCCAACAGGTTCTGTCGACGGCACGACACCGTCTCGCAGAGGGCGAGCATCGCGTCGAGATGCTGACCCATCCGCATCTTGTACGTCCGGTCGCCCGGCGACTGGTCGATCAGGCGTCGCTGCTGCACCACGTCGCCCAGACCGTACGCCATCCACGCCGTCGCGGGCTCACCATCACGGCCCGCGCGACCGGTCTCCTGGTAGTACCCCTCGACCGACTTCGGCAGGTCGATGTGGGCGACGAAACGCACGTCGGGCTTGTCGATGCCCATGCCGAACGCGATCGTCGCGACCATGACGACGCCGTCCTCACGGAGGAATCGGGACTGATGGCGCGAGCGGACGCCGGCGTCGAGACCGGCGTGATACGGCAACGCATCGATCCCCTGCGTCCGCAGGTACTCGGCGGTCTGCTCGACCGACTTGCGGCTGAGCGCGTAGACGATGCCGGCGGCGCCGTCGGGCTGGGTGCGGATGAACTGCACCAGCTGGCGTCGCACGTCGACCTTCGGCTCGATGCGGTACTGGATGTTCGGCCGGTCGAAGCTCGCGACGAAGTGCCGCGCGTCGGGCAGGTGCAGCCGCTCGGTGAGCTCGGTGTGGGTGGCCCGGGTCGCGGTGGCGGTGAGCGCCATGCGCGGGACGCCGGGGAACCGCTCGGCGAGGTCGCCGAGCGCGAGGTAGTCGGGTCGGAAGTCATGGCCCCACTGCGACACGCAGTGGGCCTCGTCGATCGCGATGACGCTGAGCTGCGCGCGCTGGAGCAGCGCGGTCGTGGCCGGCACCGAAAGCCGCTCGGGGGCGACGTAGATGAGGTCGAGCTCGCCGTCGAGGAGAGCCTGCTCGACTCCGGCCCGCTCGGCGGGGCTCTGGGTTGAGTTGAGGAAGGCGGCGCGCACGCCGTTGGCGATCAGCGCGTCGACCTGATCGTGCATGAGGGCGATCAGCGGCGAGATGACCAGCCCCGTGCCGGGCCGGACGAGCGCCGGAACCTGGTAGGTGATCGACTTGCCGCCACCGGTCGGCATCAGGACGACGGCGTCGCCACCGGCGATCACGTGCGAGACGATGTCGGCCTGGTCGCCGCGGAACGCGTCGTACCCGAACACGTCCGAGAGCACCGCGACCGGGTCATCTCCGACGTGGTCGCGTCGCTCCAGCCGCAGGACGGATGCCGGTGCCGCTGCCACCCGCGGAGGAGCGGTGCGGGCCGCGGCGCCTCGAGGGGCACCCGCGCCCTGGAACGGGTCTCGGCCGGGTGCCGGCGACGCGGCATCCGGTGCCGAACGCGTCGCGCGCGCGACGGCGGCACCGTAATCGTCGTACCGCGGATCGGGCGGGGGCGGAGCGTCGAAGTCGTCGGGCGGGACGAGATCGTCGGGATCCCACGAGAGATCGGCGTAGGGGTCACCGTTCCAGCCGCCGTCACTCACCCGATCCACGATAGCCGCGGCCGCCGACACCCGCCGTGGTCAGCGGACCATGCGCAGGTCGGTGATGGCGGGCGCGCCGGGGTCGAGCTGTTCCACGCCGTCGAAGGCGAAGCCGTTGCGCCGGTAGAACGCGAACGCGCGGGGGTTCTGCTCGGCGACCCACAGCAGGGCGGGTCCGTCGCCGAGCACGGCCTCGAGCAGGGCTTGGCCGGCACCGGTCCCGTGGGCGGATGCCGCGACGTAGATGAAGTACAGCTGGCGGTCACGCGGGGGGTCGTCGCCCAGCGGCCGCCCCGACATCGCGAATCCGACGAGCACGCCGTCGAGTTCCGCGAGCCGGACGGTCAGATCCTCGCGCGGCGTGGTGGTGAGACGTTTCCACATCTCGTGTCGACCCTGGACGAACGCCTCGTCGAAGTAGTTCTCCGGGAGCAGGTGGGTGTACGTCTCGCGCCAGGTCTGCACGTGCAGGTCGGCGAGCGCGGCGGCATCCGTGGGAGAAGGCGTGCGGATCGTCAGGACCATGTCCCGAGCCTCACATGTCGATGCGGCTCAACACCACTCAGCCGAGCGCAGAAGCGATGTCGGTGTGCGCGAAGTCGTCGCCGACGTAGAGCAGCGGCTCGCCCCGCTCTTTGGCGAGCGCGTAGGAGAAGCAGTCCCCGAAGTTCAACTTGGCGGGGTGCCCCGAGCCCTTGCCGAAGTCGCGGTACGCCTGCCGCGCGATGGCGGCGTGGGCTGCGGTCAGTGGCACCACCTCGATGTCGAGGCCGGCGACGAGCGCGTCGAACCGGGCAGACCGGACCGGGTCGGACGTACCGTCGGCGACGATCGAGGCCTCGAGTAGCGTGGCTGCCGAGATGCCGCGCCACGTCGCCGATTCGGTCGCGATGTCGATCGCCTCGGCGCTCGACTCGCCGTGCAGGAGGGCTATCAGCGCCGACGTGTCGATGATCACCTCGGCAGCCCCGTCGCCGGGTCGTACAGATCGTCGGCGATCGCCCAGAGGTCGACGCCGCGATACGCCTCCTGCGCGGCTGCGATCGCCTCGCGTCGACGGCGTGCGCGCTCGTCCAGGTCAGCGTCTTCGGCCATCGCTGCGAGCTTCTCGCGGACAGCCCGCTCCACCGCCGAGGTCTGGCTCACACCGAGCCGAGCGGCCAGCTCGCGCACGGCGGCGTGCACGTCCTCGTTCTTGATGTTGAGCCCCATGGTAGCGATTCTACCCTCTGCTTCTGTATTTCTACCATCCAGTGTCGGAGCCCCCTCCTAGCACGACCCCGACTGACTCGGCTCAGCACCACTTCGCCGCGAGTGTGCGGACGACGTTGGCGTTGCGATTGGTGGCGACGCCGAGCAGGTTCGCGGCGGCGAGGGGGTCGACCTGGCCGTCCTGATACCCGGGACGCAGCAGCGCGTGCGCCGCGCGCCCGAGCACGATCATGCGGCCGCGCTCGTCGGCGCGCGCCTCGACCTCCGCGACACGGTCGGCGTCGAGCGGCTCCTTGAGGAGGTACACGTAGTGGCGCGCGAGGCCCGGATGCTCGTCATCGAGCCGGGCGGTGTCGGCTGCGACCTGCACGAACTCGGCCGCCGAGAAGACGATCGTCGGCACCTCGAATCCGCGGTCGCGCGCGAACGCACGCTCGAGCGCCACCTCGATCTTCGGCCGTGCGCGCATGCGCGTGCCGAAGCGGACGTTCCCGGTGTTCAGGTGCGTCTCGATCTCGTCGAAGCCGACCTCGCCGACGACCCGATGGATGTCGGCTTTCGGGAACACGCGCTTGGGCCCCAGGTTGACCGCCCGGAGGAACGCGAGGTGCACCACCATCAGGTGGACCGGGTGACGACAGACATGCGGTGAAGGCTAGCCCAGCCGCACGACCTCCGACACCCTCACGACGGCGATGCCCTCTTCCACGGATGCCGCGAGGTCCACCTCCGCCCGGATCCGCCAGTCGTGGTCGCCGGCCGGGTCGTCGATGATCTGCTCGACGCGCCAGCCCCCGGGCTCCGACTCGTCGATGACGCAGAGCGACGGCGAGCGCGCCGGCCCACCGGTGAGGATCTCGTCGTGGTCGTCGTAGTACGCGTCGAGCGCGGCCGGCCAGTCGACGCCCGGGTCGAGCGCCTCGAGCGCGTCGTCGTCCTGCAGCGCCGCCAGCTGCACTCTGCGGAACAGCTCGTTGCGCACCAGCACGACGAAGGCGCGGCGATTCGTGAGGATCGACGGGGGCGCGGGCGGGACGATCGCGGCATCCGGCTCATCCGTCGGGTTCACGAGCGCCTGCCACTCATCGACGAGGCTCGAGTCGACCTGGCGCACGAGCTCGCCGAGCCACTCGATGAGATCCAGCAGGTCGTCGGTGCGGGCCTCGGCGGGGACCGTCTGCCGGATCGCACGGTACGCGTCGGACAGGTACCGCAGCACGAGCCCTTCACTCCGGCCGAGCTCGTAGAACGAGACGAACTCGCCGAACGTCATCGCCCGCTCGAACATGTCGCGGACGACCGACTTCGGCGACAGCTCGAAGTCGCGCACCCACGGCTGGCTCGACGCGAACGTCTCGTACGCCTGCGCGAGCAGCTCGTCGAGCGGCTTCGGCCACGTCACCTCTTCGAGGAGAGCCATCCTCTCGTCGTATTCGACACCGTCGCGCTTCATCGCGGCGACCGCCTCGCCGCGCGCCTTGTACTGCTGCTGCGCGAGGATCGCCCGCGGATCATCGAGCGTCGACTCGATGACGCTCACGACGTCGAGCGCATAGTGCGATGTGCCGGTATCGGCGTCGTCGGGCGAGAGGAGGTCGATGGCCGCGAGCGCGAACGGCGACAGCGGCTGGTTCAGGGCGAAGTTCGGCTGCAGGTCAACGGTGAGACGGATGCCGTCGGCGTCGGCGACCACGATCTCAGCGACGACCAGGGTGCGGAACAGGGCGATCGCGCGCCGCGCCAGCTCGTACTGCCGCGCGCGCGGCTCGTGGTTGTCGAAGACCAGGGAGCGGACGTTCGCGAAGACGTCGCCGCCGCGGCCGATCACGTTGATGAGCATGGCGGTGGTGAGCTGGAGCTGCGGCGACATCGCCTCGGGCTCGGCGGCGACGAGCCGCTCGAACGACCCCTCACCCCAGTTGACGACACCGGTGGGTGCCTTCTTGCGGACGATCTTTTTCCGCTTCGCGGGGTCGTCGCCGACCTTCGCGAGAGCGACCGCGTTCTCGATCTCCCACTCGGGCGCCATCACGACGACGCTGCCGTGGGTGTCGTACCCCGCACGACCCGCGCGACCGGCGATCTGGTGGAACTCGCGCGCGCTCAGCTGGCGCATCTTCGTGCCGTCGTACTTCGACAGCGCGGTGATGAGTACCGTGCGGATCGGGACGTTGATGCCGACCCCCAAGGTGTCGGTGCCGCAGATGACGCGGAGGAGGCCGCGCTGCGCGAGCGTCTCGACGAGCCGGCGGTAACGCGGCAGCATCCCGGCGTGATGGACGCCGATGCCCGCGCGCACCAGTCGCGAAAGGGTCTTGCCGAAGCCGGTCGTGAAGCGGAACCCGCCGATCGCCGCGGCGATCTCGTCGCGCTGCTCGCGCGTCGTGATCTTCACACTCGACAGCGCCTGCGCGCGCTCGAGGGCGGCGGCCTGCGAGAAGTGCACGATGTAGACCGGTGCCTCCCCGTTCTCGAGCAGCCCCTCCAGCACCTCGTGGACCGGCCGGCGCGCGTACGAGAAGTCGAGCGGAACGGGACGCTCCGCACCGGCGACCAGGGACACCGGGCGGCCGGTGCGACGCTCGAGGTCCGCGGAGATCGTCGAGACGTCGCCGAGGGTCGCCGACATCAGCAGGAACTGCGCCTTGGGCAGCATGAGCAGCGGCACCTGCCACGCCCAGCCGCGGTCGGGATCGCCGTAGAAGTGGAACTCGTCCATCACGACCTGGTCGACCGTCGCATCGGGGCCGAGCCGGAGCGCCGTGTTGGCGAGGATCTCCGCCGTGCAGCAGATGATCGGTGCGTCCGGGTTCACCGACGAGTCGCCGGTGATCATGCCCACGGCATCCGCTCCGAAGATCTCGACGAGCGCGAAGAACTTCTCGCTCACGAGGGCCTTGATCGGCGCGGTGTAATAGGTGCGGCCGCCGCGGGCGAGGGATGCCGCGTGTGCCGCGACCGCGACGAGCGACTTGCCCGTGCCGGTCGGCGTGGCGAGGATCACGTGCGAGCCCGAGACGAGTTCGATGATCGCCTCGTCCTGCGCGGGGTAGAGCTCGATGCCCCGGCCGGTGCTCCATTCGAGGAACGCCTCGTAGACGGCATCCGGTGTCGACCCCGCCGGGATCCGGTCCCTCAGCGTGACGGTCATCCCTCGAGTCTGCCTCACGGCGGCGGGAGGGTGTGCCCGGTGCAGGTCAGATCGGGTCCGAAGGCCGTCGAACAGGTGCGGAGGGGCGGCTCACCCTGCACTCGGCACGCGACGGGTGCGCGACATTCTGCTCCTGGGGAGCCGGCGTGCCGTTCTCCGGATGAACGCCGCGGCACGCCCGTCTACGGCGCGTCAGACGCCGTCCAACCGGAGAACCGCAGAGTAACCTCGGTGCGGACGGTGCGTGTGCCCCGGCATCCACCGATCAGGACCCGACCGATGAGACCTCTCCGCCTCCCCCTGCTGCTGGCCCGCGTGCGGCCGGGACAGACCATCGCTCTCGCCTTCGGCGCGGTCCTGGCGATCGGGACCGGGCTGCTGCTGACCCCCGCCGCGACCCAGGGGCGCACAGCGACGTTCATGGAGGCGTTGTTCACCGCCACCAGTGCGCTCTGCGTCACCGGACATGTCATCGTCGACACCCCCACCTTCTGGTCGCCGTTCGGGCAGGGGGTCATCCTCGCCCTCATCCAGATCGGTGGGTTCGGGGTCATGTCGTTCGCGACGCTGCTCGGCCTGCTCGTGGCGCGGCGCCTCGGGCTCCGCACCCGGCTGACCGCGGTCAGCGAGACGCACACGGTCGCCGTGGGCGACGTCCGACGGGTGCTCGCCGGTGTCGCCCTGATCACCCTCGCCGTCGAGTCCGTCGTCGCCACGATGCTGACGCTCCGCTGGTGGCTCGGCTACGGCGAGACCCTGCCGGACGCGATCTGGCTCGGCGTCTTCCACGCGATGAGCGCCTTCAACAACGCCGGCTTCGCGCTGTTCAGCGACAACCTCATGGGCTTCGTGACCGACCCGTGGATCTGCCTGCCGATCTGCGGCGCCATCATCCTCGGCGGCCTCGGCTTTCCCGTGATCATGGAGCTGCGGCGGCGCCTGGGTCGCCCGCGGCACTGGACCCTCAACACCGTCACCGTCGTCATCGGCACGCTCGTCCTGCTGGTCGCCGGCACGATCGCCCTCACGGCGCTCGAGTGGTCGAACCCCGCCACCCTCGGCGCGCTCGACCCGGCGGGGCGCCTGCTCGCCGGGTTCACCGCCTCGGTGATGCCCCGCACCGCCGGGTTCAACACGATCGACATCTCTCAGATGCACTCCGAGAGCTGGCTCGTCACCGACATCCTGATGTTCATCGGCGGTGGTCCTGCCGGCACGGCGGGTGGTCTGAAGATCACGACCTTCGCGGTGCTGTTCTTCATCATCGTGACCGAGCTCCGCGGCGGCGAGGCGGTCAACATGTTCGGCAAGCGCCTGCCCCGCTCGACCCACCGCGAGGCGCTCACCGTCGCACTGCTGTCGGTGGGTCTGGTGGTCTCGGCGACGCTGGCGATCATGCTCATGAGCCCGTTCGCCTTCGACCGCATCCTGTTCGAGGTCATCTCGGCGTTCGCGACCGTCGGCCTGTCGACCGGTATCACCGCCGACCTGCCGATCGCAGCGCAGGCGATCCTCGTGGTCCTCATGTTCATCGGGCGGCTCGGGCCCGTGCTGCTCGGGTCGGCTCTCGCCCTCACCGTGCAGAAACGTCAGTACGAACTCCCGAAGGAGCGTCCGATCATTGGATAACCACTTCTGGTCGCGCCGCCGCGACCGCGACACCTCGGCCACCTCCGTGGCCGTCATCGGGCTCGGCCGCTTCGGCGGCGCCCTCGCCGTCGAACTCGCGCGCTCCGGCACCGAGGTGCTCGGCGTCGACGCGAACGAGGACATCGTGCAATCCCTCAACGGTGTGCTCACGCACGTCGTGCGGGCCGATTCGACTCGTCAGGCCGCCCTCGATCAGCTCGGCATCGCCGACTTCGACCGTGTGGTCGTCGGCATCGGGTCCGACATCCAGGCGAGCATCCTCACGACGTCGCTGCTGAAGCGGATGGGGGTGCGTTCGGTCTGGGCGAAGGCCATCAGCGAGCAGCACGGCCTCATCCTCGAACAGCTCGGGATCGAGCACGTCATCTTCCCCGAGGCCGACATGGGCCGCCGGGTCGCCCATCTGGTCCGCGGGCAGATGCTCGACTACGTCGAGTTCGACCGCGACCTCGTCGTCGCCAAGACGACGGCGCCGAGCGAGATCGTCGGCAGGACGCTGGAGGAGTCGGCGGTGCGGCGCCGCCACGGCGTCACGATCGTCAAGATCAAGGCCGCCGACGGCGAGTGGCACGCCGCGGGGGCCTCGTCGGTCGTGGGCGAGGGCGACACGCTCATCGTCATCGGCCCGGTCGCCCGGACGGAGCGGTTCGCCGCCCTGCAGTGACCGGCCGTCGGCCGTTCTCCGGAGGATGCCGCCGCCCGGGGCTGTTCGCGGGTCACGACCGCGGTTGATCCGGAGTTGTGCAGGCCGGACGCGGGCGAGCGCGGCGCACCGCGGCGGGTCAGGCGCGGCCGGGGGTGTGCAGACGGGCGAGGTAGGCGTCGGCGCGCACGGGGGCGCCGGCTCGATCGGTGAGCGACACGACAACGGTGACCGCCGTCGCGAGCGGGATCGTCCAGGCGGCGGGCTGGGCGAGCAGCGGCGCCGCGAGTCCCACTCCGCCGATCGCGGCGTGGACGACGAACGCCCCGCCGCACGCGGCCGCACCCGTCGCCATTCCCGCGACGGCGCCGCGCGCGGTCAGCCGCGGCCATCAGACCGCCAGCAGCAGCACGGGTGACAGTGCGGATGCCGCGAACACGAACACGACGCCGACCGAGGCCACCAGGCCCGCCGGCGCCGTGACGAGCGCGATCGCGAGAGGCACCACAGCGACGACGACGGCCGACAGGCGGAACGAGCGGACGGAGCCGCTGAAGACGTCCTGACTGATGACCCCGGCGAGCGATACGGTCAGTCCGGCCGAGGTCGCGAGGAACGCGGCGAAGGCCCCCGCGACGACGAGCGCGGTGAGCAGCTCGCCGCCGAGGCCAGGGAAGACCCGCGCGGGCAGCACGAGGGCGACGGTGTCGGCGACGCCGGGTGCGGCCAGGTCGGGGGCGACGACCCGGGCGAGCAGCCCGATCACGCTCGAGACGGCGTAGAAGACGCTCACCATCACGATGACGAGCACCGTCGTCCGCCGCGCGGAGCCGCCGGTCGGGCTCGTGTAGAACCGCACCAGCACGTGCGGCAGACCCATCGTCCCGAGAAGGAGTGCCAGCAGGAGGGACCCCGCCGCATACGCGTCGAGGCCCGACGGGCCCGCCTCGGCGGGGAAGACCACGAGCGGATCGACGTCGTACGCACCGCCGTTGACCGCGAACACGATGAGCACGGCGGGCACGAGGAGCGCGGTCAGCTTGAGCCAGTACTGGAACGCCTGCACGTACGTGATCGCGCGCATGCCGCCCGCAGCCGCGGCGGCCGCCACCACCACGGCGACGAGGACGGCACCCACCCACGGCGGGATGCCGGCGACGACCTGGAGCGTGATCCCCGCACCGTGCAGCTGCGGGACGATGTACAGCCAGCCGATGAGCAGGCACGCGACGCTCGTGACCCGCCGCGCGCCGCGCGACTCCAGCCGCGCCTCGATGAAGTCCGGGATCGTGTACGCGCCGCTCCGGCGCAGGGGAGCGGCGACGAACAGCAGCACGAGCAGGTACCCGGCCGCATACCCGATCGGGAACCAGAACCCCTCCGACCCGCTGAGGAGCACGAGCCCCGACAACCCCAGGAACGTCCCGGCCGAAAGGTACTCCCCGCTGATCGCCGACGCGTTCCCGAGCGGCCGGACGGTGCGGGATGCCACGAAGAAGTCGCTCGTCGTCCGCGACACCCGCAGCCCGTAGATGCCGATCAGGGCGGTCGCGGCGATCACGAATGCGACGGCGACGAGGTCGAGGAGAACGTTATTCACTCCTGCTCCCGCAGCGCCCGGTAGCGGCGCTCGTTGCGGGATGCGCCGTGCAGATAGAGGAGCGCGAAGCCGACGATGACCGGGTACAGCCCGAAGGCGTGCAGCAGCCACGACACCGGGACCCCCAGGATCGCGATGTCATCGAGCTCGGGGACGAGGGTGATGAGCGAGACCATCGCGAGCATCACGGTGAGGAAGCCGAGCAGGATGCCGAGCGCCAAGCGCAGCTGCGACCGCTGCAGGCCCCGCGCATACACGGCATCGACGTCGTCGACCGGCGCCCCGGGCAGCGCGATCCCCCGCGTCGGTGCACCCGGGTGTGCGGTGCCCGCGGTCACCCGCACGCGCGCCGGTCGGTCCGCCGCCTCGTCCGGAGACGCGGTCACGACCCGCTCCGCCGGGTGAGGGCGTCGCGCACCGCGGGAAGCAGTCTCCTGCTCACCGGCAGGGCGACCGCTCCGACCCAGACCGCCGGGTCGGCCCCGCCGAGGCGGATCTCGGTGACGGATGCCGCGTGCACGAGGTACGACCGGTGCACGCGCACGAAGCCGGCGTCCGCCCAGCGGGTCTCGAGCTCCGAGATGGGGATCCGCACGAGACTGCCCGCGGCATCGGCATCCGTGTGGAGCCGGGTGTAATCGCCCTCGGCGCGCACCCATTTCACGTCGCTGCGGTGCACGAACCGCACGCTCGCGCCGACTGTCACCGGCAGCACCTCGTCGGCGTCGGCGGGGCGCTCGAGCTCGACCACCCGGTCGACGGCCCGGCGGAGCCGCTCGACGCGGACCGGTTTCAGCAGGTAGTCCAGCGCGCGCAGCTCGAAGGCGTCGACCGCGTGGGCGTCGTCGGCGGTCACGAACACGATCGCGGGCGGATTGGCGAGGCCCCGCAGCGCGGCGGCGAGCTCGAGTCCCGACAGGCCGGGCATGTGGATGTCGAGGAACGCGGCATCCACCGCCCGCTCGCTGAGCAGCCGGACCGCCTCCGCTCCTGACGACGCGGTGAGCACGAGGCCCACCCGCTCGTCTGCTCCCAGAAGGTGGGCGAGCTCGTCGAGTGCGGGACGCTCGTCGTCGGCGACGAGGACGTCGATCATGGCTTCACCTCACCGGTCTGAATCGTGGTGTGGCTGCGACTTCGGGATCCGCATCCGCACCAGGGTACCCGCGCCCACGTTCGTCTCCACGACCAGTCCCCCGTCGGGTCCGTACAGCTGGCGCAGGCGGGTGTCGACGTTCTGCAACCCGACGTGCGCGCCGTCGGAGACCCGGGTCAGCAGCGCGTGGAGCTCCTCGGGGTCGATCCCGACGCCGTCGTCTTCGACCGTGATCTCGGTGTGGGTCGCGGCATCCATCGAGGCGATCATGATCGTCCCGCCGCGCTCCCCCGGCTCGAGGCCGTGGCGGACGGCGTTCTCGACGAGCGGCTGCACCGACAGGAACGGGATCACGGTGGCGAGGGTCTCGGGCGAGATCCGCAGCGTCACGGTGAGGCGGTCGCCGAACCGGGCCCGCTCGAGTTCGAGGTAGGAGTGGATGCTGCGCAGCTCCTCGGCCAGGGTGGTGAATTCCCCCTGTCGGCGGAACGAGTAACGGGTGAAGTCGGCGAACTCCAGCACCAGCTCCCGGGCGCGAGGCGGGTCGGTGGAGATGAACGAGGCGATCGCCGTCAGCGCGTTGTAGATGAAGTGGGGCGAGATCTGCGCGCGGAGCGAGCGGAGTTCGGCCTCGGCGAGCGCTGTGCGCGAGGCGTCCAGCTCACCGATGGTCGCCTGCGCCGCGCACCAGTCCGCAAGCTCCCCCGTCGCCCGCACGAGCGCCGCGCGCACCGGCGCGGCGAACGCGACCAGCACTCCGGCGATCTCGTCGTCGACGCGGATCGGAGCGCCCACCGCCTCGAGGTCGTCACCGCCGTCGGGGCGGGGGAAGACGCGGCGACGGCCGGTGCCGCGGACCTGCGCCGCGATGCGGCGGGCCGCGGCATCCAACCCGTCGGTCTGTCCGTCGCGCGCGACGACGACGTCGCCCACGACGAGCACGACGGCGCGGCTGCCGAGCACGGCCCGGAGGTGCTTCGCGCTGCGGCCGACGTCGGCGCCGGCGAGACCGCCCCGCAGGTGCGGAGCCGCGAGGCTCGCGTGATGGAGGGCGCGGTAGGTGGCTTCCTCGGCCTCGCTGCCCAGTCCCGAGGCGCCGCGCGCGAACCTGCGGGCGAGGATCAGCAGCAGCGTCAGCACGATGCCGCCGACCCCGCCGAGCAGGGCGGCGAGGACGACGGCATCGGTCATGCGATGAGCCTAGAGCGGAGAGTCAGCAGCAGCGGGCTCCGGGGTTGCGATCCTGGTCGTCCATCTTCTGGCGCCAGAACTGTCGTTCGGTCATCGGCTCTTCGTTCGGGTGCACCCGCCGGTGGTGGGCGACGTAGGTGCCATAGGCGCTGTCGCCCATGAGGTTCGTCATGTACCAGCGGACACCGCGGCCCGCCTGGACCACGAGCGCCCACCCCCGCGTGCACAACTCCTCAAACCCTGTGCGGCTCGGCTCGGTTCGGGCCGGTACGGCACCGATCGTCGACGTTCTTGAGGAGTTGTGCACGGCGGTCATGGGTGTTCCTCCGGTCAGTGCCGATTCGCGGCGCGTTCGTTGGCGAGGATCGGCTCCCACTCCTTCTCGAGCGCACGCTCGGAGGGGGTGGCGATGAATCCGGCCGGGGCGAAGCGGCGCGACGGGGTCGGCTCGTCCTCGTGGGTGTCGCCGCCGCGACGGATCGCGGCGATGGTGACGGCGATCGAGGCGGCGATCACGATGATCGCGAGCACCACGAACACGATCGACAGGGTGCCCTGCACGAAGGTGTTGCGGATGACGGCGCCCATCACCTCGGGAGTGCCGAGGCTGGTGTCGTTCGCGGCGAGCGCGTCGCGGTAGCGGAAGTGGTTCGCCCAGTATCCGATCGCCGGGTTCGGCGAGAAGATCTTGTAGGCGGATGCCGTGATGGTCACCACGGCCGCGAACGCGAGCGGCGCGGCGATGATCCACAGCCACTTCACGAAGCTCGGCCCGCGCTTGGCGACGATCGCCATGACCACGGCGAGCGCGATCGCGGCGAGCAGCTGGTTGGCGATGCCGAACAGCGGGTAGAGCATGTTGGTTTCGCCCAGGGGGTCGGTGACGCCCATCACGACGAGCGCTCCCCATCCGAGCACGGTGAGTGCGGTGGTGATCCAGGCACCCGGGCGCCACTGGTGGTCGGCGAAGCGACCCAGGCCCGGCACATTGGCCAGCAGGTCCGAGATCATGGAGCGGGCGACGCGAGTGCTGGCGTCGATGGTGGTGAGGATGAACAAGGCCTCGAACATGACGGCGAAGTGGTACCAGAAGGCCTTCGCGGCACCGATCAGCGGGATCTCGCCGAAGATCTGCGCCATGCCGAAGGCCAGCGTCGGCGCACCGCCGGTCCGGGAGATGATCGTCTGCTCGCCGACGCCGGCGGCGGCCTGGCTGAACACCTCCGGCGTCGCGTCGTGCAGCGGCTGCCCGCCGGGACCGACCAGACCCAGGCCATTGGTGTAGGCGGCCGCACTCTCGGGCGTGCCGCCGGTCAGCCCGAGCGGGGCATTCATGCCGAAGTACAGGTGCTGGTCGATCACGCAGGCGGTGATCAGCGCCATCATCGCCACGAAACTCTCGGTGAGCATGCCGCCGTAGCCGATGATGCGGGCCTGTGACTCCTTCTGGATCAGTTTCGGGGTCGTGCCGGAGCTGATCAGGGCGTGGAAGCCGCTCAGCGCCCCACAGAGTCA
>NZ_JBHWTD010000040.1:0-47059 GCF_043427715.1 Microbacterium sp. | reverse complement strand
GTCGGCGCCCACGACTGGGCGCGCACCGCCGCCGTCGTCTCCGACACCCTCCAGCTCGCGCTCCGCGCCTGACCCGCGGTCCCCGAGCCCCGAGCTTGCAGATCCCCGAGCTTGTCGATCCCCGAGCTTGTCGAGGGGTCGCACACCCTCGCGTCGCACCCCTCAGCGCATCGCGCACGGGGCCGCCCCGCTGGTTGCGGGGTCGCTCGTGGCGACCTCCCGCGGGCTGAGCCCGCCACAACTGCCCCCGCAACTCTCCGCTCCCGAGCCCTTCCCCGATCCCCGAGCTTGTCGAGGGGTCGCACCCTACCCCGCCAGCCCCCGCACAAACGCCCACAGCGCGTCGGTCTTCGCCTCCCACGACTCCGCCGCCGCCCGGGCCACCCCTGCGGTGTTCGGCGACGTGAACGCCAGCGCCCGCTCGAGCGCGCGCGCCGCGGCATCCGGATCGTCGTAGGCGAACAGGCCGGCGCTCTCCTCCGACCGGATGCCGGGGGTCTCGCGGGAGACGACGGCGAGGCCGGCGGCGAGATACTCGTACCGCTTCATGGGGCTGCGCCCGGCGTTGAGCGGATCGTCGGAGAGGGGCAGCAGTCCGACGCGGGCGCTCTGCAGCAGTGCCGGCAGCCGGTCGTACGGGACGGCGCCGAGCAGCTCGACGTTCCCGGGCAGCGCGACCGCCGGCGCAGCGGCAGGCCCCGCCACGACGAATCGCACGTCGGCGTGCGCGCGCGCCCAAGCATCCAGCTGGGCCCAGTCGAAGCGCTTGTCGAGCGCTCCGACGTAGACGCACACCGCCGGCCGCGCCGCAGCCGAGCCCGCGAACCGCGCCGCATCCACTCCGTTCTCGAGCACCAGTCCAGGGATCGTCAGCGGGCCGAGCCCGCGCAGCACTTCGGTCGAGGTGGCGAGCATGCCGTCTGCGGCGGCGACGACGCGGCGCTGCAGGTCGGCTTTGACACCGGCGGGGTAGAGGTCGGTGGGGCGGTACACGAGGCGCGGTGAGAGGCCACGCACCGAGTCGTCCCACAGCAGGGGCTGGTCGATCAGCACCGCGTCGAAAGCGGGGCGGATGCCGTGACGCGTCAGCTCGCGCGCGACGCGGAACCGCCCGTACGGGCGCGGGAGCAGCGTGCGCGGGATGAGGTGCGTCACCCCGTCGGTGTCGCGATGCGGGCCGCGGGGGAGTGCGGCGGCAGCGGCGCGGCTCACCCGGCCGGTCGCGCGGTGCGCGGGCGAGAGCGGCGTCGACAGGTGCACGACCTCGGCGCCGCCGCGCGCGAGGGTGCGGGCGTAGTGGTGGCTGCCGACGCGGAAGGGTCCGAACGCGTGGGTGTGCGAGAGGAAGAGGATGCGGTCACTCATGCCCGCGCGGCCCGGATCGTCTCGCGTACCTCGGCCTCGATGTCAGCCAGCCGGCGGTCGGCGTCGCGGACGCGCTCCCGCATCTCGGATGTGCGATCGAGTTGCGCCTCGAGGAAGTCGCGCATGTCGGCCGCGTCGCTGCCGGCTGCGTCGCGCGTGAACCCGGTGTACCCAATGGTCGCGAACGCGTCGGCGATCTTGCGGGTGGGCGCGGGCACGAGTTCGACGGGCACGGCGCCGGCGAGGGCGGCGAGCACGAGCACGTGCATCCGGTCGGAGATGACCAGCCGCGCGCTCACGTACCGTTCGCGCAGCAGGGCCTCTTGGGCGACGGGGTCGCGATCGCCCCAAGGTTCGAACTGTCCGCCGAGGGCGTCGGCGAGCTCGCGCGATCGGTCTTCGTCTTCGCGCACCTGCACGACGGTGCGGATGCGCAGGTGCGCTGCAGCCGCGGTCTGCCGCACCGCGTCGACCCACGCGGCGTCGGGGTGAGGGCGCGCGCCGCGCAGGCTCACGATGAGCTCGTCGCGCTCGTCGGCGGGCTTGCCGTCGGTGACGCCGGCGCCGAACCCGATGTCGGGCGCGAGGCGCCCGCCGCGCGCGAGAGCGGCGCTCTCGGCGTCACGCCAGAGCGCGACCTGCGACAGCAGCGCTGCGCGCGCGTGCAGCCACAGTGAGGGATCGCTCGGTGCACGGATGCCGCGGGGCGGCCGCACGACGACGCCGCCCTTGAGGCGCACGATCACGGTCTCGGCGAGGAAGACCAGTTCGCGGAGGCCATTGCCACGGTCAAGGGGCACTTCTCCGGCTTCGAACACGAGGACGGGGTGCCGCGGCGCCGTCGCGATGAGCCAGAGCCACCGCGCGACGCTGCGCTTGCTGCGTAGCACGCGCGTGCCGGTCGGCACGCCGAGCTGCCGCAGCCACGCGTCAGGCGCGTCACCGACATACGCCACGACCTCGTCGGAGGTGCCAAGCGCCCACTCGAGCGTGCCCCTGCGAATGAGCGCGTCGCCGAGGTTGCCTGCCGGTCCGGTCAATGCGACGAAGGTCGCCGAGTTGCTCGGCAACGGAGACGGCTCATGCGGCATGGCTAGAGGCTACTGTCCTCGGCGGTGCCATCGCGGAAGTTGGCTTCTCGCGAAGCTGGGCCACTGGGGCCCGCGTGTGGGTCGGGACAGATCTTTGATACTCGCACTCTGAGCTTGGTAGCAGAGATGGAGACGAGCGCCTGCCCGCCTGGTGCCGCGGCTCGGCGGGTCCACTTACCTGGCAAGACGCGTTACGCTTCTGCACGGGCGGAGATCGTCTTAGATCCCCGCGGACTGGACGGATGGTTGGTTCCCATGATCTCCGATGTAGCGGGTCTGACTACGTGGGGCAAGCAGGATTTCCCTCTCATCGACGACGCAGATGTCGCGCAGGTGAAGCTCGAGGATCCCTATTGCTCTCAAGCCGACAGTGGACGGATCTTCTGGGACCTGCCTTCTCCCCGGGCGTACATCCGGGGAGCGGTATACACGCGCGACAATGAGCTGGTAGCGGCTTCTCAGAGGCGTGGTGGGATCGCCTCCGACGTAGTGCTCACGGTCAATCCGTTACGTCTGACGCGCGAGGAGCGCGAGTTGGCGTCTGGCCAGATGGTGCAAGGCGATTGGTTGTACGTCGGCAACTGGATGCACGTCTTCGGGCATTTCCTCGTGGAGACCTTGCCTGCTCTGTGGCCAGCATTCGAACCTGGGGGTGAACACTTCGATGGTGTGTGCGCTCACCGGTTTAATGTGCGCGAGCGCTTCGCATGGCAAGATGAACTCATCCGTTTGGCTGTAGGCGACCTGGCAATACGCATCATCGACGAGACGCCGATGCGGTTCCAGTCACTTGCGGTCGGAAGACGGTTGTATGACTACCCGCAGAGGATCTCGTCTCGGGCCAATCGTGTCTGGGACGCAGTCGCTAATTCAACCGGTGTGGAAAATGAGGCGCGAGACCGGGTCTTTCTCAGCCGGAGCTCAATGGCGGCTCGTGGTCAGGACCCGAGGTCGATGACGAACGCTCCAGCCGTCGACAACGTCTTTGCGGAGCACGGATTCGAGGTGATCCACCCGGAAGAGATCCCCATCCGGAAGCAAGTCGCTATTGCGCGCGATGCGCGCATCCTGGCTGGCGCAGCGGGATCGGCGCTCCACCTTGCGGCATTTTCGCGCGCGGCCCGAGTTGTCGAGCTTGGTGATGCGCGCACGCAGCGGTCGATCGTTCCCACACAACGCGCAATAGCCTCCGTCAAGAACCAGGAAGTGGCGCACATTCAGTACCGGTCAGACGGGAAGGGTGGGCTGGACATCGGGCACCTGGAGGACTGTCTCAACGCTCTCGGTCTGACCTGACGTACGCACGATAGGCCTGACCGTCATGCGACACTGACGTCACCCTGCAGCAATGAACTCCGCTTCATCGCGCTGATAGCCACCGTGGGTTGTGTGCGCACCGGACGCTAACAGACATCAATGGCAAGCTGGCGGCCAGCCGTCCCATAAGCTTTCTTTCATGCGTGTCAACGAACTTCTAGCCCGACTCGGACTCAGGCGCGTAGGTGTCTCCCGATCCTCGGGGAACAGGGCTGAGCGACTGGAATCCACGCTAGCGAGACTGCGAGAAGCGTCGGAGGTGGACCGTCAGCAGATTCGCGAGCTCACGAAACAACTGCAGGTTAGCCGCGCGAACTCGGCTCGTCACAGGCAAGAGCTGCGTGAGATTCGTGGAGAGAAGACCGTTCATCCGCAGCGGCAGGAGCATGAACACGCCGCCGCTCTTCTCGCGTCGGGCATCTTCGACGCGGAGTATTATTCCGCGACTGCAGGCAAAGCGGAGATACGTGACCATGACGCCGCTCTTCACTATGTGAGATACGGCTTTAGCGCTCAACTCAATCCGCATCCGCTGATCGAGTTCGACTACATCCCTCCCGCGCTCCGCGATAAGTTGCGCAAGGGGGACATCTCGGCGTTCCTGGCGTACCTAAACTCGGATGATGCCGCGACTCGCGCGTGGGGTCCCCTCTTCGACCCCAGGTCCGCGGGTGTGACGCTTGGGAAGAACGCAGTACAGTTGCTTCGTTCGATGCGACCTGAGGATTCGCTTCCCGTTCCGGCTGGTTATCTCGGACCAGTCCCGACGCTCAAATCCGCCCGCGAACAAGCACTTGCTCACGCTGCGATGTTCAACTCTCAGCGAGGTCGTGAGCATCACGCGCGTCCGCATTGGAACGTAGCGCGCGAGCAAACCTTCCGTGATAGTGCAAGTGCTGTGGAAGCTGGCCCGCTTGTTTCTGTGGTCATGCCCACATGGAATCGCGAAGACACCGTTGCCGCTGCGATCGAGTCGGTTAGACTGCAGCGCTACCCGGACTGGGAGCTCATAGTCGCGGACGACGGGTCAACTGACCGAACCGCGGAGATCGTCCGCGAGATCGCCGAGTCCGACCCTCGAGTCCGTCTGCTCGAGCGGGAGCATCAAGGGGTTTCGGCCGCGCGCAACGCGGCACTCATGGCGGCGCGAGGTGAGTTTGTTGCCTTCCTTGATGCGGACAACACGTGGAGACCAGATTTCTTATCGTTGAGCGTCGGAACACTCATCGGTGACCCCACGATCGTCGGTACTCACGCAGGAATGCGTGTCTTCGGGGAGGGAAAGGAGGACGTCTTCCGAGGGGAGGATGTGAGCGCGACGGATCTGCTGTTCGGCAACTCGATCGACATGAACACCTTCATCGCGCGCCGTGCCAGCATCGATGCTGTCGGCCACTTCGACGAAGCGCTCAAACGCTGGGTGGACTACGACCTCATCATGCGCCTGTCCGCACTGGGCGCGTTCCGGTACCTGCCCTTCATCGGCTGCGACTACGTGGACAATCCCCGACCTGATCGGATCACCAGCCGCGAGTCATCCAACTGGCAGTTCGTCGTCATGGCAAAGCAGGCGACGGATTGGCGGGCCGCGCAAGCGCAGCTTTCATCTAGGGTGCCCGGTCGGGTTGGCGTCGTAGTGATCGCGTATCAAGACCACTCGCGCACTATGCGAGCTGTCAACCGAGTGCTCGAAACCACCGAAGGTGCAGACGTCGAGGTTGTGATTGTCGACAACGGTTCGCGCTCGGCTGTTGGACGCGTGCTGTCTGCTCGCTTCGCGTCGCACCCTCGCGTGAAGTATCTGCGTCTGGCGCGCAATCTCAACTTCGCTACCGGATCCAACGTCGGCTTCGCGAACACCACCGGCGAGTATGTGATGTTCCTCAACAACGACACGTCTGTCAAGGACGGGTGGCTCGAGCCGCTCTTGGACCGCCTGACGACGAGTACGGCCATGGGGGTCCAGCCGCTCCTTCTCTACCCCAACGGCAATATTCAGACAGCCGGGACGATCTTCAACGCACGAAACGGTCTCGCTACTCACTTCCTGCATGAGCATCCCCCACAGGACGCTTATCGCCATCATGGAAAGGGCTTCAGCGCCATCACCGGTGGCGCCATGCTGCTGCGGGCTGCTGACTTCGCTCGTTTGCGGGGCTTCGATCCCATTTATGCGAATGGATTTGAGGACGTGGACTTCTGCCTTCGCGCGGGTGAGGCTTCGGGTGCGACGTTCGAAGTCGAACACCGTTCGCAGGTTGTGCACGAGGAAAGCAAGTCGCCGGGGCGGTTCGATCGCGAGACTATCAATCAAGTGATTTTCCGTGAGCGCTGGGGAGACAAAGTCCCTGAGCCGCAAGCTCAGCAATACTCCGATCTGGGATTCTCGTGGGAACACATGCGATCAACGCAGTTCCCTCGGCCTATACTCAGTCGTCCGCCGCGGTCTGTTTCGATCGAGGGCCGAGGAGAGACTCCGTCGTTCCGGTGGGCGATCCGGATCGGGGCGAACGGCATTCAGGACCGATGGGGCGATGTCCCGTATGCAGACGACCTCGGCGCGGCGCTCACCAGCTTGGGACAAGAAGTGGTCATCACTCGCCACGGCGCGCACAACCAGTCCAGTGCCCATCTTACGGACGTGACGCTGACAGTCAGGGGCGCGGAGCCGGCCGCGCCACAGGCCGGGCGAATCAACATCCTGTGGGTGATCAGTCGGTCCGAGAGGGTCACTGTTGAAGAGGTGCGAGGGTACGACGCGGTCTTCGCGGCGTCGCCCAAATGGGCGGCGTGGATGTCCGAGCAGAGCGGAAGGCCGATCGATGTCCTGCTTCAGGCAACAGCGCCCGAGCGATTCCACCCCGGAATCGCTCCTGCGTCGCAAGCGGAGGATGTCCTATTCGTCGGCGGGCCTCGGCTCAACGAGGGCGGCCGCCCCATCGTGAATGCCGCGCTCGATGCGGGATTCGCGGTGGGATTGTGGGGCGGAAAATGGGACGAGGCCGCTCCTCCAGAGCTGTATCGAGGAAGCTTCTTGCCCTTCGATGAGGCAGCGTCGCACTACCGAGCTGCCGCCGTAGTGCTCAACGATCACATGGAGTCGATGCGAGAGTGGGGTTTCATCAACAACCGCACTTTCGACGCCATCGCGGCCGGCGTGCCCGTGGTCTCCGATCGTCTCGTCGGGCTCGAATTGTTTGGCGATGCTGTGCGCGCCGTCGACGATGCGGCAGGGGTCGTTGATGCTTTGCGGGATCGTTCCTGGGTTCCGGCGCCCTCTGACATGCTCGCAATTTCGGAACGCATCCGTCAGGAACACAGCTTTGTGCGCCGCGCCGAAGTGCTGCTGGACCGGGCGGTGGCGCTCGCTCCGAGGCTGCTTGTGCGACCATGACGACCGATTTGCCTGAGAAGGCTGTTCGAGTGGTTGCGGTCGGCGCATACGAGCGTGACAACTTTGGTGATCTCCTTTACCTGGAGCTCATGCGCGCCCACGCGGGCGAGGGCTTGGCCATACAGTTGGCGGCGCCCATCAAGTCGGAGTCGTCTGAACCCTTCGGCCGCACCGTTCCTGCCGCGGCGCTGCTCCTCGCTCAAGGGGAGCCTGACCCCGTTTCCCGGACACCTGAGTTGAGGCGATGACCGTCTCGGAAGGAGTCTGTGAGATGCCTGCTGCCCACCCGCCGGAGTTCCGGCGTCGAGCTCTGGATTTGGTTGCCCAGGGCAATCCTGTCGGCCAAACCGCCCTTGATCTCGGGATCAGCGAGTCCTGCCTGCGGAACTGGATGAACCGCGACGCGGTCGACTCCGGTCGCAAGGCCGGTGTCACGACAGACGAGCACAAGGAGCTCGTCGAGCTGCGCCGCCGCAACCGGGCGCTGGAGATGGAGATCGAGATACTCAAGCGCGCCAGCGCATACTTCGCCCGGGAGAACGTGCGCCCAAAACAGGGTTCCGGCTGATCCAGGAGCTCGCCGCTGACGGGATCCCGTCGCGGTGGCCTGCCGGTTCCTGAACGTCTCGACCTCGGGCTACTACGAGTGGGTGAGCCGGCCACCATCGCCGCGAGCGGTCGCGGATGCGGCGTTGAGGACGACGATCCGACGCATCCACGCCGACTCCCGCGAGACCTATGGTGCTCCGCGCGTGCTCGCCGAGCTGCGCCTCGGTCTCGGCGTTCACGTCGGCCATTAACGCGTCGCCCGGTTGATGCGACTGGACGGTCTGGTCGGGGTCTCGCACCGTCGGAAGCGACGCGGGTGGAAGCCGGACACGGCGACGCACAAGGACCTCGTGAAGCGGCAGTTCCGCGCCGACGCGCCGAATCGGCTCTGGTTCTGCGACATCACGCAGCACCGCGCGAGAGACGGATGAGTCTCCTGCGCCGCCGTCATCGACGCGTACTCACGCCGCATCGTCGGCTGGTCGATTTCCGATCGCATCACCGCGGAGATCGTCGTCAACGCGCTCGAGATGGCGCGCTGGCGACGCCGTCCCGAGCCCGGCACGGTCGTTCACGCGGACCGCGGAGCGCCATACACCTCGTGGCTCTTCGGGCACCGGCTCCGCCAGGCCGGTCTGCTCGGATCGATGGGCAGAGTCGCCTCCAGCGTCGATAACGCGCTCATCGAGAGCTTCTGGTCGACGATGCAACGCGAGCTCCTGGACCGCACGAGCTGGGACTCCAGGACGCAGCTCGCGTCGGCCATGTTCGAGTGAATCGAAGGGTTCTATAACCCCCGCCGCCGGCACACCTCGCTCGGCGACCTCAGCCCCGCAGACTACGAAGCCCTTTACACCGCCGCAGAAATCGCGGCATGATCAACACACAAGTACCGTCCGGGAAACCGGGTCAGGCTCCGAGTGCTGAGATGTTGGATGAGGTGATCAGCGAACAGCGGCCGGATGTCATCATCTGCCAGACCGTCGAGCGCTTCATGACATCAGTGCCGTCGGCTTGAGTCCCGTTGGGTTTTCCACCTCACATTGACGGTGCCGAGATGTCGCGCAGAGGTCTGAGCTCATCGCTGGAACAGACGATGCTTGAGCGTCTGAGCAAGCGGTCGGAGTGCCGGGACTCGCTCTAGGAGCCGGTTCGCGGTCGGCCGGAGTACTTCCGCCAGCGACGTGATGCCCGACTCGCCGCTCGTGCTCTGGTCGGCAGCTGTGACCGTTGCGGTAGGCAGGCTGCAAGTGGCATTAGACGGCGCTTGCGTGAAGTCTTCAGCGAATTCGATCGCGAGGTCGATGAGCTGCTGCGCGTCAGCCGTCGTCGGATCTGGCGAGTGGTCATGATGCAGCTCACCGGCGAAGAGTCCTCGGTAGTAAGGGGTGAGATCCTGTGATCGCACACGCTCAGCTGCCGCAAGCGATCCTGAGGAGAGCTCTTCGTAGCGGTGCGGATCGGAGACCAGCGTCACGATCGCTGCCGCCAGGGCAGCGGCATCCCGTTGTGGAGTGGTGACGACGCCCTCGTTTCCGTCGAGGAGCTCGAGCCAGGGCAGTTCGTACATGGCGACAGGGAGGCCGTGGGATTGGGCTTCGGGCAGCGTGAGCGGATGTCCTTCGATGACGCTCGTGTTCACGAAGACGTCAGCGGAATCGATGGCTGCCTGCAAATCCCCGCCGGTGAGCAAGCCCGTGATCTCCACCTGAGACTCGAGTCCTGCGCGCGCGACACGTGTCTCCAGGTCGCTGCCTGAAAGGTCGTTCCAGTCCGGGCCGACGATCCGGAGGCGGAAGTCGACGCCCCTTCCGGCCAGTTCGCTCGCAACCGCGATCAGCTCGGACGGTCGCTTGGTCCTCTCCTCGAGGCGTCCCCACCAGATCAGCTCCGCGCGGCGCCCGCGCGGAGCGGTCCGAGGCGAGGACCGGCGAGCTTGCGCCACGAAGATGTCCGAGGGCGGGTTCGGGAGGAAGACGGTGCGCGGCATCCCCTGAAGCTTCCAGAAGGCGACATCGAGTCGGGACAGCACGACGAAGATCGCCAGTGCGGGGACGTGGCGCGCCTGGAAGGCCAAGCGCTTCAAGCCCAGCAGCACCGGCCGGAGTGCGAAGTTGTGCGCCCAACCGATTGTGGCGATGCCTTCGGCGCGTGCCGCGAGCGCGTAGATCGGCCATGTCCTCGAGTAGAGGATGGTGTGGTCGATCACCACGTCGACGTCACGCGTCCGGCAGACGTCGACGAACTCCGCAAGCTGATCGGCAAGACCGCCTGGAGAGAGTTCGATGTACTCCGCGGCCGGGAGATCGACGCCCTCCGCCGCAGGCTCGTGGGCGACGATGGTCACTCGATACCCGGCTGTAGACAGAATTCGGGCCTGCGCGAGGAGCACACCCGACACCCCGCCCGTCCGGAGCGCGCTCGTGGTGAGGAGGACGCTGCGGACCGTGCGTGATCCGAGGTCGACGCGTCCGGTCCGCGCGGCAAGGAGGTCCAGACTCGACGGAAAGTGACGCGAGACCGCCCGCACGATGTCAGGGAATGGCGCAAGCGTCCTCAGGTGGCTGAAGGCCTGCTCGACGAGATCGTCCGGGGTGTGCTGAGCCACATACGACGTGGTGTACCCGACGATGAATTCCCTGACCGATCGGTACGCGGCCTCGACCGCATCGCAGCCCTCGCCGTCGACCGCGAGATCCGCGACGGTGGACCCGATCGAGTCGATCGACGCGATGCCACTCGCATAGAACGTGATCTGCTCGAGCGTGCGCAGCTTGTGGCCGCTGCTGCCCTGGCCGAAGTGATAGCGGTACAGGCGGTCGGGGATCGACGCGAAGCGCTTCGCCGAGGCCGCAGCGAGGAACATGATCGGAAGGTCGTTGACGCGGGGGAGGGCCAGATCCTCGGGGACCCGCTGATACACCTCCCGCAGGAGGCCTGTCCGGAAGAGGTAGCGCCACAACTGCCCCTGCGCCGCCTCACCGATGGGGAAGAGGCCCCGGAGGACCTCGTCTCCCTCGAGCCACGTCTGGCGCGGCTGCAGGCGGGACTCGAATCGTCCCCCCGTCGAGCCGTCGAGCCGGACGACATCGACGCCGAACTGCAGCAGATCGGTGTTCTGCGACCTTGCATGCTCGAGCGCCGTCGCGGCCGCTCCGGGAGCCAGCTCGTCGTCTCCATCGAGAAAGAGGACGTAGTCCGCACGCGCGGCCATGACCCCTGCGCGTCGCGCCTGCAGTGCCGAAGCGTTGGTCGGCTGACGCAGGAGGGAGATCCGGGGGTCGTCCCGGACGTGCTCCTGCACGATGCGCGCCGTGTCGTCTGTCGAGGCGTCGTCGACGACGATGATCTCGATCTCACCGAGCGTCTGGGCGATGCAGCTCGAGAGGGCGTTCGCGATGCGCTCTGCATCGTTGAAAGCGGGGATGACGATCGAGACGAGAGGTGTCGCGTTCATTCGGCGGTGCGCCCTTTCGGAGCAATGGAGGTGCGGCTCACCGCAGGAGCGCACGCTTCGTGCGCTGCGCCACGGGTCGCAGCCACGGCGCAAGCGACAGCAGTCGGTGAGCCGTGGGGGTGAGTCTCCGCTCCAGGCGCCCTCGCACCGACGCAGGCGGTCGCCGTCGCGTCGTGGCGGTAGCGGGCGTCTGACGCGGCGCGCGGTTCTCTGCGAAGAAGAGGAGCAGGTCCAGGACCTGACGCGCGTCGTCGAGGGTGGGCGCCGGCGATAGTTCCGCGGGGAGCGATCCGGTCAGCAGCTTCGCGTAGAGATCGCCGAAGTCTGCGGATGCCGCGCGCCGGGCTGCGGCGAGCGCGGCATCCGACATCGCCTCGTATCGCTCGCCGTCGGCGGCGAGGTCGGTGATCGCGACGGCAAGGCCCCGAGCATCCCCCTGGGGAACCGTGACGACGCCGGCGTTGTCGTCAAGCAGAGAGAGCCATGGCAGGTCGTACATGGCGATCGGGAGACCCCTGGACTGCGCCTCCGGCAGCGTCAGTGGGTACCCCTCGATGATGCTCGTGTTGACGAAGACGTCCGCGGCATCGATGGCTGCGAGGAGGTCGTCACCGCGGCGGGGACCGACAGCCTCGACGAGTCCGGAAAGGCCGCGCTCGTCGGCGAGCGCGTTGAGTCGGTCGCGGGACATGTCGGTCCAATCCGGCCCGACGATGCGCAGGCGGAAATCCGTGCCGAGCGCCTTGAGGTGGGCAGCGACCTCGATGAGCTCGCTCACCTTCTTCGTGTGCTCCTCGAGTCTTCCCCACCAGATCAGCTGCACGGGTCCGCGCGGCCGCGTCCGTGCGGCGGCGTCGTCCGGCGTGTCGAGCAGCATGGGCGACGGGGGATTGGGGAGGTAAGCCACGTGGTCGATCCCACGGAGCTTCCAGAAGGCGACGTCAAGCGGCGAGAGCACGATGAGCTGCGTCAGCGCGCCGAGGTGCTGTTGCAGCAGAGTGTGGAGGTCGTTGCCGTTATACGTCGGGCGGCCGGCGAAATTGTGGATCCAGCCGATCGTGGCGGCTCCGAGCGCGCGCGCTGTCAATGCGTACGCCGGCCAATCGCGCGAGTACAGGATGCGGTGGTCGATGACCGTGTCGACGGCGTGGCGCTCGCAGATCCCCGCCCACTGAATCAGCCTGTCCCGAGGTGTTGTCGCCGTGATGTGCTCGACGGTCACGCCGGCGGGCGCCGCCGCCGGGTCGCTGCCGGCACGGTGTGTCGCGATGGTGACTCGGTGACCGGCATCCGCCAGGAATCTCGCCTGCGTCAGAAGGACGCCCGACACGCCGCCGGTGGTCAGGACGTTCGTCGTGAGCAGGATGCTGCGTGACGGGGATCGGTCCAACTCCACCCGGGTCCCGTGCTGCGCGAGCGCCGGTAGGAACTCCCGAGCGAACTCGGACGCGGCGAGCACCAGGTCCAGTGCCGTTGCTCGGCCTTCGATGAGGCGGAGCGCCTCTGTCGCATCGCCGTCCAGCAGGAGTAGGCGGATCGCCTCGGCGATGAGGGCGAGTCGCATCGCCTCGAACCCCTCGAGCAGAGGTTCGGGGTTCGGTACATCCCGAGCGCGCTGGCGGACGAGGTGGCCGACGCCTGTGAAGGCGTCGAGGGCATCCAGTCTGGATCCTGCTCGCGTGCGGAAGTCACGGCGTTCGTTCACGGTGGGCGTTGCAGCCAGGCCGGGGATGAGGATCCGCGTCGCTCGTGTCGCGTGCGCCGCCGCGAGGAAAACCGCAGCGGGAACAACGTCGACCTGCGCCGCGACGGCCGCGTCGGCACACGCTTTCCGAAGGAGCACGGTGCGAAGCAGGAACAGCGTCCCGGCCGGCGGGAGGGGGTCGCTCTCGGGGAAGACGTGGCGCATGATGTCCTCGTCGACCATGACGGCAGGGAGTTCTCGCGCTGCCGACTCGTCGAGGATCACGACGAGGTCGGCACCGGCCGTGCGGCCGGCATCGGAAGCGGCTCG
The DNA here is from genome assembly GCF_043427715.1 of Microbacterium sp. GTDB lineage: Bacteria > Actinomycetota > Actinomycetes > Actinomycetales > Microbacteriaceae > Microbacterium. Next base: position 33,872 of record NZ_JBHWTD010000040.1, on the reverse strand, counting down.
CAGGGCGTCGGCCGGGAGTATGTCGCCCGCGCGGGCCAGGAGCGCCATGGGGGCACTGGCCTCGCGGAGTCCCCGCGCATGCGCGGAGTGCGTCGCGGAGCCCGTCGATGACGTCACGACTCGCACGCGCGGGTCGGCGTCCCGCGCGCGGATGGTGCTGCCGGCGTCGACCTCGGCAGCATCCACCACCCACAGGATTTCCAGCTCGCGGAGCGTCTGATCGGTGCACGACCTCAGCGTCGCCTCCGCCAGGACGGCGTCCGTGGCGGGAATGACGACGGAGACGAGGGGGGCAGGCTGCATCAGCGGTCCAGAGTCGTTGGTCGCGAAATCATCGGATCACCGAGTTGACGGCATCCCGGTAGAGGTCACGGTACATCGAGGCGACCACATTGGGTGCGCGGTCGTCGAGGCGCGGGTCATGAGTGGGGATGGCGCCGTTCAGCGAGGCGACGGCGTCCTCCAAGCGGGCGATGGTGAGGCGGCCGGGGTGCGTCCGCACCCACTCCGCCCCGATCTCGGCAGCCAGAGCGGCGGTCGCCGGAGTCTCCTCGACGAGCACAGGACGACCGAGCGACACCGCCAAGAGCAGCGTTGCGTGCGACTCGAGCGTCTCGGGCGCCGCGATGACGACGAACTCGCTCGCGGTGATCTCGGCCACACGCTCGGCGTCCGAGAGGCTCTCGTCACGGATGACCACGCGCTCGCCGGAGCGCCCCGCGCTGCGAGCGAACGACGCCGCGAGCGGTGCGGGCGCCCGGCCGACGATCCGGAGCGAGGACCCGGGGATGTCGGCCGCAGCGAACACCTTGACGGGCGCCTCGTAGGCGGCATCCAACGTCGCGGGAGCGACCATGACGGCACGGCCCGCGATGGCCCGGGCGCGCGGATAACCGAGGAAGCGATCCCGCAGGTGGCTGTGGGGAATGACGCGCGTCCTGCTGGCATCCGGTGTGGATTGGTGGCCGTCCCGCGCGATGAACGCGGTCGTCACGCGGTCCAGCACCTGCTCAGCGGGTGATCGAACACCCTGGCCGACGAGTGTCTGGACGAGCGCGATGCGTCGGCGCTGCACGTGCACGGCGAACGCCGTCGCCCGCCGCAGACGCTCAGCTGCCGCTGTTCGCGGTCCCCCGATGACGGCATCCGGGGAGATGAGGTGCACGACGTCCACGTCGCGCGGGTCGCGGATCACCGTTTGAAAATCGAAGGATGCGCCCAGAGGGGCACCGCCGCCTGCGTCGTCGCCGATCAATTGGTCGACGTGCGCGACCCCGTGTGCCGGAGGCCTGCCTGAGACGAGCACGCGCGTGTTCGCCGCGGCGGGTGAGGTCGTTGCGGCCTGGCTTCGACGCGATCGACGCGCGCCCAGCTGGCGGGGCTTGGGCGCAAACAACACGCGACAAAGAATAGACTGCCGCTCAGTGAACACGAAAGCGACGCAGAACGTCTTCGCGCACCTCGCGGGCCAGGACGACAACCTCGGAGACTCCGCGCTTCGGATCGCGTACCTCGACGCGCTTCGAGGTTCGGGACGCCACCTGCACGTCTTCATCGGCACACCGACGACGGACTACGGAGCCGGATTCCCGAAAGCGCCGGACATCACCTACTACGTGCACCGCGCGGAGTGGGTGAATGCTGAGAAGGCCTCGGTTCGCCCCGTGCACGCTTTCAACGCTGGCGAGATCAACCCGCGCCCGGGGATATTCCCGGTGCCGCGACGTGCCGCAGAGTGCGCTCGAGTGTTGCGCTCCGGTGGGGCCCTGATCGTCTCAGGTATCGGTGTGAAAGATGTCGGCAAGCTCGGGCAGGTGACGTTCGACGCGGCATTTCGGAGCGCGTCGGTATTCTCCTGGCGCGATCAAGGCTCGCGCGACGCCGCAGGGTTCGGGGAGTTCGCCCCCGACTGGGCATATTCTCTCGGGGCCCCCGTCGACGAGTGGACTCCGCGTTCTGCCCGTAACCTGCTGGCCGTGACGATGAGATTCGACCGTCCATGGCCAGGTGATGCATGGCTGGCCGACCTCAAACGACTCTCGGCGACCACGGGCACGAAGATCGTGACGCTCGCGCAGGTCGCGCGGGACGCGCCCCGCGCCGTTCGGCTCGCCGAGGCAGTCGGTGGCGAGTACATCGTGCCGGCGAGTATGCGACACGACGACCTGGACGTTGTTGCACGCTCGATCTACAGCAGGTCTCTCGCCGTCGTCAGCGACCGTGCTCACGGACTCATCATCGGGGCCACAGAAGGGGCGTTTCCCATCGGTTCTGGAAGCGACCCGCAGAAGATCGGTCGTCTCCTCACTGCGGCGGGGCTTGGGGGCCTCGTGGGCAGGTACGAGGAACTCGCAGAGTTCACAGACCGGTTCTCGGAACATTTGGACAGCTTGGGCCCGTCGATCTCTGCAGCGCGCGCGGACGTCGCTCACCTGACGAGGACGATTCGCGCCGCGATGGACGCAGTCGCCTGATCGGATGCCGCACGTGACACGGTCGGGGCGTTGCCAGATGGGGCGGGTATCATCACGCGAGTGTGCGCCACGAGTCGCGCCGTCGGTCGGATCAACGAGAGGTGGTGACATCCGGCATGGCATCACGCCTTGAAGCGCCCGCAGAGGGACTTCTCCTCGTCGGACGACGACCGCCTCTCGGGGAGTATCTCGCCGAGGCGTGGCGCCGCCGCCGGTTCGCAGCCACGCTCGCGAGCCACCGGCTCATCGGATCGTTGCTCCAGAACCGGCTTGGCGTGCTTTGGATCGTCCTCAAGCCACTGTTTACCGCCACGATCTACGGCGCGATCTTCGGCGTCATCATCTCTGGAGCGGCACGACCTGACGACTGGGTCCCGTACCTGATCGTTGGCGTCTTCGTCTTCGAATTCTTCACGGGATGCTTCGGGAACGGCGCGCGAGCGATCACCGGCAACGCGAAGCTCGTCCAGAGCTTCGGCTTTCCACGAATCCTTCTGCCGCTCGCGGTGGTCATCGAACAGACACTCCGGTTGATCCCGATCATCCTCTTGCTCGGAGTGCTCCTCCTCGTGTTCGGTGTGCCGATCACCTGGTCGTGGCTTCTCGTCGTTCCGATTCTCGCGATGATGGCGCTCTTCAACTTCGGGGTCGCGCTCATCGTCGCTCGTCTGTCGGTGTGGGCTCGAGACGTGCAGCAATTCATTCCCACCGTGACGCGCATCCTCTTCTATGCGAGCAGCATCTTCTTCCAGGTCGATGTGATCTTCGCGGACAACCCGGTGCTGCTGACCATCGCGCACCTCATTCCCACCTACGACTTCATCGCGCTCGTTCGCGACGCGATGATGGTCGGGCACCCGGCGCCCTTGCTGGCCGTTGTCGCGGCTCCCGTCTGGGCCCTGTCCATGTTCGCATTCGGCGTTGTCTACTTCTGGAAAGCGGAGGCGAAGTATGGCCTCAGCGACTGACCTGCTCCTCCCGAGCGCTGAACAGCGCGGCTCAGATGCGCGCCCGATGATCATCGCCGATAACGCGCATGTCTCGTACCGAGTGTTCGCGTCGGGCAAGCGCATGTCCTCTCGCGATACGTTGCTCAGCGCGCGTGCGCTGCGCGGCGGGCGCGGTCAGGTGACTGTCCCTGCCGTTCGCGGCGTCACGTTCACGGCATCCGAGGGCGAAACGATCGGCGTCGTTGGCCATAACGGGTCGGGAAAGTCGACCCTGTTCCGCGCCATGAGCGGATTGATCCCAACTTCGGAGGGTGCGATCTGGGCCGCGGACCGCCCGGTGCTGCTCGGCGTCAACGCTGCGCTCGTGCCCGAGCTCTCAGGTGAGAACAACATCAAGCTCGGCCTCCTCGCTATGGGATTCTCGCCTGAGGAGGCGGCCGCGCAAGTCGGTTCGATCGCAGATTTCGCGGAGCTGAACGAGTTCCTCTATCACCCGATGCGCACATATTCATCGGGCATGGGAGCTCGCCTGAGGTTTGCGATCGCGTCTGCGAGAGCGCACTCGATTCTCTTGATCGACGAGGCGCTCGCCGTCGGAGATCGGCGTTTCAAGCTGAAGAGCGAGCAACGCATCCGCGAGCTACGCGAGAACGCTGGCCTCGTGATGATCGTTAGTCATTCGGCCGGCTCGCTTCGAGACACGTGCGATCGAGTCCTCTGGATCCACAAGGGGGAGTTGCGCGCGGACGGCGATGCCAAGGAAGTCATCGCCGACTACGTGCGCTGGACCAAACAGCCGGGTGGTGGCGCAGTCGGCGCAGCGGTCGCCGCCAAGCCGTCGCAGAAACTTCCCGCGGGCAAGCCCACCGCCAGCGAGTCGCGCCCCGTGATCGCGGGAGGGGCGGAGGGTTCGCCGGTCGCCACTTCCGGGCGGTCAAACAATGACGCGCCCTCCCTGCTTGAAGAGTTCCTAGCGACTGCGACGGTCGACGTCGTGAGCCCACGAGTCCTGTCGCGAGCCGCGCTTCGACGGGACGACTATCGTCGGTCGGTTCAGCGGCAGCATCGACGCCGCATCATCGCGCTCGCGATCACGGGTGCGGTGATCCTCATCGCCGCCGCGGCCGGGGCGGCGATCGCCTTCCTCACCGCGATTCCAGCCTCACCCGCAGGAGCGCCAGTGAGTCAATCCTTGGGAGAGGACACGGCGCCGGGAGGAGACGAAGTCCCGGTGTCGAATGTGGCAGGCGATCCCGCGTCGGATGTTGTCGCCGAGTTCGCGTCCGCCCAGCCGGTGGCGTCATGCACATCAGAATCCGGCGAGGAGGCCGTCGAGCTTTCCTGGACGGTGGTGGGTGCGAGTGTGGTCGCCCTCGGCGGAGCGGCAGTCGAAGTCGACGCGATCGAGCAGCCCCTGTATGCCGAGGTCCCTGTAGCGACGGATTCCTTCGTCGTTGCGTACCCCTGTTCCGAGCAGACCTGGACCTACACGCTTACCGCGGAGATGCCTGGCGGCGATCGTGTGAGCGACACGCTTCAAGTCTCTCGTGATCTGGCGGCTCAAGCCCCTTCGGTCGACGCACCTCCATCCTCACGGGCGAGCGAGGCGCCGAGCCCGGACGAGTCCATCCCCAGCCCCGCCCCGTCAGTTCCGGCGTCGTCACCGACACCGGCACCGGCACCGACACCGGCACCGAGTGAGCCGACCACCTCGCCGACACCTCCCGCAGACCCGACGCCTTCGCCCACGGAGGCTCCGGAAGTCGAGGATCCCGAACCTACCCCGACGATCGACATCACCCTGCCGATCGATCCGATCGCACCGACCTCCTGACCACCTGGTGGCGGTGGGATCGTGCCCGCATACTCAGGTGAGGCCGAGGGCCTTCTTGGCTCGGTGGATAAGCGGTCGCAACCCCGGGAGGCGCTTCGCCACGGCTCGCCCGAGGGGCGCGAGTGACCGCCATACCCTGCCGACCCGGGCGGACGGCGGGCGACGAGAGCGAGAACCTGTCTGAGCGCGTTCGGCGAAGGAGACGATCAAGCCGAGGAGAGCCCCAGCGTCGTTGATCGTCGCCTTCGGGGTGAACGACACCGGGAGGGTGTCCTCGACCAGATCGCGGTACAAGCCGGGAAGGTCCCGCCTCAGTACGCGTTCGGAAGCCGCGAGGGACGCATTCGAGAGTTCGGTGTACCGTGACGGATTCGAGGCGAGCGTTGCAATCTCAGCGGCGATTGCGTCGGCATCGCCTTGTGGTACCGCGATGATGCCCTCGTTGTCCTGCACAAGGTCCAGCCAGGGCAGCTCGTACATCACGACCGGAAGGCCGCGAGACTGTGCCTCGGCGATCGTGAGTTGGTATCCCTCGATGACGCTTGTTGAGACAAAGAGGTGGGCGGCGTCGATGGCGTCGATCAGCGCTTGCCCGCGTCGTGGTCCGATCGCGACAACGCGCTCAGCGACCCCATACTGGCGTGCGCGCGCATTGAACTTCGCTGCCGTGACGTCATCCCAGTCCGGTCCGATGACGGTGAGGTGGTACTCGACGGACAGTCGATCCAACGCGGCGCCAACGCTGATGAGGTCGTAGACCTGCTTCGTCCGCTGCTCGAGCCTTCCCCACCACACGAGTTCGATTCGATCCGGCGAGAAGGGCTTTGGTGTACGCGGCGCCGGGGCTGAAAGCATCAATGGTGACGGCGGGTTGGGGAGCCATACGGCGTGGTCGATCCCGCGGAGAGAGAAATACGCGGCGTCGAGCCTTGAGAGCGTGACCAGTTTCGAGAGCAGGCTTGAGCAACGCTCGATGAGCGACAATCTGTCGTTGCCGACGAGGATCGGCCGAGCGACGGAGTTATGGAGCCACCCGATCGTCGCCGCGCCTTCTCCACGGGCGACGAGAGCGAACTGCGGCCAGTCCGACGTGTAGAGAATCTGATGGTCGATGACGAGGTCGATGTCGTTGGATCCGCAGATCCGCTGCCACTCTTGCAGCTTCCCGCTGAGCTCGCGGTCTCGAAGCTCGAGAAATGTGGTCCCGGGCGGGAGTGGAGAGGCATCACCACCGGGTGTGCGGGCAATCACGACGACTCGATATCCAGCTTCGCTCAGAAAGCGAGTCTGGGCTGCGATGACCGCCGATACGCCGCCTGTTCGCAGCGTGCCAGTGACGAGCGCGATGGTGCGAACGCTGCGACTCCCGTCCTGCAAACGCGGGCTGTGGAGTCGCAAGGAGGAGAGGAGCTGCGGGTAGAACCTGGTGATCGCTCGGATGATGTCCGACTCGTTGGCGACAGAACGGAGGTGTTCGAGTGCCGCACCGAGCACCGCGCTCGTGCTGTGCTCGATCAGTTGCGACGCGACATAGCCGATGATGGACGCTCGAGCTGACTCGTATGCGGCGCTCACCGCGGCGGGATGCGCATGCCCAGCCGCGATCTTCTGGACGGCCGGGCTGATGCTGTCGATCGCCGTGATCGCGGACGTGTAGAACTGTGCGCGCGTCAGGCTGTCGACAACGTGACCACTGCCGCCGCGGCCGAAGTGGTAACGGTAGAGCTTCGAGTCGATGGACGCGTACGACGTCGCAATGCACGACACAACGAACAGTAATGGAAGGTCATTCACCCGGGGGAGGACAAGTTCGCCGGGCAGGCATGCCACGGCACGTCGCAAGACCTCTGTCCGGTACAGATGTCGCCACAGCTGTCCCTGAGCTGGCCTGCCGATCGGGAAGAGGCCTCGAACGACGTCGACGCCTGAGAGACGTTGATGGCGTGGGCGAAGCCGCGACTCGTACGCGCCGCCGGTGCGACCGTCAGGCTCAACGACAGTCACCGCGAACCCGAGGATGTCGACTCCAGCGGCGTCGGCCGCAGCGACGGCGGTAGCTGCGGCATGCGTGCGGAGCTCGTCATCTCCGTCAAGGAAGAGGACATGCGGGGCGCGAGCGGCGAGAATTCCCGTCCGACGTGACTGAAACGCAGACATGTTGACGTCGTGGCGGATGAGCTTCACGCGTTGATCGGTGGCTGCGATCCGCTCGATGGCAGCCACGGTGCCGTCCGTGGATGCATCGTCGACGCAGATCACTTCGATCGCATCGAGCGTTTGCGAGAGGCAACTCTCAACCGCGGCCTCGATCGTCGATTCGTCGTTGAAGACCGGTATCACGATGGACACCCGTGGCGCAGCAATCATCGATGTGAGTGTATCCGGGGCTGCGGGCCGCCCAGTTCGTCATGGCTCGATCGATCTGTGAGGATGGTCAGACTCGATCCGGGGGATATTGCGATGAACGATAGACGTCGAGCGCTGCACGTTGGCGGCGGAGCCCTGATCGTGGCGGTCGCTGTAGCGGTGGGCGCATGGGTGGTCACGGCCGGCGGGGATGACGGGTCAGCGGCAGCCCCACCTTCGCCTTCGCCGTCGCCTTCGCCTTCGTTGACTCCTGAGCCGGCGGCGCTCCCGGACTCGGTTCCAATCCACGCGGAACTCGACGGGTGGGATGCGGCCCCGACGACCGTCATCGCTCGGGTCACGCCGCAAGTCGGCGACGCCGCGGACGGCACGGTGTCGGCATACGTCGAGGCGCCCGTCGTCGACACGCCGACGGTGGCGCTGTCGACAGAGGTCACGCTGGCGGCGGGTGTGGTCTACGAGTTCTCCGCGCAGGTTCGCTCTGCGTCAGCGCGTACCGAGACCGTCTCTGCCTCTTTCGACATTGCCGGCACGCGCGTTGCTCTCCCCGAGCTGGATGCCAACTGGGCCGAAGTATCCGCCACAGTCGAGGTTCCGGCCGACGCGGACTCGACGGCCGTTCGGCTCGTCGTCGATGCTCCCGTCGATTCCTTGTCCGTCGATGCAGTGTCCCTCAGTGAAGCCGGCGGCGAGAATCTCGTCTCGAACCCATCCTTCGAGTCGGCGCCGGGCCGGGGCGTCATCGTCAACCGATCCCTCATCCTGAGCGTTGATCGCCCCGCGCTCGCGGTCCGCGGTGCGGGCGACACGGCGTGGCGCGCAGAGGACCTTGCGGGGAATCCGATTGCGACCGGATCGGCGACGCTCGCCGGCGAGGTGGATATCCTGCCGCTCACAGGGCTTGGCGCTGGGTACTACCGGGTCACGGTCGCGGATGCCAACGGCGCGGAGACGGCAGCGTTGTTGGGCGTTGTCGACTTCGACGGGCAGACGATCCCCGCAGACCAGCGATTCGGCGTCGGCCTTCACGTCGAAGGCGACCTCTACAACGATTCGGCAGACCTCGCGGCCTCTCTCGGCATTGGTCTCGCGCGCAATGACATTCTCTGGCGATGGAATGAGACAACACGAGGTCGCTACGACTGGGCTGATCATTACTCCGAGAACTTCGACCGGCTTCACGCTCGCGGCATCCATCTCCTCGGCATCGTCAATTACGGCAACAAGCTGTACGGAAGCGGGAAGGCACCCGAAACGCCAGAGGCGATCGCGGCATATGGGCGGTACGCCGCAGCGATCGCCGAACGCTTCGATCTCATCGGGCTCGAGGTGTTCAACGAGTTCAACCAGGAGCGATTCAACGACACCCTCTGCGGCACAGACCCCGCGTGCTATGTGCCCCTCCTTCGGGCGGTTCACGACGAGGTTGGCGCGGTCGACCCCGACTTGCCTATCGTCGCTGGATCGACGGCTCGGTATGACGCTGACTGGTTCGACGGCCTGTGGCAGGCCGGCGGACTCGAGTACGCCGATGTGACCAGCTTCCATCCCTACGAGGTATCGGGAGATCCCGATTCCCTCGCCGAGATCATGACAGAGGCGAATCGCAGTATGCGGGAGAACGGCGGTGACACGCGCCCGATTTGGATCACAGAACTCGGCACGTCGTCGAAGACCGGCGGGAAGACGCTTTCGCAGCAAGCCGATTACCTCGTCCGGACGTCCGTCACGGCGCTCGCTTCTGGCGCAGAGCGATTCTTCTGGTACGACCTCATCAACGATGACCCGGACCGGACAGTCCACGAAGGCAATTTCGGGATGTACTTCCAGCGGAGGACGGGCGTTCCGGCCCTGCAGCCGAAGCCGGTGGGCTACGCGCAAGCGGTCATGGTCTCTCAGCTGGCGGGTCGTGACTTCACCCGAACCGAGGTGCTCGGCACAAGCGTCATCCGACATCGTTTCGGGGGCGACGAAAGCGCGCTGAGCGTTATGTGGTCGCAGGGTGACCCTGCAGTGGTCGAGGTCTCCAGCGACGACCCCGTGACCGTCGTGGACATGAACGGCATGACGGAGACCATCGATCCGGTGGACGGGCGCGTCGAGATCTCTGTTGACTCGAGGCCTCTCTTCGTCGCGACGACAGAGCGGGAATGACCGTCGGGCGCCGCTGATTGACTGATGCTCGGCCCTCTGCCCCCGCGACGTAAGATCGACGTCATGCCCCACGAGACCCGCCGGTCTGCTCGGGAGGCGGCAGCAGCTGCTTCATCCGAGGAGAGACTTTCCGACTCTCAGCCATCGCAGGAGAAGCGGAAGCTCGTCCGCAGAGTTCTGCTCGCCGTTCTCGCTCTGCTTCTCGTGATGGCTGTCTGGTTGGTCGTCAAGGTCTTCGTCGCGAAGGAGTCGCTTGAGGCGGCGCAGGAGGCGGTGCGCTCATTGCAGGGCGGCGGCGAGACCCGGGACGCTGTGCAAGAGCTCGCAGACCACGCAGCGACTGCATCCGGGGCGACGGCAGACCCGATCTGGATGGCGGCGGAATTCCTCCCGGCGGTCGGCGACAATTTCCGGGGCGTTCGGCTGGCGGCAGAGACCCTCGACGTCATGGCGAACGACGTGGCCGTTCCCGTCCTGTCGGACTCCGGGGGCGGAGAGAGCGGTCTCTTGGCACGTGCGTTGGCGGCGCTGGAGAGCGCGGCTCCGCGCATCTCAGAACTGTCCGGTGACGTGCGAGCGATTTCCGCGTCGCCCAGCCTCATCGGCCCCGTGAAGTCTGGGGTCGGCCAGGTTTCGGAAGTGATGGAGCTCGCGGAGCCGGTGTTCGACGTGCTCCCACAGCTGCTGGGAGGCGAGGGAGAGCGAAACTACCTCCTGGTCTTCCAGAACAACGCCGAGGCGCTTCCGCTCGGCGGCAGCTCCGCGTCGCAGACGCTGATCACGGCCGACAACGGGGCGCTGGAGATCTCGGCGCAGGCGAACTCCGGTTCCTTCGTAGAAGGACAATTCGTCGATCTCGAGATTCCCACTTCCGCAAAGGCTCTCTACGGGGACCGTTACGGAAGCTACATCAACCTCGCACCGTCCCAGCCGGACTGGCCGGGGGTCGCCCGGATGATCGAAGCCTTCTGGAACCGGGACATCGACGACACCCGCATCGACGGGGTGATCTCCGTCGACCCTGTAGCTCTGGAGCGGGTGCTCCTGGCCACCGGTCCTATCGAGGTGGACGGGGTCAGGCTGGATGAGTCGAACGCCGTCAAGATCCTGCTCAGTGATGTCTACAGGTGGTGGGACCCGTATACCGACCCCGATCTGAAGTCGGACAAGTTCTTCGCCGGGGTGGCCGACGCCGTCTTCGGGCGGATCGCGTCCGGGGACTTCGACATCAAGGACATGGTGTGGGCGGTATCGGAGAGCATCGAGTCTGGGAGCGTCATGGCGTGGCTGAGAGAACCCGAAGCGCAGCGGGTAGTTGAGGCATCCGGTCGACTGTCTGGGGTCCTTCCCTCCGACAATTCATCCTCAACCGTTGCGGGGGTCTACTTCAGGAACGTTTCGGCTTCGAAGATCGACTACTACCTCGACACCGCGGTGGATGCCACGCTGACCTGCGCGAACGGTGTTGCCGAGTTGACAGCGACGGCGACCCTCACGCTGGACATCACTCAGGCGGAGGCTGACGCGCTGCCGCGATACGTTCAAAGTCGCCGCATGAAAGGTGAGGTCTTCGGGACGCAAGTGTTCATGTATGCGCCCCCCGGGATGGAGGTTGTGAGCACCGAAACCAGCGGCGACGCGTCCCCGTTCCGCCAAGGCCACGTCGACCTCGGGCGCCAGGTGTCACCGTTCCAGATGCGGTTGGTGCCGGAGGGTTCCGCTACCGTCACGACGACGTTCCGGGGCGACGGGGATTTCGGCGACCTCGACGTGTGGACGACTCCGATGATTCGAGCGACGGAGGTCTCCCTCTCCGACACGTGCGGCTGAGCGGGGCGTGCAGCCTCCCGGAATTCGTTTGGTACGCTCCATGGGTCCGGTGCATCGAGCATTGTCGCGGTCGCCGGGAGTTCGCTGGGGGGCGCGTCAGTCTGCCTCTTTGAGCAGAGGAGATACTCGATGGAGTTCGCGCGCGGAATCACCACGGTGAGTGGACGACGGCACCGACAGGCCGTAGCGCTGTCCTTGTCGGCTGTCCTCGCTGTCAGTCTGATGGCGGGTAGCTCACAAGCGGCGGCCGCAAAGGTCGCGCCGGGTATTTCTGCAGGTGTCACGGCGGCCGCGTCGAAAAGCGTGGGTTTGCCGCGCACTGCGAAAGCGGTGGCGACGATCGACGGGTGGACCCTGGCCGGTCCTTCGGAGATCGGCGAGGTCGCGCCCGAGGTGGGGAGCGTCAAGTCCGGTTCCGTCGCGCTCGGAATCGATGCGCCCGTGATCGCCAAGACCACGACGGCGGCCTCCACCGAGGTGGAGGTGCAGCCGGGGACCACGTACTCCTTCTCCGCTTACGTTCGGCTTCAATCCAAGACGACAAAGTCGGTCGCCATGCGCTTCGCGCTCGATCGCACTCCCATCCGGGTTCCGAAGCTGAACGCGCGATGGAAGCAAGTTACCGGCATCGTCACGACGGGGCCGAAGCAGACGACGATGGATGTCGGCATCCGGGTGAGCCGGGCCGTGAGAGGTCTGTCGATCGACGCGGTGCGACTCGTCGCGCGATCAGGACCGACCAAGGGGGTGAACGTGATCCCCAACCCGTCTTTCGAATCCGTGGTGGCGAAACGCGGCATCGTCAGCTCCTCCCTCGTCATGACCACGCCGGCGGCCGCTGTCGCTGTGGCGATGCCTGTCGGTAAGCCCGTGCGCTGGAGCGTTACCCGCAGTGGCAAGAAGGTCAAGAGCGGAGTCATCAAGCGAGCCGCGGCATTGTCGTCCATCCCCCTGGTGGGCGTGAAACAGGGGCTCTACACCCTCCGGGTGCGCGGTGGTGATGGAAAGCTGACCAAGACGACGATCGCCATTGTGGACAGCCCCACTCCGTGGATCGCGAAGGATCCGCGCGCTGGCGTCGGGCTTCACGTCGAAAATGACCTGTACGACGACGCGGCTCGTTACACCCGTGCGCTCGGCATCTCGCACGCCCGCAGCGATGTGCGGTGGAACCGAGTGGAGAAGGCGAAAGGTGTCTATGACTGGAGCCTCTACGACGAGGACTTCCAGCGGCTGAACGCGCAGGGCGTCGGAGTTCTCGCCATCGCGGGGTATGGAAATCCGGCGTACGGCAAAGCGAACGCCGGTGCGCCTCGGAACGCGACGGGTTATCGGGCGTACGGCAACTACGCCGCGGCTATGGCGAAGCGATATGACCTTGCCGGCATCGAGGTCTACAACGAGTTCAACTGGACCCACAATGAATCGAACTGCCGGAGCGCCGCCTGCTACGTTCCGCTCGCGAAGCGTGTGGACAAGATGCTTGCGACCGTCGATCCGAAGCTCCCGGTAGTCGTGGGTGGAACGGCGAAGTATCCGGCCTCCTGGTTCAAGAGCCTGTGGCAGCGGGGCGCGCTGAAGTTTGCGAACGCCGTCAGCTTCCACCCGTACGAGAAGACCGGCAAGCCCGAAGAGATTCGGACGCTCGTCCGACAGTCGCGGGCCAGCATGAAGAAGTACGGCAAGTCGACCCGCCCGGTGTGGATCACCGAGCTCGGGACATCGGCGGCAATCGGGAATCGCACGACGACAGAGCAGGCCTCGATCCTGATGCGCAGCACGGTGTCTGCATACGCCGGCGGCGCCTCTCGCTTCTACTGGTACAACCTGATCAACGACGGCACCGATCGGCGTGAGCACTTCGACAACTTCGGACTCTACGAGCACCCGACGTCAGGAGTGGCGGCCGTTGCGCCCAAGCCGGCCGCGTTCGCGCAGGCTCTGATGACGACGCAGCTCGGTGGTCGAAAGTATCGAGCTGCCGAGAGGGTCGGTGCGGGTGTGGTCTCTCACGCGTTCGGAACGACGAAGAACTCCGTTCGCGTGGTTTGGGCGCCCAAGGGCAAGAAGACTGCCACAATCCGCACCTCGAGGCCGGTCGTCGTTGTGAACTTCGACGGGACGACTCGGACGGTAAAGCCGAAGCGCGGTGTGGTGAAGATCAGTGTCACGAAGAATCCCGTGTTCGTTCGCTCCGGTGCGGCAACCGCTGGGGTCACACGATGACCGCCGACCGCAGAGGACGCGCGTCCGCCCGCCGGTAATATTTCGGCGGGGGGCACAGGGGGATCCAATGCTGAGGAAATCGCCAGTGAGGACGAAGGGGCTGTCCGCCCGGAGGCGTCGTAAGAACGCCGATCGGCGGGTGGGAGCGGCTCCGCGGCTCGTCCGGGCACGCCGCTCGTCCCGAGACTGGCCCGCTAAGTACGGCGCGATGGTTGCCTACAGCGACCTGTTCATGATCGCAGCGACCCTCGGCGCTTTCCGATCGTTCGGTTTGCCTGGAAATCAGAGCGACGTCACTTGGCCAGGCGGACCGACCATCTCCTACTCATCCGCGCTGGTCACGGTCGGAATCGTGTGGGCGGTGGCCATGGCGGTCTTCGAGACGCGCGATCGCAACATCGTCGGCAGCGGAGAGCAGGAATACCGCCGGATCGTCAGCGCGACGGTCGCGGTCTTCACCGTCTTTGTGACGGCGGCGTTCTTCCTGCGCATCGAGGTGGCGCGCTCTCTCTTCCTCATCGCGATGCCGGTCGGCTTGGTCGTGCTGATCGGATCGCGCGCTCTCTGGCGCCTGTGGCTTCGGCGCCAGCAGCGGTCGGCCCGCTACGTCTACCGGGCACTTGTCGTGGCCGAGCCGGCGAAAGCCGCGTCCATCATCCGGGCGATCCGACGCTCGGAGAACTCCGGATTCGACATCGTGGGTGTGGTCAGCACGGGACGTGTGGAAGCGTCGATTGCCGGGATTCCGGTGGTCGGTGGGTTCTCGAATGCGATTGAGGCCATGGATCTCACTGACGCCGACACCGTCATCCTCGCGGGCGCCGACGAGTTGAGGCCCGAGACCGTGCGGCGCCTCGGCTGGGACGTCGCGGACCGAAACGGCAATCTCGTCGTCGCCCCAGCGCTCACGGACATCGCTGGTCCTCGCATCCACTCCCGCCCCGCGGCGGGCCTCCCGCTCGTTCACGTGGAGTTCCCGCGGTTGGAAGGCGTGCGTCGCTTCGCCAAGCGCGCGTTCGACCTTGTAGCCGCAGTGATCTTGTTGGTCATCTTCCTCCCCCTGATGATCATCGTCGCCGTGGCGATTCGGGTCGAGACTCCGGGGCCCGTGATATTCCGCCAGGCCCGTGTCGGGCTGGAGGGTCGCGAGTTCGGCATGCTGAAGTTCCGGTCGATGGTGGCCGAAGCTGACGACCAGCTCGCCAGCCTCCTCGATTTGCAGGGGCGGGCAGACACGCCACTGTTCAAAGTGGAAGAGGATCCCCGCATCACCCGGGTCGGCCGGTTCATCCGGAAGCACTCGATCGACGAGCTCCCGCAGCTGATCAACGTGCTCGTCGGTTCGATGAGCCTGGTGGGGCCGCGACCGCAACGCGCTGCCGAAGTGGCGCTTTACGATGACGCTGCCCATCGCCGTCTCCGCGTCAAGCCCGGGATGAGCGGCTTGTGGCAGGTGAGCGGGCGCTCGACGCTGTCGTGGGAAGACGCCCTCCGCCTCGACCTCTATTACGTCGAGAACTGGTCCTTCACCCAGGACCTCCACATCCTTTTCCGCACGCTCGGCGCCGTCATCGCGCCCGGCAGGGCGGCGCACTGACCAGCTCGGCTGCGTCACGCCGGCGGCAACCGCTCTCTGCTCGAGATCGCGACACGCCCGGGTTTGCGACACGCCCGACGGGAACGTAGACTGTACAGGTTCCACATTCCTGCGCATTGCGCGGGATCACTGCCAGGGCAGTGCATAGGCGGCGCAACCTCCGGGTGACGCGCGATGACCTAGGCCGCGGGCAGCAGAACATCACATCCCACACCCCACCCGGAAACGGATCCGCCTGCGTGCGCGATGGGGGAGCGGATGCCGCGGGTTCTCCCGCGGATTGACATCAAAACAGCGGTGCTGCATCCCTCGCCTCCGGGCGGAGGCGAAGTGCCCGGCGCGCAAGCGCCCCGTGCGTCCAATGCCCATGAGGTACGACGCGAGAAAGAGAGTGAGCAGACAATGGCGGGACAGAAGATCCGCATTCGCCTGAAGTCGTATGACCACGAGGTCATCGACTCGTCGGCACGTAAAATCGTCGACACCGTGACCCGTGCGGGCGCGACGGTCGTGGGCCCGGTGCCCCTTCCGACCGAGAAGAACGTGATCGCAGTCATCCGTTCGCCGCACAAGTACAAGGACAGCCGCGAGCACTTCGAGATGCGCACCCACAAGCGCCTCATCGACATCGTCGACCCGACGCCCAAGGCCGTCGACTCGCTGATGCGTCTCGACCTGCCGGCTGACGTCAACATCGAGATCAAGCTCTGAGGTCGATCATGGCTGACATCAACTCCAAGGTTTCCAAGGGCCTGCTCGGCACCAAGCTCGGCATGACCCAGGTCTGGGACGAGAACGGCAAGCTCGTTCCCGTCACCGTCATCGAGGTCGCCCCCAACGTGGTGACCCAGGTGCGCACCCCCGAGCGCGACGGCTACAACGCCGTGCAGATCGCCTACGGGCAGATCGACCCGCGCAAGGTCAACAAGCCCCAGACGGCCCACTTCGAGGCCGCCGGTGTGACCCCGCGTCGCCACCTCACCGAGGTGCGTACGGCGGATGCCGCTGACTACTCACTCGGTCAGGAGCTCACCGTCGACGGCACGTTCGAGGCCGGCCAACTGGTCGACGTCGTCGGCACCAGCAAGGGCAAGGGCACCGCCGGTGTCATGAAGCGTCACAACTTCAAGGGCGTCTCGGCGTCGCACGGTGCACACCGCAACCACCGCAAGCCCGGCTCGATCGGCGCGTCGTCGACCCCGAGCCGTGTCTTCAAGGGCATGCGCATGGCCGGCCGTATGGGTGGCGAGCGCGTGACCGTCCTCAACCTCACGGTGCACGCCGTCGACGCCGAGAAGGGTCTGCTGCTCGTCAAGGGCGCCGTCCCCGGTGCTCGTGGCCGCATCGTCTACGTCCGCAACGCAGTGAAGGGTGCCTGATCATGGCTGACTCGACTCTCGCGCTCGACGTCGTGAAGGCAGACGGCAAGAAGGCCGGCTCCGTGGAGCTGCCCGCCGCGCTGTTCGACGTCAAGACGAACATCCCCCTCATCCACCAGGTCGTCGTGGCGCAGCTCGCCGCGGCTCGCCAGGGCACCCACTCGACCAAGCGTCGCGGTGAGGTTTCCGGTGCCGGCCGCAAGCCCTTCAAGCAGAAGGGCACGGGTAACGCCCGTCAGGGCTCGATCCGCGCGCCGCACATGACCGGCGGTGGCATCGTCCACGGCCCGAAGCCGCGCAACTACTCGCAGCGCACCCCCAAGAAGATGATCGCCGCCGCCCTCCTGGGTGCGCTCAGCGACCGTGCTCGTGGTGGCCGTCTGCACATCGTCGACTCCTTCGGGATCGAGGGCGCGCCGTCGACCAAGGCTGCTGTCTCGGTCCTCTCGGCTCTCGCGCCCACGAAGAACGTCCTGGTCGTCATCACCCGTGATGACGAGCTGAGCATCAAGAGCGTCCGCAACCTCGCGTACGTCCACGTGCTGACGTTCGACCAGCTCAACGCTTACGACGTGCTCGTCTCGGACGACATCGTCTTCACCAAGGCCGCCTACGACGCGTTCGTCGCTGCGAAGGCCGGCGTCACCGAGGAGGTCTCGGCATGACCGTCAACAAGGACCCGCGCGACATCATCCTGAAGCCGGTCGTCTCGGAGAAGAGCTACGGACTCATCGACGAGGGCAAGTACACCTTCCTGGTGGACCCCCGCGCCGACAAGACCGAGATCAAGCTCGCCATCGAGAAGATCTTCGGCGTCAAGGTCGCTTCGGTGAACACCCTCAACCGACCGGGCAAGGCCCGCCGCACCCGCTTCGGCACCGGCAAGCGCAAGGACACCAAGCGCGCCATCGTGACCCTGAAGTCGGGCACCATCGACATCTTCACGGCCGTCGGCTGACAGCTGGGATAGAGGACTAGAGACATGGCTATTCGCAAGTACAAGCCCACGACCCCCGGTCGTCGCGGTTCGTCGGTTGCCGACTTCGCTGAGATCACCCGATCGACGCCGGAGAAGTCGCTCCTTCGCCCGCTTTCGAAGACCGGTGGCCGCAACAACCAGGGCCGCATCACGACCCGTCACATCGGTGGTGGCCACAAGCGCCAGTACCGCGTCATCGACTTCCGTCGTAACGACAAGGACGGCATCAACGCCAAGGTCGCTCACATCGAGTACGACCCCAACCGCACCGCACGCATCGCGCTGCTGCACTACTTCGACGGCGAGAAGCGTTACATCATCGCGCCGAACAAGCTGCAGCAGGGTGACATCGTCGAGTCGGGTGCCGGCGCGGACATCAAGCCGGGAAACAACCTCCCGCTGAAGAACATCCCCACCGGTACCGTCATCCACGCCATCGAGCTCCGTCCCGGCGGCGGCGCGAAGATGGCGCGTTCGGCCGGTGCGTCGGTCCGCCTCGTCGCGAAGGACGGCCCGTACGCCCAGCTGCGTCTGCCCTCGGGCGAGATCCGCAACGTCGATGCGCGCTGCCGCGCGACCATCGGCGAGGTCGGCAACGCCGAGCAGTCGAACATCAACTGGGGCAAGGCCGGCCGCAAGCGCTGGAAGGGTGTCCGCCCGACCGTCCGTGGTGTCGCCATGAACCCGGTCGACCACCCGCACGGTGGTGGTGAGGGTAAGACCTCCGGTGGTCGTCACCCCGTCACTCCTTGGGGCCAGGCTGAGGGTCGTACCCGCCACCCCAACAAGGAAAGCGACAAGTTGATCGTTCGCCGTCGCAACGCCGGCAAGAAGCGGAAGTAGGAGTAGAGGAAGATGCCTCGCAGCCTTAAGAAGGGCCCCTTCGTCGACGAGCACCTGCTTCGCAAGGTCGTCTCGCAGAACGAAGCCGGCACCAAGAACGTCATCAAGACCTGGTCGCGTCGTTCGATGATCATCCCGGCCATGCTGGGTCACACGATCGCCGTTCACGACGGACGCAAGCACATCCCCGTGTTCGTGTCCGAGACCATGGTCGGTCACAAGCTGGGCGAATTCGCGCCCACCCGCACCTTCCGCGGCCACGAGAAGGACGACAAGAAGGGTCGCCGCCGCTAAGGCGGGGGCGCTCTCAGAGAGAGGAAGAGGAGGAGTAGTAATGGTGGAATCCATCGCACGCGTGAAGCACATCCGCGTGACCCCTCAGAAGGCTCGTCGTGTCGTCGCGCTCATCAAGGGCAAGCAGGCTCAGGAGGCTCTCGCCATCCTGAAGTTCGCTCCCCAGGGTGCCAGCGAGCCGATCTACAAGCTCGTTGCTTCGGCGGTCGCCAACGCCCGCGTGAAGGCCGACAAGGACAACGAGTTCCTGGACGAGCAGGACCTGTACGTGGCCAACGCGTACGTGGACGAGGGCACGACGCTCAAGCGTTTCCAGCCCCGTGCCCAGGGTCGCGCGTTCCAGATCAAGAAGCGCACCAGCCACATCACGGTTGTGCTCTCGACCCCCGCGGTCGCTGAGCCGGCTGCTGCCAAGGACAAGAAGGCGAGCAAGTAATGGGACAGAAGGTCAACCCGTACGGCTTCCGCCTCGGCATCACCACCGACCACGTGTCGCGTTGGTTCTCGGACTCCACCAAGCCCGGGCAGCGCTACGCCGACTACGTGGCCGAGGACGTCAAGATCCGTCGTCTGTTGACGACGTCGCTCGACCGTGCCGGCGTGAGCAACATCGAGATCGAGCGCACGCGTGACCGCGTCCGCGTCGACATCCACACCGCCCGTCCGGGCATCGTCATCGGCCGCCGTGGCGCCGAGGCCGAGCGCATCCGCACCGACCTCGAGAAGCTCACCGGCAAGCAGATCCAGCTGAACATCCTCGAGGTCAAGAACCCCGAGGCTGACGCTCAGCTGGTCGCGCAGGGAATCGCCGAGCAGCTCTCCGCACGTGTCGCGTTCCGTCGCGCCATGCGCAAGGGTCTGCAGGGCGCCCAGCGTGCCGGTGCCAAGGGCATCCGCATCCAGGTCTCCGGCCGCCTCGGCGGCGCCGAGATGAGCCGCTCGGAGTTCTACCGCGAAGGCCGTGTGCCCCTGCACACCCTCCGCGCGAACATCGACTACGGCTTCTACGAGGCGAAGACCACCTTCGGCCGCATCGGCGTGAAGGTCTGGATCTACAAGGGCGACCTCACCAACAAGGAGCTCGCTCGCGAGCAGGCCAACGCGCCCAAGTCGGACCGTCGTCGCGACGACCGTCGTGGTCCCCGCAACGACCGCCGCAACGAGGCCCCCGTCGCAGAAGGAGCGTCTGCCTGATGCTTATTCCCCGCAAGGTCAAGTACCGCAAGCAGCACCACCCCAAGCGTGACGGTGCCGCCACCGGTGGCACGAAGGTCAGCTTCGGCGAGTTCGGCATCCAGGCCCTCACGCCCGCTTACGTGACCAACCGTCAGATCGAGTCCGCTCGTATCGCCATGACGCGTCACATCAAGCGTGGCGGAAAGGTGTGGATCAACATCTACCCCGACCGTCCGCTCACCAAGAAGCCGGCCGAAACCCGCATGGGTTCCGGTAAGGGTTCGCCGGAGTGGTGGGTCGCAAACGTCAAGCCGGGTCGCGTCCTCTTCGAGGTCGCGGGCGTCAACGAGGAACTCGCTCGTGAGGCCCTGACCCGTGCCATTCACAAGCTGCCGCTCAAGGCACGCATCATCAAGCGCGAGGAGGGCGACGCGTAATGGCTGTCGGCACCAAGACGCTCGCCCCGAGCGAGCTGGACACGTTCGAAGACCAGCGCCTTGTGGAGGAGCTGCGCAAGGCCAAGGAAGAGCTGTTCAACCTGCGCTTCCAGTCGGCCACCGGCCAGCTCGAGAGCCACGGCCGCATCCGTGCGGTCAAGCGCGACATCGCGCGGCTCTACACCGTCATCCGTGAGCGCGAGCTCGGCATCCGTGCCACGCCCGCTCCGGTCGAGACGGCCACGAAGGCGAAGAAGACGAAGGCCAAGAAGGCGGATGCCGCTGACGAGGCTGCGAAGGAAGAGGCCGAGTGATGGCTGAGAAGAAGGATGCTGTGCAGGCCGGCCACGAGTCGGCCGCCCACGACGTCCGCGACGAGAACGCCCGCGGTTACCGCAAGGCGCGTCGTGGCTACGTCGTCAGCGACAAGATGGACAAGACCATCGTCGTCGAGGTCGAGGACCGCGTGAAGCACCCGCTCTACGGCAAGGTCATGCGCCGCACGTCGAAGGTGAAGGCTCACGACGAGCAGAACACCGCCGGCATCGGCGACCTCGTCCTCATCAACGAGACCCGTCCGCTCAGCGCCACCAAGCGCTGGCGCCTGGTCGAGATTCTCGAGAAGGCGAAGTAACCAATGATTCAGAACGAGTCTCGCCTCAAGGTCGCCGACAACACCGGCGCCAAGGAGCTGCTCACGATCCGCGTGCTCGGTGGCTCCAGTCGCCGTTACGCCGGCGTGGGTGACATCATCGTGGCGACCGTCAAGGACGCGATCCCCGGCGGCAACGTCAAGAAGGGTGACGTCGTCAAGGCCGTCATCGTCCGCACTGTCAAGCAGACCCGTCGTCCCGACGGTTCGTACATCAAGTTCGACGAGAACGCCGCCGTCATCCTGAAGAACGACGGGGAGCCCCGCGGCACCCGTATCTTCGGGCCGGTCGGCCGTGAGCTTCGCGACAAGAAGTTCATGAAGATCGTCTCGCTGGCACCGGAGGTCATCTGATCATGGCGCACATCAAGAAGGGTGACCTGGTTCAAGTCATCAGTGGCCGCAAGCAGGACAAGGGCGGCGACCGCGGCAAGCAGGGCAAGGTCCTCGAGGTCCTCGTCGAGCAGAACCGCGTCGTGGTGGAGGGCGTGAACTACGTCACGAAGCACGTCCGCGTCGGCCAGTCGCAGCGCGGCACCAAGACGGGCGGCCTCGAGACGATGGAAGCCCCGATCCACATCTCCAACGTGGCGCTGGTCGACCCGTCGACCAAGAAGCCGACCCGTGTCGGCCACCGCGTCGAGGAGCAGACGAAGGACGGCGTCAAGCGCACCGTTCGCGTCCGCTACGCCAAGAAGAGCGGCAAGGACCTCTGAACATGAGCAACTCAATTGACACCGCGGCTGGCCCTGCGGCCGAAGGCTCGCTTTCGGCTCGAGTCCAGCCCCGCCTGAAGCAGAAGTACCAGAGCGAGATCAAGAAGGCTCTGCAGGAAGAGTTCGGTTACGCGAACGTCATGCAGATCCCCGGTCTCGTCAAGGTCGTCGTCAACACCGGTGTCGGTGAGGCTGCGCGCGACAGCAAGGTGATCGATGGTGCGGTCGAGGACCTCACCAAGATCACCGGCCAGAAGCCCGTCGTCACCAAGGCCCGCAAGTCCATCGCGCAGTTCAAGCTGCGCGAGGGCCAGGCCATCGGTGCCCACGTCACCCTCCGCGGTGACCGTGCGTGGGAGTTCGTCGACCGTCTCGTCAACCTGTCGCTGCCCCGCATCCGCGACTTCCGCGGCCTGTCGCCGAAGCAGTTCGACGGCAACGGCAACTACACGTTCGGCCTGCAGGAGCAGTCGGTGTTCCACGAGATCGACCAGGACAAGATCGACCGCGTCCGCGGCTTCGACATCACGGTCGTCACCTCGGCGAAGACCGATGCCGAAGGCCGTGCACTCCTGAAGCACCTCGGCTTCCCGTTCACCGCGACGGACGCTCAGGCGTAATCAGGTAGAATCGATCGTTCGGCCTCGGGGCGTGCTCCGGGGCCGAACGACTGCACAACTGAATATCGCAATTCATAGAAGGTCGGCTGTCGTGTAACGGCTTCCGAAACCTCATGACTAAAGGACAACACCTATGACGATGACAGACCCGGTCGCAGATCTGCTGACCCGTCTGCGCAACGCGAACTCCGCGCACCACGACTCCGTCGCGCTGCCGAGCTCCAAGCTCAAGACTCACATCGCCGAGATCCTCCAGCAGGAGGGCTACATCGCCGGCTGGGAGGTCTCGGACGCCCGTGTCGGCCAGACCCTCACCCTCACGCTGAAGTACGGCCCGAACCGCGAGCGGTCGATTGCCGGCATCAAGCGCGTCTCGAAGCCCGGTCTCCGCGTGTACGCGAAGTCGACCGAGCTCCCCAAGGTCCTCGGTGGCCTCGGCGTGGCGATCCTGTCCACCTCCTCTGGCCTCCTCACGGACCGCCAGGCTGAGCAGAAGGGCGTCGGCGGGGAAGTCCTCGCCTACGTGTGGTGATCTGAGATGTCGCGTATTGGACGACTTCCCATCGACATCCCCGCCGGTGTGACCGTTTCGGTCGCCGGCCAGGACGTCACCGTCAAGGGCCCCAAGGGTGAGCTGTCGCTCACCGTGGCGCGCCCCATCGAGGTTGCGGTCGAGGAGAACCAGGTTCTCGTCACCCGTCCCGACGACGAGCGCGACTCGCGCGCTCTGCACGGGCTCACCCGCACCCTGATCAACAACAACATCATCGGCGTCACCCAGGGCTACACCAAGGGCCTCGAGGTCGTCGGAACCGGTTACCGCGTCGCCCAGAAGGGCACGGCGGTCGAGTTCGCCCTCGGCTTCTCGCACCCCGTCCTGGTTGAGGCTCCGGAGGGCATCACGCTCACCGTCGAGGGCAACAACAAGGTGACCGTCGCCGGTATCTCGAAGCAGGCCGTCGGCGAAGCCGCCGCCAACATCCGCAAGATCCGCAAGCCCGAGCCGTACAAGGGCAAGGGTGTGCGGTACGCGGGCGAGGTCGTGCGCCGCAAGGCCGGAAAGGCTGGTAAGTAATCATGGCTGTGAAGTCGAAGTCCGACGCCCGCTCGCGTCGTCACGCGCGTCTTCGCAAGAAGATCGTGGGCACCGAGGCGCGCCCGCGCCTCGTCGTGACCCGTTCCGCCCGCCACGTCTTCGTCCAGCTGGTCGACGACAGCAAGGGCAACACCGTGGCATCCGCATCGACCCTCGAGGCCGACCTGCGCGTGTTCGACGGTGACAAGACTGCCAAGGCCCGTAAGGTCGGCGAGCTCGTCGCCGAGCGCGCCAAGGCCGCCGGCATCGTCGACGTCGTGTTCGACCGTGGTGGCAACCGCTACGCAGGCCGCGTCGCTGCGATCGCCGATGGCGCTCGCGAGGGAGGTCTGAACCTGTGACCGAAAACAAGGAGAACGAAGTGACTGCGACCGAGCAGCCCACCACGGCTGCCGCTGAGGCGCCCGCCGAGCGCGAGCGCGAGCCGCGTCGCGGTGGCCGCGAGCGCAGCCAGACCCGCGGAGACCGCAACTCGCGCGACCGTGGCGACAACCAGTTCCTCGAGCGCGTCGTCACGATCAACCGCGTGTCGAAGGTCGTCAAGGGTGGCCGCCGCTTCAGCTTCACGGCGCTCGTCGTCGTGGGTGACGGCAACGGCCTCGTCGGCGTCGGCTACGGCAAGGCGCGCGAAGTGCCCCTCGCCATCTCGAAGGGTGTCGAAGAGGCCAAGCGCAACTTCTTCCGCGTGCCCCGCGTCGGCTCCACCATCCCGCACCCCGTGCAGGGTGAGGCCGCTGCCGGCGTCGTGCTGCTCCGTCCGGCCGCTGCCGGTACCGGTGTCATCGCCGGTGGTCCGGTTCGCGCCGTCCTCGAGTGCGCCGGCATCCACGATGTCCTCTCGAAGTCGCTCGGCTCGTCGAACACGATCAACATCGTGCACGCGACCGTCACGGCTCTGAAGAGCCTCGAGGAGCCCCGCGCCGTGGCCGCCCGTCGTGGTCTCGACTACGACGCCGTCGTGCCGAGCATCATCATCCGCAACGAGGCCAAGGCCGCAGCGGCACAGAAGGCAGGTGCGTGATGGCGAGCCGTCTGAAGGTTACGCAGGTCAAGTCCAAGGTGAGCGAGAAGCAGAACCAGCGTGACACGCTGCGTTCGCTCGGTCTGAAGCGGATCAACGACTCCGTCGTTCGTCCCGATGACGCGCAGACGCGCGGATACATCAAGACCGTCGCGCACCTCGTGAAGGTTGAGGAGATCGACTGATGGCTGAGAAGAAGGACGAGACGGTCGAGACCGTCGAGGCTCCTGCCAAGAAGCCCGCTGCCAAGAAGGCAGCATCCAAGGCGGCTGCGAAGCCTGCCGCCAAGAAGGCCGCCCCGGCCTCGCGCCCCGGCGTGCTCAAGGTCCACCACCTGCGTCCGGTCCCCGGCGCCAACGTCGCGAAGACCCGTGTCGGTCGCGGTGAGGGCTCCAAGGGTAAGACCGCGGGCCGCGGAACCAAGGGCACCAAGGCCCGCAACACCGTCAAGGTGGGCTTCGAGGGTGGGCAGATGCCCCTCCACATGCGTACGCCGAAGCTGCGCGGGTTCAAGAACCCGTTCCGCGTCGAGTACCAGGTGGTCAACCTCGACAAGCTCGCCGAGCTGTACCCGACCGGTGGCGACGTGACCGTCGCCGACCTCGTCGCGAAGGGTGCCGTCCGCAAGAACGAGAAGGTCAAGGTGCTCGGCACCGGCGACATCTCGGTCGCGCTGACGGTCTCCGTCGACAAGGTCTCGGGTTCGGCCGAGCAGAAGATCGTCGCCGCAGGCGGTTCGATCAAGTAATCGCGTCGGCAGGGGCCGGAGGATAACCTCCGGCCCCTGTTGCCGTATGTTGGAATGCGGTGCGTCCCGACGTGCCCGGCATCCCACTGGAGGAAATCCCTTGTTCAGCGCCATCGCGCGGGTCTTCCGCACTCCGGATCTGCGTCGGAAGATCGGCTTCACGCTCGGCATCATCGCGATCTACCGCTTCGGTGCGCACATCCCGACGCCGTTCGTCGACTTCCCGAACGTGCAGTCCTGCCTCGCACAGTCCGGCTCGACCGAGGGTCTGCTCTCGCTCGTCAACCTGTTCTCGGGTGGCGCGCTGCTGCAGCTGTCCATCTTCGCCCTCGGCGTGATGCCGTACATCACGGCCACGATCATCGTGCAGTTGCTGCGCGTGGTGATCCCGCACTTCGAGACGCTGTACAAGGAGGGTCAGGCCGGCCAGGCCAAGCTGACCCAGTACACCCGCTACCTCACCATCGCCCTCGCGCTGCTGCAGTCGACCACTCTGGTCACCGTCGCCCGTTCGGGTCAGCTGTTCGGCATCACCGGCATCGCCGAGTGTGAGCAGCTCCTCACCGACGAGGCCTGGTGGGCCCAGCTCCTCATGATCATGACGATGACCGCCGGTACCGGCCTCATCATGTGGATGGCTGAACTCGTCACCGAGCGCGGCATCGGCAACGGCATGTCGCTGCTCATCTTCACCTCCATCGCCGCGACGTTCCCGTCCGCGATGTGGGGCATCGCCCTGGCGCGCAGCTTCGAGATCTTCCTCCTCGTGTTGGCCGTCGGCATCCTGACCGTCGCCCTGGTCGTGTTCGTCGAGCAGTCGCAGCGCCGCATTCCGGTGCAGTACGCCAAGCGCATGGTCGGGCGGCGCACCCTCGGCGGATCCAACACCTACATCCCGATCAAGGTGAACATGGCCGGCGTCGTGCCCGTCATCTTCGCGTCGTCGCTGCTGTACATCCCCGCGCTCATCGCGCAGTTCAACGCAACGCCCGCCGAAGACGGCTCGCTGCCGGGCTGGGTCAGCTGGATCCAGTCGAACTTCACCACCGGTGACCACCCGCTCTACATGGCGGTCTACTTCCTCCTCATCATCGGCTTCACCTACTTCTACGTCGCGATCACGTTCAACCCGGTCGAGGTCGCCGACAACATGAAGAAGTACGGCGGGTTCATCCCCGGCATCCGTGCAGGCCGTCCCACCGCCGAGTACCTCGACTACGTGCTGACCCGCATCACCCTGCCCGGGTCGATCTACCTCGGCCTCATCGCTCTGCTTCCGCTCATCGCGCTGGCGACGGTCGGTGCGAACCAGAACTTCCCGTTCGGTGGCGCGTCGATCCTCATCATCGTCGGTGTGGGTCTGGAGACCGTGAAGCAGATCGACGCCCAACTCCAGCAGCGACACTACGAAGGACTTCTGCGATGACGTCGACCCCCGCTCGCCTCCTGATCATCGGACCCCAGGGCTCCGGCAAGGGCACCCAGGGTGCCCGTATCGCAGAGGCGCTGGGGATCCCGGCAGTGTCCACCGGTGACGTGTTCCGCGCGAACGTCAAAGAGGGCACCGAGCTGGGTCTGAAGGTCAAGGCGATCATCGACGCCGGCGACCTCGTTCCCGACGAGCTGACCAGCGAGATCGTGCGCGATCGTCTGGAGCAGGCGGATGCCGCGAACGGCTTCCTCCTCGACGGGTACCCGCGCAACCTCGGCCAGGTCGGCGACCTCGACGCGTTCCTCGGAGCGCGTGGCGAAGCCCTCACGGCCGTCATCGAGCTCTCCGTTCCGCGTGAGGAGTCGATCTCCCGTCTGTCGCTGCGCGCTGCCGAGCAGGGCCGCGCCGACGACAACGAGGAGTCGATCGCGAAGCGTCTTGCGATCTACGAGTCGGAGACCGCCCCGATCCTCAACGTCTACCGCGAGCGCGGTGTCGTCGACGAGATCGACGGCGTGGGCTCGCTCGACGAGATCACCGAGCGCATCACTGCGGCCCTCGCCGCGCGTGGCATCTCGGCCTGATGGCGTTCCGCCGCTCCATCTACAAGACCCCCGCACAGCTGCGGGCGATGGTCGAACCCGGTCTCATCACCGCCGCGGCGCTCGAAGCGCTCCGGCCCGCCGTCGTCGCCGGTGCCACCACGGCCGAGATCGACGCGATCGCCTACGACACCATCGTGGCCCGCGGCGCCGAGTCGAACTTCAAGCTCGTCCGCGGATACCGGCACACCACGTGCATCTCGGTGAACGAGCAGGTCGTCCACGGTATCCCCGGTGAGCGCGTGCTCCAGCCCGGCGACATCGTCTCGATCGACTGCGGCGCGCAGTTCCAGGGATGGAACGGCGACTCGGCCATCACCATCGTGGTGCCGGACCCGAGCCGGCCCGACCTCGTGGCCGCGCGTCAGCGACTGTCCGACGTGACCGAGGGGTCACTGTGGGCGGGCATCGCCGCGATGGCCTCGGCGTCGCGCGTGGGCGAGATCGGCGACGCCGTGCAGACGTACATCGAATCTTCGGGGGAGGGCTACGGCATCCTTCGCGACTATGTCGGTCACGGCATCGGCCGCAAGATGCACGAAGGCCCGACCGTCTTCAACTACCGCGTCGCCGACCTCGGACCCGAGGTCAAGCCGGGGCTCTGCCTCGCGATCGAGCCGATGGTCGTCTCCGGTGACGAGGCGACGCTCGTGGAGGACGACGACTGGACCGTCTCCACGGTGGACGGCGGCGACGGCTCGCACTGGGAGCACAGCGTCGCGGTGCATGACAAGGGCATCTGGGTGCTCACCGCGCCCGACGGAGGAGCTGCGGGGCTGGCGCCGTTCGGCGTGACGCCCGTGGCCATCGATTGAGGAGTGGGCTGTGGCAACGGCATCCGGTAAGAAGAACTGGTTCGCGATCTGGATCAGCGTCGCGGTCATCGTGGTGCTCGCGCTGGTGATCGGCCTCGTGGTGTGGATGAACAACTCCGCCTCGGCGCCTGCGGCGCGTCCCGGGAGTGCGGGGATCGACCAGGAGAGCGGTGCGATCGTCGTCGGCGGAGGCGCAGACGAGATCGACCTGTACTTCGACTTCTACTGCAGTCACTGCCAGAACTTCGAGGACGTGTACGGTGACACGATCTCGAACCTCGTGACCTCTGAGGCGGCGACCCTGAACCTGCACCCGGTGGCGCTGTCCGGCTTGAACGCCGCGTCGGGCACGGACTTCTCCAAGCGCGCATCGAACGCGCTGTACTGCGTCGCGGATGACGAGCCCGAGGCGGCGTTCCCGTTCTACGTCGAGCTGTTCGCGCTCAAGCCGTCGGGCGCGGGCCTGACCGACGAGCAGCTGACGGAACTCGCGACGGATGCCGGTGCTTCCGGCGCTGCGGACTGCATCGCGGACCGCACCTGGGACGACCTCGTCGCCGAGCAGACCACCTCGATCCCGGAGAGCCCCAGCGGCGGCGCCGGCACCCCGACCCTCGTCGTCAACGGCGAGTACGTCACCGTGACCGGCGACCCCCAGGCCGACCTGGTCGCGCGCCTGGGCTGACGGGCGGGGGTGGTGCGGCGTCGCGCTCGCCTCGAGAAACCACGCGCGGCGCGAAGCATCTGCGCTGCGATGGTTTGTCGCGCAGGATTGGTTTCTCGGCGTGGTGACGCGCCCCGTCGGGGCTTACCGGAGCGAGCGCGGGTTGCGGGTAAGGGTCGCCGCGAGCGCGGGCGACGCGGGGTAACGCGGGTGGACGCCGGCGGCCACGAGTGCGCGGGCCATGGGAGTCACCCTGCACGCGTCGCGGTACTCCCACCTCGCGAAGCCGTGCCCGTGTCGGCGGAGGCGGTCCTCGCGCCGTTTCTCGTTCCTGAGGTGGCGCTCGGCCGCCGCCGGGTCGGAGAGGTCGTACTTGCCCCAGCCGTCCGACTCCCCGAGCACACGGATGCTGCGGAACGAGAAATCGACCCGGTCGGTCACGCACTCGTAGGTGAAGACGACCTGCAGCTCTGGGCGTTCGAACCCCCCGACCTCCATGCCCGCGCGGCTGATGCTTTCGCCGGCTGATTCCGACGCGGCATCCGCTCGGGGAAGCGTCCATCGAAGGCGCCGCTTTCCGCGCTGAGAACGTTGAGCGGCCGCGCGATCCATGAGGTCTTCGCGGAGCGCGCCGGCGCGCAACGCGGCGTCGGCGACGGCGAGACCGTACCCGATCGGAAGCACGCGGATCAGGTCGAGGGCGGTGTCGTCGCGGGTGGTCGCCGCGACCCCGCCCAGGGTCGTGGTCTCGCGCCCGTCGACGGCAGTGTGCACGCAGACGTCGCCGAACCGCCGCGACGCCGCACGGTCGGGATCGAAAACGTGGATGTCTCGGGGCTCGCCGAACGTGGGCAGATCGTGCGCCACCGCGGCCGACTCGAGACACAGAATGGCGTCCGGATGCCGCTGATGAAACGCCGCGACCCGTGCGGCATACCGATCCCATGGAGAGAGTGCGGTCCAGGCTGCCGCGTCGGCGTAGATCCCGCGCCGCACACGGTGGTACCTCTCCGTTCGCACCGGGATCCCCGCGAGTCTGGCATCAGCGGCGGGAACCAGCGGCAGGGGTGAGCGCTCGAGCGGCATGTGCCCAGCGTGCTCGCCCCCGCAGGGGACCCGGGTGTGCGGGCGCTGGGCTGTGGAGAGCGCGGCCCGCCCGGGCGGTGTGCAGGGGGTGGCGTCCTGTGCGGCCTCGCGTGGACCGGCTGGCGGGGAAGCGGCATCCGCTCGCGAAAAACACTCTCGGGCGCGAGACATCATCGCTGGACTGGTTTATCGCGCTCGATTGATTTCTCGCGGGAAGCGGATGCCGCGGTGCGACAGCGCGCAGAGCGCGGGGCGCAGACGCGGGGGCGCAGAGTGCGCGGGGCGCAGAGCGCGGAGCGCAGACGCGGGGCGGCGGGGCGACACGCCCGAAGTGGCGGGGCGGGAAAATATCACCTACACTGAATCTTTGGTGCCTTGCGCCTTTCTCGGCGTGTCACCACATCCCCATCAACCGCAGACCGACCGGTCTGCCAACTGTAAGCGAGCGTATGGCGAAGAAAGACGGTGTCATCGAGATCGAAGGTGTGATCTCCGAGGCCCTGCCCAATGCGATGTTCCGCGTTGAGCTGAGCAACGGTCACAAGGTCCTCGCCACGATCTCCGGCAAGATGCGGCAGAACTACATCCGCATCATCCCCGAGGACCGCGTCGTCGTGGAGCTGTCGCCCTACGACCTCACGCGTGGTCGCATCGTCTACCGCTACCGCTGAGACCGGTCGAGAAGTAACGCCCCGCATCATCTGGTGCGTCGGCGAAGACAGCGAATCAGGAACATCATGAAGGTCAACCCCTCCGTCAAGCCCATCTGCGACCACTGCAAGGTCATCCGTCGCCACGGTCGCGTCATGGTCATCTGCAAGTCGAACCCGCGTCACAAGCAGCGCCAGGGCTGATCGGATGCCGCGTCCGCGCGGCCCCGCAAGCTCATAACTCAATACACATCTCGGCAGGATCAGAACCCGCACCGCGGGGGACACCTCGGGTCGGAGGCCCGGGCACCGATCCTGCTCCACACCTCCACTGACTCCTAGGAGACATCGCATGGCACGTCTTGCCGGCGTTGACATCCCGCGCGACAAGCGCGTGGTGATCGCCCTCACCTACATCTACGGCATCGGCCGTACCCGCTCCGTCGAGATCCTCAGCTCGACCGGTATCGATGAGTCGATCCGTGTCAAGGACCTCACCGACGAGCAGCTCGTCGCACTCCGCGACCACATCGAAGGCACCTACAAGGTGGAGGGTGACCTGCGCCGCGAGGTCGCCGCAGACATCCGCCGCAAGGTCGAGATCGGCTCGTACGAGGGTCTCCGCCACCGTCGCGGCCTCCCGGTGCGCGGCCAGCGCACGAAGACCAACGCGCGTACCCGCAAGGGTCCCAAGCGCACCGTCGCCGGCAAGAAGAAGGCGCGCTAAAGCGCGGCCGCCACAGGTTTAGGAGAACACTCACATGGCACAGGCCAAGTCCGCTGCGCGCAAGCCGCGCCGCAAGGAGAAGAAGAACATCGCGCTGGGTCACGCCCACATCAAGTCGACGTTCAACAACACCATCGTTTCGATCACCGACCCGACCGGCGCCGTCATCGCCTGGGCCTCGTCGGGTGGCGTGGGCTTCAAGGGCTCGCGCAAGTCGACCCCGTACGCCGCCGGTATGGCTGCCGAGTCCGCTGCGCGCCAGGCGCAGGAGCACGGCGTCAAGAAGGTCGACGTCTTCGTGAAGGGTCCGGGTTCGGGTCGCGAGACCGCGATCCGTTCGCTCACGGCTGCCGGCCTCGAGGTCGGCTCGATCCAGGACGTCACGCCCCAGGCTCACAACGGCTGCCGTCCCCCCAAGCGCCGCCGCGTCTGATCGCTTTTCACCGGATGCCGGGAGGTGCGCACTCGTGCGCCTTCCGGCATCCGGGACACAACTCAACACCTCTTGAAACTGCACGTGTCATATAGCGGTCACGTGACTGAAAGGAACACATAGTGCTCATTGCACAGCGTCCCACTCTTACCGAGGAGAAGATCGGCGAGTTCCGCAGCCGGTTCGTCGTCGAGCCCCTGGAGCCGGGCTTCGGCTACACGATCGGCAACGCGCTGCGCCGCAGCCTGCTCTCGTCGATCCCGGGTGCCGCGGTCACCAGCATCCGCGTCGACGGCGTGCTGCACGAGTTCAGCACGGTCCCCGGTGTCAAGGAAGACGTCACCGAGATCATCCTGAACATCAAGCAGCTGGTCGTCTCGAGCGAGCGCGACGAGCCCATCACCGCGTACCTGCGCAAGACGGGTGCCGGCGAGGTCACGGCAGCGGACATCTCCGCTCCGGCCGGTGTCGAGGTGCACAACCCCGAGCTGGTCATCGCGACGCTCAACGACTCGGCGAAGTTCGAGCTCGAGCTCACGATCGAGCGTGGCCGTGGCTACGTCTCGGCGACGCAGAACCGCAACGAGTACGCCGAGGCCGGCCAGATTCCGGTCGACTCGATCTACTCGCCCGTCCTCAAGGTCAGCTACCGCGTCGACGCCACCCGTGCCGGTGAGCGCACCGACTTCGACAAGCTCATCCTCGATGTCGAGACCAAGCCCTCGATCAGCCCCCGTGACGCCGTCGCGTCGGCCGGTCGCACGCTGGTCGAGCTGTTCGGTCTCGCCCGCGAGCTGAACGTCGAGGCCGAGGGCATCGAGATCGGCCCCGCGCCGGTCGCCGAGGTCATGACCAACGAGCTGTCGATGCCGATCGAGGACCTCGACCTGTCGGTCCGTTCGTACAACTGCCTCAAGCGCGAAGGCATCAACACGGTGTCGGAGCTCGTCGCCCTCTCGGAGACGCAGCTCATGAACATCCGCAACTTCGGTCAGAAGTCGGTCGACGAGGTGCGCGACAAGCTCGTCTCCCTCGGCCTGTCGCTGAAGGACTCGGTCCCCGGGTTCGACGGTGCGCACTTCTACGGCGGATACGACGACGAGACCGTTTGAGTCGACTCCGGCTCGCCCGGGTCTCTCGCTGACACTTTTCAACTGGAGTAAATGACATGCCCAAGCCCACGAAGGGTGCTCGCCTCGGCGGCGGCCCCGCACACGAGCGTCTGATGCTGGCGAACCTCGCCGCTTCGCTGTTCACCCACAAGTCGATCACCACGACCGAGACCAAGGCCAAGCGCCTGCGTCCGTTCGCGGAGCGCCTCGTCACGTTCGCCAAGCGCGGCGACCTGCACGCCCGTCGCCGGGTGCTGTCGGTCATCGGCGACAAGAACGTCGTGCACGAGCTCTTCGCCGAGATCGCGCCGCTGGTCGCCGAGCGTGAGGGTGGCTACACCCGCATCACGAAGGTCGGTAACCGCAAGGGTGACAACGCCCCCATGGCCGTGATCGAGCTCGTCCTCGAGCCCGTCACCCCGAAGGCGAAGTCCTCGAAGAAGGCCGCTGCCGCAGCTCCGGCTGCCGCTGCTGTCGAGGAGCCCGCCGCTGAGGAGACCGTCGAGGCTCCGGCCGCCGACGAGACCGCCGAGACCGAGGCCCCCGCGGCTGAGGCCGGCGCCGAGTCGCCCGAGGAGGGCGCCGCGGCGGAGGCTGCTGCTGAGGAAGCCGTCGAGAGCGACGACGCCAAGTAAGACTCCCTCACTGAGGGAACTCAGGGCCCGCCCCCGTTTCGGGGCGGGCCCTTTCTCGTGCCTGGGGTGTGGGGGCGCGGATGGATTGGAGGGCTGACGGGCTGCGGCGCGGCATCCGCGACGTTCGGGTGACAGTTGGGGTCGCTCGAGGGGCGCTCGGGTGGCAGTTGAGGTCGCTTCGTGGGCGGCGGTTTCAGAGTCCTAGCGCAACACCTCGTCGAGGAGGTTCGTTGTGTCGAGGAAGATTCCGTGGGCGACGCGGGCGGGCGCGGTTCGAGGGCTGATCGCGGGTCGTTCTGCGATCGAGTTCGCGCCGACTCTGG
>NZ_JBHWTD010000039.1:0-9942 GCF_043427715.1 Microbacterium sp. | reverse complement strand
CCCGACGCGGTCTGAGGGGCCGGGGGTCTGACGGCGGGCCTCGCCGAAGCGGGGCCGGCCGGCGCCGACCGGTCCGTCGCCCGACGCGGTCTGACGCCGGGCGTGCGCTAACTCCTCAAGATCTGCCCAGACCGCCCGTTCGGGCGGCCTCCGGTGCCGACGTGCGCCGGATGTGAGGAGTTAGCGCACGCGAGGCGCGGGTAGGGCGCGGCCGGGCCGGTGTCAACCGGGTACGGGAGCGGAGCGCGGGTACGTAGCGTCGCGGCATGGACTTCACCCCGCGCACCGCCATTGTGACCGCTTCGGACTCCGGCATCGGCCGGGCCACCGCCATCGCGCTCGCCGGCGCAGGCCTCGACGTCGGTGTGACCTGGCACTCCGACGAGGACGGCGCGAACGAGACCGCCGAGGAAGTCCGTCGCCTCGGCCGGAAGGCCGTCGTCGCCCAGTTCGACGCGACGGACTTCGACGCGGTGCCGGGCGTGATCACGAAGCTCGCGGAGGAACTCGGCGGCCTCGACGTCTTCGTCAACAACGCGGGCGGCGGCACCGGCGGACCGTTCCTCGACCTCGATCTCGACGGCTGGCGCACCGTCGTTGCACTCAACCTGGACGGCGCATTCCTGGGCATGCACACCGCCGCGAAGCTCATGACGGAACGAGGCACCGGCGGCCGGATCATCGCGGTCACGAGCGTGCACGGCTCTCAGCCCCGCGTGGGCTCCGCTCCCTACGTCGCCTCGAAGCACGGCCTCGAAGGCCTCGTGAAGACGATGGCCCAGGAGCTCGGCGATCGCGGCATCACGGTCAACTCGGTGGCCCCGGGCGAGATCGCGACCCCCATCAACGACATGGAGGGTGACGAGGCTGAGAAGACGCACCGCCCCGGCATCCCGATCCCCCGCCCCGGAAAGCCGGAGGAGATCGCCGACGTGATCGCCTTCCTCGCCTCGCCCGCCTCGTCCTACGTCACCGCTGCGACGTGGGTGGTCGACGGCGGGATGCTGCAGATGGGGCCGCAGGCCGGCTCGCACCTCGAGTCCGACGCCTGGCGCCGCGACGGCTGACCGGCCGCCGCGTGTGACGGCGGCGATAGCCTGAACGGGTGGCCCCGGGCAGCGAAGACGACAGAAGACGACTGACCCGGATGCCGAACCAAGGCGCCATCGTGATGGTGCTGGCGGTCGCGGGGCTGTGCTCCTCGTTCATGTTCACCCTGATGGTGCCGATTCAGTCGTCCCTCCCGGAGCTGCTGGACGCGAGCCGCGAGGACACCGCGTGGGTCGTCACGGCGACCCTCCTCGCCGCCGCGATCATCACGCCGATCGCCGGCCGCCTGGGCGACATGTACGGCAAGCGGCGGATCGTCCTCGTCCTCATCGCGCTCCTGGTGCTCGGCTCGGTGATCGCCGCGGCATCCCCCGGCATCATTGGAGTCATCGTCGGACGCGCCCTGCAGGGCGCTGTCACCGGGGTCGTGCCGCTAGGGATCTCGATCATGCGCGACGTCCTGCATGAGGACCGGGTCGACTCCGCCATCGCGTTCATGTCGGCGACCCTCGGCGTCGGCGGAGCCCTCGGTCTCCCGATCAGCGCGATCATCACCCAGACGAGCGACTGGCACGTCCTGTTCTGGATGTCGGCGGGGCTGGGGACGGTCGTGTTCGTCCTCGTGCTGTGGATCGTGCCGCCGAGCGTCCTGAAGACCGCGGGCCGGTTCGACTACGTCGGGGCCACGGGTCTCGCGGTCGGCCTCACCGGCGTGCTGTTGGCGATCTCGCGCGGCAGCGAGTGGGGCTGGATGTCGGCGCCGACCCTGCTCCTCGGGATCGGCGGCGTCGTCGTGCTCCTCCTCTGGGGCGCCTACGAGCTCCGCATCACCGAGCCTCTGCTCGACCTCCGCGTCGCCGCACGCCCCGCGGTGCTGCTCACCAACCTCGCCTCGGTCGCGATGGGGTTCTCGCTCTTCGCGTCGAACGTGTCATATCCGCAGATGCTCGAGATCCCCACCGCCGCGGGCGGGTTTGGGCTGTCGCTGCTCCACGCCAGCCTCGTCGTGATGCCGTCCGGTCTGGTGATGATGGTCCTCTCCCCCTTCTCGGGGCGTCTGGCTCGCACCGTCGGTCCGCAGCTGCTGCTCGTGCTCGGTGCCGCTGCGCTCATCGTCGCCTACGGGTTCTCGCTGCTGCTGGCCACCGAGGTGTGGCACATCCTGGTCGCGAACCTGCTCATCGGCGTCGGGATCGGGTTCGGCTACGCGTCGATGCCGATGCTGATCATGCGCTCGGTGCCGCCGTCCGAGACGGGGGCCTCGAACGGGCTGAACGCCCTCTTCCGATCGCTCGGCACCTCGACGGCTGCGGCCCTCGTCGGCGCGGTGCTCGCGTCGATGTCGGTGGTCCGCGACGGCGTCGCCGTGCCGACGCCGGCCGCCTTCCAGACCTCGTTCATCCTCGGGATCGGCGCCGCCGCCGTCGCCCTGCTGATCGCCTTCTTCATACCGCGCCGTCGCGACCCGCACGAGGCGCACCCCTCCCTGCCGCACTGACGAGGACAGTCGGGGGGAGGCGTGGCATCCGCTCGACCGAAATCGCCGCCGACAGGCGAAGATGGACGCATGAGCTACGCGACCGAACGCCCCACGAACAAGACCGCTTGGGCCGCCTTCTGGGTCGGCTTGATCGGACTGATCCTCATGCCGATCCCGCTCGGCATCGGGCTGATCCTCGGCGGCGGGCTCTCGCTCATCGCCGCGGTGCTGACGATCATCGCACTGCTGAAAGGCCTCGCGCGGCGCGGCAAGGGCATCGGGCCGGTGGTCTTCGCCGGGATCTTCGTGCTGCTCACGTGGGCCGGGATCTCCGTCGGCGGCGGCACGCTCTGGTGACCCGCGCCCGACGCTACCTGCGCTGAGCGCGGCACCCGCACGCCTCAGCGCCGGAGGGCCTCGCGGGCGACGGTGAACGCATCGAGTGCGTCGGCGTCGATCTCGACGCCCAGCCCCGGCCCGGTCGGCACACGGACATGGCCGTCTTCGAGGACGGCCGGCTCGGTCACGATGTCGCGCTCATAGAAGCGAGCGGATGCCGACACGTCACCCGGCAGCGTGAACGCGGGAAGCGCCGCGAGCGCGGCGTTGGCCGCCCGGCCGATCCCCGTCTCGAGCATGCCGCCGCACCACACCGGGATGCCGGCGCCCTCGCAGAGGTCCGCGATCCGGACCGCTTCGAGGTACCCGCCGACGCGGCCGGCTTTCACGTTGATGACGGTCGTCGACCCCAGCGCGAGGGCGTCGCGCGCGGCCTTGACCGAGGTGATCGACTCGTCGAGGCAGATCGGGGTCTTCAGGCTCTGCGCGAGGGCGGCATGGTCGACGATGTCGTCCTCCTGCAGCGGCTGCTCGATCAGCAGCAGGCCGAACCGGTCGAGCTGCGCGAGCGTGTCGGCGTCGGCGAGGGTGTACGCGGAGTTCGCGTCGACCTGCAGCGGGATGTCGGGGAACGCCGCCCGGACGGCAGCGGTGTCGTCGATGTCCCGCCCGGGGCGGATCTTGATCTTGATCCGCACGTACCCCTCGTCGAGGTAGCCGCGGACGGTCTCCACGAGCGCCGCCGGATCGGACTGGATGCCGACACTCACCCCCGACGGGATCATCACCCGCTCCGCGCCGAGGTACGACGCGAACGAGCGCCCCTCGGTGCGGAGGGCCGCGTCGAGCGCGGCGAGCTCGAGTCCCGCCTTCGCCATGCGGTGCCCGACGAAGGGCTCCAGGATCTCCGGGATCTCCTCGGGAGGGAACGTTCCGCGCTGCTGCAGCGCGGGGCCGAGCCAGCGGGTCGCGACGTCCCACGCCCCCTGCGTGTACTCGCTGGAGTACAGCGGGGCGTTCTGCGTCACGATCTCGCCCCACCCGTCCACGCCGTCGGAGGTGCGCGCGCGGACGATGATGACCTCGCGCACCGTCTCGGTGCCGAACGAGGTCGTGAACGGGCTGACCAGCGGGATCTGCAGCACGCGCATCTCGATCTCGTCGAGGGTCACGGCGGCGGCGGGCGTCACGATCGGCATGCCGCCAGGTTACGGGGCCGTGCTGCGGCATCCCGCAGGAAGAGGGCGACGCGCGGGGCGGCGCGCGGCTGTCAGGGCCGGACGAAAAGGTAGCCGGCCTCGTCGCGGAACCCGGCGACCACCAGGCCCTGCTCGAAGAGCGCATCGAATCGCAGCCGCACCTTCTCGCGCCAGGCCTGCGCCGCGGCGGGATCGTCCTGCCGCATGGCCTCGATGTCGCGCGGCACCGGGACGGTCTCGATGATGTCCTGCTCGGGCGGATTCGTGCGGCGCCCGCCCGACAGCGCCCACGACACCGTCAGCCGGTCGGCGTCCGCGCCGTAGTGGTGCGGCTCATGCCCCACGACGCGGGCGCCCAGAACGAGCAGGTTGAAGTGCGCGTTGCGGGCGATGAGCGGATCGAAGGTCCACGTGATGTGCCCCACGTCGTGACCGATCGCCCATTCCCGTTGGTGCTGCTTGAGCCGTCGCCCCAGACCGTGCGCGCGATAGTCGGAGTGGATGCCGGTGATGTGCGAGTGCATGGAGCGTGTGTCGGGCGGCCCGAAGAAGGCCGCCGACGCGCCGATCATGCGCTCCCCGTCGTAGAGGCCGACGACGTAGTTGCCCGAAGCGGCGAGGGCGCGCAGCAGCTCCGCCGACACTCCTGAGCCGTCCGTCCACACCTCATCCAGCACGGCGGCGGCCCGCCGCGTCTCGTCCGCCGTGCGGAGTTCCTCGATGCGGATGTCCTCGTCGTGCATGAGGCCACGCTAGCGCGGCCGCCCGCGCACCGTGCAGGTCGGCGTGCCCGCCCCGATCAGCGGTCTCGGGCGGCGGCGTCCGCGGCATCCGTCGGCACAGGGCAGAATCGAAGGATGACCGCGCCCGTCCCCCCGCTGCACCCCGCCCACGCCTGCCTCATCGTGCACGGCAAGGACACCCCGGGAATCGTCGCCGCCATCTCGGCGATGATCACGCGCATCGGCGGCAACATCGTCGCGTTCGATCAGTACTCCGACGACCCTCGCGGCGGCGCCTACTTCCAGCGCGTCGTGTTCCACCGGCCCGACTTCGCCGCCGCCCGGCCGCAGATCGAGGCCGAGATCGCCGACACGCTCGCCCCGTTCGAGCTGGAGTGGTCGCTGACCGACCAGTCGGTGCCCAAGCGCATGGCGATCCTCGCCTCGAAGCAGGACCACTGCCTGCTCGACCTGCTGTGGCGCAACCGCCGCGGCGAGCTGCCCGTGACGATCCCGATGGTCGTGTCGAACCACACCACGTCGGCCGAGGACGTGCGCTCGTTCGGGGTGCCCTTCTTCCACGTTCCGTCGGTGCCCGGCCCCGACAAGTCGGCATCCGAGGCGAAGATCCTCGAGCTGCTCAAGGGCAACGTCGACTTCGTCGTGCTGGCGCGGTACATGCAGATCCTGTCGCCGGAGTTCCTCGAAGCGCTCGGGGTGCCCGTCATCAACATCCACCACTCGTTCCTGCCCGCGTTCATCGGCGCCGAGCCATATCGCAAGGCCAAGGAGCGCGGCGTGAAGCTCATCGGCGCGACGAGCCACTACGTGACCGGCGACCTCGACGAGGGCCCGATCATCGACCAGGACACGATCCGCGTCACCCACGCCGACACGATCGAGGAGCTCGTCCGCCGCGGCGCCGACGTCGAGCGTCAGGTGCTCTCGCGCGCCGTCCGCTGGCACGCCGAGGACCGCATCATCCGGCACGGGAACCACACGATCGTCTTCTGACCCGCGCGGCGCTCACCGGCCTAGAACGGACCGGGGCGCCGCGCCGGCTCACCAGATGGTGACGCGCTGGTCCTCGTCGAGCCACAGGGCGTCGGACTCGGTGACCCCGAACGCGGTGTAGAACTCGTCGACGTTGCGGACGATCTGGTTGCACCGGAACTCGTTCGGCGAGTGCGGGTCGATCGTGAGGAGCCGGATCGCCTCGGCATCGCGAGCCTTCTGCTGCCAGATCTGCCCCCAGCTCAGCAGCAGGCGCTGGATGCCGGTGAACCCGTCGACCACGGGACCGTCGGGCTCCGTTGACCCGGTGGCCTGCAGGTGCAGACGGTACGCCTTGATCGCGATGCCGAGCCCGCCGAGGTCGCCGATGTTCTCGCCGATCGTGAGGGCCCCGTTGACGGCGTGATCGCCCGACAGACCCTGCGGGACGAGCGCGTTGTACTGCTCGATGAGCGCCTTCGTGCGCTCGGTGAAGGCGGCGCGGTCTTCGTCGGTCCACCAGTCGTTGAGCGCGCCGGTGCCGTCGAACGCGCTGCCCTGGTCGTCGAAGCCGTGCCCGATCTCGTGCCCGATGACGGCACCGATGCCGCCGTAGTTCGCGGCCGGGTCGCGCTCGAGGTCGAAGAACGGGAACTGGAGGATCGCGGCGGGGAACACGATCTCGTTCATCAGCGGGTTGTAGTACGCGTTGACCGTCTGCGGCGTCATGAACCACTCGTCACGGTCGATCGGAGCACCGAGCTTCGCGATCTGGCGGTCGTGCTCCCACGCGTTCGACCGGCGGACGTTGCCCGTCAGATCGGATGCCGAGATCTCGAGGTCGCTGTAGTCCTTCCACTTCGCCGGGTAGCCGACCTTGGGGGTGAAGCTCGCGAGCTTCTCGAGCGCGCGCTCGCGGGTCGCGGGGGTCATCCACTCGAGGTCGGTGATCGACCGGCGGTACGCCTCGATGAGGTTGTCGACGAGGGCGTCCATCTCGGTCTTCGCCTGCGGCGGGAAGTGCCGTTCGACGTAGACCTTGCCGACGGCCTCGCCGAGGGCCGCCTCGACGAGGGAGACGCCGCGCTTCCAGCGCTCTCGGTTGACCGGCACACCGGTGAGCTCGGTGCCGTAGAAGGCGAAGTTGGCGTCGACGAACGCGGAGGACAGGAACGGTGCGGACGCGCGGATGACGTGCAGGCGCAGCCACGCCTTCCAGTCCTCGAGGCGCTCGTCGGTCAGGAGCGATCCGAGACCCTCGACGAAGCTCGGCTGGTTGACGTCGACCTCGGTGATGGCGTCGGCGCGACCGGGCGCCACAGCCTCCCGCCACGGCGCGAGGTCGACGCCCGCGAGGGCGACGGTCTCGTCCCAGGTCATCAGGTTGTAGGTGGCGACGGCGTCACGGCTGCGGACGTTGTCCCAGTGGTGACCGGCGAGTTCGGTCTCCAGCGCGACGATCCGGTCGGCCTGGGCCTCGGCATCCGCGATCCCCGCGAGGGAGAGCATCGTGGCGACGTACGTGCGGAACGCGGCCCGCGTGCCCTCGAAGTTGTCGAGGCGGTAGTAGCTCTCGTCGGGCAGGGACAGTCCGCCCTGCACGACGAACAGGATGTAGCGCGTCGGGTTGCCCGGGTCGGGCTCGATGTAGGTGCCGAACAGACCGCCGATGCCTTCGCGCTCGAGCGTTCCGACGGTGTGCAGCAGTGAGGGGATGTCGGTCACCTGGTCGACGAAGGCGAGCTGCGGGGCGATCGCGTCGGCGCCGGCGGCCTCGATGGCATCGGTGTCCATGAAGCTCGTGTAGAGGTCGCCGATCTTGCGCGCCTGGGTGCCCGGCTCGGCGGCCTGCGACTCCTCGATGATGACCTTGACGTCCTTCTCGGCCTGCTCCGCGATGAGGTGGAACGATCCCCACCGTGCCTTGTCGTCGGGGATCTCGGTGCGCTCGATCCACGAGCCGTTGACGTAGCGGAAGAGGTCGTCCTGCGGACGCACCGTCGTGCTCAGCTCGTCGAGGTGGATACCGGAGGGCAGCGTGTTCTCGGTCATGCGTCCCAGGATATGTGCGGTCGTGGGGGCGCAGACCGGGGACGGATGCCGCGGCGCGGCGTCTGCTCGTCAGTACCGCGTGGTCGAGCAGCCTTCGGGAGCGGGGACGCCGGCGAACCGGTCGCGGGTCCATTCGATGAGCTGGTCGAGCAGCGGCGACGGCCGCTCGACGACGGCGGCGTGCTCGTATCCGTCGTAGATGCGGAAGTCGACGTCCTGCCCTGCCCCGCACATGCGATCGACGTATTCGGTCTGCGCGGTGACCGAGATGACACTGTCGGCACCGCCGTGCGCCAGGAGGAGAGGCGCGGTCTGGTGGAGCGGCGCGGTGTTGCGCCGCAGGAATCGGCCGAGGTCGCCGGTGGACGGCGGTGTCGAGAACAGGCGCGCATCGCCGCTCATCCCGAGGGCCGCAGCGACCGAGATGATGATGGACGGGTCGGTGAGGCAGCGCTCGGACATCTTCCGGAGAGTGGTCTCCGCGCCGGGGCGCACGTAGTCGGCGTAGGTGATGCCGGGGTAGATCTCCGAGAAGGAGGCGAACGCATACGACGCGAAGATGCTGCCGCCGGTCACGTCCGCGATGTTCTCGACGAGCGCCGACGGGTCGGCGGCCGGGGCGAGCGCCGCGACGCCCTGCACCCACAGCTCGGGCGCGTAGTCGCGGGCCAGCGCGCCCGCCCAGAGCGCCGAGCCGCCTCCCTGCGAGTGTCCCCAGACGACTGTCCGGACCCCGAGGTCGGCTTCCGCGAGCTCGCGCGCCGCGCGACCGGCATCCAATCCCGCCCGGGCACTCGGCGGACCGATCAGGTACGGGTGCGGTCCTTCGGTGCCGAGCCCGATGTAATCGGTCGCGACCACCGCCCAGCCCTCGTTGATCAGCGTGGGGAGGATGTACATCGCACCGGACCACATGCCCCGCTCCTGCAGGGACGGTGCGCAGTGCTCCGCGAATCCGGTGGTGCCGTGGTGCCAGTTGATCACCGGCCACTGACCGTCGCCGTTCTTGGGCACGGCGACGATGCCGCTCGCGACCCGCACCTCACCCTCGACGCCGAGGGTCGTGTAGAGGATCCGCCAGCCGTCCGCCGTGCCGGGGATGCCGGCGGTGAAGGGCTCCGCGCGCACCAGCCGCCCCGGCTCATCGGGCAGATCGCGCGGTGCCGCGTAGAACTCGTCGACGACGGTCGATCCCTCCCGCAGCGGCGC
The DNA here is from genome assembly GCF_043427715.1 of Microbacterium sp. Lineage (GTDB taxonomy): Bacteria > Actinomycetota > Actinomycetes > Actinomycetales > Microbacteriaceae > Microbacterium. The sequence continues at coordinate 898 of NZ_JBHWTD010000039.1, read as the reverse complement.
CGTCACCACCGCCGTCGTCACGGCGAGGGCGACGGATGCCAGGGCGATCACCGTCCGGCCCCAGCGGCGCCGCGGGCGCTCGCCCTCGGGCTTCGCGGCGTCATTGCGCCGTCGAACGCGCGTCCACAGGTCGACGACGCCGCTCATGATGAGCCGCGCGCCGAACACGACCGCGACGACCAGGAGGGTGATGTCGGGCCAGAAGAGCGCGAGGGCGCCGAAGATGACGCCGGACGCGCCGAACGCGGCATCCGCTATCCGCGCGTCGATCGTGCGGCCTCGACCGAACGCGGCGATGAGTCCGAGCGCGCCGGCGGCGAACAGAAGGATGCCGACGAGGCCGGCGAGGAGACGCACGGTGAGCCCCGGCGCGATCAGGACGACGAGGCCGCCGAGGACCCAGGCGACCCCGGTGAGGGTGCGCCAGCGCGGGCGAGCCTCCTCGTCGGCGCGCCCGGTGAGGTCGAGGACGCCGGTCAGCACCATGCCGCCGCCGATGAGCCACGCGAGCACGTCGAGCGCCGTCGTCGGACGGATCACGATGACGACGCCCAGGATGAGCGCCGCGACGGCGATCGCGATGCGCACCCATTCGGGAAGTCGCGCGTGCAGGCGTCCGAGGGCGAGGCGCTGCAGGAACCGCATGCGTCACCTTCCTTCTGCTGGACACCGGATGCCGCGGGTACGGCGAGGCCTCCACGCTAGCGAACCACGCGCGGTGGGCCCGGGCTTCAGGTGGCAGCTCGCGCCGCTCCGCGGGCGGCGGTTTCAGAGTCCTAGCGCAACACCTCGTCGAGGAGGTTCGTTGTGTCGAGGAAGATTCCGTGGGCGACGCGGGCGGGCGCGGTTCGAGGGCTGATCGCGGGTCGTTCTGCGATCGAGTTCGCGCCGACTCTGG
>NZ_JBHWTD010000038.1:0-8185 GCF_043427715.1 Microbacterium sp. | reverse complement strand
AACTCCTGCACCCGACCGAAGAGCCCAAGACGGCCTACGTCACCGAGAAGCTGCGCGACTCCGAGGGACCGATCATCGCCGTCAGCGACTTCATGCACGCCGTGCAGGACCAGATCCGCCAGTGGGTGCCGCGCCGCTACGCGACGCTCGGTGCCGAGGGCTTCGGCTTCTCCGACACCCGTGCCGCCGCGCGTCGCCACTTCAAGATCGACGGCCCGTCGATCGTCGTCCGGACCCTCCAGGCCCTGGCCGAGGACGGCGTCGTCGACCGCGGCCTGATGGCGCAGGCGATCGAGAAGTACCGCCTGCACGACGTCAACGCCGGCACCTCGGGCAACGCCGGCGGCGAGGCCTGACCTCACCGATGACCGAACGGCCGACCGCCCAGGAGAAGGCGGAGACACTCGCGTGGCTCCGCCGTATCTCCGGTGACCTCGCGACCACCACGCTCCGCCGACTCGAGGAATCGCTGACGTGGTACTCCGAGATGCCACCGGGACGGCGGTCGGCCGTCGGTCTGGTCGCGCAGGCGGGGATCTCCGCCTTCATCGACTGGTACGACGACCCCACCTCCACGCCGTGGATCGCCGCGGACATCTTCGCCTCGGCGCCGCGCGAACTGCTGCGGAGCATCAGCCTCACGCAGACCCTGCAGCTGATCCGCGTCACGGTGGAGACGACCGAAGAGCGCGTGTCGGGCAGGGGCGGCGGGCTGCGCGAGAGCATGCTGCTGTACTCCCGCGAGGTCGCCTTCGCGGCGGCTGACGTCTACGCACGCGCCGCCGAAGCCCGCGGTCTCTGGGACGCGCGGCTCGAAGCCCTCGTGGTGGACTCGATCCTCACCGGTGAGGCCGACGAGGAGCTGCCCAGCCGCATCGCCGCCCTCGGATGGCACGGTCATGGCGAGGTCGCGGTGCTCGTCGGCACGACGCCGCCCCAGCTCGACGTCGATCAGCTGCGTCGCACGGCCCGCAAGCTCGGCGTGGACGTCCTCATCGGCGTGCAGGGTTCGCGTCTCGTGCTCGTGATCGGTCGTGCCGAGTGGGGGCGTGAAGACCTCGAGCAGCTCGCCTTCTCGGAGATCGCGACCCGCCTCGAGCCGGGCTTCGGCAGCGGTCATCTCGTCCTCGGTCCCACGGCGCCCGCACTCCTCGACGCGGGCCTCAGCGCGCGCGCGGCCCTCGCGGGCTTCGCGGTCGCGAAGTCGTGGCGTCACGCCCCGCGCCCCGTCGACGCCGACGATCTGCTGCCCGAGCGCGCACTGGCGGGCGATCCGCTGGCGAAAGCCACGCTCATCGAGCGCATCTACCGGCCGCTCCAGGCGCACTCGACCGACCTCGTCACGACGCTGTGGAGCTACCTCGACAACGGACGCTCGCTCGAGGCGACGGCCCGCGAACTGTTCGTCCACCCGAACACCGTGCGCTATCGCCTGAAGCGCGTGTCGGATGTCATCGGGTGGGATGCCACGGGTCCCCGCGAAGCGCTCATCCTCCAGACGGCGCTCATCCTGGGCTCGATCGGCAGCGACGTGGCACGCCGCCGCGCCGCCGGAGTCCGTCGCGGCTGACCCGATCTCTGGCAGGCTGATCGGTACCCTTGAGCTGTAGGGCGCGCACAAGGCATCCTGCGTTTCTTGTGCGCACTCCGACAGCGGCTCGCTGATCGTTCTTGCAAGGATGGAAACCGTGATCATCGCCGTCTTCCCCGGTCAGGGTTCGCAGACCCCCGGGTTTCTCGCCCCCTGGCTCGAGCTCGACGGATCCCGCGACCTGCTGGCCGAGTACTCCGAGTACGCCGAGATCGACCTGATCTCCGCCGGAATCACGTGGGATGCCGAGCAGATCCGCGACACGAAAGTCGCCCAGCCGCTCATCGTCGCCGCGAGCCTGCTCTCGTGGCGCGCCCTCGGAGACCAGACCGCCGTCACCGGTGTCGCGGGCCACTCGGTCGGAGAGATCGCCGCCCTCCTCGCCGCGGGGGTCCTGAGCGCCGCCGATGGCATGCGGCTGGTCGGCATCCGCGGTCGCGCGATGGCAGAAGCCGCCGCCCTCGAGCAGACCGGGATGAGCGCCGTCGTCGGCGGAGACGAAGCAGCCGTCCTCGGGCGGATCGACGAGCTGGGTCTCACGCCCGCGAACCACAACGGCGGCGGGCAGATCGTGGCCGCCGGCGCGCTCGCCCCGCTCGCCGAGCTCGCCGCAGACGCTCCCCGCGGAACGCGTGTCATCCCGCTGCAGGTCGCGGGTGCTTTCCACACGTCCTACATGGCACCCGCTGTCGACACACTCGCCGCCGCAGCGGCAGACGTCGCGGCATCCGACCCCACCCGCACCCTGTGGAGCAACCGCGACGGCGGCGTCGTGACCTCGGGCCGGACCGCGCTGGATCAGCTTGTCGCACAGGTCGCCAACCCGGTTCGCTGGGACCTCTGCATGACCTCCTTCGCCGACGCCGGCGTCACCGGACTTATCGAGTTCGCCCCGGCCGGCACCCTCACGGGTCTCGCCAAGCGGGCCCTGCGCGGCGTACCCTCGGTCGCCGTGAAGACTCCCGAGGACCTCGCCGCGGCGACGGCCCTCCTGACCGGAGAGAGCGCATGACCGCGACGTTGAAGCAGTCCACCGGCGCCGCGCACACGCGCATCTACGCCTACGGTGCCGCGCGCGGCGAGAACGCGGTCCCGAACGAGGACCTCATCGGTCCGATCGACTCCAGCGATGAGTGGATCCGCCAGCGCACCGGCATCGTCACGCGCATGCGCGCCGAGCACGGCACCACCGCGATCGACCTCGCCACCGACGCCGCCCGGGAAGCCATCGAGCGCTCCGGCGTCTCGCCCGAGAAGATCGACGCCGTCCTCGTTGCGACGATCTCCAACCCGAAGCAGACGCCGTCGGTATCGGCGATCGTCGCCGATCGCGTCGGAGCCAACCCAGCCGCCGCCTACGACCTCAACGCCGCGTGCGCCGGCTTCGCCTACGGCGTCGCGCAGGCCGACGCCCTCGTGCGCGCCGGGGCGGCCACCTATGCCCTCGTCATCGGCACCGAGAAGCTCAGCGACGTCGTCGACCCGACCGACCGCTCCATCTCGTTCCTGCTCGGTGACGGCGCCGGCGCCGTCGTCGTCGGCCCGAGCGACACCCCCGGCATCGGCCCCACCGTCTGGGGATCGGACGGTTCGAAATCGGATGCCGTCGGCATGAACCACACGCTCACCGACTTCCGCGACGGTGTCGCACCGTGGCCGACCCTCCGCCAGGAGGGGCCGACCGTCTTCCGCTGGGCGGTGTGGGAGATGGTGAAGGTCGCCCGTCAGGCGATCGAGGCCGCTGGCATCACCGTCGAGGACCTCGCCGCGTTCGTGCCCCACCAGGCGAACATGCGCATCATCGATGAGTTCGCCAAGCAGCTGAAGCTCCCCGAGTCGGTGGTCATCGGCCGCGACATCGAGACAACGGGCAACACCTCCGCGGCATCCATCCCGCTGGCGACGCACCGCCTGCTCGAGGAGCATCCCGAGCTCAGTGGCGGGCTCGCGCTGCAGATCGGCTTCGGCGCCGGGCTCGTGTTCGGCGCCCAGGTCGTCGTCCTCCCCTGACGGCGCCCCGCTCAGACCTAAACTGACAAACGGCCCGCCGGGCCCGACCACCACAGAAGGAGACACCCATGGCATTCACCAACGACGAGGTCCTCGCCGGTCTGGCAGAGCTGATCACCGACGAGACCGGCATCTCGGCCGACGAGGTCGCCCTCGAGAAGTCGTTCACCGACGACCTCGACATCGACTCGATCTCGATGATGACGATCGTCGTCAACGCCGAGGAGAAGTTCGGCGTCACCATTCCCGATGAAGAGGTCAAGAACCTCAAGACGGTCGGCGACGCCGTCACCTACATCACGTCCAACCAGGCTTGACGCGCGCATCCGGTGGGGGTGCGCCCCCACCGGAGCCGCACGAGGGATCCATGAGCACTTCACGCATCTTCGTCACCGGTATCGGTGCGACCACCCCCATCGGCGGAACCGCCGGCGAGAGCTGGGACGCGCTGCTGGCCGGCACCTCCGGCGCACGATCGCTCGAGCACGAGTGGGTCGAGAAGTACCAGCTTCCGGTCACCTTCGCCGCGGAGGCGAAGGTGCGCCCCGACACCATCCTGGACCGGCCGGTCGCGAAGCGCCTCGACCCGTCGTCGCAGCTCGCAATGGTCGCCGCGCAGGAAGCGTGGGCGGATGCCGGCTCCCCCGAGGTCGACCCGGAGCGCCTGGGCGTCGAGTTCGCCACCGGCATCGGCGGTGTGTGGACGCTCCTCGACGCGTGGGACACCCTCCGCGAGAAGGGCCCACGTCGCGTCATGCCGATGACGGTGCCCATGCTGATGCCCAATGCGGCAGCCGGCAACCTCTCCCTGCACTTCGGTGCGCGCGCCTACGCCCGCACCTTCGCGAGTGCCTGCGCCTCCAGCACCGAGTCGCTCGTCAATGCGATCGAGCACATGCGCGCCGGCCTCGCCGACATCGTGATCGCCGGCGGCAGCGAATCCGCGATCCACCCCATCACGATCGCCTCGTTCGCCTCGATGCAGGCGCTGTCGCGACGCAACGACTCCCCCGAGACCGCCTCGCGACCCGGCGCCGTCGACCGCGACGGCTTCGTCATGGGCGAAGGTGCCGCCGTGCTGATCCTCGAGACCGAGGAGCACGCGAAGGCCCGCGGCGCGAGGATCTACGCCGAGCTCGTCGGCGGCGGCGTCACCGCCGATTCGTACCACATTACCGCGAACGATCCCGAGGGCACCGGCGCCGCCCGTGCCGTGCGGCTGGCGCTCGAGATGGCGGGCGCCTCCCCCGACGAGGTCACCCACGTCAACGCGCACGCCACCTCGACTCCCGTCGGCGACCCGAATGAGTATGTCGCCCTCAAGAGCGTGTTCGGCGACCGCGTCGAAGAGCTGCCTGTGTCGGCGACGAAGGCGTCCACGGGACACCTGCTGGGTGGCACCGGCGCGCTTGAGGCGATGTTCACAGTCCTCGCACTGCGCGAGCGCATCGCGCCGCCCACCATCAATATGACCGAGCCGGACCCGGCCGTCCCGTTCGCCCTCTCGGGTGAGCCGACCCCGCTCGGCGACGGCGACCAGCTCGCGATCAGCAACTCGTTCGGCTTCGGCGGCCACAACGCCGTCGTCGCGTTCCGATCGGTCTGAGCCGCGGCATCCGACAGCAGAAGACGCCCCCGGGAAGCCTTCCGGGGGCGTCTTCTCTTGTGATCAGCCGGGATGCCGCTGCCCCGATCTCCGGGAAGCCTTCCGAAGCCGGTCGTGGCGGCCCCGCCTGAGGGTCTTTCGTTCGAGGAGTGTCCGCGTCGCGAGGATCGTCTCAGACCCGGTCGATGCCGGGGCTCAGCCGACCTTGTGGAGCCAGACGACGGGGGCGTCGTCGCTCGCGTGGCGGAACGGCTCGAGCTCCTCATCCCACGCCGATCCGAGTGCGACGCTCATCTCCCGCTGCAGCTCCCGCATGTCGCCCGCGGCGATCTCCATCGCGTAGCGGATGCGGTCCTCGCCGATGACGACGTTGCCGGCGACGTCGGTTTGGGCGAAGTGGATGCCGAGACTCGGCGTGTGCAGCCATCGCCCACCGTCGCTGCGCGGCGTCGGGTCCTCGGTCACCTCGTACCGGAGGTGCTCCCAGCCGCGCATGGCCGAGGCGAGGGCCGCGCCGGTGCCCGCAGGGCCTTCCCAATAGAACTCGGCACGACGGCTGCCCGCGAGCACCGGCTGGTCTGCCCAGTCGAAGTTCACGGCATGACCGAGGGCGCGACCGGCCGCCCACTCGAGGTGGGGGCACAACGCGCGCGGCGCAGAGTGAATGAAGATCACTCCACGCGCCTGAGGTGTCGCCATCGTTCTCTCCGTTTCGTTCAGGTACGTCTTCCCCTACGACCTGATGGAGCGAACTGCGGCGGGATGTGCGGTTGTGCGCCCATTATCACCCACGTCACGGTCGAATGACAACCGTGTCGTCCCCGGTACGAATCGGCTGAGGACGCCAAGCGACGTGCCGTGAACAGGCGCGTAGCCGGCTGGTCATGGCGTCGATGTGCGGTCGAGGATCTTGGCGGTGCTGGCGGCCGGGGTGAGGTCGAGACGTCGCAACAGCTGGGCGTTGAGGGCGACGACGACGGTGGAGGCGGACATGAGGATCGCGCCGATACTCATCGGCAGCACGAATCCGATCGGTGCCAGGACGCCTGCAGCCAGGGGGACGGAGATGAGGTTGTAGCCGGCGGCCCACCACAGGTTCTGCTTCATCTTCCGATAGCTCACTCGGGAGAGGTCGATGACCGAGAGAACCGATCGCGGGTCGGAGGAGGCCAGGATGACGCCGGCGGAGCCGATGGCCACGTCGGTGCCGGCGCCGATCGCGATGCCCACATCGGCCTGGGCGAGGGCGGGCGCGTCGTTGACGCCGTCGCCGACCATCGCGACCTTCCTGCCCTCGCGCTGGAGTTCGGCGACCTTCGCGGCCTTGTCCTCGGGCCGCACGCCGGCGAACACGCGGTCGATGCCGAGCTCGGCGGCGACGGTGTCGGCGACGGCTTGGGCGTCGCCGGTGAGCATCACGACCTGCGCCCCGGCGGCATGGAGGGCATCGACGGCGTCCTTGGACTCGGGCCGGATCTCATCAGCCAGCCGCAGGGCGCCGATGACCTCGCCGTCGGCGAGGACGTGCAGGATGATCGCCCCCTCAGCCCGCCACCTATCGGCGACGGGCAGTTCATCGAGTCCGTGCTGTTCGAGCAGGTACGGACCCCCGACCTCGATCACCGTGGCTCCGTGCTCGTCGGTGACAGTCGCCTTCACTCCGACGGCAGGCGAGGAGGAGAAGTCACGAGCTTGAGGGACGTCGAGGTCGCGTTCCTTCGCGGCGCTGGTGATGGCGCGTGCCAGGGGGTGTTCGCTGTCGGCCTCTGCGGCGGCGGCCAGCGCCAGGGTCTCGTCACCGCCGCGGCCGCTGGCGGGCTCAATGGCGGTGACGGTGGGCTCACCCTTGGTGAGGGTGCCGGTCTTGTCGAACAGCACCGCGTCGACGGTGCGCATGGACTCCAGAGCAAGCCGGTCCTTGACCAGCACCCCGCCGCGGGCGGCGCGCTCGGTGGCGATGGAGACCACCAGCGGGATCGCCAGGCCGAGCGCGTGCGGGCAGGCGATCACCAGCACGGTGATGGTGCGCACCACCGCGTCGTCGGGCAGCCCGACCAGCGCCCACACCACGCCGGTGATCGCGGCGGCTCCGAGGGCGAACCAGAACAGCCAGGCCGCGGCAGTGTCGGCGATGCGCTGCGCGCGGGACGAGGATGCTTGCGCGTCGGCGACGAGCTTCTGGATGCCGGCCAGCGCGGTGTCGTCACCGGTGGCGGTGACTTCGACTCGCAGTCCGGAATCGGTCGCGACAGTCCCGGCGACCACGTTCTCGCCTACCTGCCGGCGGACGGTCCTGGACTCCCCGGTGACCATCGACTCATCCATCGACGCAGACCCGTCGACGATCCGCCCGTCGGCGGGGACCGCCGAGCCGGGGCGGACGATGACCAGGTCACCGACGGCCAGGTCGGCGGGCACGACCTTCACGATCTGGTCGCCGTCGAGTTTCTCGGCCTCGTCGGGCAGCAGCGCGGCCAGGGAGTCCAGCGCCGAGGTGGTCTGGGCCAGGGAGCGCATCTCGATCCAGTGGCCGAGCAGCATGATGACCACCAGCAGAGCCAGCTCCCACCAGAAGTTCAGCTCGTGGTCGAGCAGGTGCAGGCTGGCGCCCCAGGAGGCGATGAACGCGACCGTGATCGCCAGCCCGATCAGCAGCATCATCCCCGGCTTCCGGGAGCGGACCTCGGAGACGGCCCCGGTCAGGAACGGCCAGCCACCCCAGAGGTAGACGACGGTGCCGAGGAGGGGCGAGACCCACCACACAAACGCGGCGTCGGGAAGGTGATAGCCGATCAGGTGCGCGAACATCTCGTTGAACCCGACCACCGGGACTGCGAGGGGTGACGTCCCGCTGAGTGGTGGAGTTTCTCAACACCGTGCGAGATCAGCTTCTGTGATTATGCTGCAGCGAGTTCGGGGATCGCGACCTCCTTCTCGGTGGTGTTGAGGAGCTTCATGGAGTGCTCGCTGAAGTAGCG
>NZ_JBHWTD010000037.1:0-3419 GCF_043427715.1 Microbacterium sp. | reverse complement strand
GGTGTGCCGACCCCCAGGTCACCCGCCGGTCGACGCCCTGACCACCAGCTCGGGACGGAAGCGCACGCGCTGCGGCGCAGCGTCCGGGTCGGCGAGCGCGGCAAACAGCGCGTCGACCGCGGCGGCGCCGATGGCGCGCGCAGGCTGACGCACCGAGGTCAGCGGCACGACGGTGGCCTGCGCGAAGTCGATGTCGTCATAGCCGACGAGGGCGATGTCCTCGGGCACGCGGAGGGTTCCGAGGATCCCCGCCCCCTGCAGCACCCCGACGGCGAGCAGGTCGTTCGCGCAGAACACCCCGTCGGGGCGGTCGGGCGCCTCCCGGCGTGCGAGCCAGCGGGCGGGTCATCGTCGGTCGCGTCGGACCGAAGCAGCTCGACACGGAGACCGTCGCCCGCTTCCCGAACGACCCGGTGCGTCTGTCCGACGGCCTGCACTGGAACCTCGTCGGCATGTACGGCGCCGTCCTCGGCGGGCTCCGCGACGCGCTCCGCGAGAATCCGGGCATCGCGAGCGTCGGCGTGGACTCGTGGGCGGTCGACTACGGCCTCATCACCCGGTCCCGCCTCCTCGGCGAGCCGTTCCACTACCGCGACGAACGCACGGCCGCCGGCGTCGACGCGGTGCACGCGCGGCATCCCCATGCCGACCTGTTCGCGCGGAACGGTCTTCAGTTCCTGCCGTTCAACACGCTGTACCAGTTCGTCGCGGAAGACCCGGAGCTCCTCGGCATCGCCGACCACGCCCTGCTCATCCCCGACCTGATCGGGTACTGGCTCACCGGCCAGGCCCGCACCGAGCGCACCAACGCCTCGACGCCGGGGCTCCTCCGCGCCGACACCGGGGAATGGGATGCCGCGCTGCTCGCGTCGCTGGGCATCCCGGCGCGCCTGCTGGCGCCGCTCATCGCGCCGGGTGAGACGCTCGGTGAGCTGTCCGCCGATGTCGCCGCGGCGCTCGGAGTCACGACCCGCACGGCGGTGACGGCCGTCGGCTCGCACGACACGGCATCCGCCGTCGTGGCCGTCCCGATGACCTCTCCCGATGCCGCGTACATCTCGTGCGGCACCTGGGGACTCGTCGGCGTCGAGACCCCGCGGCCGGTGCTCACCGATGCCGCCCGCGAGGCGAAGTTCACGAACGAGGGCGGCGTCGACGGTCGCGTGCGCCTCCTCCGCAACGTCATGGGGCTGTGGATCCTCAGCGAGGCCGTCCGCGGATGGCAGCGCGAAGGCCACCCGATAGACCTCCCGACGCTGCTGGACTCGGCCGAAGAGGTCTCGGGACCCATCCCGATCTTCGACGTCGACGACCCGCGCTTCCTGCCGCCGGGAGACATGCCCGCGCGAATCAGCTCATGGTGCGAGGAGAACGGCGTGGCTGCGCCCCGCACCCGAGCGGAGTTCGCCCGCAGCATCATCGAATCGCTCGCGCAGGCGTTCGCGGATGCCGCGCACGAGGCCGCCCGCGTCGGCGGCGTCGACGTGCGGGTCATCCACATCGTCGGCGGCGGCGCATTGAACGAGCTGCTCTGCCAGCGCACCGCCGACCGGTCCGGCGTGCCCGTGCTGGCGGGGCCTGTCGAAGCGACCGCACTGGGGAATATCCTCGTTCAGGCACGCGCGACCGGCATCCTCTCCGGCTCCCTCGAATCCCTCCGCGACCTCGTCGCTCTCACTCACCAGCCCCGCCGCCACCAGCCGCGGGCGTAAGGACGGAACTCCCATGGTTCAGCGCCAGTTCCCCAAGCCGCTCGAGCTCCTCGAACTCATGCAGTTCAAGAAGCCGGAACTCAACGGCACCAAGCGTCGACTGGATGCCGCATACACGATCAACGATCTGCGGACGATCGCGAAGCGCCGCACCCCCAAGGCCGCGTTCGACTACACCGACGGCGCCGCTGAGGGGGAGACCTCCCTCGCCCGCGCCCGGCAGGCCTTCCAGGATGTCGAGTTCCACCCCGACGTGCTGCGGCCCGCCGCCGACGTCGACACCTCCGTCGAGATCCTCGGCGGACCCTCCGCGCTGCCGTTCGGCATCGCACCGACCGGCTTCACCCGGCTGATGCAGACCGAGGGCGAGATCGCCGGGGCGGGCGCGGCGGGAGCCGCCGGCATCCCGTTCACCCTCTCGACGCTCGGCACGACGTCGATCGAGAACGTGAAGGCCGCGAACCCGAACGGACGCAACTGGTTCCAGCTGTACGTCATGCGCGACCGGGAGATCTCCTACGAGCTCGCCCGCCGCGCCGGCGCCGCCGGGTTCGACACCCTGCAGTTCACCGTCGACACCCCCGTCGCCGGTGCGCGCCTGCGCGACAAGCGCAACGGCTTCTCGATCCCGCCGCAGCTGACCCTCGGCACGATCATCAACGCGATCCCCCGGCCCTGGTGGTGGATCGACTTCCTCACCACGCCGAAGCTCGAGTTCGCGTCGCTGTCGGCCACCGGCGGCACCGTGGGCGACCTGCTCAACGCCGCGATGGACCCGACGATCAGCTACGAAGACCTCAAGGTCATCCGCGAGATCTGGCCCGGCAAGATCGTCATCAAGGGCGTGCAGAACGTCGAGGACTCGAAGCGCCTCATCGATCACGGCGTCGATGGCATCATCCTCTCCAACCACGGCGGCCGTCAGCTCGACCGCGCGCCGATCCCCTTCCACCTCCTGCCGACCGTGGTCCGCGAGGTCGGGAAGGACGCCACCGTGATGATCGACACCGGCATCATGAACGGCGCCGACATCGTGGCATCCCTCGCTCTCGGTGCGAAGTTCACCCTCATCGGCCGTGCCTACCTGTACGGCTTGATGGCCGGCGGCCGGGCCGGCGTCGACAAGACCATCGAGATCCTGCGCAGCGAGATCGAGCGGACCATGAAGCTCCTCGGCGTCGCCTCGATCGCCGAGCTGGAGCCCCGCCACGTCACGCAGCTGACACGCCTCGCGCCCCGCCCGCTCGACGTCTGACCCGACACGGCGGCCCGGTCTCTCCGACCGGGCCGCCTCGTCGTGCCACCGCCAACCCGGGCGGACCTTCGCCCCGTGCCGTAACTCCTCACATCTGCACACCGCCGCGGGCTCGAACCCCGGAATCCCGGGCGACCATCACCAGCGCAGCTCCGATTTTGAGGAGTTGGCGCACGGCCGAGGCTTCGCCGGGCCGCCCGACCTCTCCGTTCACACCGCCCGCCTCGCCGCTCCCTGCCAGCGGCCCCGTGCTCTAACTCCTCACATCCGGACGTCGTCGGCTGCCCGAACTCCGCAATCCCAGGCTCCCCTCCCCCACAGCACTGATTCTTGAGGAGTTATCGCACGCCGGCGGCCCGCCACCCGCCCCACGGCCTCTCGCCCCACCCCTGCCCGCGCCGCCCCGGCCCCGCCCGCTCGACGCCTGACCCGACACGGCGGCCCGGTACTGT
>NZ_JBHWTD010000036.1:0-10773 GCF_043427715.1 Microbacterium sp. | reverse complement strand
TGTCTGAAAGGAGCGCCGCGCCGCGGCATCCGCGTGTCAGAAGGTCAGTACCAGCCGACGGACTGCGAGTGGCCCCACGCGCCGCACGGGGTGCCGTAGCGGCCGTCGATGTAGCCGAGGCCCCAGGCGATCTGCGTGGCGGGGTTGGTCTGCCAGTCGGAGCCGGCCGAGGACATCTTGCTGCCGGGAAGGGCCTGCGGGATGCCGTAGGCGCCGCTGGAGGGGTTCTGGGCGCGGTAGTTCCAGCCCGACTCCTTGTTCCAGAGCGAGACGAGGCAGTTGAACTGGTCGCCGCCCCAGCCGTAGTTGCTCATCATCGAGCGGGCGGTGGCCTGCGCGGCGCCGGCGGAGGTGCCGCTCGCGGCGACCTTCGCGGCCGGAGCGCTCGACGACCCCGAGCTCGAGCCCGACGACGAGGACGATGACGACGAAGAAGAGGACGACGACTCGGCGGCGCGCGCGGCGGCGGCAGCCTCCTCGGCGGCCTTGCGCTCGGCTTCGGCTTTCGCCTTGGCCTTCGCGGCGGCCTTGCGCTTCGCCTCGGCGATGCGCTCCTTCTCCTTCTCGATCGCAGCGTCGAGGTGTCCGCGCAGCGAGCTGGTCTCGGCGGAGACGGTGGCAGTCTCGGCGACGACGTCGCGGGTCGCGCCCTCGATGTCCATCAGCGGGATCTTCTCGATCGACTCGAGGTGCTCAATGGCGGCTTCGAGGTCCTCGGTTTCGACGACGGTGTCCTTCACGCCGACCTCCAGCTTGGAGCCTGCGATCTCGCTGGTGATGTGTCCGGATGCCGCGATGGCGGCATCCGCCTTCGCGATCGCCGTCTCAACGCGAGCCGACACGTCGTTGGTCACGGCGCCGCCCATGGTCTGGGGGAGGGCCGAGGTGAACGAGGCGAGGCTGTAGACGACGTCGGAGTTGCCAGCGCCACCGGCGGTGGGTGCCGGTGCCATCGCGGTCGCAGCGCCGGCGACGGCGAGCGATGTGGTGAGGGTGGCCGCCGCGAGGAAGGGGCGGCGCCGCAGGCGACGATCGGCCTGGCGGTTGTTGCGGCGGACAGGGGAGACGTTCGAATCAGTAAGCATGCAGTGTGGAGCGTTTCGTTTCGGGAAAGCACGTCAGCTCAAAGGAGCGAGCGGGCGCGTGCACCCGTTCGGGCGGGCACAAGTCAGCGAGTCTGGCTCACCTTTCTGGACGTTACCCGGACGTTACCTGGGCAGCCCCCGACCGGACCTCCGCCGAAAAAGTCCTGATCCGGGGCAGCCGGCCCCTTCCGAAACGCGCGTGAACGATATATCGTTCAGTATCGGTCACGATACGAAGGAGCTGTCATGAGCACGTCATTCGGTGGAACCGGGTTCGGCAAAGGCCCCGGAACGTTCGGGCTGGGAGACCTCGGCGCGGGCGTCTGGGAGGCCCTCGATCAGATGCGCACGGCGTTCGAGCCGCGCACCTCGTCGCCGCGCATGAAGAGCGGCGATGTGCGTGCCGCCGTCCTCACGTTGCTGGCCGAGAAGCCCATGCACGGGTACCAGATCATCCAGGAGATCGACGAGCGCAGCGGCGGCAGCTGGAAGCCCAGCGCCGGCAGCGTCTACCCGACCCTGCAGCTGCTCGCCGACGAGGGGCTCATCACCGCCGAGGAGGCGGGCGGCCGAAAGACCTACTCGCTGACCGAGGCGGGACGGATCGACGCGGATGCCGCTTCGCAGAGCTCCGCGCCGTGGGAGAGCACCTCGCGGGAGAGCGGCCGCAAGACTGCGCTGCCGAAGGCCGGTGTCGAGCTCGCCCAGGCGGCGGCGCAGGTCGCGCGCACCGGAACGCCGGAGCAGGTGCAGCAGGCGGTCGAGATCATCGACGACGCGCGTCGTCGGCTCTACGCGCTGCTCGCCCAGGGCTGATCCGGGGTGGCCTCGGATCGTCCCGCGCGCTCGGCGGTGCCGGACGAGCGGGCGGCGAAGGCGCGGTATCGCCGCATCCTGCGGTTCGCGGGGGCGGCGCTCGCCGTCACATGGTGGTTCGAGCTGTTCCTGCCGCGCATCGGGCTGGGAGCGATCGCCGCGCGCGGGCGCACCGCCCGGCTGCAGCGCATCGCGCGCCGGTTCCACGCTCTGGCCGTCGACCTCGGCGGCTTGATGATCAAGGTGGGGCAGTTCATGTCGTCGCGCCTCGACGTGCTGCCGCCCGAGATCACCTCCGAGCTGGAGGGGCTGCAGGACGAGGTGCCGGCGGTGCCGCTCGCCGGCATCCGATCGGTCGCGGAGGCGGAGTTGCAGGTGCCGCTGCCCGTGGCGTTCGCGTCGTTCGAGCCCGAGCCCGTGGCAGCGGCGTCGCTGGGGCAGGCGCATCGCGCCGTGCTGTCGGCGGAGGACGCTGAGCTCGCGGCGCTCTCGACGGTGGTCGTGAAGGTGCAACGCCCCGGCATCCAGCTCATCGTCGACACCGACCTGGCGGCGCTGCGCCGGGTGGGACGGTGGCTGAGCCGGGTGAAGGTGGTGTCGAGCCGGGTGGATGCGCCTGCGCTCGTGGAGGAGTTCGCCGCGACGAGCCTCGAGGAGATCGACTACCTGCACGAGGCCGCGAACGGCGAGCGGTTCGCCGAGAACTTCGCCGGCGATGAGCGCGTCGCGGTTCCTGCGGTGGTGTGGGAGCGGACGTCGCGGCGCACGCTGACCCTCGAGGACGTCACGGCCATCAAGATCACCGACCACGAGGCGCTGCGGGCGGCGGGCATCGACCCGGCCGAGGTGGCGTCGGTGTTCGCGTCGGTGATGTTCGATCAGGTGTTCACGCACGGGTTCTTCCACGCCGATCCGCACCCGGGCAACATCTTCGTGACGCCGAATGCCACGGGGCCCGGTTGGACGCTGACGTTCATCGATTTCGGGATGATGGGCGAGGTGCCGCCGTCGCTGCGCCGGGGGCTGAGGCGGCTGATGGTCGCGACGGCCGCGCGGGATGGGGCGGCGCTGGTCGCCGCGGTGCGCGAGGTGGGTGTGCTGCTGCCGTCGGCCGACACGACCGAGCTCGAGCGGGCGATGACGCAGCTGTTCGCGCGGTTCGGTGGGATGGGCTTCGCGCAGCTGCGCGAGGTCGATCCGCGCGAGTTCCGCGCGTTCGCGCTCGAGTTTCAGGACGTCGTGCGGGCGCTGCCGTTTCAGCTGCCCGAGAACTTCCTGCTGATCGTGCGCGCGATGTCGCTGACGTCGGGTGTGTGTAGCGCGCTCGATCCCGATTTCAATCTGTGGGATGCCGTGGAGCCCTACGCCGCGCAACTGGTGCGCGACGAGGGCGGCAACGCCGTGCGCGACGTGCTGGAGCGCGGCGCCGCGATCGCCGGGACGCTCGCGCGCATGCCGGGGCGCCTCGAGAAGCTCGTCGGGCGGGTGGAAGATGGGCAGGTGTCCTTCACCGACCCGAGACTGGAGCGGCGAGTGGGCCGGTTGGAGCAGGTCGCGCGGCGGCTGCCGTCGTCGATCATGTTCGCCGGGCTCGTCGTCGGGGGAGCGTTGGTGCGCCCGGAGGACGGGGGGCTCGGAGGGGTGCTGCTCGTGGCATCCGTCGTGCCGCTGCTGCACGCGGTGTTCGCGGGGCGCGGGCGGTAGCGGGCGGGCGCCTCGTAGGATGAGGCGGACGCGCTTCGCGCGTGGAGGAGGATGCCGTGGCGGCTGACCGCAAGACCTGGGTGCTCATCGACGGCGAGAACATCGACGCGACGCTCGGCGGCTCGATTCTCGGGCGGCGCCCGCAGTCGGATGAGCGTCCGCGGTGGGATCGGATTCTGACCTTCCTCGCGCGGGAGTGGAACCAGGAGGTGCGGGGCCTCTTCTTCTTGAACGCGTCGACGAACCTGCCGATGTCGTTCGTGCAGGCTCTCCTCGCGCTCGGCTACACACCGGTGCCGCTGTCGGGTGATGCGGACGAGAAGGTCGTCGACATCGCCATCCAGCGGACGCTCCGCGCTTTGCGGGATCGCTCCGACGATGTGGTGCTCGTCAGCCACGACGGCGACTTCGTTGACGACATCGGTGCGCTCGCCGACGGGTCGCGCCGGCTCGGCGTGCTGGCGTTCGAGGAGTTCCGCAATGCGGGCTTCGCGCAGATCCCCGGTCTGCGGTTCTTCGACCTCGAGTTCGACGCCGGCGCCTTCGACGCGCAACTGCCGCGCGTCCGCATTATCCCGATCGACGAGTTCGACCCGGGGATGTTCCTGCGGTAGGCGTCTGCGGCTTTGCTGTGAGCATCCCGCTCGCGTCCGGGAGCGGGCTGTGCGGGGACTCGCTGGCGCTCAGGGCCTCGGTACTTAGGCGTCCGATGTCGGTCATTCAAGTTGTTCGACCGCGCGGCGCCCCGCCGTCAGGGCAAGCCGATCCGTCGGTAGCCATTCGACCAGAGGCAGCTCGTTCGGCCGCGGCCAACGGATCTCGTCATGGCCCTCGCCGAGGACAGGGGCCCCCGCGATCAGGGTTGCCAGGAAGAGTCGCAGGACATGCTTGCCGCTGATTCGCTACGGCGCGGCCTCATCAACGACTTCGTCGAGCACGGAGATCCTCGCGTGAATCGCCCCGGGTTAGTGGAGGGCGAGTTCTCCCAGCACCGGCTGGCGCTGGGAGTTGATCTTACGGTAGTACTCGTTCTCCTTCTCGATCGGCGTGAGGTAGCCGATCGAGGATTGCAGCCGGTTCGTTGAACCAGTGCACCCAGGAGAGCGTCGCGAGTTCGAACTCATCGGCGGTGCGGAACGGTCAGTCGATCTTCACGCTCTCGGTCTTCTAGAGGCCCACGACCATCTGGGCGAGGGCATCATCGTCCGAATCGCCACTGTCCCGATTGATTCGATTGCGCCGACGTCCGCGAGCCGCTCGGAGTACCGCAAGGCCGTGTATTGCGCCCCCGCGTCCGAATGCTGGATGACGCCGGTGACATCTTCGCCGACGCGGTCTCTGCCTATAGAGGCTCTCGAAGGCGTCCAGCGGCAGGTCGGCGGGCATCTTCGACATCGTGCGCCACCCGACGATCCGGCGGAGAACTCATCGGTGACGCACGCGGTGAGCGCCATTCTCGACCAGGTCGGGGCATACGTGCAGTCGACCACCCATAGTCGTCGCGCAGGTGGTTTCGATCACGGCTCTTGAACTTCCCGCTGAACGGGCATCCGGGTCCACGTGATCGACTCCAGCGGCCGACCCCGGATCACCCCTCGAGTGAACGACTATGTTCGCGCGGGAAACGCCGCGGGTACACAGTTGACTGCCTAATTGACCTCCGTGGTCCATGATCGAAACTGGTGCGTGCCAGGAGGGGGGTACAGAGGCCTGTCATGAGCGATGGAAGCGAACATGGATTTCGTGAGCTGCTGACCTCGCTTGCGCGCGGGGAATCGATGGAGATTGCTCATTTCCTCACCGAGCATCTGGAAGCGAAGGTGATTCATGGCACGCACACATCTGTGAGGACGCACTATGTCAGTTCCGACGCCAACGGTGCACCTGCGATTGAGCTCCTCAGCCGCGCGATGGCTGCCGCTGCCATCGACTACTGCATCCCAAGGCACCGTATCTCTGAGGCGATGGAGCACTTGGTGCGTACCGGGTCGACTTCGAAGTTTGCGCGCCTCGAGTCTCAGGCCCGCGAACTCTTCGTTGATGCAGATGGTTCTGGCGAGGGCGGAGAACTGCTCCTCTTCCTCTTGATGGAGCGAATCCTCCGTTTGCCGCAGATCATGACGAAGATGTCGCTGAAGACGAGTAGCAACGTTCATTTCCATGGATCCGACGGGGTGCATGCACGTCTATCTGAGGATGGGGTGCTCGACCTGTTCTGGGGGGAATCCAAACTCCATAAGACACCGAGCGGGGCCATTATGGAATGCTTCGCCAGCGTGGCGCCGTTCTTGCGCGCCGACGGCGCTGAACGTCGTAGAGATCTTCTGTTGCTCAGGGATCAGCTCAACGTCGAGCAGCAATCGCTGGCGATTCACCTCCTCGACTACTTCGACGAGTCCCATCCGAGCGCGGTGGATGTCCGCTGGAACGCCGTCTGCCTGATCGGCTTCGACTACAAGAACTACCCGAATAGCCGGGCATTGACTGAAGCCCATAAGACGGAGTTGGAGAAGGCGATCGAGAGGTGGCAGAGGCTGGTCGGGCGCCGCCTAGCAGACAACGACCTGGCTGCGATCTCGATCGACGTCTACTGCGTGCCGTTCCCCAGCGTGGATGCGTTCCGGAAGAGCGTCAGAGCTGCATTGGGGGTGAAGGGATGACGCGCATACAGGATGCCGTATTCGGATCGAAACGGTTCACCGCAGCCGTACGTGCGCTGCGTAGGCAAGCGGTGTTGGACGAGTTCCCGTCTATCGCTGACGATCGCGCCGAGCGCGAGATCCCGGACTGGAATTTTCTTCTGTCGCACGCAAGCGCTCTGACGGGGAGTTCAAGTGAGCGAGCGCAGAAGACGGTCTTGCGCATTGCGGCTTCATGCCTCCAGGACGCCGACGCGGCATATGCACATAAGATCGCTGCGAGCGCAATCCTCGGCCGAGTCGGCAATCATCGAAGCGTGGAACTTGCTGTCGAGCGCGATCACATCGGTGCAGATGCGATTCGTCACTTGCCGCCACTAATGCAACTTGAGGCCATACACGCACGCCTTTCGCATACTCTTCCCCTCTCCACTGGCGAGGACCTGGCTGTGAACTCGTTTCAAGACGAGTTCTGGCATGTCGCCCAGCGAAATGACTGGGTTAGCGTGTCGGCCCCAACGTCAGCTGGCAAGTCAAGGATCGTTCGCGAGTGGTTTCTTGAGCGTCTGCGTAACGTTGACCGTTTCACGGGGGTTTACCTCGCGCCGACGCGAGCGCTGGTCGAGGAGGTGGCGGCCGAGTTTCGCGCAGCCGCGCCCGAAGGTACTGCGGTTGTTGCTATGCCCTGGGACCCAGATCTGGAGCGTTACGCGCGACGGGTTGTCGTCGTAACTCAGGAACGCCTCCACCTCATCCAGCAGGCTCACCATCCATTTGTCATTGATCTGTTGTTCATTGATGAGGCGCAAGGGCTAGGCAGCGCCAACCGCGGAGTGCTTCTCCGCCAGGTGCTCGACCGAGCAGTGGCCGACCACGTGGCGATGCAGACCATGTTTGCGAGTCCGCTGAGCTCCAACCCAGAACTGCTGCTCTCGGGTCATCCTGATGGCAGTCGAGCGGAGGCGCTGCTCTCCGAGGCTGTAACCGTCAACCAGAATCTACTGCGGGTTGAATCTGTGCACCGCAAGCCGCTGGAGCGGACGGTGACGCTCATCCACGAAGGCGAGCCCCTGCCCTTGGGTTCGTTCACCCTGGAACGCCGCGCACCGCGTGTTCCGATGAGGCTTGCCTTCGTAGCCCGCGCCATGGGCGGGACGGGCGGGGGAAACGTTGTGTACGTCAACGACGCGCACAATGCGGAGGTGGTTGCTCAAAACATCGCTGACACACTGCCCGTGGTCACGGGCGACGATGAAGTTGCCGATCTTCTCGAGCTGATCCGGACCGCCGTGCACCCGAAATACGCTCTGGTCGATGTCCTCAAGCACGGTGTCGCTTTCCACTACGGCAACATGCCGCTCATGATTCGTTCTGAGATCGAGCGGCTGTTCGGGCAGGGAAAGATCCAGTACTTGATCTGCACCTCGACACTCCTCGAAGGAGTCAACCTGCCGTGCCGAAACATATTCATGCGAAACCCGCAGAAGGGCCGCGGCAAGCCTCTCAGTGAAGCCGACTTCTGGAACCTTGCGGGAAGAGCCGGTCGTTGGGGAAAGGAGTTCCAGGGCAACATCGTTTGTGTCGACACAGACGACAACGAACTCTGGCCGAATCTTCCGCTCAGCCGTCGTCGCGGCGAGCTGAAGCTTGCCACCGAGCGTGGGTTGCGCGACGCGACGCCGCTCCTCGAGTACATCCGCTCAGGCTTTGTCGTCACGGATCAGAACAACCCGTCGGAAGCCCTGTTCTCGTACTTGGCGGCCCGACAGGCGAGCGGCCATTCGGTAGGCAACGAACTCACCCTCGTCACCGACGACGATGATCGACTCGAACTGCAGAAGGCGATTACCGCAGAGACAACTGACATTGAGTATCCCGTCGATTTCATTCCCCGCCACTCCGGAATCGCGCCCGCCGCGATGAGCCGCTTGCTCGACAGTTTTCGGGCCGACGGTCTGCCGCCGGGTGACTACGCCCTGCCGCTTCCGGAGGCGACGAACGCGCGCGACGATTTGCAGGCGGCACTTGTGCGGATCGGCGCGACCATGACGACCGCCTTCGGTCGACCAACTGCATCCTCGATGGACGACAAGCGCAAGTGGCAGCTAGCCAACTTGCTCGTGAACTGGATGAGCGGGATGCAGCTTCGTTCGCTGATTGAGCAACGAGCGAAGCGACGAGACTCCCTCGCGAGTGCAATCCGCGAGGTTATGGCCGATATCGAAACGGTGGCTCGCTTCCTTGCCCCCAAATACCTGTCCTGCTACCAGGATGTGTTGGCGGCGTACGCAGCAGAACGGGGTGTACAGGTCACGGACGCTCGCATCGACTTTCCCATGATGCTCGAGCTGGGCGTCTCGCGGCCGAGCGAGGTTGTGTTGATGTCAATGGGCCTCTCGCGAACTGCGACCGTTGCTCTCGCCGCATATGTAACGGCGGACGATTGGACAACCGATGAGTGTCTGGCGTGGTTGACCGCTCAGAATCTGGAGGGGTTCGACCTGCCGAAGCTGATCCAGCGCGAAGTGCAAGAAATTCGTGACTCTTTTGCTCGGCGAACTCCCGCCCGGAAGCGAACTCACTGACGGGCTGATCCAAGACCTCGCGTCGGCTTGGGGGCTGCGTGAAGGACTTGTGAGACCGGCGTCCGTTAGCCAGCGACGACCAGCTGCCGCTGCGCCACATCGATGTATCCGAGCTGAGTCATCAGCGCTCGCGCTACGGCTTTGCCAAGTTCGAGGGGCACCGCGTTGCCAAGTTGACGTTGCACGTCAGCGCGCGCCCCTGCGATCTTGAAGTCGTCAGGGAAAGACATGAGACGGAGCATCTCGTTGACTCGGAGCCGGCGCGCGCGCTCGACACCGGCTGTGGTGAGCACGTTCTCCCAGTGGAACGGGCCTACCCAGGGGCCTGGCTGCGCCTGGAGGGTTGTCGAAGGGCGGTTGGGGTCCAGGCGGAGGAGGAATGTCCAGTAGCGGCTCCGCCACTGAAATTGATTGCGGCCGCCGTAGCGTTCGGTGTGCCAGAGGTAGTTCTGTCCCGGTGGAACTTCTGCGGCAAGTTCTCCGTAACTCCCGTCGACTACTTCATCGTCCGCTGCTCGCACGAGACGGGGTAGGCCCTCAAATGCTTCGGCAGCAGTGACATGCGGGAGCTTACTTGTATCGAACTCGCGGGAGTGTTCGCTCCATCCAGAATGCGTCGGTTCGGGGAACTCAAACTTCTCGCCGTCTCGGCGACCGACCACGAAGACACGTCGTCGCAGCTGGGGAACCCCATAGTCAGCGGCGAGTAGAACCTTCCATTGCGGGTTATATCCCAGCTCGCCGAGTGCCTTAAGGAGCCGCTCGAACTGAGCCTTGTGCGTCTTGTAGGTCAGACCCTGAACGTTCTCAAGGATGAACGCCTCGGGTCGCGCTTCCCGTACAACCCGAACATACTCGTCGAGCAAAGACGCATTGGGGTCGCGACTCTCGCGCTTCTGCTCAAGCCAGAAGCCTGACTTGCTGAACGGGGTGCAAGGTGGCCCCCCGACTACCAGCACCGGCTCGCTCGCCCTCAGGCCCGCACTGGCGAGAATTTGCTCAGTCGAGACGTTGCGGATATCCCCAGTCAGAGTCGAGGTGTCGCGGAAGTTTGCCTTGAGAGTTTGGAGCGCGGACTCGTTATAGTCCGTCGCAACGCTGACGCGGAGTAGACCGCTCCCCGGGTCGTCGCCCGCGAGAGGTTCACCGTCAACACGTTCGACAGCGAGGTCGAGTCCGCCCGCTCCGGAGAACAAACTCACGACGGGGAGCTGCTCAGCCACTTGCCACCTCATTCCAACATGACGCGCACCGTCCGAAGGAACGAGACGAACACGTCCTCCAAGTATCGTCGAGACTGAGTGTGACTCAGACACCCGACATGCACCGAAGTGGTGCGCGGTCTGTGGAGATTTCAACTGGGATGCGGCCTGGGGAGGACGCGCCGATCCATCGTGAGTTTCACCCCGAGGAGCAGCATTGAACGACGTGGCAAGGGCCGACCTGGCTGGCAGGGTTTATGCCCGTGTCTATAAGGCGAGCGGTCGCGGGGACATGCATGCTCTGCTGCGACGCGCGATCACGGAGAGCGGCGGCCGAGTGGTCTGGGCGAGCGATCACAAACGCGCCCCGTTCTACTTCGGAGTGCAGACTGACCGAGGCGAGAGCCTCGGTCTGCTCATCTACCCCATCAGGCTGACCAGGGTAGTTACGAAGGGTCGGCCCACCGACGAGCATCACGCGCAGGTCAAGTTCGGCGCCGACAGCACCTGGAAGTCAGAGGTTCACCCCGTTGCCTTCGATGTGGCGGGAGTCGATACGACTCTGTTTCTCGGGATCAATGCGAAGGAGGACAAGCTCGTCGGAGGTGACGTCCCGCTGAGTGGTGGAGTTTCTCAACACCGTGCGAGATCAGCTTCTGTGATTATGCTGCAGCGAGTTCGGGGATCGCGACCTCCTTCTCGGTGGTGTTGAGGAGCTTCATGGAGTGCTCGCTGAAGTAGC
>NZ_JBHWTD010000035.1:0-19107 GCF_043427715.1 Microbacterium sp. | reverse complement strand
CAACTGGGTCCGCGCCGCGCAGACGGTATACTCGTGCTCTGTGCGCCGAGCCCCCGGCGACCCGAAAGGCTTTACCACTGTGGACATCCTCCAGCTCGTGCTGCAGGTGTTGCTGGGAATCACCAGCCTCCTGCTCACCCTCCTGATCCTTCTGCACAAGGGTCGCGGCGGCGGCCTCTCCGACATGTTCGGCGGCGGCATGAGCTCCGCGATGGGATCGTCGGGTCTCGCGGAGCGCAACCTCAACCGCTTCACGATCATCCTCGCGCTGGTCTGGTTCGTCACCATCGTCGCGCTCGGCCTCATCACGAAGTTCCAGGGCATCTGATGGCGACCGGGGGGAACGCGATTCGGGGCACCCGTGTGGGCGCCGGCCCCATGGGTGAGCAGGACCACGGACACCACGCCGACCGCGTGGCCGTCTCGTACTGGGACGCGATGGGCAACGAGACCGTCCGCTATTTCGCCGCCGGCATCTCGGAGGAGGAGATCCCCGAGACCATCGACTCGCCGCACTCGGGTCTGCCGGCGGGGCGCGACAAGGACAACCCGCCTGCCGTCGCGAAGACCGAGCCCTACAAGACGCACCTCGCCTACGTGAAGGAGCGTCGCAGCGAGGAGGAGGCCGACTCGATCCTCGACGACGCGCTCAAGCTCCTCCGCGAGCGTCGCGGCCAGGACTGACCCGCACCACTTCCGAACGCCACCCGTCCTCGACGTGGTGGCGTTCGTCGTTCGTCAGAAGTCCGGATCGATGAGTTCTTCGGGGACGTCGCCCGCGGCGGCCTCGTCGACGAAGAAGATCGTGTGACGGCGACCCTTGGCTCCGGCGGCCGGCACGGAGTGGTAGCTGGCACCGGCCAGGGCGAGCCCCAGCGCGGACGCCTTGTCAGCACCGGGCAGGATCATCCACACCCGACGGGCGGAGTTGATGACCCGGCGGGTCACGGTCAGCCGGTCGGACGGCGGGACGGGGGAGTGCCGCACCGGGAGGACGGCGTTGTCGAGGTCGGCGATCTCGGTGCGGTCGGGGAAGAGCGACGCGATGTGTCCGTCGGGCCCGACGCCGAGGAAGCATTCCGAGAAATCAGGCCACGGGTTCGCCCGCGCCGCGTGCCGTTCCAGGTCCTCCGCATAGGCCCGCGCAGCGGCATCGAGATCGATCCCGCCGTCGGACGCGGCGAAGGCGTGGACGTTCTCCTCGGGCAGGTCGATGTGCGAGAGCAGCGCATCGCGGGCCATCGAGACGTTGCGCTCGGGCGAATCCGCGGGGACGAAGCGCTCATCGGCCCACCAGAGGTGGACCCGCGACCAATCGACGTCCCGGCGCGCGTCGGCGGATCCGGCGGCGCGCAGGACCGCGGTGACGGCGGTGCCGCCACTGATGAGCAGGTGGGTCTGCTTGCCGGTGGCGGCGCGACGGCCGACGCGGTTGAGGAGGCGCGTGGCGACCTTCTCGGAGAGTGCGTCAGCGTCGGGGCTGACCACGACACGCTTCTCTGCTCGCAACTGCGCCATGGGTCTCCTAGCTCGTGGGCGGCTCGAGCGTCGCCCAGCCGTCCGTGATCACTCGACCATACAAGAGGTCGGGATCGAGTCGGCGCAGCTCCTCCGCCAAGCACTCGCGCAGCGAGCGACGCGGCAGCACGATGTCGTGGGTGGGCTGTCCCGGTTGGGTGAGAGTGGCCTCGCGCTCGTTCACGCGCTCGAGGACGATCTCACCCGACTCGCGCGACAGCTTGACCGAGCGGATGCCGTGGCTCCACTCCTCCTGCGGCGCGTACGTCCACCGCACCGGAACCTCGAGCTTCAGTCCGAGCCACGCGGCGAGGAGCCCGGTGGAGGGGGAGCTCCCCGCGCCGACCACCTCGACGGCGGTCACCGGCTCGTACGCCGGCTGGTCGAGGACAGCGGCGAGCTGCTCGCGCCAGTGCGTGAGACGGGTCCAGGCCAGGTCGGTGTCCCCTGGACGGTAGGAGACGCCGAGGGTGGAGAGCCGGTCGCCGACGAACGGCTTCGTGGAGGCATCGGTGATGCGGCGCTGCGCCATGCGTCCGATCGGCGAGCGGGCGGGGTCGGCCGGCGGATCCTCAGGCCACCAGGCGACGACCGGGGCGTCGGGCAGGAGCAGTCCGTTGACGAGACTCTCCTGGTTGCTCGCGGCGTCGCCGCGCGCGTGGAGGACCACGACCTCACTCGCGCCGGCGTCGCCGCCGACCCGGATCTGCGCGTCGAGTCCCGTGGCGCCCTCTGGCTCGATGACGAGGACGATGACGCGCATCGGGTGCTCGCGGGAGGCCGCGTTCGCCGCTTCGATGGCTTCCTCGTCGAACCCTCCGGTGGAGACGATGACGAGGGTGAGGACGCGACCGAGGGCAACCGCGCCGCCCTCCTCGCGCACGCTGACGAGCTTCTTGGCGATGACCGAGACGGTGGTGTCGGGCAGATCGACGATCACGGGCGCCTCCAGACGCGGCCGTCGCGGGCCAGGAGTTCATCGGCGGAAGGGGGTCCCCAGGAGCCGGGCGAGTACTGTTCGAGCGGCTCGTCCTGAGCCGCCCAGAACTCTTCGACGGGGTCGAGGATGCGCCACGACAGTTCGACCTCTTCGTGGCGGGGGAACAGCGGCGGATCGCCGAGGAGCACGTCGAGGATGAGGCGCTCATAGGCCTCGGGGCTGGACTCGGTGAAGGCGTGCCCGTAGCCGAAGTCCATCGTGACGTCGCGCACCTCGTTGCCGGCGCCGGGGACCTTCGAGCCGAACCGAAGGGTGACACCCTCGTCGGGCTGGATGCGGATGACGAGCGCGTTCTGCCCCAGCTGCAGCGCCTGGCTGCGCAGGAACAGCGTCGGCGGCGTGTGCTTGAAGACCACGGCGATCTCGGTGACCCGCCGGCCCAGCCGCTTGCCGGTGCGGAGGTAGAACGGGACGCCGTTCCAGCGCCGCGTCGCGATCTCGAGCTTGATGGCGGCGTAGGTCTCGGTGGTGGACTCCGGATCCATGCCTTCTTCGTCGAGGAAGCCGGTGACCTCCTCGCCGCCCTGCCAGCCGCCGGCGTACTGACCACGCGCGGTGGCGGTCGCCAAGTCTGCGGGGAGCTTGACGGCTGCGAGGACCTTCTCCTTCTCGGCGCGCAGGTGCGCGGCATCCAACGAGATGGGCTCCTCCATCGCCGTCAGCGCGAGCAGCTGCAGAAGGTGGTTCTGGATGACGTCGCGGGCTGCGCCGATGCCGTCGTAGTAGCCGGCTCGGCCGCCCACGCCGATGTCCTCGGCCATCGTGATCTGCACGTGGTCGACGTACTTCGCGTTCCAGAGCGGCTCGTAGAGCTCGTTGGCGAACCGCAGCGCCAGGATGTTCTGGACCGTCTCCTTGCCGAGGTAGTGGTCGATCCGGAAGATCGCGTCGGCGGGGAAGGCGACCTCGAGGGCCTCATTCAGCTCGCGAGCCGTCTGCAGATCGCTGCCGAACGGCTTCTCGATGACGACGCGCCGCCAGCGGTCCTCATCAGCGGTGTCGTCGACGAGTCCGGAGTCGCGGAGCTGTCGCGCCACGGTCGGGAAGTCCTTCGGCGGGATCGACAGGTAGTACGCGTGGTTGCCCATCGTGCCGCGCTCCACGTCGAGACGCTCGACGGTCTCGCGAAGCCGGGCGAACGACTCCTTGTCGTCGAACTCGCCCTGCACGAAGCGGATGCCCTGCAGCAACTGCTTCCAGGTCTCTTCACGGAACGGCGTCCGGGCGTGCTGGCGCACGGCTTCGTAGACGACCTCGGCGAAGTCCTGGTCCTCCCAGTCACGCCGGGCGAACCCGACGAGGGCGAAGCCCGGGGGGAGCAGGCCTCGGTTCGCGAGGTCGTAGACGGCTGGCATCAGCTTCTTGCGTGACAGGTCGCCGGTGACGCCGAAGATCACGAGGGCGCTCGGCCCCGCGATTCGGTTCAGTCGCCGGTCGTCCGGGTCGCGCAGCGGGTTGGACCCGCGGGAGATCGTGGCTGCCATCGTTCAGCGGGCGGCGTCGAGGGCCGTGCGCACGGTGGCCTGCAGGTCGTGCCACGAGACGATGAACTTGTCGACGCCTTCGTCCTCGAGCACCTGGGTGACGTCGACCAGGTCGATGCCGACCTCGGCGAGCTCGTCGAAGACGCGATGCGCGTCGGCGTAGTTGCCGGTGACGGTGTCGCCGGTGATCACGCCGTGGTCGAAGGTCGCCTCGAGGGTCTTCTCGGGCATCGTGTTCACAGTGCCGGGAGCGACGAGTTCGGTGACGTAGAGGGTGTCGGGCAGGGCGGGGTCCTTGACGCCGGTGGACGCCCACAGCGGACGCTGCACGTTGGCGCCCGCGGCGATCAGCTCGATGGCGCGCGGCTCGGCGAACGTCTTCTCGAAGAGCTCGTAGGCGAGACGCGCGTTGGCGAGCCCCGCCTTGCCCTTCAGGGCGGTGGCGGCCGAGGAGCCGAGGGCGTCCAGTCGCTTGTCGACCTCGGTGTCCACGCGGGAGACGAAGAACGACGCGACCGAGTGGATCGTCGCGATGTCGTGCCCGTTCGCGGCGGCCTGGCGGATGCCGGTGAGGTAGGCGTCCATGACGGCGGCGTAGCGCTCGAGGCTGAAAATCAGCGTCACGTTGACCGAGATGCCCTCGGCCAGCACTGCGGTGATCGCCGGGAGGCCCGCGAGGGTCGCGGGGATCTTGATGAGCGTGTTCGGCCGGTCGACCTTCGCCCACAGTTCCTTCGCCTGCGCGATCGTCGCCTCGGTGTCGTGCGCGAGGTCGGGGGAGACCTCGATGGACACGCGACCGTCAACACCGCCGGTCTTCTCGAACAGCGGGAGGAAGATCTCCGCGGCATCCCGGACATCGTTCGTCGTGATCTCGAAGATCGCCGTGTCGACGTCGGCGCCCGCGTTCGCGAGCGCCACCAGCGGTGCGTCGTACGAGTCGTCGGCGGTGTTGCCGATGGCGGCCTGGAAGATCGAGGGGTTCGTCGTCACACCGACGACGTCGCGGGTCTCGATCAGCTCGGCGAGGTTGCCGCTGTCGATGCGCGAGCGCGACAGGTCATCGAGCCAGATGCTGACGCCGGCGGCCGAGAGGTCTGCGGTGGGGGTGCTCATGCGTTCTCCTTGACGGTTGCGCGGGCCGCGTCGACGACGGCATCGGCGGTGACGCCGAACTTCTCGAACAG
The DNA here is from genome assembly GCF_043427715.1 of Microbacterium sp. GTDB lineage: Bacteria > Actinomycetota > Actinomycetes > Actinomycetales > Microbacteriaceae > Microbacterium. Next base: position 13,918 of record NZ_JBHWTD010000035.1, on the reverse strand, counting down.
GGTCTTGTAGTCGGCCGATGCGCCGAAGTGGTCGATGCCGATGGAGCGGCCGCGGTCGCCCACGACAGAGCGCCACAGGCCGGTCGACCCCGCCTCGATCGAGACGCGGGCGGTGACGGCGGCCGGCAGCACCGACTCGCGGTACGCGGCGTCCTGCTCGGCGAACCACTCGAGGCTCGGCGCCGACACGACGCGCGCACCGATTCCGTCGGCGGCGAGCGTCTCGCGGGCGGCGACGGCGAGCTGGACCTCCGAGCCGGTCGCGATGAGGATCACGTCGGGCGTCCCCTCGGGCGCGTCGATGAGCACGTATGCGCCCTTGGCGACACCCTCCGTAGTCGCGAACCCGTCTTCGCCGCGCGGGAACACGGGGATGTTCTGGCGAGTGAGGGCGATGCCGGTGGGTCCGCCCTGACGGCGCAGGATCTCCAGCCACGCCGCTGCCGTCTCGTTGGCGTCAGCGGGACGGACGACCGTGAAGTTCGGGATGAGGCGGAGCGTCGCGAGCTGCTCGATCGGCTGGTGCGTGGGACCGTCCTCGCCGAGGGCGACGGAGTCGTGCGTCCACACGAAGATCGACGAGATATCCATGAGGGCGGCCAGGCGCACCGCGGGGCGCATGTAGTCGCTGAAGATCAGGAACGTGCCGCCGAAGGGCCGGGTGGGGCCGTGCAGCTTGATGCCGTTGACGATGGCGCCCATGGCGTGCTCGCGGATACCGAAGTGCAGCACCCGGCCGTACGGGTCACCGGACCACTCGTGCGTCGACCACTCGGCGGGGATGAAGCTCTTCGCCGACTTGATCGTCGTGAGGTTCGACTCAGCGAGGTCGGCCGAACCACCCCACAGTTCGGGAAGCTCCTCGGCGAGGGCGTTCAGGACGACACCCGACGCGGCACGGGTGGAGACGTCCTTGCCCGCTTCGAACGAGGGGAGTGCGTCGAGGATGCCGTCGGGAAGGGCGCCGGCCTCGAGGCGGTCGAGGAGTTGCTTCCGCTCCGGGTTGGCGGCTGCCCACGCGTCGAACGACTCCTGCCAGGCAGCGCGGTCGGTCGCAGCGCGCTCGGCGAGCCCGCGGGTGTGGGCGATGACGTCCTCGGCCACGTCGAAGGTCTTCTCGGGGTCGAAGCCGAGCACCTTCTTGGTCGCGGCGAGCTCGTCGCCGCCGAGGGCGGAGCCGTGGATCTTGCCGGTGTTCTGCTTGCCGGGGGAGGGCCAGCCGATGATCGTCTTCAGGATGATCAGGGACGGCTTGGCGGTCTCCGCCTTCGCGGCCTCGATCGCGGCGTGGAGCTCGGCGACGTCCTCGACGTAGTCGCCGCTCTTCTTCCAGTCGACCGTCTGCACCTGCCAGCCGTAGGCCTCGTAGCGGGCCTGGACGTCCTCGGTGAAGGCGACATTCGTGTCGTCCTCGATCGAGATCTGGTTGGAGTCGTAGATGGCGATCAGGTTGCCGAGCTGCTGGTGACCCGCGAGCGAGCCGGCCTCAGCGGTGACGCCCTCCTGCAGGTCGCCGTCGCCGGCGATCACGTAGACGTGGTGGTCGAACGGGGAGGTGCCCGCCGCGGCATCCGGGTCGAACAGGCCGCGCTCGTAACGGGCGGCGTACGCGAAGCCGACGGCGGAGGCGAGGCCCAGGCCGAGCGGGCCGGTCGTGATCTCGACGCCCATGGTGTGTCCGTACTCAGGGTGACCCGGGGTCAGCGAGCCCCACGTGCGCAGCGACTTCAGGTCGTCGAGCTCGAGGCCGAAGCCACCGAGGTACAGCTGCACGTACTGCGTGAGCGAGGAGTGGCCCGCCGAGAGGATGAAGCGGTCGCGGCCCAGCCAGTCGGTGTCAGTCGGGTCGTGACGGAGCACCCGCTGGTACAGCAGATACGCCGCCGGTGCGAGGCTCATCGCGGTTCCGGGGTGGCCGTTGCCGACCTTCTCCACCGCGTCGGCCGCCAGCACTCGTGCGGTGTCCACCGCGCGCCGGTCGATCTCGTCCCATACCAGTTCTGACACCTGGTCGCCTTTCGTGAGGGATTCGGCGCGAACGGCAGCCGCTCTCAAGAAGGGAGGGGGTCGTCCCGCGCGTCGGGGTTTCAGCATAGCGAGCGAGACCCCCGGCCGGGGCGCCGCACCGCCTCTGTGACGAAGGATGGCAATGGTTTGCCAACGATCCCCGCCGCGCCGATGGCGTAGACTCTTCGCGACGATCAACACCGGTGGGGACGATGGCAATCACAGAGACGGGCGCGCGCGCGACGCCGACCCGACCGTCCCTCGGCCGCACCGTCCGCGCCTACGTCCAGCTCACCAAGCCCCGCGTCCTCGAACTGCTGCTGGTGACGACCATCCCGGTGATGTTCCTCGCCGAGCAGGGTCTGCCCGATCTGTGGCTCATCCTCGCCACCGTCATCGGCGGCGCCGCCAGCGCCGGGTCTGCCGCGGCGTTCAACATGTACCTCGACCGGGACATCGACGCCCGGATGAAGCGCACCGTGAACCGCCCGCTGGTCACCGGCGAGGTCACCCCTCGCGGCGCGCTCATCTTCTCGTGGACGCTCGGGGTGGGCTCGGTCGTCTGGCTCTGGCTCACGACCAACTGGGTCGCCGCCACGCTCAGCGCCGCCGCGATCTTCTTCTACGTCGTCATCTACACGATCTGGCTCAAGCGCCGGACGGAGCAGAACATCGTCTGGGGCGGCATCGCCGGATGCTTCCCCGTCATCATCGGCTGGTCGGCGGTCACCGAGTCGCTGTCGTGGACGCCGTTCATCCTCTTCCTGCTCGTCTTCCTCTGGACGCCGCCGCACTACTGGCCGCTGTCGATGAAGTACAAGGGCGACTACGAAGAGGCTGAGGTGCCGATGCTCGGCGCGACGCGCGACGGCATCCAGGTCGGCCTGCAGGTCATCCTCTACGCCTGGGCCACGATCGCGAGCTCGCTGCTGCTGATCCCCGTCGCGGGGATGGGTCTCGTCTACACCGTGTCGGCCCTCGTTTTCGGTGGATGGTTCATCTACGAGTCCCACGTGCTGTACGCCCGCGCCGTGCGCGGCGAGCAGATCGAGCCGATGCGCGTCTTCCACGCGTCGATCACGTACCTGACGCTGCTGTTCGTCGCGATCGCGATCGACCCGCTGCTGCCCTTCTGAGCTGGCAGCGGGCCGATCCGTCCGCTGTCAGCGTGCCGAGGCGGGGACGTCCTCAGTCGTGGTGAGCTCGGCGTCGTCCAGTGCGACGTCGTCCTGGTCGTCGAACTCGGTCTCCTCGAGGACCACGGGGGCAGGAGTGCGCACGACGCTCCGGAGTGCGCCGATGGTCGCCGCGAGGGCGAGGCCGATGAGACCGGCGCCGATGAGGATCGCGCCGAGGACGGCCTGGATCTGACCGACGTAGACCTCGACACCGGTCGCGGTCCCCTCGGTGAGCGCGGTCTCCATGAGTCCGAGCTTGTCGATCAGGAGATAAGCACCCACGGAGGTGCTGGCGAGGGAGCCGACGATCAGCAGCCAGAACGGGATGCTGCGGACGAGGCTGGGGTGGGTGGACATGAGTCTCCTCGGTTCGGGGACGCGACGCATTCCGTCGCGGCGTCCCAGCCTGAGCGGTCGACCAGGGTCGATCCGATGAGACCCCTATGCGTTTGCTGTGTCGACCTGACGCTTCATCGACAGGACGGAGAGCGTCATGGCGGCTCCGAGCAGGGCGGCGAGCACCATGTGCGCGCCCACGGCCAGTTCGGGCAGTCCGTTGCGGGCCTGGAAGAGCCCGACGGCGATCTGCACGATCTCCAGCAGCAGCAGCGTCGTGATCCAGAAGCGGGTCGGCAGTCCCTTCAGCCAGGCGATGACGACGAGGGCGAGCGTCGCGGCGAGCAGCGCGTAGCTCGGCCACGCGTGGACGTGTTCGAGGACCTCCGCGTTGAAGCCGTTGCGGCCGGCCGCCGCGTCGCCCGAGTGGGGGCCCGCGCCGGTCGTGAGGACGCCGAAGGCGATCGTGAGGGCCAGCAGCAGGGTCGCGACGTGCGTCAGGATCGCGTAAGCGCGCGGCACGGCGCTCTCGCGCGGACCGGGCGTGCGGTTCAGGCGGAAGAGGAACGCGGCGCAGACGCTCACCATGGCGACGGATGCCACGTAGTGGAATCCGACGATGAAGGGGTTCAGCCCGGTCAGCACCGTGATGCCGCCGACGATCGCCTGGGCGACGACGCCGCCCAGCACGACGAGGGCGAGGATGAAGAGGTCCCGGCGCTCGCGGCGGATCTTCCACACCAGCGCGACGACGACGAGGGCGAGGATGCCGACGAGACCCGTCAGCGTCCGGTTGCCGAACTCGATCGCGCCGTGGATGCCCATCTCCGGGGTCGCGATGAGGGATTCGGCCGTGCAGGTGGGCCACGTCGGGCAGCCGAGGCCGGATCCGGTGAGTCGCACGGCGCCACCGGTGGCGATGATGAGGACCTCGGCGAGGAACGACAGCCACGCGAACACCCGCAGCGGGCGGCCGATGCCCTGGTCCTGGCGGGCGTGCGTGACGGTGTCGGTCGAGGTCATCGGGAACGCTTCCTGGGCGAAGGCGGCACGCCGGGGATGGTGGCGGTGCCTGTAGAATGAGGGGGTCGGGGCGCGCGAGACAGCGTCGCGCTGCACCCCCATCGATTGTAGGCGCGGATCCCGCACCGTCAGAGTGGCCCAAGAATCGGCATCCCCCTCCCATCACTCCATGCGAGATCGGGAATGCCGGGACGGATGACACCGTTGCGGCCCATGAGGAGGAAATGTCATGTCGGATGTCCTGATCGACCGTCCGGAGCTCGAAGGTCTGGGGGTGTACGAGTTCGGCTGGCACGACCCTGACGCCGCGGGCGCCAGCGCGAAGCGCGGCCTCAGCGAGGCTGTCGTCCGCGACATCTCCGCACTCAAGTCCGAGCCCGAATGGATGCTGAAGACCCGTCTGAAGGGTCTCTCCCTGTTCGACCGCAAGCCCATGCCCACGTGGGGTGCGGACCTGTCGGAGATCGACTTCGACAACATCAAGTACTTCGTGCGCTCCACCGAGAAGCAGGCGCAGTCCTGGGAGGACCTCCCCGAGGACATCCGGAACACGTACGAGAAGCTCGGCATCCCGGAGGCGGAGCGTGCGCGCCTCGTCGCCGGTGTCGCGGCTCAGTACGAGTCCGAGGTGGTCTACCACCAGATCAACGAGGAGCTCGAGAAGCAGGGTGTCATCTTCATGGACACCGACACCGCCCTCCGTGAGCACCCGGAGTTCTTCGAGGAGTACTTCGGCACCGTCATCCCGTCCGGCGACAACAAGTTCGCCGCGCTGAACACGGCCGTCTGGTCGGGCGGCTCGTTCGTCTACGTCCCGCCGGGCGTGCACGTCGAGATCCCACTGCAGGCCTACTTCCGCATCAACACGGAGAACATGGGCCAGTTCGAGCGGACGCTCATCATCGCCGACGAGGGCAGCTACGTGCACTACATCGAAGGGTGCACGGCCCCCATCTACAAGAGTGACTCGCTGCACTCGGCCGTCGTCGAGATCATCGTGAAGAAGAACGCCCGCGTTCGCTACACGACGATCCAGAACTGGTCGAACAACGTCTACAACCTGGTCACGAAGCGTGCCGTCGCGCACGAGGGCGCGACGATGGAGTGGGTCGATGGCAACATCGGCTCCAAGGTGACGATGAAGTACCCGTCGATCTATCTCATGGGTGAGCACGCCAAGGGCGAGACCCTGTCGGTCGCGTTCGCCGGTCCCGGTCAGCACCAGGACGCCGGCGCGAAGATGATCCACATGGCTCCGTACACGCAGTCGTCGATCGTCTCGAAGTCGATCGCCCGCGGCGGTGGCCGTGCCGGCTACCGCGGCGAAGTCCGCGTCGACGCGAACGCCCACCACTCCGCGAACACCGTCCGCTGCGACGCCCTGCTCGTGGACACGATCTCCCGCAGTGACACGTACCCCGCCATCGACATCCGCGTCGACGACGTGCAGCTCGGTCATGAGGCGACCGTCTCCAAGGTCAGTGAAGAGCAGCTCTTCTACCTGATGAGCCGAGGGATGCCGGAGGACGAGGCGATGGCCATGATCGTCCGAGGCTTCATCGAGCCCATCGCCCGTGAACTGCCCATGGAGTACGCCATCGAGCTCAACAAGCTCATCGAGATGGGCATGGAAGGATCCGTCGGCTGATGACGACCACCACCGAGGCCCCCGCCGCCGGCGCGAAGGGCCACACCGACCCTGCGGGCGCGCTGGTCGGCGGCACCGCCGTCGTCCCCGTCCAGACCCGCTCCGAGCGGCCCTGGTCGTTCGACCCCGCCGACTTCGCGACGCCCACCGGGCGCGAGGTCAACTGGAAGCACACCCCGCTCGCACGCCTGCAGTCGCTGCTGCTGAACGAGCCCGCGCCCCACGACGTCATCGGCGTCGAGGTCGAGGGCGCCGCAGGGCTCGAGCAGGGGCGTCTCACCGTCGGCCAGTCGCCGCGTGGTGAGGTCTTCCGTCCCGAAGACCTGCCGAGCGCGATCGCGTGGGCTCAGGAGGCCGAGGCTCCGCTGCTGCGGATCCCCGCCGGCGTCGAACTCGACGAGCCCGTCGTCGTCCGTCTCACCGGACGAGGCGGCGTCGCGCATGCGCACGTCGTGATCGAGGCGCAGGCCAACTCGCGCGGGACGATCATCCTCCGCCACGAGGGCACCGCAGAGCAGGCGCAGAACGTCGAGATCATCGTCCGCGACGGTGCCGCACTGACCGTCGTGTCGGTGCAGCGCTGGGACGACGACGCCGTGCACCTCTCCGCGCACCAGGCGCGCGTCGACCGCGACGCCACCCTGACCCACATCGTGGTCAGCCTCGGCGGCGCCGTGGTCCGCGTGAACCCGTCCGTCGAGCTCGCCGGAGCCGGTGCGAACGGCAACCTGTACGGGCTGTCGTTCTCGGATGCCGGTCAGCACCTGGAGAGCCAGGTGTACCTGCACCACAAGGGTCCGCACACCGTGGGCGATGTGCTCTACAAGGGTGCCCTCCAGGGCGCGAGCGCACGGAGCGTCTGGATCGGCGACGTCCTCATCGGGCCGGATGCCGTCGGCACCGACTCGTACGAGGCCAACCGCAACCTGGTGCTCACCGACGGCGCGCGTGCCGACTCGATCCCGAACCTCGAGATCGAGACCGGCGACATCGTCGGGGCCGGCCACGCCAGCGCGACGGGTCGCTTCGACGACGAGCAGCTGTTCTACCTGCAGGCTCGCGGCATCGATGAGGAGGAGGCACGCCGCCTCGTCGTCCTCGGGTTCCTCATCGAGATCGTCCAGAAGCTCGGCATCCCCTCGCTCGAGGAGGAGTTCACCGCGGCGATCGAAGCCGAACTCGCCGGGGAGCCCGCTGCATGACCGCGAAGAAGGTCCTTCAGCTGAGCGACCTCACTCAGGACACCGCGACGCGGGTCGAGATCGACGGCGTCGCGATCGCGGTCGTCCTCGACGGCAACGGCGAGGTCCACGCGATCGGCGACACCTGCACGCACGGCGACATCTCTCTCGCGGAGGGGTTCGTCGAGGGCGACACGCTCGAGTGCTGGGCCCACGGTTCGGCGTTCTCGCTGCGCACCGGACGTCCCCTGAACCTGCCGGCGTACGAGCCGGTCCCTGTCTACGAGGTCACGATCGAGGGGGACGATGTCCTCATCGACCCCGCGGTGACCAAAGCTGTGAACTGAAGAAAGAAGCCTGACATGTCTGTCCTCGAGATCCGCGACCTCCACGTGACGGTCGAGACCGAAGCCGGCGAGACCCCGATCCTCAACGGTGTCACCCTCACGGTGCGCACCGGCGAGACCCACGCGATCATGGGCCCCAACGGCTCGGGCAAGTCGACCCTCGCCTATACGATCGCCGGCCACCCGAAGTACACCGTGACCTCCGGCTCCATCACCTTCGACGGTCAGGACGTTCTCGAGATGTCGGTCGACGAGCGTGCCCGTGCGGGTCTGTTCCTCGCCATGCAGTACCCCGTCGAGATCCCCGGCGTCACCGTCACCAACTTCCTCCGCACCGCGAAGACCGCGATCGACGGCGAAGCGCCCTCGATCCGGGCGTGGAGCAAGGACGTCAAGCAGGCGATGAAGAACCTGCGCATGGACCCGAAGTTCGCGGCGCGCAACGTCAACGAGGGCTTCTCCGGCGGTGAGAAGAAGCGTCACGAGATCCTGCAGCTCGAGCTCCTCCAGCCCAAGCTCGCCGTGCTCGACGAGACCGACTCCGGCCTCGACGTCGACGCGCTGAAGATCGTCTCCGAGGGCGTCAACCGTGCGAAGGAGCAGACCGACATGGGCGTGCTCCTCATCACGCACTACACGCGCATCCTCCGCTACATCAAGCCCGACTTCGTCCACGTGCTGGTGGGCGGCCGCGTCGCCGAGGAGGGCGGCCCCGAGCTGGCGGCACGCCTCGAGGAAGAGGGTTACGACCGTTTCCTCGCCCCGGTTGACGCCGACGAGGCCTAGGATCATCGCATGACCGAGACCCTCGCACCCGAGAAGTACGACGAGGTCACCGAGGCCCTCAAGGACGTCATGGATCCCGAACTCGGGATCAACGTCGTCGACCTGGGCCTGATCTACGACCTCGGCTGGGATGACGAGAACGACGCCCTCGTCATCCACATGACCCTCACCTCCGCCGGGTGTCCGCTGACCGACGTGCTCGAGGAGCAGACCGGTCAGGCCCTGGACGGCGTCGTGGAGCGGTTCCGGATCAACTGGGTCTGGATGCCGCCGTGGGGACCGGAGCGGATCACCGATGACGGCCGCGACATGATGCGCGCCCTCGGCTTCTCGATCTGACTTCCCGCGCCCCAGCCGGATGTCACGTGCGTTCACGCACGCGGCATCCGGCTTTTCGCGTCATTAGGCTCGGGGCGTGACCGTCCTTCCTCTCGACGCCCTCCCGCTGGAGACCCTGCGTCGCCGATCGAGCTCGAAATGGCGCACATACGGCGATGACGTGATCCCGATGTTCGTGGCGGAGACCGACTTCCCCCTCGCCGAGCCCATCACTCGCGCTCTGAGCGAGGCCGTCGCCCTCGGCGACACCGGGTACACCCCGCCGCGGCACGGCCTCGCCGAAACGTTCGCCGCTTTCGCGCGAAGGCGCCTGGGGTGGGACGTGGATGCCACGCGCGTGCGCACCACGGGCGACGTCATGATGGGCGTGGTCGAACTGATCCGAGCGCTCACCGAACCGGGGGATCGCGTCGTCATCGCCCCGCCGGTGTACCCGCCGTTCGCGATGTGCACGGAGGAGGCAGGGGCCGTCGTCGACGAGGTCCCGCTGCGCGACACCGGCGACGGCTGGGAGCTCGACGTCGACGGCATCGATACGGCGCTGGCTGCCGGAGCCCGCGTCGTGCTGGTCTGCAACCCGCACAACCCGACGGGGACCGTCCACACGCGGGAGTCTCTCGCCGCGATCGCCGCCTCGGCGCGCCGGTACGGCGCGGCCGTCATCAGCGACGAGATCCACGCGCCGCTGGTGCACGACGCGGCATCCTTCACGCCCTTCCTCGCGGCATCCGAGGACGCGGCGGCCGTCGGCTACACCGTCACGAGCGCGTCGAAGGCGTACAACCTCGCCGGGCTCAAATGCGCTGTCATGGTGACAGCCTCCGACCAGGCGACTCGAATCGTGCGGGGGCTGCCCAAAGAGGTGGAGTGGCGGACCGGTCTGTTCGGCGTCCACGCGGCGATCGCCGCGTTCAGCGAGGAATCCGATGCCTGGCTCGACGGCCTGCGCGCAGCGCTCGACGGCAACCGGCACCTGGTGGCCGATCTTCTCGCCGAGCATCTGCCGCTCGCGCGATACCGGATTCCCCAGGCGGGATATCTCGCCTGGATCGACCTGTCCGCCTACGGCTGGGGCGATGACCCCGCGCGACGGATCCTCAAGGAGGCGGGGGTGGCGTTGCACCACGGGCCGCTGTTCGGGGCGTCCGGTGTGGGCCACGTGCGCCTGAACTTCGGGTGTTCACCCGAGCTGCTGCGCACCGCGATCGAGAGAATCGGGGCGATGGCGGTCAGTTCTCCGCGCGTCCCTCACGCCAGTACCCCATGAACGCGACGGCCCGGCGGTCCACGCCGTGATCGGTCACGAGCGCCCGTCGGAGGGTCTTGATGGCGGCGGACTCGCCGGCGAGCCACGCGTAGAGCGGAGCGCTCTTCAGCGCCGCCCCGCCCTTGGCGGTGCGGGGGACCTCCCACAGGATGCCTTCGTCGATGTCGACCTCCTCGACCTCGGCGCCGCGTCCGGCCGGAGCGAGCAGGGCCGCCGTGTCGATCGCCTCGGGGACGAGGTGTGCGTGCCGCCGACCCGCGGGCCGGGCGCCCACGTGGTAGCGGAACCCGGGGTGGTGCGGCAGGTAGGCGGCGTCCTCGGGGTGGGGGAGTTCGAGCACCACGACACCGCTCGCCGACTCGGGGAGCTGCTCCAGGATGACCGCCACGGCCGGTGCGGCGGTCTCGTCACCGGCGAGCAGGATGTGATCGGTCGCCGCGGGCGGCACGAAGTCGATGCCGTAGCTCACCCCGGTGTGCGCCCGCGTGGGGGCGAAGATGAGCACCTCGTCGCCGACCATGGCTCGGTCGATCCACGCGGAGGCCGGGCCGATGACGTCGTGCGCGACCATGTCGACGTCGACCTCGCGCGCGTCGTTGCGGACGGCGCGGGTCGTGTACGTGCGGAAGGCGGGTCGGGACTGCTCGGGGAGCGCCCGCCATTCGAGGTACCAGTCATCGCCGGTGGGCATCGCGTCCAGACCCGCCTCGCCGCTCGGGAAGACGATCTTGATGCGCTGATCGAAGCCAGGGTCGCCGTAGTCGGCGAGGTCGGGGCCGCCGAACGTGAACCTGCGGAAGCTCGGCGTGAGGTCGGTGACGGCGGTGACGGTGGCTCGGAAGAAGCGGGAGGTGGAAGCGGTCATCGGGTGTCTCCGGTGTGCGAGGCGAGGATGTGGTGTCGACCGCGGGGGAGCACGATCGGCGACCCGGAGACCGGGTCGGGGATGACGACGGAATCGAGGTCGAAGACGTCGCGCATGAGTTCGGCGGTGACCACGTCTTCCGGCGTGCCGTGCGCGACGAGGCGCCCGGCTTTCAGCGCGAACAGGTGGTCCGCGTAGCGCGCGGCGAGATTGATGTCGTGCAGGACCATGACGATCGTCGTGCCGCGTCGGCGGTTCAGATCGGTCAGGAGGTCGAGGACCTCGACCTGGTGGGCCACGTCGAGGAACGTCGTCGGTTCGTCCAGGAGCAGGATGTCGGTCTCCTGCGCGAGTGCCATCGCGATCCACACGCGCTGACGCTGTCCGCCGGAGAGTTCGTCCATCGCCCGGTCGGCGAGGTCCGAGACGCCGGTGGCCGCGAGGGCTTCGGCGACCGCGCGGTCGTCGTCGGCCGTCCACGAGCGGAACAGCGTCTGGTGCGGATGGCGACCGCGACCGACCAGTTCGGCGACGACGATGCCTTCGGGGGCGATCGGCTGCTGCGGCAGCAGCCCGAGAGTGCGGGCGAGCTCTTTCGTCGGGATCCGGTCGATCGCCTTGCCGTCGAGGACGACCTCTCCGCCCGTGGGCGAGACGAGCCGTGACACGGTCTTCAGGAGGGTCGACTTGCCGCACGCGTTGGCGCCGACGATGACGCTGATCCGGCCGGCGGGGATCGTGAGGTCCACACCGTCCACGATCGTGCGGCTGCCGTAGCCGGAGATGAGCGCGCGGGTCTCGAGCAGGTGGTGTTCGGTCATGAGGAACCTCCGCGGCGGCTGGTCCGGACGAGCAGGTAGAGAAGATACGGCGCACCGAGGATGCCGGTGATGACGCCGACGGGGAACTTCGTGCCGAAGGCGAACTGACCGACGAGGTCGGCGGCCAGGACGAGGCAGGCGCCGGTGAGCGCGGCGGGGAGGATCACCGATGTGCCCGGTCCGACGATGCGCGCCGCGATCGGTCCGGCGAGGAAGGAGACGAAGGCGATCGGACCGGTGGTGGCGGTGGCGAAGCACGCGAGGCCGACGGCCGCCACCACGAGGAGCAGGCGGGTGCGGTCGACCTTCACCCCGAGGGACGTCGCCGACGCGTCGCCGAGTTCGAGGGTGTTCAGATCGCGGCTCAGGAAGAGCACGATCGGGACGAGGATCGCGACGGCGATCCCGAGCGTCGGCACCTCGTCCATACGGGAGCCGTTGAGGCTGCCGGTCAGCCAGCGCGCGGCGACGAGGACGTCGTAGACGTTCGCCCGGACGATGAGGAACGAGACGACCGAATCGAGCATCGCGCCGACGCCGATGCCGATCAGGATGAGCCGGCCACCGGTCGAGGTGCCCCCGCGGGCTGCGAGATAGATGATGAGGGCGGTGAGGATACCCGCGACGAGAGACAGCGCACTCGTGGCGGCGTGGCTCCACCCCAGCACGATGAGGGACAGGATCGCGGCGGCGCTGGCGCCGGAGGTGATGCCGATCACGTCGGGACTCGCGAGCGGGTTGCGGAGCATCGTCTGGAAGGTTGCGCCGGCGACGCCGAACGCGATGCCGGCGAGGACAGCCGTGATCGCCCGGGGGATCCGCAGCGTGCCGACGGTGAACGATGCGCCTTGCACCTGCTGTCCGAACATCACCGCGAGGACGTCGCCGGGCGAGTAGATCGTGTTGCCGAGCATGAGCATCGCGGCGATGAGGAGCAGGAGGAGTGCTCCGAGGCACGACATCGCGATGACCCGGCGCCGCGTGCGGCGGCGACGGCCGAGACGGACCTGTTCGATCTGCTCGTCGGCGGACAGCTCGAGGGGGGCGAGGAGTGTCGGCATCAGAGCCCCCTCAGGCGGGTGCGACGGGCGATGGCGATCAGCACCGGAGCACCGAGGAACGCGGTGACGATGCCAGCTTCGACCTCGCTGGGGAAGCCGATGACGCGGCCGATCGTGTCGGCGAGGACGAGGAGGATCGCGCCTCCGACGGCCGACAACGGGAGGAGCCACCGCTGGTCGGGTCCCGACACCATGCGGACGATATGGGGCACCATGAGCCCGACGAATCCGATCGGGCCGGCGACCGCGGTGACGGCTGCGCACAGTGCGACGCCGGCGATGGCGGCGATGAGGCGGATGCGGCCCACGTGGACGCCGAGGCCGATCGCCAGCTCGTCGCCGAGGGCGAGGGCGTTCAGTGCCGAGGCGCAGACGATCGCGACGGCCGCGCCGATGAGGAGCACAGGGGCGACGACCGCCATCGTCTCCCAGGTGGCGCGGCCGACGTTGCCGACCTGCCAGTACCGGAACTCGTCCATGACGTTCTGACGGGGAAGGAGGATGGCGGAGACGACCGAGCTCAGCGCCGCCGTGGTCGCCGCGCCGGCGAGTGCGAGCTTGATCGGCGTCGTTCCACCGGCGCCGATGGAGCCGATGAAGTACACGAAGACGGCGGTGATCGCGGCGCCGATGAAGGCGAGCGCGAGGTAGCCGGTGGCGCTCGTGACACCGAGGAACGCGATGCCGGACACGACGGCCAGCGCGGCGCCCGTGTTGACGCCGAGGATGCCGGGATCGGCGAGCGGGTTGCGGGTGATCGCCTGCATGAGCGCGCCGGAGAGCGCGAGGGCGGCTCCGGCGATGAGCGCGAGCACCGTCCGGGGGATGCGGCTCTGGACGGCGATCGCTCCGATGTCGGTGGGCGTCTCGCCGCGGAGCCACAGCGTGATGCCGTTCACGACCTCATCGACCGACACCGGGCGGGAACCGAAGGCCAGCGACAGGGTGATCGAGACCAGGAGCGCGACGGCCCCGAGGATCAGGATCGCCACGCGGCGCCGCGCGCCCACCGGAGAGGCGGTCGCGCGGCGTGCGGTGCTGGCTGCGGTGGTCACAGAG
>NZ_JBHWTD010000034.1:0-9036 GCF_043427715.1 Microbacterium sp. | reverse complement strand
CAACGAGATCACCGACGACGAACTCACCGAAACCCAGCGACTCCTGAACATCAGACCGCGTCGCACCCTCGGCTACCGGAAACCAGCTGACATGATCAACGAACTGATCAACGGTGTTGCGCTGACAACCTGAAACCGCCGTCCACGCGATGTCCATCTGGACATTTCGGCCTGACGGGCATCGATGCCGAGGAGTGCCGGGTTCGGGCGCCTGGCCGCCCGGGCAATCGCGGTACGGTCGAGGATGCCCACCCGTATGCCCTGGAGCTCGCTGCCGCCGACCGTCACACGTTGGGTCGAAACGGAGCTTGGCGGGAGAGTCGTCACCACCAAGGCGCAGCAGAACGGGTTCTCCTCTGGATCCGCCGATCGAGTAGTGACCGACAACGGGCGCCGGGTCTTCGTGAAGACGGTGTCGCGCAGTCGCAATGCCGAGACCTTGGAGCTCCATCGCAGAGAAGCGACGATCATGCGGATACTCCCTACTGAAGTTCGGGCACCGGCCCTGCTCGGCGTTTTCGATGATGACGAGTGGATCGCCTTGATGCTCGATGACGTTGAAGGCGTGCATCCCGGCGAGCAGCACGGTGCAGACATACCCGCCGTACTCGACGCGATCGCCGAACTCCCAGAGGCTGCTGGCCGGCTGAGCACCCTTCCGCGGCTTCATGACGAACTGGCCGAGGACTTCAGCGCCTGGAACAGCATCGTCGCCGACGATGCTGATGCGACCCTGCCGTCGCTCGCCCTCACGCTGCGCGACCGCATGATTGAGGCCGCGGTAGGAGCGGCCGACGCCGTGGTCGGCGATCATTTGGTTCACCTGGATTGCCGCGCCGACAACATCCTGATTGATGGAACGGGTGCAGCATGGCTCATCGATTGGCCGTGGGCGTCGATCGGAGCGCGCTGGTTCGACGGCGTCACCTATCTCCTCGATGTCGTGATGCGGGGCGAGCTCGTTGACGTCGACGGGTACCTGAGCCACCCTCTATTCGAGACCCTGCGGTACGAGCAATTGGATGCCGTTCTCGCCGCCCTCGCGGGCACCTTCTACAACAGCGCCCGACAGCCCGCGCCCCCCAACATGCCCACGCTTCGCGCGTTCCAGCGAGCCGAAGCGGATGCCGCCGTCGCCTGGCTCGCCCACCGCTGGGCATAGCGTGGGCAACATGCCCCGCTTGTGGCTCGCCCCGGACGACGATGACCGGCTCGGCTGAGCTCGATCTGGTCGACCTCCGACTGACGGCGTCGATACGGAAGCTCCTTGCGGGCCGTGCCGACGTGGCGACGGGTGAGGTGGAGATCACGCAGGGTGGCGAGGTGGTCGACCTGGCGGCAGCGAAGGGCCCGATCCGGATCCGCCGCGCGCGCTGAGCTCAAGGGGCTCGGCGCGCTGAGGTCAAGGGGTTCGGCGCGCGGCGCGGGGTCGGGTGGGATCGGAGGGTGCAGACCTTCGTTCCCTACCCCGACTTCGCCCGCAGCGCCGCCGTTCTCGATGCGAAACGGCTCGGCAAGCAGCGCGTGGAGACGCTGCAGGTGATGCGCGCGCTGACGATCCCGGACTACGGCTGGCGACACCACCCGGTCGTGGCGATGTGGCGGGGGCATCGGCCGGCGCTGATGGCCTATCAGGATGCGGTCGTCGACGAGTGGGAGCGTCGCGGCTTCGCCGACACGACGCGGGAGTCGACCCTCGCGACGCTCGATGAGATCCCGGCCGACGGGGCGGACTATCGCGAGGGATCGATCATGCTGCCCAGCTGGTGGGGTCGCGAGGACGTGCACCGCTCGCACCGGTCGAACCTCGTGCGGAAGGATGCCGAGCATTATCGAGCCCAGGGATTCACCGAGCCCGACGACCTGCCGTACGTCTGGCCGAAGGCGGAGTGAGCGGTCACCGTACTGGGAGACCGCGCACCTCGAGCCCGATCAGCCGGAGGGCGTGCTCGAGTACACGCGCGGGTGGCAGGCAGCCGACAAGATCGTCTTCTCGCGGACGCTTGCTGCCCCGACGACGTCCCGCACCCGGCTCGAGCGGGAGTTCGACCCCGTCGCGGTCGCGCGGTGGAAGGAGGAATCGGATGCCGATCTCTCCATCGACGGACCGACGATCGCGACCGAGGCGATCCGCGCGGGCCTCGTCGATGAGTACCACCTGCTCATCGCCCCGGTCGTCGTCGGCGGGGGCCGGCGATTCTTCCCTGACGGCGTCGCGCTCTCGCTGCGTCTGCAGAAGGAACATCACCTGCCGAACGGGCTCGTGCTCCTCGAATACGTCCCGCGCTGACGGCGAGTTTCGAGGGCCCACCCGCATTGACGTGACGCGGCTCCTACCCGTGCTCTACGTCACTCAGAACGGTGCGGGCTCCGTGTTCGCGGTGAACACCAGGGTCCTCGCGGGGTGATCGTCGTGGCGCCGGCCGGTCGGCGTCGTCCATTCCAGCGTTCCGTCCGGCAGCTGCCGGACTCGCCAGGCGGAATGGTGTTTGAGGGTGTGATGTCGGCGACACAGGTGAGCGAGATTGCGGATCTCGGTGGGGCCGCCGTGGGCTGCGGCGACCGTGTGGTCGACGTCGCAGCGGGCGGTGGGGACGCGGCATCCGGGGAATCGACAGTGTTCGTCGCGGGCGGCGAGCATGCGGCGCTGCTGATCGCTGGGCCGGTAACGGTCGACTGCGAGCACGGCGCCGGTGCCGGTGTGCACGAAGAGGCGATCCCACCCCTGTGCCGCCGCCGCGAGGGCTCGAGCCGTCGCAGGATCGATCACCGTGCCGCTCGTCAGTTCGCCGCAGCCCCCACCGCCGAGGAGAGTGTCGACCGGGATCACGACCTGCACGTGCGCGCGGATCGACGCGGAGACGGCGCTCGAGCGCTCACTCACCTCGGCGGTCGCGTGCCCGGTGAGCAGCAGGTCGCTGAGCACGTCGGCGCGCAGTTCGCTCAGTCGACGGTGATCCGTCTCCGGCGCGGCATCGCGCACCGCCTTCGCCACGCTCGTGATCCGATCGAAGGCGGCGTGCGCCAGCGTTGACGGCAGCCACGCACTGAGCATGCTCATCCCGTCGTCGCCGTCTTGCACACGCACTTCGCGGCCCGCCCTCGCCTCGACATGACGCTCGGAGATCGACCGCGGCGCGTGCGCCGCAGCGAGTCGAGCCACCGCGGTGCGGGCGCGGCCCGGTGTCTCGCGGCGCGCGACGACCAATGCCTCGTTTTCGAAGGCCGCCCGGGCATCCGCATCGTCGATGCGGCCGCCCAGTTCGGCGATCATCCGCAGGTGGGCGGCAGAGATCTCGCCCGCAGTGAGAGCGCCGAGCGTGGCGGGGAAACGGTCGCGCACGATGGCCGCCTCGGACATCCGGATGCCGGTCGTGCGATCAGCGGTGTGCGTCGCCGCACCGATCTGCGCAGCCAGGGATCGCAGCGGGATGTCCCGGTCGGGATCGCCGGAGGACGACGACGTGCCGATCTGCTCGACGCCGAGGTCGTAGGCGCTGGCGAGCAGGAGGGTCTCGGTCGCCTGGGCGAGCGCGAGCATGCGCCGCGCCTGCGCGATCGCCTCGACGAGCGCCGCCGCGCGCAGGTCTCCACCTGCGGGGCTCTGCTCGACGTCGCTGTCCATACCCCCATTGTGGTGACCCCCTCCGACATTGCTTCGGGGCCGGCACGACGGATGCCGCTGGGCCCCGGCCCCGCTCTGACCGCCGGCGCCGGCGTCCAGCCCGCTCAGCCCGCCAGCGGGATGACCTCGAACCGCCCGTCGGGGCCCGCGAGCACGAGCACGTGCCGCGCGGTCACGTCGGCGAACGCAGCCGACAGTGCGGCGGCATCCGTCGTCCACGGATCGATGACCGGTGCGGCCCCTGAAGCGGAGGCGGCCCCCACCGTTGGAGACGCCATCGGCCAGACCTCGACCGATGCGCCCGTGGCCGCTGTGATCGCCCGGGCGAGCGCGGGCGCGGCATCCGGAGCGACCAGCGTCACGCGACCGATGCGCTGGACCGGTGCCAGCCCCTCGGCGGAGATGGTCGCGCGATCCTGCCGCCAGACGGCGAAGTGGTACGTGAAGACCAGCACCGTTGCGAGCAGCAGCCCGAGGGGGGCGCGCACGCGGTCAACGAGGCTGGAGGCGGTTGTCGCGTCGAGGAGGAACTCGAACAGCCGCGAACCGACGACCAGCAGCGCGATGAGCGCCACCACCGCGCTCGCTCCGAAGACCGCGACGAGATAGATGCGGCGGCCCTGGAAGGTGATCTCGTCTCCGGTGAACCGGCGTCGAGGCTGCCACATCGCCCACCACACCGGGGCGCCCACGACGAGCGTCGCGATCCCGCCGAGCAGAATGCTCCGCGTATCGGCGGCGACGAGGGGACTCACCAACGCCCCGAGTGTCGCGTTCACGACGATCCCGAGGCCCGTCGCGACCCCGACCAGTCCGAGCCCTGCGACCACAAGGGCGGCGGCGCGCCGCGTTTCACTCGATCGATCGACCGCGACGCGATGGTGCGACACCCAGATGAGTCCCCCGATGGTCGTCGCAGCCAAGGCCGTGCCGAGCGGCGAGAGCATCTCCACGAGCGGCTGGGAGTCATCGAAGATCACTCGCAGGGCGCACCACAGCGCCGTGCCGAGTCCGATGAGCGCCGCCGCCGCGCCGCCCATGACACCCACGACCACGAGGGCGACCGCCGAGAACACCGTCCGGGTCGAGCGAGCCTCGTCATGCACCCAGTGCCACCACCAGATCACGAGCCCCACTCCGCCGCTGATCAGGGCGCCCATGGCGCCCTGCCACCACGGGGTGCTCACCAGGTCGGCGGAGGTGGCCGTGGCCAGCGCCTCGCGGAGCAGGCTGCCGAGCGCGGTGATCGAGCCGACCGCCAGATACACGAGTCCGAAGGTTGCGGCGAGCACGCCGGGCACGCTCGCGAGTCGTCGCGGGCTCCGAAGCGGATGCCGCAGCATCCACCGATGCCAGAACCACACCGCCGTCCAGGCGAGACCGGTGCCGAGGTCTGCCGGCCGCCATTGCCCGCTGAGGCCGGTCGAGACCATTGTCGTCAGCGTCGTGGTCGCGATCACGAGCGACAGCAGATACACCGCGGTGACGTACAGACCCCAGGCCAGCGATGCGCGTTCGGATTCATCGCGGCCGAGCCGGCGCCACAGCGCCCACCACAGTGCGCCCCCGAGAGGTCCGCCGATGAGGGTGAACGCCAGCCACAGCGACAGGTCGCCGGCACCGCCCGCAGCCAGCGACGTCCCCTCGAAGAGCCGCCCCACCAAGCCCGCGATGCCGGTCGTGGTGATGACCACGACCGCGAACAGGAGCCCGTAGACGATGACCCGACGGACCGCTGACTGCGCGGCGCCGGGCTGCCCTTCGCCGGGCCGCGCAGGTCCGGCGGGAAGCGAGCCGGCCATCACTGCCATGTCCCGGGATCGCAGATCGTGAGCGGCCAGGGAGCGTTCTCGATCCGCCACCCGTCGGGGGTTCGTTCGAGCTCGAAGGTCCCGCTCTCCTCGAATCCCGAACCACCGAACGGGCCGTTTTCGTATGACTGGGTGATGAGCACACCGACATCGGCGGAGTTCTCGCGCTCGACGGTCGAGGACAGCGTCACCCGCATCTGGCCGACGATCCCGGGATCGTAGGGGCGGCAGTCGGCGGCCTCGGGGACGAGGTAGGTGAGCGCCTCGTCCTCGTCGCCGGCGATGACCGCCGCGGCGTAGCGCTGTACGACACCTTCCGGCGTCGAGGCGTCGCGGGTCACCGGGGCGCCGCGCGTGAAGACGACGATGAGCGCCACGACGACGAGCGCCGCGATCACGGCGGCGATCACGAGGAGCGTGCGGTCCGGACGACCGGGCCGATCGCGCGCGGGCTCCACCGCGCCTGCGGATTCATCCATGACCGAATCATGGCCCATCTGCCCCGCCCCATGGGGGACCTCCGTCGCGCGGTCCGATCTCGGCAGGCCGCGCTCGACCGACTCCGTGAGCGATGCGGCGACCGGCGCGTCAGCCCCTCGGAGCGGAACCCACCAGCTCCCGCGCCAGGACGGTCGATCCCGCGACGGCTGCGGGCATCGCGATGACCGCGCCGAGCGGGACGAGGAAGCAGAGCTGGGTCGCCACACCGAAGCCGAGCACGCGGGCGCGCTGCGTCCCGCGCAGGCGACGGCGGGTCGCGGCATCCTGCCCCCGGGCCGTCAGCGCCCGAGAGGTGAGTTCGTCGGCCAGCAGCCAGCCGGTCAGGCACGCTCCCGTCACCGCGCCGAGAACCCCGCCGACGACGGGGATGAGACCGAGCAGGCCGGCGATGATCGCGGCCAACAGACCCCGGGCCACCAGCGAGACCGCGTCGCCGATCGAGCGCCAGAAGCCGTAGTCCGATTCCGCCGCGGCATCGCCGAGATCCGCTTCGACTGCGCGCCAGATCCGCTCGTAGAAGGGGTCGCCGACGACGAGGGTGAGGGCGGTGAACGACACCACCGCTAGGACGATCGCGCCCCCGAGAAGGGCGGCACCGACCGCGAATCGGAAGACGGTCGCGGCCCACTCCGCCCACCCGTCTGCGAAGCCCGTCCACGCGTCGATGAGTCCGGGCAGGGCGGCGATGAGCCCGATGATCGCCCCGAGCAGGACGACGCCGACGATCGCGGCGGGGATGAGCCCCAGCGCCATCGCACGCGGAAGCCGGCGCCAGTACCCGAACCCGCGGAGCAGGTCGCCTGCGCCGCGGAGGAAGGCGGCCACGGGGGTAGGGGAGGCGCTCATGCCCCCATCATGTCGTGAGCGGCCCGGGTGAGGTCGGATCGGCGTGCCCGCGCGAGTAGCATCGGGGTCCATGCCCTCCGCACCCGCGTATTTCGAGCGCCTCGACGAGACCCGGTTCCGCCCCACTGCGCACGTCGGCGGCGCGTGGAACGTCGACGAGCAGCACGTCGCCCCGCCGATCGGTCTCGTCGCACACGTCATCGAACAGGCCCATGCAGCCCGGAGCCCGCACCCGATGCAGCTCACGCGCCTGACGGTGGAGATCCTCGGCACGATCCCGATGGAGACGGTCGAGGTCACCTCGAGTGTGCTGCGCCCCGGTCGGAGCATCGAGCTCGCCGACGGGACGCTGAGCCACCACGGCCGACCCGCGCTCGTCGCCCGGGCGTGGCTGCAGCACACCCGCGACACCACCGCCCTCGCCGGCAGCGCATACTCGCCGATGCCGTCTCCCGACGATCTCGACCCCGTCGACCCGACGCAGATGTGGCCCGGCGGGTTCATCGCCAGCGTCGGAGAGATCCGCAGTCGCAACCTCGAGACCGGTCGCGGGCAGGCGTGGATCCACCCGACCGTCCCGCTGCTGGCCGGTGAGCCCGTCTCTCCGACGGCGCGACTGGTCGCCCTCATCGACATCGCCAACGGCATCACCCCGCGAGCGGATCCTCGCGATGTCGCCTTCCCGAACCTCGATCTCACGCTCCAGCTGTTCCGCACCCCGGGTGAGGGCTGGATCGGCTTCGACACGACCGTGAGCTTCTCCGGCGCGGGGCTCGGCCTCACCGCGACGGTGCTCCACGACGAGCACGGACCGCTGGGCACGATCGCCCAGACCCTGACCGTCCGCCCGCACTCCTCCTGACGCCGCTCGACCTCTACGATGGGCCGTGCCGCGCCGGGCAGGCGGCGGCGTCCACGGCTACCGCTCGCGCGCGCGGGGCACCGCGTCAAGGGGCGCCTCACCGCCGCCGAGGGATGGAAAGCTGGACGCATGACCGTTCCCACCATCACCCTCAACGATGGACACGAGATCCCCCAGCTCGGCTTCGGAGTCTTCAAGGTCGACCCGGCCGAGACCGAACGCATCGTCAGCTCGGCGCTCGAAGCCGGCTACCGCCACATCGACACCGCCGCCATCTACGGCAACGAAGAGGGCGTCGGTCGCGCGATCGCCGCCTCCGGCATCGCCCGCGAAGAGCTCTTCATCACCACCAAGCTGTGGAACTCCGAGCAGGGCACCGACGCGCCGCGGCCCGCGATCGAGACGAGCCTGCAGAAGCTCGGCCTCGACTACGTCGACCTCTACCTGATCCACTGGCCGCGCCCCGACCGCGACCTGTACGTCGAGACCTTCCAGCAGCTCGAGAAGTTCGCGGCCGAGGGGCTGACCCGCTCGATCGGCGTCTCGAACTTCCACCAGCCGCAGCTCGAGAAGCTCCTCGCCGAAACCGGCACGGTTCCCGCGGTGAACCAGATCGAGCTGCACCCCGCGTTCGCGCAGACTGCGCTGCGCGAGTTCCAGGAGCCGCGCGGCATCCACACCGAGGCGTGGGGTCCGCTCGGCCAGGGCAAGTACGACCTCTTCGGCGAGAAGGCCGTGGCGGATGCCGCGAAGGCGCACGGCGCCACCCCCGCACAGGTCGTCATCCGCTGGCACCTGCAGAAGGGGATCATCGTCTTCCCGAAGTCGTCGACCGCCGAGCGCATCGCGGAGAACTTCGACGTGTTCGGCTTCGAGCTGACGTCCGACGAGATCGCCGCGATCGACAGCCTCGACCGCGGTCAGCGCGTGGGCGCTGACCCGGAGGCCGACTTCTTCTGATCGGGCCTCTCCAGTCACTCACCGCCGACGAGCTGCGCCTCGACGCCGAACCGGTCACGATCGACCCGCACCCAAAACCCGCACGCGCCTGGCTGCGCTTTGGAGCCACCCCCTGCTCGTCGACGTCGAGGTCTGCCGCTGGACCTCTGACGCCTGCGCCGTCCGGTTCCACCTCGACCAGAAGGAGTACCGGGCATGGGTGTGGTCGTCCGCGCTACGCCCCCCGCACGGCGCCTCAGGCTGAGGCCGGCTGGAAGCGGGCCTTCAGTACGTACTGACGGGGTTGGAGTTGCCGCAACGTGATGCGGCGCGGCGCCTGCCCTCCGGGGAGCGTGAGCCTCACAGACCCAATAGCGGTGTCTTCGGGGTTGAGCTCGAGGCCTGCCCAGTCGAGCTCCGTCTCGACCAGGGCGTTGTACAGCGCGCGTTCG
>NZ_JBHWTD010000033.1:0-18750 GCF_043427715.1 Microbacterium sp. | reverse complement strand
TGTCTTCACCCCGACTTGCCTTGCCCCCCCCCGCCACGCCCGGCCCCGCCGCGCCCCCCCCCACTTGTTGCGGTTCACCGTCAACTCAGACCGGCAACGGCTCGTCCCGCAGGAACGCAGCTTCCGCTTCCGCGCGCCGGGTGACGTCTTCGACGACGAAGTCCACGAAGTCCTCGTCGCGGTCTGTGATGGGGGTCTCCTCACCTGCCGGGATGGGGTCTTCGCCGGGCCAGACGGTTTGCCGGGAGGGGCGGTCGCGGTCGAGGCGTGTGCCGGCGATCTGCACCCATTCGCGTAGCCGGGTCCGGGCGGCGGCGAAGTCGGTCATGAATGAGATGGGGCCGGCGGCGTCTTGTTCGGGGTCGTAGCAGCCCAGCCACCGGGTGTAGAGCGCGGACAGCTCCCACACGAGTTCACGGTGGCGGTGCCACATCGGTGGCACGATCTGTGCGGGCAGCGCGAACTCGTGTCGCAGCCAGTTGACCCATTCGTTGAGGTCGAGCCATTCGTGCTCAGCGTCGTCCGAGGACAGGGTGCGCCAGTTGATCGGGCGAGGCACGGGCGGGAGATCATCGCTCCCGCCCGTGCCCGCCTGGCTGCCGTCCCGTCTCTCGCCCTCGTCGAGCTCGTCGCCCTCGTCTTCGTCGAGTTCCTCGATGTCTGGTTCGTCGGACTCGGGCTCGAAGTCCACGTCCGGGTCGCCCAGTTCGGGATTCTGGGTCGGGTCGTTATCGGCCACGTCACTGTCCTCCGGTGGGGGTTATCGAGCGACGGCTTCCATCGCGGGCGCTTCGGCCTCCCGCGTGGTCGTGGGGGTGGGCGAGCCGAGTTGGGCTGCTCGGTCGGGCTCCTCACGCTCGGCCTCGCGTGTGACGTCGCGGTCGGCTTCGCGCTCGGCCTGGCGTTCGGCAGCAGGGCGGCGGTCGATCGTGAAGTCGGTGATGTTTGGGTCGGGGGCGATGCGCTTGGCGACGAACTGCTCGTCGGTTCGCTCTTCGCCGTTGACGTCGCGCGTGTACTCGCGGGTGTAACCCTGTGCGACGATGTCGTCGCCCTTGACGTACCTGTCCGCGGACATCTCGGCGGACTTCCCGAACTGGATCAGGTCGTGGTAGGTCGGGTCGAGCTTGCGGAAGGATCCGTCCTGCTGGGGCTCGTAGTGGTTGATGCCGACGCGGGCGTAGAAGCGTGCCTGCCCGGATTCGGAGAAGGTGAGGCGGGGATCGGCGGAGATGAAGCCGTTGATCGCCTGCGACGTCTTGATAGCCATGAGAGCTGAGGTCCTTCCTGATAACAATGAGCTGTCTGGTGCCCCCGCGGTTGAGTGGGAGGCACCAGACAGGTGCGCGGGTCAGACCCCAGACGACGGACAGAACCGGCTTCAGGACGTGTGCAGGAGCGCCTCGATCTCCTTCCGATCCGTCTTCAGCTGCGTGGCGTCCTTGCGGGCAGGCCAGGCGCGCAGGTCCGTGATGATGGGGCGGGCGGTTCGGAGCATCACGACCCCGATCCCGAACGGCAGCGTGCGGATCACGTCCGGAGGCATGATCGCCACCCGGCGGATCGAGCGTTGCGCGGAGCGGTGTCCTTGCTCCCCGATGGTGACGGAATCGGTGATCTCGTCCCTTTCCCCGATCAGCGCCGACAGGTCCTGCAAGTCCCGCGAGTTCGATGCGCCGCCGAGGATGACTTTCACGATCGATGCGTCCCACAGCGCGTTGGCGTTGTTCTCCCCCCACTTCTCCCGCGCCTGGGCGAGGGACTGCAGCACCGGCAGGGTGGTGATCCCCGTGCCACCGCCTTCGGCCATCAGCGTCGGCAGTGACGGCAGCGGGGCGAGGTTGCCGATCTCGTCGAGGGCGAGGAGCATCGGCGGGTCCAGCCGGGTGCCTGGTGAGGTGGCGGCGATCTTCCGGGCAGTCTCCACGAGGTCTTCGATGAACGCGGCCACCAGCGCCGAGGACGCCCCGGCCCCCGCACCGGTGGCGAGCAGGTAGAGGGTGCCGCGGTCCCGGATGAACGTCTCCGGGTCGAACCGGTCTCGCGGCCCCGGTGTCACCGCCGCCAGCACTCGCGGGTCGGCGAACGCGCTGAACGCGAGGGAGACGCCTTGCCAGATCGAATCGCGCGTCTTGGGGTCTGATTGCAGCATCGCATCCAGAGAGTCCGCCCAGCCTTGCGCTGCGTGCGGGTTGGACTGCAGGACGCGCACCGCGTCCGCGGCGGCGGCTGGGTTCAGCGCCCACTGGTACAAGGTGGCGGCGTCTCGCCCGTCCAGCGCAGCGGCGTGGAGGAGCCCTTGGATCGCGGCAGCGGTCTTTCCCTGCCAGAAGTCACCGCCGGACACGGAGCCGAAGTTCGTGGCCGTGGCGAGCCCGGTGGCGCGGATCATCGCTGTCAGGGGGTCCTCGCATCCGCGGACTGGGGACCACTTCATACCCGTGGGGAGTCCTTCAGCGAGATGCTGCGGATCGAACACCGCGACCGGCCCTACACGCTGTCGGGCCTTCAGCGTCGCGGTGAGGTTGTCGGGCCGGGTGGAGGTCGTGATGACGGCGCCGGGGGCGTCGAGGATCGCGTTGATCACGACGTGCAACCCTTTGCCCGACCGGGGCGGCCCGATCAGCAAGATGGAGTCCTCCACGGTCGCCCACACCTCCTGCCCTTTCGACCGACCGAGGAGGTATCCGACGTCCTCAGGGGCCGGGTCCTCCAGCGAGGGCCGGAACGTGCCTGCCCGTTTCGTGAGGGCTTTCGTCCCTGCGGCCTTGGCGACATCGCGTGCAGTGGCGATGCCTTGGAGCAGGCGCGGGTCCTGCGCACGGGTCTCCTTCCCGCGCGCGATGACCCGCCACGCCCACCACGCGATGACCCCGAGGATCGCGAGTGCGATGGCGAGGACCAGCCAGTACACGACCGGGCTCAGGCCCGGCGCGCCGATCGCCTCTCCCGGGGCCGCCGGGGTGAGCAGCACGCCGAGCCCCGTGGAGGGCCCGCCAGCGGGTTGCGGAAGGCCGGTGAGGAATGCGGCGGCACTTCCGGCGGCGCGGAGTAGCCCGGCCAGGACGGCGAATCCCGCCAGGGCCGCAAGGCCCAGGTTCGCGAGCACCTGGGAGGGCTGATGCGGGTTCATCCCAGGTCCCCGACGACGTGAGCGGTGCCGGAGATGCGGCCGAACAGCAGCACCTCGCCGCCCGTTGCGAGCTCGCGTTCCTCGATCAGGTGCCGCACATGCCCGTGCCCGTCGGCAGAGGAATGCCGGATGACGACAGCGAGGGCGACGTCCTCTCCAGGCACGTATCCGTCTCCGGTCGCCTCATACAGCACCGGCATCTCGCCCCTACGCGCTGATGCTTCGGTCTCCGGTGCGGCGGCGGGTGCGGCTATCGGTGCGGGCGGGGTGAGGACGTCGGTGTAGGTGGTGCCGTCGTGTTCGATGATCTCCACCCGAAGCGGTGCTTTCCTGCGGCGCAGGACCTCTTCGATCAGCCCACCGAGGGCGTGCCTGCCGATCGGCTCCCCGGTGACGCGTGCGCCGTCGAGGGTGACGCTGATCTGATCGTTCGCGTCTACCCGGACGACGAGGTGTGGGAGTACGATCGGCACCACGAGATCCCCCTCGGCGTCGCCCGTCGTCGCACGGTTGCGTCGGGATCGGCGTGAGGGTGCATGTTCGCTCATTTTTGCCGCCCGATCATCCGCGTGGTCGTATCGAACGTCGACAGCTCGTCCGGGTGCAGCTGGTGTTGCACGACGAAGGATCGTTCCTTGATCCGCCACAGTCCCTGCCCCGTGCCCAGGCCCGGGAGAAGGGACTGTTCGGTGCCGGTGAGGCCGAGCGTGGTCGCGGTGGTGCCGAGCTGGTCGGCTTCCTGCCGGTAGATGATCCGCGTCTCCGCGTTTGCCAGCAGCGACGAGGCGAGGGCGCGCATTGCGGACCCGCTGTCGCCGACGTTGTCGAGGTCGGTCAGCTTGTGGAAGATCAACATGTTCGCGATTCCGTAATGCCTCGCCAACCTCCACTGCGCGTCCATCCGCTTGAGCAGAGCGGGATGCGACATGAGACGCCACGCTTCGTCGTAAATCACCCACCGCTGCCCGCCTTCGGGGTCCAGAAGGGCCGATTCCATCCACGCCGACGAGCACGTCATCAGTACCGAGATGAGGGTGGAGTTCTCCGCCACCCGGGACAGATCCAGCGAAATCATCGGCAGGGACGGGTCGAACACGACCGTAGAGGGACCATCGAACAGCCCCTGCAGATCTCCGGCGACCAGGCGCCTCAGTGCGTGACCGACGAGCCGTCCGTCTTCGGCGAGCCGCTGGTCGACGTCACCAGCACGGTCCGGGGTGAGGATGCGGTCGACGACCATCGGGAGGATCGGGACGTCGTTGCTGGCGACGACCGCGGAGAGGGCGACATCGATCGACGTGTGCTCAAGCGGTGACAGCGACCGCTCGAGGACGGTCTCGGCCAGCGCCCCGATGAGTTCCCGGCGGCGGGAGGCGACCTGCGTAGTCCATTCGATGTCCGTCACACCTGACGGGCGGTGACCTTCGTCGAGCGGGTTCAGCCGGTTCCTCAGACCATGACCGAGGACGATCGCCTTGCCTCCGACAGCTTGGGCGACTGGCGTGTGCTCACCTTTCGGGTCTCCGGGGACGTAGACGCGACGCCCGAACGGAATCGACCGC
Source organism: Microbacterium sp. (assembly GCF_043427715.1). Lineage (GTDB taxonomy): Bacteria > Actinomycetota > Actinomycetes > Actinomycetales > Microbacteriaceae > Microbacterium. Next base: position 14,055 of record NZ_JBHWTD010000033.1, on the reverse strand, counting down.
GTGTACAGCGACTTCGCCAGCGACGACTTCCCCGAGCCGACGATGCCGGCCAGAACGATGTTCGGCGCGGTGATGACACCGCGCTTGTACAGCTCCCACGGGTCGTACACGAACGACCCGCCGGAGTACATGTCCTGTCCGACGAAAACGCCTTCGGGCCCGAGGCCACCTTCAGCGAGGAACGGGTACGCCCCAGCGAGAGCGGCGCTGGTGTCCTGATGGGAGGGCAAACGCAGCCCCCGATGGGTGCGCAACGCCGCGTGCCCGGGCTCGCCCGAGGCAGGCAGATAGGTCGTGGCGCGGCGCTCGGCCTGTTCAGCATCGCGTCGCGCACGGGCTTCGACTTTGCGGGCAGTGATGTCCTTCGCGTGGACTGCGGCGGCGGCCTTGCGCCGGGCTCGGCGCTGCTTGCGGTGCTCGGACTCCGGCCCGATCAGCACCGTCGAGTACACGCGACGTTTCGGGGTGCTCACAGCACGACTCCTTCCTGCGCCCGCCCGGGCGGGCGGACGCAGGAAGGAGGTACGGGACCGGCGCCCCAGGAGTCAGACGGTGCGCGCCAGGGGCAGCGCAGCCGCGGTGAACGCTTGGGCTTGCTGACCGACCAGCCGCCGCGTTTCGCAGGACGCTTGGATGGCGGCCTGCTCGATCTTCGACACCGCCGCCTCCAGCTCGTCCGGATTCGGGGCGCTGACGGCGATCAGCCCGGTGTATCGGAGGATGCCGTGCCCGCTGGTGAGGTCGGCTTCCTGCTGCAGCACGTCCTGGTACTCGGCGGTCTGCTGGGCGTCCTCGACCTGCCCGATCTTCTGGCGTTGCGCGGCGTCCGAGATGTATTCGACCTTCTTCTTGCGGATGTCGCGGGCGGCCTGATCGGACCGGATCGGAGTGCACAGCAGTGAGAACGACCGCCGCACCCCGGATGCCAGGAGCACCGGGGACAGGAACCCCGGATACACCAGTGACCGCGGCCACTCGCTCACCCACAGCACCGCATGGTGCGCGCTGTCCGAGCGCAGCCCCTCCCACGTCTCCTCCACGGCCACGGGACCTGCGGTGGCGAGGTCCTGTCCGAGGTTCCCGGAGCGCTCCAGCGTCGCCGCGATCGCAGGATCGTAGGCGGAGCGCAGGATCACCGCGAGCTGCCCCGGGGTGAGCCAATCCGTAGCCTTCAGGTCCGCGGAATGCAACGCCGCGGTGAGAGTGCTCATCTCCTGCCGCAGCACCGCCGCGGCGCCCTTCATCCCGCCGCCGGCGGTGCGGATCGGGCGGGCGGCGGTCTTCATATCCAGAGCGAGGGAGATCGTCGTCGCGTGCCGTTCACCGGCCGGGCCTGCGCGATTGATCAGCTCCGCGTAGGTGCGCGACGTCCATGACTCGTCCCCCGGGTTGCCGTGCTCCGCCCACCACTGCGCAAGACCCGTCCCGGAATCCGGGAGCGTGCGTTCGAGGATCTGGAGACGGGCGATGCGTCCGGAGCGGCAGCAGGTCGCCAGCACACGACCCCACCCGGAGACCCGGCGTTCCTGCTCGCCCGGGTCCAGCAGCACGAACGCAGGGTGGGTGACCTCGAGCAGCGCGGTCAGTGTCGCCGCGTGAGGATGGTGCACCATGACCGCCCCGGTGACGGGGTCTTCGTATTGACGCAGCGATGCCATATCGCCTGGGAGGGCGAGGGTGCCGGCTGGACGCGGCTTGACGACCCGCATCCGGTAGATCGTCTGCGTCACGCTGACCCGCCACAGCCAATGCGCCCCGACCGGCAGCCACTCGACCGCCTTCCGGCCCGCGATCGGGACCCAGGTGATCGCCAGGCAGGTCACCCAGATCGGAGCCGTGTAGGCGAGGATCATCCCGCCGCCGGCGTACAGCGACCCGATGAACGCCAGCCCGGCGATCGCGAGCGCGATCACCTGGGACAGCGACAGGCCCAGGATCAGTCCCCGCCTGGTGAGGCGGGAGAACTTCACCGGTGTGAGCGGGTAGTCGTCTTTCGTGCTCTGGTGTTTCGTCACGGGTCAGTCCTTCCCCTCGGGCGCCCTATTCGGCGGCGGCGGGTCCTTCGGTGGCGGCGTCGACGACGGACCAGACGATGCGGGCGGCGGGCTCGATGGCGGTGCCTGCGGCGCCGATGGATCCGAGGGCGGTGCCGCGTTCCCGGAAGGGGGCGGGGCGCTGTCCTGGCCAGCGGCAGCTGCCTGGGTCTCTGCGGCACCGCCGATCGCGCCGCCGAGCTTCGGGCCGGCCGTGGCGGCTTCCTTGACGGCCGCCGCCGCGATGACTGCGACCGCGGCGGGTCCGGCCGCGGCCGCACCTCCTGCAGCAGTACCGCCACCTGCAGCAGCCCCGCCGCCACCCGCTGCACCACCAGCCGCACCGCCAGCGGCGCCGCCACCAGCCGCAGCACCGCCTCCGGCTCCGCCGGTACCGGCAGCCGTCGCCCCGCTCCCGCCGTCCGGGGGCGGCGTACCACCGCCCCCACCACTGTTGCCGGGCGGTGGCCCGTCGCCTTGGCCTTTCCCGTCGAGGACTTTCTGCGGGCCGTCGCCGGCGGGCTTAGACGGGGATGGCACGGGCCGGTTCATCGACTGCTTGGCCTCTTGCTCCGCACTCATCGCGTGATACATGTCGAACCCGATGAACGAGATGAACTTATAGACCATGTAGGGCGCGAACGCGGCGACGAACATGAGCACTATCCCAGCGATGGGGTCGGCGATGGATGCCAGATCGAAGTCGATCGGCTGGGACACCTGGGTGATCGCGACGAGGAACACCACGACGAGGACGAGCTTGGACAGGATCAAGGCGATCACGAACGACACCCATTTCCCGAACCAGCCGCGGGTGACATCCCAGCTCGCGCCGCTGATCGCGATCGGACCGAGCACGATCGCGACGAGCAGCAGTGCTTTGCGGATCAGGAGCGAGAACCACACGATCGCCGCTGCGGTGATCGCGAGCCCGGCGAAGAAGATGGTGATGATCGCCCCGACACCGGGGGCGGTGAGGTTGATCGCAGTGAGCCCCGCGGCGAGCAGGGCGATCTTGTCGCCCATCGCTTCCATCGAGTTCCCGGTGGCTTGGATGATGCCGATGGTCAACTGGTCGGTGATCTCCAGCAGCGTCGCGGTGAGCGTGATGATGAGGAACGACCCGAGCACGCTCTTGCCCAGTCCGAGCGCCGCCCGAGAGAGGGCGGTCGGGTCGCGACGGATGAGGCCGGTGATCAGCTGCAGGCAGAAGAAGACGAGCATGATCAGCACGGCGACGCCGAAGAGGATGTTGTAGACGCCGACATATTCCGGGGACTGGACGTCGACGAGGGTGGTGGTGTCGAAGACGTACCAGACGCCCTCGAACAACCAGGCGGCAGCTTGTCCCATTGCTTGGGCGAGCCAGTCGAACGGGGCCGCGACGAGCGTCGCGGCCCCTTCTCCGACGGCATCGCACACGTTCGAGATGACCGGGACGTCGCACAGTGCCATGACGGGCCTCCTTCCGGGGCGGGGCGGTGGTGGAGGAGGCCGTTCAGACCGCCTGGCCGACGTTCCAGAAGAAGTTGATGAGCGTCACCGACGCGCCGCAGATGATCGCGGCACCGCAGGAGACGAGGACGCCGATCTTTCCCCGCCCGGCCAGATGCGGGTTGCTGCTGTTCGCGCCGAAACCCCAGATGATCGCCGAGATGATCAACGCCAGGACGCTGAGGATCAGGCCGATCGTCATCACGGCGCCGACGATGGTGCGCAGCTGCGCGATGCCGGGCAGCCCCGAACTGTTGGGGTCGATGTCGACCTCCATCGGGGCCAGAGCGGCCACGTGGGGCAAGACGGTGGTGGTGAGATCGAGAACGGCGGACACGGGTGCTCCTTCATGAACCAGGCGGATACCCGGCCAGGCGCCGGCCGGGTATCGCACAGGTGCGCACACCGGACCCCGCACGGCAGAAAGCGGGGCGGTGGAGCCTCGTCTCCTCCACCGCCCCGCCCCTGAGCTCTCGCCTCCCGACCCGGGTTAGAGCTGCCCGCCGATCGTGATGAGCCAGTTCATCCATGCGACCCCGGCCCCGGCAAGGGCGGCAGCACCGAGCGCCGTCCACACGCCGATGCGGGCTTTCGTGGCGACCTGGTGGTGGCCGTTCGCGGAGCCGATCGCCCACATGATCGCGCACACGATGAGCATGAGGACGGCGAGGATCAACACGACGGTCAGCAGCGCACCGATGATGCTCTCGAGCTCGTTCGATCCGCCGACGGCTCCGAAATCGGGGAACACACTCCCGGACAGCACGGGCTTCGTCGGGACGTGGGGATGCGGCATGAATGCTCACCCGTCTTTCACGGAGATGTGGATGTGGTCGAAGTGGCCGCCGGTGACGTCGCCGGGGTCGTGCATGCCGCCGCCGGTATAGTGCCGCCACCCCTCGTCCGCCTGCGCGGGCGACCAGATCGTGCCTTGCCAGATGAGGTAGGAGATCCCGAGGGGCTCGGCGTTGGCTTGAAGCCATTCGGTGACCTGCCACCCGTAGGCGACCTGCTCGCTGGTTGGGTAGTGGCCGATCTGATTGCCGACGGTGACATCGCACGCCCGCCCGAGAGGATGATCCGACCGTGTCCCTGGTCGTGGTGAGTAGCACGCCCACCCGGTGTCGGCGAACGCGTTGCGGGTCTGGACGACCATGTGCGCGGTGCGGGCGGTGATCTGCCCGCTGGTGCCGGTCGGGTCATCGACCATCTCGGTGCCGTCGCCGGTGAACTCTGCCGCTGGCGTAGTAGTGCCGGCGGGTGCGCAGCCGGGGCCGGGGGTGCTGGTGCCGTCCGGTTCGGCGGCGCCGTGGTCGATAAGCCACTGGTCGGCGTCGATCGATTCGGTGCCGGTGGAGCCAGGCCGGATCTCGAAGTGCAGGTGCGCGCCGGTGGAGCGGCCGGAGGAGCCGACATCGCCGATGTGAGTGCCGGCGGTGACGGTCTGTCCTTCTCGGACGTGGATGCCGTGTTCCCACATATGCGCGTACACGGAGCGGACGGCTTCGCCTTGCACGGTGTGCTCGATGATGATGAGGCCGCCGTAGCCGCCGTTGAACTCCGACCACACGACCCGCCCGTCAGCGGCCGCGTAGATCGGGGTGCCGTCGGCGGCGGCATAGTCGGTGCCTGCGTGGTAGGTGGTCTCGCCGGTGAACGGGTCGGACCGATACCCCCAGTCGCTGGTCTTCGTCCACGTCCCCTCGGGCAGCGGGAACAGGATGCGGCTGGTTTCCGGTACCGACCCGGTGCCCCCGCCGGTGCCGGAGGGTGCCGGCACGGTGAGGGCGGCGAGGATCGCTTCGGCGACGGGCTGGTAGTTCTGATATCGCTCCGGGAACGCGCTGACCTCGACCGCCTGGGCGACCTCGCCCATGTCCATGCTCTGCCAGCCGGGGATGTCGAGCATCCCCCGTGGGGAGGGGAAGTTCGGCCCCGACGGACCGCCGTAGAACGCGCGGGCCTGGTAGGTGGTGTCCATCAGCTCGGCGACGGTGCCCCACCCGGCCTGCGGTCGCATCTGGAACAACCCGAGGGAATCGTTGTCGCTGCCGTTGCCGTCGTTCGGGTAGTCCCCGGATTCGGGGTAAACGCCGGTGTTCGACAGTTGCCGTAGCACCGACTCGGTGAGAGCGGCCATGAGCGCGATCGTGACCCCGCGGACATCGACGCCGTCGGTCTGCCCGCCGACGGTGATGATGGTCGCGGCGTGCGTGAGTTGCTTCTTGTTCAGCGTGAACGTCTCACCGTCCCGCGTGGTCACTTCCAGCTCGTCCGGGATCGGCCCCACGGTCAGCGACGACCCGGGGCCGCAGCTCGCGTTCGCGGCGGGGTTCATCAGCACCCCGACGCCGACGAGCGCGGTCGCCGGTCCTACGCACAGGGCGAGGATCGCCAGCACGACGAGGATCTTCTTCAGCACGACAGCCCCCGGGGGTCAGCGCAGCGGGTTGTCGAGCTCGGACAGCCGCAACGTGTGACAGTCGTCGAACGCGGGCTCACATGCGAGGAACACGGTGAACGACACCGGGTGTTCACTGGTTGCTTCCTGCCCGGAGACTGTGCCGGTGCGATACCGGGTGGCGTCGATGGTGACCGCGATCATCCCGTCCACGATCGTGCCCGACCGGTCCTGCGCGACCGCGTCGGCCCAGGCGTCGGGCACGACCGCAGTCTCGATGGTGAGGTGCTGGGTAGTGGCGTGCCCGGTGAGCTGCCGCCAGGCGTCGGACGCCGGGAAGTAGCCGGCGATGTCGGAGGCAAGACCGGGGGTCTCGGTTCCGGTGGGATCGGCGTCGGAGAGCACGACCTGCCCGTAGTCGGCGGGCCCGAGCCCGGATGCCGTGTCCCACGTGAAGAGGGATACGGCGACGGCGCGTGCGTACCGGATCGGGTCGTTCGTGCGCGGCAGCGGCATCAGGTCAGATGGTCCGGAGGGCGTCGAAGCCGGTGGCCGCTGTTCGGAGGCGGTCGGGGCCGGGGCAGGCGTGTTCTCGTGCGGGCGGGCGATCAGTCCGTACACGCCCAGGCCGACCAGGACGAGAAGGATGATCGTTCCGGAGATACCGGCGATCAACAGGGCGCGGCCCCGCTTGCGCGGGGCCGCATCGGCGAAATCGGTCGACATGGCAGGGGGCGTCCTTTCACAGCAGATCCGTCAACGGTGTGTGCCATGTAGGTGCGGGCGTCTGACCCCACCCGGCCGGTCATCTCACGGCACCAGGCCCGTCCTGGTGGTGGTGCGGCGTGCATCGGCGGCGGTGTCGAGGAACGCGGTCGCCTGTTTACGGTGGCTGGTGATCGCCTCCCACTGCTCGTCGGTGGCGTACTGGCCGACGAGCGTGGCGTCGTTGATCTCCCACCACCCCTCCGCTTTCGCGAGGATGTCGACCAGCCGGCGGGCGTGGTAGCGGCCCCGGACCCCGTCCGCGGACATCCCCTCATCCTCCGCACCCGATTCGCCGTCCTCCTCGGTTGCCGCAGTGGAAGTTGGCGTGAGGGCGAGCTTGCGGACACGGGCGATGGCAGCGGCGACCGCCCGGGATCGTTCCACCGGTCGGTCGATCTGCCGCACCGCGCGGAGCTCGTCGTCGGCGGCTTCCCGGACGGCGGCAGTCGCGGACTCGTTCACCGCGGTCTTCTCCAGCCAGCACACCCCGCGCAGGGCGATGACCTCGTGGTAGCGGCCGTGGACCTTCGCGTCGCCGTTGATCTCCACGACCGCTTCGGCGGCTGCCCGCCGGACTCGTTCGTCTTCGTCCTCGTTGGTTGCCAGCCGTTCCAGCGCGAGGACCTGCTCGAGCTGTTGGGAGGAGTCCCGGCCGGTCACCGCGGTCGCGGCCTGCACGCGGGACTTCCGCTTCGCCGGTGGTTGTGAATCCCAACGGCCGCTGTCGCTACCCTGATAGGTCGCGACGATCATCACTTCCTTCTCCTCCGGGTCGCTGTCGTCGGCCTCGCCGTCGTCCGAGCCCGGGAGGGCGGCGGCGCCGAACCGAGTCGCGGCCTGACGGCGGGCGTTCTCCTCGGCCAGGAGCGTCTTGTACTCCGCGTACAGGGCCGCCTTCTCCGTCGTGGTGAAATGCTTGTGGAGCAGATTGTCGTCCTGGATCGCCAGCAGCGTGCGCAGCTTGTCGGACACCTCAGATGCGATCCACACCGGGACGGTCGCATGCCCGAGCTGCCGCATCGCTTCCAGGCGGCGCCTGCCGGAGATGAGGACCCCGTCGGAGGTGATCACGATCGGGCACAGCAGCCCGAGGGTTTGGATCGACGCGGTCAGATCGCTCAGATCACCCAGCTCACGCCGGAAGGAGCGACCCAGGACGATGTCGTCGATCGGGAACTGCGCCACCGGCTGCCCATCTGCGGGCACCCTCGCGTTCATGCGGCCGCCCCTCTCGTGAACTTGCGGGAAACAGCGGCAAGCTGATGATCAGCAAGAAGATCCTCGGTACGGTCACCGAGCAGCAGCCGCGCAAAGATCCCCAGACGTGCCGGATCGGCACCGGTGGCTTCCTTCTTCGACCGCGGCCCGAGCAGCAAACGCAACAGCCCGCTCCAATCGCGAGCGGAGAACCCGAGCCGTTGCCGCATCGCGTCGTCTTTGCGGAGCACGTCGATCCCGGATTGGGTGCTCGCCAGAGTCGTCAGCCGGTGGCAGATATATTCCACCGCGGTCTCGATGGTGCGGGGATGCCAGCCTGTGCTCACCAGGAACACCGACGCGGACCGCACTACCCGTTCCACGGCGACGGTCGGTGAGGCCGGCGGGCTCGCGGCGGCGAGCACATGGTAGAAGAATGTCTCGTAGTGGCCGGCCCGCATCGGGTACTCGTCGGGACGCTGATCGGGCCTGCGGGCCTTGTCCGTCGAGGTGAGCAGACGTTCGGCGTGCACCTCGGCCGCGATGCCGAGCTCCACAGCGCGGGTGATCGCCGCCCACGGGTCCGCGGCACGGCGGATCGCCGGCGTCCGCATCGCCATGAACGCCTCGTACGCGGCATCGGCGGGGTCGCGGTGCCAGGACCGTGCGAGCGGAAGGTACTTCTCCTGCGCATACTGCATCAACGCGCGGGCGGCGGGGTGTGTGCGCCAGAGATGCTCGGCGGTGAGCTGCTCCAGCAGGACACGGAGCCCTTCGCCGGTGGTGAAGTCCGGAAGTGGTTCAGATGAAGGTTCTCTCATGAGGTCAACTCCTTAGGACGAGGTGACCAATAGGTGTGTGAACGCGACCCCAAACCCTCGGCGCGGTCAGGAACCGATCCTGTGCACTCGGGCGGCGCGTCTGGCATGAGCGTTGCTCTTCGCTCACGCTCGACCAACACCACCTCTGCCAGTGGACATGCCGCAGCGAACTCGCGGCCCGCAGCATCGGCCGACCGCCGGGGGCATAAGTTGGTCATGACCTTCGCGAACCTGTTGCAGGCCTCGCGAGCTTCGCCTCGTATCCCCTCTATAGCCATGCGCTACTCCTTCCCAGGGACTCCCGCAAGACGCGGAACGCCTTGCGGCCATGAGCTGCGTCGGGAGGATTAACGGAGCGAGGACGGATAGCAGACGGAGTGCCGACCATCAGGCTCCACAGCGAACCCGACATGTCTGGTCCGGTCTACTGACCTGCGGCGTATCCGTCGAGATGCACGTGACGAACTTGGGTCATTCGTCGAGAGTCACGGTTCATGCGGCGAGTAGCGGTAAGGGAAGCCGAGGTGACCGTCGCATTCTCTGCGAACCTGATGGGCAAGTTCGTTGGGACGATGCCATCGCCTCACAGAGCTGAGTCATTGACAGCGACAGCCTTGCCTTGTCGATGATCAGGAACCGTGTGTGGTGTGCGTCGGTATTGTGTCGGCGTGATGCCGTAGCGACGGTGGAACCAGTGGGATGCGACGCGCGGGTCGCTCCACCCGACTTCGCTCGCGGCACGCATCACGGAGATGTCTGTTTCTTCGATGAGCCGCGCGAACTCGGTGAGCCGGAGTTCAGTGAGTAGGCGCATTGGGGCGGCGCCGGCGTGCTGTACGAACATGCGGGTCAGGTGGGTTCGTGAAAGTGAGAGTTCTCGTGAGAGTGCTCCAACGGTCCACGGCTCTGCGATCCGCCCGCGAAGCAACTGGATTGCTCGACCGATGTAGCCGATAGATCCGGTGTCGGTCAGTCGTCCATTGATGGGCGTCCACGGTGTTGTGGGGGTGTCCGATGCTTCATCAAGGAAAGTTGGCAGTATCAGCCTCATCCATCGTGCGAGAAGCTCGAGAGTGTGAGTCGCGACGACTTCGGGCGAATGGGTCCCGCTACGCAGGATGCTCATCTGTCGCCATAGCGGCTCGACCTGCCGCAGGGCAGCGATACCCGGTGCAAGGACGATCGCGCGGCCGTCCCACTCGAGGGGGTGCATTCCTGCGACCACTCGCTCTGCGTCGGGAAGGAACCATGCCATCTGGGTGCGCCAGAACCGTTCGTCGGCGTAGATGGCCCAGATGCGTACGGACGGTGATGGGCGCACGCGGCACCATTTGCCGGTGCCGAGGGCAAGAGACATGCCAGGACGCAGGACGTGCACGCTCTCAGCAGTCTCGAGGGCGCAAGAGCCTTCGACGACGTTGAGTATCTTCGCGTGCCGAAATACGGTACGGCTTGATGGAACCGTGCGCACCATCTCTATGGCCGCGATATCGCCTGGTGCCCGAACCGCTGCGTAGGGGCGCGTGAACCTGAGGGGCGCAGCGGGTGGCAAGTCATGTGCGGCCTCGAACGCGTCCTCTGGCGTAGCGGCCACGCTGCGCATGGCACGCTGTCAGCTCAGCTTGCCCTCCGAGTCGCGTGGCCGCACGCGGTGTTCGCTGAGGATGGAGACCCGATTGAACATATTGATGGCTGCGGCGACCCACTCCGCGGCCGCGAACTCCTCCTCGGCGAGGGTGTTTCGGGCCTGCGCGAGCTCGGCATTCACGGCGGCGTCGAGCGGGAGTCGGGTGGCTGCTTCAGCGATCGCGAGCAAGGCTCGCTCTCGATCGCTGAACAGAGTCGACTCGCGCCAGGCGGGCAAGACGTCGAGTACTTGCTGATTGACTCCTGCGCGCCTCGCCTGCCGTGAATGCAGATCAAGGCAGAAGACGCATCCGTTCAGCTGTGACGCCCGAACCTTGACCAACTCGCTCTCCGCGGGAGTGAGCCCACGTTGCGACGCGGCCTCAGACACAGCGGTCGCGAACGTAGAAGCGGCTTCCCATGCTTCAGGGACGGCCTTGTCCATGTATGGGCGCGGTTCATGCAAGGTGGACATCAGCGATCGTCCTTGGACGAGTCACCATCGGAGTCGAGGCCCTTTCTGACCTCGTCCATATCGAGTCCTCTGACGTTCTCTACGACTTCAGCCAAGGCAGTGGGCGGTAGGGCCCCCGCCTGGCTGAAGACGAGTAACCCCTCACGGAAGGCGAGCAGAGTCGGAATCGCGGTGATCTGGGCGGCCGCGGTGATGCGCTGCTCCGACTCCGTGTCGAGCTTCGCGTGGACGACGTCCGGATTGTCTAACGATGACTTCTCGAAGACCGGCGCAAACTGGTGGCATGGTGCGCACCAGTCCGCCCAGAAGTCGACGAGGACGATGTCGTTCTGATTGATCGTGACCTCGAAGTTGTCTTCGGTCAGTTCGACGGTTGCCATGCGAGTTCTCCTCTTGTACTCATGATGCTCAGTGGTGGTGTCCGTGGGGGTTGCCGGGGAATCGCGCGTCGACGATGTCGGCATACTCCGGATGAGCGCGGATGTACGCGGCGGCGAAGGGACATGAGACCGTCGCGGTCATGTTGTCCTTGCGGAGACTGTCCAGGACGCCCCCGAGGAGCCGCGCAGCGACTCCCTTTCCACGGAACTCCGGGAACACCGAGGTTGCGAGGAGGAGCACCCGGTCGCCGGTTCTGCTGTAGAGCAGGCCTGCAGCGAGCTTTGCCGTCCACGGTCGCTTCGTACAGCTCTGACTCGACGTTCTCCGTGATGACGAAGTCTTCCGCTGCGTCCGAGGAGACAGCCGGGAGGTCGGTGTCGGCGTCGGTCGCGGTCAAGCCGATCATTCCGTCGGGATGTTTCATGTCTCTCCTATCGCGAGATCTCGGTCAGCGGCCCGGTAGTACCCAGTCGGGCCGGATGAAATGGCACGAGTACCCATTGGGGTGCTTCTGCAGGTAGTCCTGGTGCTCGGGTTCGGCCTCCCAGAAAGGGCCGGCTTCGCCGACCTCGGTCACGACTTCTCCTGGCCAGCGGCCCGAAGCGTTGATCGCTTCGATCACGTGGAAGGCGACTTTCATCTGTCCCTCGGTCGTCGTGAAGATCGCTGATCGGTAACTGCGCCCGATGTCGTTTCCCTGGCGGTTCCGAGTCGTGGGGTCGTGAATCTGAAAGAAGAACTCCAGCAGTATCTGGAATCGGATGATCGAGGGGTCATAGATCACTTCGAGCGCTTCGGCGTGATCCCCGTGATTACGGTAGGTCGCGTTGGGCGTGTCGTCGTCGCCGGAGTATCCGACACGGGTGCTCACCACGCCCGGGAGCGAGCGGAAGAGTTCCTGGGCTCCCCAGAAGCAGCCGCTGGCGAGGATCACTCTCGAGGTCGGCATCGTCTTCTCTCTCTTCGCGGCGGGCAACACGCCCCTTCGGGTCACGATACGGAGCGGAGTGCTGTCCAGGTGGCCTGGCTGTGCAGCGTAATGTCCGCGACCTGCGGCGTTCGGAAGCGGGACCGGCGGTTGCAGGGAGAAGACAGCTCTCTGCAGGAGCAGGCCACACGGGGCAGAGAAGCGGACCTACCGTCAGAGGAGGCGCCGGAACTCCGGCAAGCCAGCGAACCGTGCCCTACGGTGAGGAGAGATCGTGATATCAGAGCAGATCGATTTCGAGAATGTGCGCTTTGATCCGGATCTCTCTGACTTCCATGAGCTTGCGAAGCAGATGGCCACGGGGTTCGGGTACACCGCGAAGCTGTCGATCGGTGATCGCCTAGCCGCCCTTCTCCGATTGCGGGTTGCGCAGATCAATCCGTGCTCCTACTGCCTGATCCTGCACACGCGTATCGCCGTGGAAGTCGGCATCGGCGCGGCGATGGTCGCGCACCTGGCGAGCTGGCGGCAGAGCACGATGTTCTCCGGTTCCGAAGCACTCGCACTCGCGTACTGCGAAGCGCTGACACGTTACGAGCACGAGCACTTCGATGAGATGCATCAAGGGCTGACGGTGTTTTTCGATGAGCGTGAGATCGCCGAGATCGCAGCCGTCGTCATCAACATGAACGTGTGGACGAGGCTGAAGCTCGCGCAGGGCGCGGTGCCAGTCGTATTGCCCGGTGACGAAGAGCCTGCTCGTGAGACTGAGAGCCCAGGCGTCGGGGGAAAGAAAGGGAACCCATCATGACTGACGGATCGGTCAGCGGGCAGGAGATCGAGTTCGATCTGCTTCCGCCGGATGAGAGCCTCGACTCGGATCTTCTCGGCGAAGACTCCGACGACGACGGCCCGGGATACTCTCCGCCGGAGCGGCGGTCATCCGAACTGTCGTGGGGATTCACGGCGCGCGAAGCACGCACCCGAGAACCGCTGGCGGCTCGCTTGGCGCGTGAGGTGCCGGAGTACGAACCTGAAGAGCCGATGGGCGACGGGATCGGCGACATCATCGGCACGGACGGCGAGATCCTTGACGACCAGGTCGGATCGGTACGCGCTGGGCGGCTGATCTGGACCGAACCCGGCAACCCTGACCCGTCCTCCGACTTCTGGGCATCCGACATCGGCATCGACAATGGTGCCGCCTCCGCCGAGGAGGCGGCTATCCATGTCGTCATCGACGAGGGCGACTATGACCGGCAATAGTCTGGAATCAGACCGGGGAAGCCCGGAAGACCGGCGGAGGCTGTAATGATGCAGCAGACATGGGACTCGCGCAGCATTGATCCACGTGACCGCGTGGAGACGATCCGGACGATGCTCTGCGAGAACCTCGTCCAGACAGACCTGACTCTCGACCCGCAAGGCCGCGAGGCTCGCGTGAGCGTGTCTTACCAAGACATTGGGCAGCTGAGAGCCCTGTCCGTCCAGACGGTGCCCTCGCTGGCTGCCCTCGCTATGCGCCCCCAGCGGATGATCACAGCGGACAACGACGAGTCATTGTTCGTGGTCTTCCAGCGCGGCAACCGGTCGATGCTGCGCCGTGGGGATGACCAGACCGTGATGACTCCAGGCAGCATCGTCGTTTACCCGAGCACGAGCCCCTACGTCCACGCTTTCGACGAGGGGGTCATCGGGGACTTCTTCCGACTGCCGTTGGGTGTGGTGGGGTTGACGGCGGATCAGGTCGCTGAGGTCTCGGGTGTGGACCTGCAGGAGCGGACCTCGCTGGCGGCGCTGCTGCGGTCCGTGCTCGGGGGCGTGATGGACTCCGAACTCAGCCTTCGCGACGAGGTGGACGTGTTCGCGCCCGTCGCCGACCTGCTGAAAGTCACCCTGCTCAGCGCCCTCACTCCCGACCGCGCCACGAC
>NZ_JBHWTD010000032.1:0-39521 GCF_043427715.1 Microbacterium sp. | reverse complement strand
CCGCCTGCGCGGCCGGCGCCTCAGCGTCCGGGGCGGCGGCGTCCGTGCTCTCGGCGGCGGGAGCGTCGGTGCTCTTCGCGCGGCGTGGGGCGCGCTTGCGGGGAGCCTTGGCGGGCTTCTCAGCAGCGTCGGCGGTGGCGTCGCCGGCGGCCTGGTCGGCCGAAGCGATGGTGGGCTGCTCGGCGGCCGGCGCGGGCGTCGAGGTGGCGACGTCGTCGCCGGTCTGGATCTCGGAGATGGACTCCACGAGTTCTCCCTTTCAGATGTGGAAAGTCATAACCGCAGCAGGTCCCGTCCACGACGGAGACCGATCCTCAGGTGGGTGTTCACGCGAACACAGGTGATGCGCCGACCCGATGAGAGGGGATGTGCGGTGCTTCGCAGATTGCGATGGAGGGCAGATTCACGTGACTACGTGGCATCCTCCGCGTTGTCCCTCACTGTACCACCCTTGACATCGACGGCCAGCAGGAGCGGAGTCCACCGCGTGTCGGTGAGCGTGGCGGCATGAGCGGCCGCGTCGAGCCGGCGACCCGGGCCGTCCGCGAGCACGAGCACGCTCGGCCCGGCCCCCGAGACGACGGCCGCGAACCCGGCGGCGCGGAGCCCTCGCACGAGGGCGTCGGTCTCGGGCATCGCCTGTGCACGGTAGGACTGGTGGAGCTTGTCCTCCGTCGCCGCCATCAGCAGCTCAGGGCTCTGCGTGAGCGCGGCGATGAGAAGTGCCGACCGCGAAACGTTGAAGACGGCGTCCTCGCGGGTCACCTGCAGCGGCGCGAGCCCGCGGGCGACCGAGGTGGACATCGTGAACTCGGGGACGAAAACGAGAGGCGAGACGCCGCGGTGCACCGCGAGCTTCTTGTGCTGGGGACCGTTGTCGTCCACCCAGGCAATCGTGAGTCCGCCGAACAGCGCGGGGGCCACGTTGTCAGGGTGGCCTTCGAGCTCGGTCGCCAGACGCAGCAGCGTCTCCGGCCCGATCTCGACGTCACCGGCAAGCAGGCCCTTGGCAGCCAGGAGCCCTGCCACGACCGCCGCTCCCGACGAGCCCATCCCCCGCCCGTGGGGGATCGTGTTGACCGACGACAGCCGGATGCCGGGCATCACCCTGCCGCAGGCTTCGAACGCGTACGCCATCGAGCGCACGACGAGGTGCGACGCGTCGGTGGGGACATCGGCTGCGCCCTCGCCGGTCACCTCGATCTCGAGCCCGGGCTCGGCCAGGGCCGTCACGACGAGCTCGTCGTGGACGCTCAGCGCGAGGCCGAGCGTGTCGAACCCCGGTCCGAGGTTGGCACTGGTCGCCGGCACACGGACGACGACGCTGCGGCCTGCGACCGTCATCCCGCGACGGGCGTGAGGTCGAGCGCCGAGGCGACCTCACTCGTGGTGGCGTCGACGACGAGCGGCTCGACGTGGCTGCCGTCGGCGTTGCGGAGCACCCACTGCGGGTCCTTGAGACCGTGGCCGGTGACGGTGAGGACGACCTTCGCCCCGGCGGGGATGACGCCCGCTTCGGCACGGTCGAGGAGACCGGCGACGCTGATGGCGGATGCCGGCTCGACGAAGACGCCGACGGTGCCGGCGAGGAGCTTCTGTGCAGCCAAGATGCGCTCGTCGTCGATCGCGCCGAACCAGCCGTCGGTGGCGGCCTTGGCCTCGAGGGCCAGATCCCACGATGCCGGGTTGCCGATGCGGATGGCGGACGCGATCGTCTCGGGGTTCTTGACCACTTCGCCCGAGACCAGCGGAGCGGAGCCGGCGGCCTGGAAGCCGAACATGCGGGAGACGCGCGTGGCGACGCCTCGCTCGGCCTCTTCGCGGTACCCGCGCGAATAAGCGGTGTAGTTGCCGGCGTTGCCGACCGGGATGAAGTGGAAATCGGGGGCGTCACCGAGCTGGCTGACGACCTCGTACGCGGCGGTCTTCTGCCCCTCGATGCGGTCGGGGTTGACCGAGTTGACCAGGTGCACCTTGTAGCCGGTGGCGAGTTCGCGGGCGATCTCGAGGCAGTCGTCGAAGTTGCCGCGGATCTGGATGAGCGTGCCGTTGTGGGCGACGGCCTGACTGAGCTTGCCCATCGCGATCTTGCCCTCGGGGACGAGGACGGCGGCGGTGATGCCGGCGTGGGCGGCGTACGCGGCAGCGGACGCGGAGGTGTTGCCGGTGGAGGCGCAGATGACGGCCTCCGCGCCGTGCTCGACGGCACGGGAGAGGGCGACGGTCATGCCGCGGTCCTTGAACGAGCCGGTCGGATTCATTCCCTCGAACTTCACGTACACGTCGGCACCGGTCATGCGCGACAGTGACGCGGCGGGAATGAGCGGGGTGCCGCCCTCGCCGAGTGTCACCACGGTCGAGGCGTCGGTGACGCCCAGGCGATCGGCGAACTCGCGGAGGACTCCGCGCCAGACGTGGACCATATCGTTTCTCTCCGCCATGTCAGTCTCCTTCTACGCGCAGGACCGAGACCACGCGCCGCACCGCGGGGTCCGCGGCCAGACGCTCGACGGTGTCGGCGAGGTCCTGCTCCCGAGCCGTGTGGGTTCCGATGACCAGGTGCGCGACCGCGCCCCCGGCGTCCCCACCGGCGGCGCCGGCGGAGGTGGTCTGTTCGACGGTCGCGATCGACACGTGTCCGTCGCTGAGGATGCCGGCGACCGTCGCGAGCACGCCGGGCCGGTCGTCGACCTCGAGCGTGATCTGGCAGCTCGTCGTGATGCGGCCGATGGGGACGATCGGCAGATTCGCCCGTGTGGACTCCCCCACGCCGGGTCCGCCGGCGATATGGCGGCGCGCGGCCGAGACGACGTCGCCGAGCACGGCCGAGGCGGTCTGCACGCCGCCGGCGCCGGCCCCGTAGAACATCAGGTCACCGGCCGCCTCCGCCTCGACGAAGACGGCGTTGTTGGCGCCGTGGACAGAGGCGAGCGGGTGCTCGCGCGGGACGAGGGCGGGGTACACCCGGACGGAGATCGCCTCACCGGTGGGCAGCGCGTCGGGCTGATCGGTGAGCCGCTCGCAGACGGCGAGGAGCTTGACGACGTAGCCGGCTTTGCGCGCGGCGTCGATGACGCCGGCATCGATCGAGCTGATGCCCTCACGGTGCACCGATTCGAGGGGCACGGTGGTGTGGAAGGCGAGGCTCGCAAGGATCGCGGCCTTCTGCGCGGCATCGAAGGCTTCGACGTCGGCGGTCGGGTCTGCCTCGGCGTACCCGAGGCGCTGCGCCTCGGCGAGGACGTCGCCGAAGTCGAGACCTTCGCGGTCCATCCGGTCGAGGATGTAGTTCGTGGTGCCGTTGACGATGCCCATGATGCGGCGCACCCGGTCGCCGGCGAGCGAGTCGCGCAACGGCCGGATGATGGGGATCGCGCCGGCGACGGCGGCTTCGTAGGCGACGGTCGCACCGACCTGGTCGGCGGCCTCGAAGATCTCGGCGCCGTGGGTGGCCAGCAGAGCCTTGTTCGCCGTGACGACGTCGGCGCCGCTCGCGAGCGCGTGGAGGATGCGGGTGCGGGCGGGCTCGATGCCGCCGGTGACCTCGATGACGATGTCGGCACCGGCGATGAGAGTGCCGGCATCCGTCGTCAGGAGACCGTCGGGAAGCTCGACCTCACGCGGGGCGTCGACGTCGCGCACGGCGATGCCGACGAGATCGAGCGGCGCACCGGCACGGTCGGCGAGCTCGTCGGCGTGGGTGAGCAGAAGGCGGGCGACCTGCGAGCCGACGGCGCCGGCCCCCAGCAGGGCGACCCGGAGGCGGCGGGGTTCGATCATGCGGACTCCTCCACGGTGGGGCGGGCGACGCCGAGGTCGCGCGCGAGCAGGTCGTCGACGGTCTCGCCACGGACGATGAGGCGGGCCTCGCCGGAGGCGATCGCCACGACGGGCGGACGCGGCACATAGTTGTAGTTGCTCGCCAGTGAATGGCAGTAGGCGCCGGTCGCGGGCACGGCGAGCAGGTCGCCGGGGGTCACGTCGCCGGGCAGGTATTCGGCGTCGACGACGATGTCCCCCGACTCGCAGTGGCGGCCGACGACCCGGGCCAGCGCGGGCGCGGCGGCACTCGTCCGCGACGCGACGCGGGCCGAGTAGTGCGCGCCGTAGAGGGCGGGGCGGGCGTTGTCGCTCATGCCGCCGTCGACGCTGACGTAGAGCCGCTCGAGCTCATCCGACACGCGCACGGGCTTGACTGTACCGACCGTATAGAGCGTCACCCCGGCGGGGCCGACGATCGACCGACCCGGTTCGAAGGCGAGTTCGGGGAGCGGGATGCCGCGGGCGCCGCACTCCCGCGCGACGGCGTCGATGATGCCGCCCGCGAGCTCTTCGATCGGGGTGGGGTCGTCGACGGAGGTGTAGGCGATGCCGAAGCCGCCGCCGAGGTTGAGCATCGGCACATCGCCCCCGGCGAGCAGGCGCGCGTGGAGGTCGACGACGCGGGCCGCGGACTCCTCGAAGCCCGCGGTGCCGAAGATCTGCGAGCCGATGTGGCAGTGCAGGCCGACGAAGCGGAGCGAAGGATGCGAGCGGATCCGGGCGACGGCATCCGCGGCATCCGTCAGCGCGAAGCCGAACTTCTGGTCCTCGTGAGCGGTCGCGAGGAAGTCATGCGTCTCGGCGTGCACGCCGCTGTTGACGCGCACCATCACGTTCTGCGTCACGCCGCGCTCGGCCGCCGCCGCGGCGACGCGCTCGATCTCGACGAGGCTGTCGACGACCAGCGTGCCGACGCCGACCTCGACGGCGCGGGCGATTTCGGGCAGGAGCTTGTTGTTGCCGTGAAGTCCCAGCTGTGCGGGATCGGCGCCCGCGGCGAGGGCGACGGCGAGTTCGCCGCCGGTCGCGACGTCGACGCGGAGACCTTCGTCGGTGACCCACCGGACGACCTCGGTGCTGAGGAAAGCCTTGCCGGCGTAATACACCCGGGCCGTGCCGCCGTGACGGGATGCCGCGTGCTCGAAGGCCGCGCGGACCCGCCGTGCCCGGGCGCGGACGACGTCCTCGTCGAGGACGTACAGCGGCGTGCCGAACTGCGCGACGACCTCACGGACGTCGAGACCACCGATGCGCAGCGCGCCGTCGTCGCCACGGCCGGCGGTCTCCGGCCAGACGGCGGCGGTGAGGGAGTTCGCGTCCTCGGGCACCTCGAGCCACTCGGGCACGGCCGGACGTTCGGAAGCGGTGGACACGCAGGGGCACCAATAGGGGTGGGAACGGGTGCTGCGGGGCGGGATGGTCACGCCCGGACAGTGCCCACAGTCTAGGGCACCGGGAGAACCGGCCCCGGCCCCGTGACGCGCCGCTACGAACCGGCGGCGCAGCTGCCGGGCCGCTGCGCCGACTCATCGCGGAGGATGGCGCTGTCGATCTCGAAGTCGGCGACGACGCCCCGGTCCTCGATCGCGACTCCGGTGAGCGTGAGTGCTGCAGGGAGGTACTCCGCGAGGCAGATGGGCCACTCCTCGCCGAACGATCCCAGCGCCGGCCCCACCTGCTCGCGCACGGCATCAGCCGACACCTCCGTGCCCCCCAGAAGGAAGCGCGTCGGCGCGAGGACGAGGTCGCCCTGTCGCGCGCTCGCGTCGAGCCGCACCCCGAGCGGGAACGATGCCCCGAATATGTTCAGCTCGGTGTCGAGGGCGACCTCAGGCGGGTCGAGGCTGAAGGCGTCGATGGGGAACCCCTCGATCTGCGCCAGCAGGGTGCGGGTCTGCTCCTCGCCGAGGGTCACCTCCGCGTCGCCTCCGCTCCAGTCCGCCCCACCCCATACGGGAACGTCCTGCAGCTTCACCCGGACATCGCCGGTGAGCCCCTCCACCTCGACGTCGTCGGCCGCGATCGACATCTCCGGCAGGTTGCCGACGACGAGGAACGGCAGCAGGAACGGTCCCGGGAGGTCGATGTCCATCTCCTGGTCAGCCCGGAGTCCGAGGTTCGACACCAGCTCGTCGCGGATGATCTTCGGTGCGAGGGCGCGCGCGGCGATCTCCGCGCCGATGACGAGCAGGATCACGACGCCCACGACCGCGAGCAGGATCCAGCCGCCTCTGCGGCGGCGCGGCGCGGTCGTGGTCGTCACGTCACATCCGCTCGGGCGCGCTCACGCCGAGGAGGTCGAGTCCGTTGCGCAGCACCTGGCCGGTCGCGTCGTTGAGCCACAGCCTCGTGCGGTGGAGGTCGGTGACCTCCTCGTCGCCCAGCGGCGTGACGCGGCACGAGTCGTACCAGCGGTGGTAGAGGCTTGCGAGCTCCTCCAGGTACCGGGCGACGCGATGCGGCTCGCGCAGCTCGGCGGCGAACGCCACCAGACGCGGGAACTCCTGCAGCGCGACGAGCAGCGCCGACTCGCTCTCGTGGTCCAGCAGCTCCGGCGCGAACGCGTCACGGGTGACACCCGAGTCGGCGGCGTTGCGCGCGACGTTGTGCGTCCGCGCGTGCGCGTACTGCACGTAGAACACCGGGTTGTCGTTGGTGCGCTTCTTCAGGATCTCGGGGTCGAGCGTGAGCGGCGAGTCGGCCGGGTAGCGCGCGAGCGAGTACCGCAGCGCGTCGGTGCCGAGCCACTCACGCAGATCGTCGAGCTCGATGATGTTGCCGGCCCGCTTGGACAGCCGCGCGCCGTTGACCGACACGAGCTGCCCGATGAGCACCTCGATGTCCTTGTCGGGGTCGTCCCCCGCCGCTCCCGCGAGCGCCTTGAGGCGGTGCACGTAGCCGTGGTGGTCGGCGCCCAGGAGGTAGATCTTGTGCGCGAAGCCGCGATCGCCCTTGTTCAGGTAGTACGCGGCGTCGGCGGCGAAGTAGGTGTACTCGCCGTTGGAGCGACGGATGACGCGGTCCTTGTCATCGCCGAAGTCGGTCGTGCGCACCCACACGGCGCCCTGGTCGTCGAAGACGTGACCCTGCGCGCGCAGGCGGTCGACGGCCTGGTCGACGAGGCTCGGAGCCCCGTCTGGACCCGGGGCGTGCAGCAGCCGCTCGCTGAAGAAGACGTCGAAGTGCACGTTGAACGCCTCGAGCGAGGCCTTCAGATCCCCCATCTGGAACTCGTAGCCCCGGCCCAGGGCGATGTCGAGCCGCTCGCTCTCGGGAAGGTCGAGGATGCCGGGCTCGGCGGCCTTCACCCGCGCGGCGAGGTCGTCGATGTAGGCGCCGGGGTAACCGTCCTCGGGGGTGGGCTCGCCCGCGATCGCGGCGAGGACTGACCGTCCGAAGCGGTCCATCTGCGCGCCCGCGTCGTTGATGTAGAACTCCCGCACGAGCGTGGCGCCGCTGGCGAGCAGGAGCCGCGCGATCGCGTCGCCGAGGGCGGCCCAGCGGGTGTGACCGATGTGCATCGGACCGGTGGGGTTCGCGCTGACGAACTCGAGGTTGATCGTGTTGCCGTCCTGCGACCGGTTCGTGCCGAAGCTCGTGCCCGCCTCGACGATGGTGCGGGCGAGGGCGCCGGCGGCAGCGGCATCCAGTCGGATGTTGATGAACCCGGGACCGGCGACCTCGACCGAGGCGATGCCCTCGGTGGCGGCGAGCGCGGTCGCGACCTCAGCGGCGAACTCGCGCGTGTTCACCCCGATCTGCTTGCTGAGCTTGAGCGCGGCGTTGGACGCCCAGTCGCCGTGGTCGCGGTTCTTGGGCCGCTCGACGGGGAAGTCGGCGGCGGTCAGCCCCTCGGCGACGCCCGGGCGTCGCGCCTCGGCGAGCGGGGCGATGACGGCGAGCAGGGCAGCGGAGAGGGCTTCGGGATTCATAACCTCATCAGTCTACGTTTCGCGGCCGCACGTCACCTGCGCGGCATCCCTCCCGAACGGCCCGGTCACTCCGGGAAGATCACCCACAGCCTGGCGCCACCCAGCGGCGACCGCTCGATTCCGATGCGTCCCCCGTGAGCGTGCGCGATGCGGCGACAGGTGGCCAGGCCGATGCCGAAACCGGGGGCTTCGGCGTTGGAGCCGCGCTCGAGGGGTTCGAAGACGAGGTCGCGCTCAGCCTCGGGCACACCCGGCCCGTTGTCGTCGACGGTGAGCCGGACGCCGCCGATCACCGTCTCCGCACGAACCTCCACCCGGGGCGCATCGCTGTGCAGTCCCGCGAAGGAGATCGCATTGCCGACGAGGTTCTGGAGGAGCACTCCGAGCAGGGTGGGGTCGGCGCGCACCGGCGTCGCGACGTCGACGACGACCTCGACGCCGTGGTCGGCCCCGACGGCGCGGAGGTCCTCGACGGTGGCGGACACGAGCGGGTGCACGTCGACGTCCTTGAGCCGGATGGGCGCCCCACCCACGCGTGCGTAGTCGAGGAGCCGCACGATCATGCCCGACATCCGGTCGGCCACGGATTCCGCGCGCCCGAGGGCTCTCGTCGCGGCGGGGAGCTCGGCGACGTCGACGACGTCGGCGGCCAGCTCGATGTACCCCATCAGAGCGGTGAGGGGGTTGCGGAGGTCATGCGCGACCTGGGCCGCGAAGCTCTCCAGCTGCTCGTTCGATTCGCCGAGCTCGCGAGTGATGCGCCGCAGCTCCAGCACGTCGACGATCTGGTGGGCGATGAGGGCGAGGGCATCGCTGCCCTCCTCACTGAGGTCGCGCGGCCGGTCGTCGAAGACGCAGACGGTGCCGATCGGCACCCCGACCGGAGTGATGAGGGGGCTGGAGGCGTAGAAGCGGACATCGGCGATCTCGCCGGTGACGAAAGGGTTGTCGACGAAGCGGTCATCGAGACTCGCGTCGCGCAGGACGATGTGCCCGGGCTCGCGGAAGACCGCAGCGCACATGGAGTCCTCCCGCGCGCAGACACTGGGCTCGAGACCGACGGCCGCAATCTGGTGCTGGAACCGGTCATCGATGATGTTGATGACCGCCGTCGGGACGTCGCACACCATCGCGGCGAGCTCGACGAGACCTTGGATGTCGGGTTCGGGAACGCCGTCGAGGAGGCGGTACTCCTCGATGATGGCGCGTCGAGCCGCATCATCCGCTGTCTTCACATCTGCCCCCGGGTCTGAGCTGGTCCTTACACCCTAGTGACGCGACGGGAGGTTGTCAGCGGATCGCGACGAGGGCGCTCCGGTCATCGGCGGTGGGGTCGGATGCCGCGTCGATGACCTCCGGCTCCCCCATCACCTGCGCGTCGACGACCATCCGCGTCAGCGCGAGGTCGCCGCCGTAGGAGCTGAGGAAGGCGCAGTCGGCCGCATCTCGCCCGGTGGCGATGCGGACGAGGCCTCGGCGATTGGAGAGCCGCGTGGCGTCGAGCACCCACCACTGCCCGTCGAGGTAGGCCTCGGCGACCGCGTGGAAGTCCATCGGGACGAGCCCGGGGGCGTAGCAGGCCGCGTAGCGCGCGGGGACATCCATGGCCCGCAGCAGTGCGATGACCAGATGCGCGTAGTCGCGGCAGACGCCTTGACCCGTGGCGAGGGTATTCACCGCCGAGTCGGTGCCGTGCGAGAGACCGGGCGAGTAGGTCACCGTGTCGAACACGTACTGCTCGACAGCGGAGATGAGGTCCGCGCCCCGCAACCCGCCGAACAGGCGGCGGGCCTGCGAGAAGACGGCGTCCGAGGGCGCGTATCTGCTGGGTCGCAGGTAGACCGCCGTCTCCAGCGCGGTCGCGTCGATCATCTCGGTCTGCCCTCCGACGGTCGCCGCGTAGGTCACCGTGACGAGGCCCGGCTCGACGTGGAGGCGGTGCAGACGCGTCCCCGATGCGTCGGTGAGCTCTGTCGGGGTGAGGTCGACTCCGCCCTGACGGAGCACGAACTCCTCGCTGTCACGGCTGACGCCGGCAGCGACGGTGACGGCGAGGATCAGGTCCAGGGCGCCCTCGATCCGGAGGTCGAGTTCTGCTCGGACGATGCGCTGCACCGGCCAATCCTCGCATGCGCGACGACGTCCGGCGCCGTCGCCCGCGAGAATCGCTTACCCTCGTCGCATGAGTTCTGACCGGCGCGCGCGCAAGGGGGGCCTCGGCCTCCTCGCGGCCGGGGTCGCCGCCATCGTGGCGCTGTCCGCCTGGCAGCCCTGGAAACAGGCTCCGGCGGTCGACACCGCGGCATCCGGTTCGGGCGGGGTCAGCATCGAAGCGCTGTCGGTGCCGGCGGATGCCGACGTGCTGGTGTTCGGGGATTCGTGGACATACGGGTCGGCGGCGACACGGCCCACCGACGGGTACGCGTACCAGCTCGAGGACCACACCGGCTGGGACATCACGGTCGACGGTGTGCGCGGCTCGGGATACATGAAGCCGGGCATCGACGGGCCCGACTTCGGCACCCGCGCGGGCTGGCTCGACCCCGCCGCCGACTACGACCTGATCATCGTGCAGGGGTCCATCAACGACCGCCTGCAGGGCGCGCGCGGCTACCGCGAACGGGTGTCGGAGGCGTGGGACCGCTTCGAGCGCAGCTTCCCGAACGCGCAGTTCGTGGTGTTGGGTCCGACTCCGCACGCGTTCCCGGTGCACGAGGGCACCGCTCGCATCGACGGAGATCTCGAGGCCGAGGCCGCCGAGCGCGGCTGGTGGTACATCTCGCCGCTGCGCGAACAGTGGATCACGCCGCAGAACTACCTCGACTACATCGACACCGGGGTGGGCGCGAAGCACCCCTCCGACGCCGGGCACACCTACCTCGCCGAGCGGCTCATGCAGGCGCTCCGCGAGCGCAGTGCGACGACGGATGCGGGCACCGAGGCGCCTCTGGAGCCCGCCACCCCCTGACGGGCCGCGGCGGCGGACTCCGGGCGGCGGGCTCAGCCCCGCACGGCCTCGGTGATGGGCACGTCTCCGCTGTTGAACGAGATCGTGCGACGGGCCGTCGTGGGGTCATCGACGGATGCCGCGATGACGGCGGCGACATCGGCGCGAGGCACTGACTGCGATTCGGTGGCCTCGGTGTCGATGCGGCCGGTGGGCTCGTCGAGCGTGAGCGTCGACGGCGCGACGATCGTCCACTCCAGCGAGCTCGCACGGAGGCGTTCGTCGGCCTGCGCCTTGGCCTCGGCGTAGGCGAAGAAGTCGTTCTCCGGGTCCACGCCGTGGTCGGGGCCGGCGCCGAAGTACGACACCATCAGGTAGCGCGTCACGCCGGCGGCCTCAGCGGCCTCGATCGAGCGGATGGCGGCGTCACGATCGACGGCGAAGGTGCGCTGCGGCGACCCTCCCCCGGCACCCGCCGACCAGATGACGACGTCGTTGCCGGCGACGAGGTTCGTGAGCTGCGCGGTGTCGAACGATTCGACATCGGCGACCAGCGGGGTCGCGCCCGTCGCGGCGACGTCCGCCTCGTGGTCGGGGTTGCGGATGACGGCCGTCACGTGGTGGCCGGCGTCGACGAGGAGCGGTTCGAGCAGGAGGGCGACCTTCCCGTGACCGCCGATGAGCAGGATGCGTGCCATGAGGCTCCTTTCGGTCCCTGCGAGCGTAGGCGCGGTTCGAGGAAGGGTCGGGTGGCCTTGCGCTTCTCGGTCGGGCGTGAGAAAGGCGTCGTCAGCGGACGGGCGGGGCGAGGGGGATCTCGCGCCCGTCGTCCCACGGCTCGGTCCAGCCGAGACGGGTGAAGAGCCCGTCGAGGACCATCGCGGTGAACCCCCACACCAGGTGGGAGCCTCCCCCGTTCGGCACCAGGAACGCCGGGCCGCGCAGGGTCTGGTCGCCCCGGCGCAGCACTGTGACCCCGCGGTTGGCGGGGTCGAGCAGGTCGGCGACCGGGGCTCGGAAGACCGCAGCGGATTCGGCCTCGTCGACGACGCCGACAGGGCTGGGGCTGCGCCACCACCCGATCACGGGGGTCACCAGGTGTCGCGAGTGCTCCAGCGGGATCGGCTCCAGCGGGCCGAGGATCTCGACTCCGTCGGGGTCGAGGCCGGTCTCCTCGCGCGCTTCGCGCAGCGCCGCGGCGATCACGTCGGCATCGTCTGCATCCACCCGACCGCCGGGGAACGCGACCTGCCCGGGGTGCGAGCGCAGGCTCTCCGCTCGCGCCAGCAGGAGGACGTCCAGATCGGCGGAGACGGCCTGGGCCTGCGCGACGTGGTCGCTCGGTCGGCCGTCGAGCACACCGAAGAGGATCAGCACCGCCGCCGACCGCGGATCATCGACGCTCGGCATCCACCGCACGAAATCGAAATCGGATGCCGCGCCCGAACTCCCCGCCACGAGCGCCTGCAACTGGGCGCGGGCGCCGTCGGTGGGTGAGGTCATGCGTCCAGGCTAGGCGGTGACGGAGGTGGGGGCGCCCGGATGCGGCGCGAGCGGCTCACGGTGATAGTCTCGATCGGTACGCCTCCGTAGCTCAGGGGATAGAGCGTTGGTTTCCGGTACCAGAAGTCGGGGGTTCGAATCCCTCCGGGGGCACGGCGTACGAACGGGCCCGGGTCTCATCGAGATCCGGGCCCGTCACTGTTCGCGGCCTCGTCGGCCACGAGCGTGAGATCTCGACCTTGGCTCAGTCGGAGACGAGCTTCAGGCCCACGATGCAGGCGACCAGGCCGAGCACCAGCACGATCTTGATGAGCGAGACGGACTCGGCACCGGTGACCATCCCGTAGGTGACGGTGAGGGCCGCTCCCACGCCCACCCACACGGCGTAGCCGGTGCCAGTGGGGATCTCCCGCAGCGCGAAGGCGAGGCCGCCCATGCTGGCGACCAGTGCGGCGCCGAACACGATGGTCGGCCACAGTTTCGTGAAGCCCTCCGACTTGCCGAGCGCCGTCGCCCACACCGCTTCGAGGACTCCTGACAAGATCAGCACGATCCACGACAGCATGACTGCCTTCCTGGCCAGTCTTTTCGCGCACCGGGTACTGAACCGTCGTCCGGGGACCGGGGTGGGTCCGCCTCGAACCTACCCGACCGTGGCACGCCGCAGATCCCGCCGCCGACCCCTTGACAGCGCCACGCCGATCACCGAGCGATCAGGGGGCGGGGACGAGGAAGATCGCGTCCAGGAGTCCCGGGTTGTGCGCGTGCACGAGCACGGCGAAGACCACCGCGTCGAACAGCAGGTGAACGGTCACGACATAGGCGAGAGACTTCGTGCGCAGGAAGATGACCGCCTGGAGCAGCGCAAACGGGATCGTCAGTGCCGGACCCCACGCCCGGTAACCGAGCTCCCACAGGAACGAGACGAACACGATCGCCTGGAGCACGTTGGCGGTCACGTCCGCGAAGTGACGGCGGAGCAGCGCGAAGCAGGTGCAGATGAAGAAAAGTTCGTCCCAGATGCCGACCGCCCCGACGCCGACGAACAGTCGCGCGATCAGGTCGGGGGTGTCGACGACGGGCCAGTTCTCGTAGACGCCTGAGGTGATGAAGTAGAACGGCAGGATCAGCCAGCCGAGGATGAGCACGGCGACCAGCCACCCCCACTGCCACCATGTCCAACGACCGCCGCCGCGCCACGGGAAGCGGATCGCGTGATCGCGATAGACGAACCGTGAGATCAGGTACGGCACGAGTACAGCGCCGCCGAGGGCGAGGGTGAAGCGCACCATGGCGCCGTTGTCGAGCTCGGCCTTGAGCGGGATCACGCTGACGATGAGCATGCCGATCGCGATGAGCGACAGGTCGCGCGTGAGGCTCGCAGGCCGGGGCTGCTCCGCCGAGCCGGAGGCGCCGGCGGATGCGACGCCGGGGCGCAGCGTCCGACGATCGATCACGACGGCGGCGAGGACGCCGGCCCCGAGGAGGATCCATCCGAGACGGGGCTCCTCCAGCACGAAGAACGCGGGCGCCGCCAGGCACACCAGCAAGGCAGGCAGGATCGCGAGCGTGACCACCGGCCGCGCGAGGTCGGCGCTGCGCGCCATCACGCGGTTCGCGCCGTCCGCGGGGCGCGGCGGTAGGCGAGGTCGCGGATCTCGCGACCCTTCGCGATGCCCTTGCGCTCGAACGCGGTCATGATCCGGCCGTCGAAACGCTCCGCCCACTCCCCCTCGAACGCAGGGGTGAAGTCCGCGGCATCCGTCATCACGTCCCGCATCTGCAGGGCGTAGTCCTCCCAATCGGTCGCGAGTCGGAGGGTGCCGCCGTCACGCAGGGCGTGGGCGGCGATGGGCGGGAAGGCGGGGGCGATGAGGCGACGCTTGTTGTGCTTGGCCTTGTGCCAGGGGTCGGGGAAGAAGATCCAGATCTCATCGACGGAGGCCTCCGGCAGCAGGTGCTGGAGCACCTCAGGCGCGTTCGCCTCGACGAGCCGGAGGTTCTTCACGCCCGCCCGGTCGGCGTCGAGCATCGTCCGCGCGAGACCCGCACGGAACACCTCCACGGCGATGAAGTCAGCCTCGGGCCGGGTCGAAGCGGCATGGACGATCGCGTGCCCCTGCCCGGAGCCGATCTCCACGACCAGCGGCGCGGTGCGGCCGAAGGCGGTGGCCGGGTCGATCTGCGACCCGGGGCGGATGCTGGTGGCCGCGGCATCCCGTTCGACGGCGATGACGTACGTGGACGAAAGATCCGTCCAGGCCCGCTCCTGACCGTCGCTCATCCGACCGCTTCGCCGGACGAAGGAGACGGGCTTGTCGCGGTATCGCGGCGGGGAATCGGGGGCGTCCGGCATGCCTCCAGGGTATCCGGCGGGCCGGTGCTCCTCGGGGGCGGGGCCGCGTCTGCGGCCGGTCATGCGGTCACGAAGTCGATGAGCTCTTCGACGCGTCCCAGCAGCGCCGGATCGAGGTCGCGATAAGTGCGCACCGAGCCGAGGATCCGCTGCCAGTTGCGGGCGATGTCGACATGGTCGGATGCCGGCCACCCGAGCGCCCGGCTGACCCCGGTCTTCCAGTCGATCCCGCGCGGCACCTGCGGCCATCCGGCGATGCCGAGCGTCTCGGGGCGCACGCACTGCCACACGTCGATGTGGGGGTGCCCCACGATCTTGAGGTGAGGGCCGTGCGGACCGCGGAGGATCTCCTGCGCGATGCGGGTCTCCTTCGACCCTGCCACGAGGTGGTCGACGAGCACGCCGTACCGGCGCTCCGCGGTCGGCGGCTCCTCACGGAGGAGGTCCTCGAGCAGGTCGAGGCCCTGCAGGTACTCGACGACGACGCCCTCGGCGCGGAGGTCGTCGCCCCACACCTTCTCGACCAGCTCGGCGTCGTGCTTGCCTTCAACGAGGATGCGCGAGGCGCGCGCGACGCGGGCCCGACTCGTCGGCGCCGCGAACGATCCGGACGCCGTCCGGGCGGGCGTGCGGCTCTGCGCGCGTGCGGGGACGACGAGTTCGACCGGCGCACCGTCGACGAGGAAGCCGCGTCCGAGCGGGAACAGCCTGGTCCGGCCGTGACGGTCCTCCAGTTCGACGTTGCCCGCCGTGATGCCGACGACGGCGCCCACATACTCGTCCCCGGCGACTTCCACGACGAGTTCCCGAACCGCCTCCACTGTCGCGACCTGCTTCCGTCCGGCATCCCGCCAGCCCTTCGCGAGCACGTCCGTTCCGTACCGATCGTCCATGGCACCTCCGAATCGGTGAGCCTAGGCGACGAAGACAGAGGGAACGCACAGGCGCTCCGGGCGGATGCCGCTATCGAGGCATGCACGGAGCGGCATAGACTCGCGGAGGGCGGCGCCTCCCGCGCCCGGAGGAGGGACTCGATGGGATCTCGACGGCTCACCGCGCTCGCGGCGGCTCTCCTGATCACGCTCGCACCGGTCGCAGCCTCGCCGGCTTTCGCTGAAAGCCCGGTGACCCTGGGCTCTGAGCGTGTGGTCGACTCGTCCGATGTCCTCGGGGCGGCTGACGAACGCGATGTGGAAGCCCGTCTCGACGCCCTCGGCGCCGACACCGATGTCGATCTCTGGGTCGTGTACGTCGACGAGTTCGACAGCCCTGCCTCCGCGGAGGGGTGGGCCAATGAGACCGCCGAGCGGAACAACCTCGGCACCCATCAGTACCTGCTCGCGATCGCCACCGAGGGCCGCTCCTACTACCTGTCAGCCGACACGTCGGGCCCGCTGTCGGAATCGCAGATCATCGCGATCGAGCGTGACACCGTCGAACCGCTGCTCGCGCAGGACGATTGGGGCGGCGCCGCGATCGCCGCCGCCGACGCACTGGAAGACGCCCGCAGCGGCGGGGGCGGCTCGGGACTCTGGATCATCGGCCTCGTCGCACTGGTCGGGATCGGACTGATCGTCTGGGCCGTCGTGCGCAGTCGGCGGAAGACGGGCGCGGCGACCTCCGGCCCCGCGCAGGTTCCCCTCACGGAGCTCGAGAAGGACGCGGCATCCGCCCTCGTGCGCACCGACGACGCGCTCACCCGCAGCCGGCAGGAACTCGGTTTCGCGAAGGCGGAGTTCGGCGAAGAAGCCACCCGCGAGTTCGAAGACGCCATCACCGAGGCGCGCGCCTCACTCGATCGCGCGTTCGCGATCCAGCAGCAGATGGACGACGAGACGCCCGACAGCACCGAGCAGCAGCGCGCCTGGTACCTCGAGATCATCGACCTGTGCACGAAGGCCGATGCATCACTCGACGCGAAGGCCGACGCCTTCGATGCGCTGCGCGATCTCTCGCAGAACGCTCCCGAGGCCCTCGCCCGCGCCCAGGAGGCCCACACTGCCGCGACCACGCAGGTCGCCGAGGCGCAGGCGCGTCTGGCCGAGCTGACCGCGGCCTACTCCCCCGGGGCGCTCCGCACGGTCGCCGACAACCCCGATCAGGCCGTCGCACGCCTGGCGTTCGCGAGTGAACGGCTCGCCCAGGCGCAGCAGGCTGTGCAGGCCGGCGATGGCGCGGGCGCCGCGGTCGCGATCCGCGCGGCGGAGCAGGGCATCGATCAGGCGCGGCTGCTCGAAGACGCCGTCGAGACCCTCGGCGCCGACCTCGCCGCGGCAGAACGCACCGCCGCAGTCCTCCTCGCCGACCTGGAGAAGGACCTCGTCGCCGCCGACGCGACCGCCGATCCGGACGGCCGGCTCGCCCCGGTCGTCGCCGCGACGCGCCATCAGGTCGAGGCGGCGCGGACGGCGCTCACGCCGCCCGCTCGCGATCCGATCGCCGCCGCGACCGCCCTCGAGCAGGCCAACACCGAGATCGACGCCGCCCTGGGCGCGATCCGCGACGCACAGCAACGCGCCGACCGTGCCCGGAGTCTGCTCGGCCAGGCGCTCCTGCAGGCCAAGACGCAGGTGTCCGCCGCGGAGAACTACATCACCGCGCGCCGCGGGACGGTGGGCGCACCGGCCCGCACGCGGCTCGCCGAAGCCGGTGCCGCGCTCGTCCAGGCGACCCAGCTGCAGCAGAGCGACCCCGAGCAGGCCTACGGCCAGGCTCAGCGCGCCGCCGAGCTCGCCGCAGACGCGATCGCGCAGGCCGAGCGGGACGTGACCATGCACTCGAGCCCGCCTTTCGGTGGCGGACAGGGCGGTGATGGCGGCATGCTGGGCGGCATCATCCTCGGTTCGCTCCTGAACGGAGGCGGCGGGGGCGGTGGCTTCGGTGGTGGCTTCGGCGGCGGCTTCGGCGGCAGCTCCCGCAGCAGCGGCGGTTTCGGCGGCGGCAGTTCCCGCTCGCGCAGCAGCGGCGGCTTCGGTGGCAGCTTCGGCGGCGGCTCCCGTCGCAGCAGCGGCGGCGGCTCCCGCTCACGGCGAGGAGGCGGTCGATTCTGATCTTCTCCCGCCGCTCCCCACGACCCAAGACCTCGACCTCAACACCTCCCGCTAGGAAAGGAAACCCGATGGCAAAGCAGTCCATCTTCGGCCGCATCTCGACGCTGGTGAAGGCGAACATCAACGCCCTCCTCGACTCGGCTGAAGACCCGCAGAAGATGCTCGACCAGCTCGTGCGCGACTACACCAACAACATCGCCGACGCCGAGGCGGCCATCGCCGAGACGATCGGCAACCTTCGTCTGCTCGAGCGCGACCACGACGAGGACGTCAAGGCTGCCGCGGAGTGGGGCAACAAGGCGATCGCCGCGAGCCGCAAGGCGGACGAACTGCGCTCGGCGGGCAACGCCGCCGACGCGGACAAGTTCGACAACCTGGCCAAGATCGCTCTGCAACGTCAGATCAGCGAGGAGAACGAGGCCAAGGCCATCGCCCCCTCGATCGCCGCGCAGTCCGAGGTCGTCGAGAAGCTCAAGGACGGCCTGAACGGCATGAAGCAGAAGCTCGACCAGCTTCGCTCGAAGCGCTCCGAGCTGCTCGCCCGCGCCAAGACCGCCGAAGCGCAGAACAAGGTCCACGACGCGGTCAAGTCGATCGACGTGCTCGACCCCACCAGCGAGCTGGGTCGTTTCGAGGACAAGGTCCGCCGCCAGGAGGCCCTCGCCGCCGGCAAGGCCGAGATCGCGGCATCCTCGATCGACGCCCAGTTCAACCAGCTCGAGGACATCGGCGAGCTCACCGAGGTCGAGGCCCGTCTGGCCGCCCTCAAGAGCGGCGGTCCCGCCGGAGCGATCGAGCAGTAAGCGATTCGCCCTCTCCGGACGGCGCCGGTCCTTCGGGGTCGGCGCCGTCCCTCTCTTCGATCGAAAGGATGCCGCTATGACACGCTTCATCGTGGTGCCGCAGTGGCAGGGCTCCCCCTCCTCCCGCGCGATGCGCCTGATCGACGGCGCCGAGGCGATCGCCGGCGACCTGCCGCGCTCCGCCGTGACCCGGATCGAGGTCGCCGCGGAGGCGGGCGAGGCGCTGGGCACCGGCATCCGTCGGCTGAGCACCCTCACCCGGGTGCGCGACGCGATCACCGCCGCGCTCGCGGAGAGCGACGAGACCGCCATCGTGATCGGCGGCGACTGCGCCGTGGCCCTCCCCGCCATCACGCACGCTGCCGGCCGGCACTCGGATCTCGCGGTGGTCTGGTTCGACGCGCACGCTGACCTGCACACCGAGGACTCCTCCCCCTCCGGCGCCCTCGCGGGGATGGCCCTCCGCGCCGTCTCCACGCCGGGCACCTTCGCGCCCACCGCCGCGGTGCCCGCCTCGCGCGTCGTCCTCGCCGGCGCGCGCACCTTCGACGACGCCGAAGCCGCGCATCGCGACTCCGGCGGCGTCCACCATCTCACCGCGTCCGCGCTCACCGACCCGACCGCGCTCGCGGCCGCCGTCGCCGCCACGGGCGCCGCCGCCGTCCACATCCACGTCGACCTCGACGTCCTCGACCCCGCCGGCATCGCCGGCGTGCTCGAGCCGGTGCCGTTCGGCGTCTCGGCGGGCGAGCTGACCGCGGCCATCGGCGCGCTGCGGGCGCAGCTGCCGCTGGTCGGCGCCTCGATCGCCGGCTTCGCTCCGGCGAGCCCCGATGCCGCGGTCGACGACCTCGGCACGATCCTCCGGATCGTCGGAGCCCTGGCGTGAGGACGCCACCTGCCGACTGGGAGGCGGCCGCTGAGCGCGCCGTGGCGCGGGGGCAGCGTGTCGACCGGTGGATCCCGGGCTTCCTCCTCGACTCGCCGGTGAGTCTGCTCGGCCACGCCGCCGGCACGGCCTTCGGGTTCGTGTGGGGGCTGCTGTGGTCGCGGGGTCGCATCGAGCGCCGCGGTGGGCTGTGGATCTTCCGCGGCATGCCGAACGTCACGTACGGGCGGGGCGGCGTGTGCGTGGGGGCGTGCTTCCTCACCGGCGACGGTGCGATCGACGACCGCCTCTTGGCGCACGAGGGTGTCCACCGCCGCCAGTGGCGGAGGTACGGCCTGCTCATGCCGGTGCTGTACCTGCTGGCGGGGCGGAACCCGCTCACCAACCGCTTCGAGATCGAGGCGGGTCTCGCCGACGGCCGCTACGTGCCGCGGCGGCCGTCTCAGCCCACCAGCACCCGCCGGAGGTCGGCGATCTCGTCCTCGGTCAAACCGTAGGCGCGGAGGAAGTCGACCGGTCCGCCGTAACGGACGCGGAGGTCGTCGAAGACGGCGACCATCGCCTGAGCGGGAGAGCGCGTGGCGAGGTCCTCGAGGTGCCGCGCGTGCGGGTACCGGGCTGACAGGAACGCCATGACCTGGGCGTTGCGTGCGGCGGGGAGCTCGTGCTCGGTGCGGGCGTAGTCGGCGATGATGGCGTCCTCGTCGACGCCGGCCGCGGCGAGCGCCAGCGCCACGCTCAGCCCGGTGCGGTCCTTGCCCACGGTGCAGTGCACGAGCACGGGGTGCCCCGTCGCGACCGCGCGGACGACCTCGACGAGGCGGTGCGAGGAGCCGTCGATGAGGGCGCGGTAGAGGTCGTCGAGCGACAGGTCGTCGTCGAAGAACGACGCGGCGGAACCGGCGAACATCGGCAGTCGCACCACCTCCGCGTCGACGCCGCCGAGCCGGGACGGTTCGAACCGCCGTTCGTCGTCGTCGCGCAGATCGATGATGCGCCGGATGCCGAGGTCTCGGAGCGCCGCGCGACCGGCATCCGTCAGTCGTGCCAGGTTGCCGGATCGGAACAGCACCCCGGAGCGGGTGACGCCGCCGTCCGCGGGGAGCCCGCCGACGTCGCGGAAGTTGAGGGCGCCGGGGACCTCGGGCGCGCTCACGCGTTCCCCGCCGCGGCGTGCCGGGGCGGCACCGGGTACTTCCCGGCGATCGTGATGCGGTTGAACGCGTTGATGGAGACGAGCAGCCAGCTCAGCGCGACGTACTCGGCTTCGCTGAGGATGCTGCCGACCCGGTCGTAGACCTCATCGGGCACGCCGCCCTCGTGGATGTAGACGTAGCACTCCGCCAGCTCCAAGGCGGCGCGCTCCCGGTCGCTGAAGATGCCGGACTCCCGCCACACCGCGATCTGCGCGACGTCGTCGACGGTGAGACCCGCCGTCACTCCCCGATCGGTGTGGACGCGCACGCAGTAGGCGCAGCCGTTCAGCTGCGACGCGTGGATGAGGGCGAGTTCGCGCAGGCGGCCGTCGATGCCGGCCTCGGCCGCGAGCGATCCGACGGTCGAGGAGAACGCCTCGAGCGCGTCGTACGCGGGACGCGCCGCGCGGGAGAGGTGGACGCGGTGTTCATCCGTCATGACGCCACCCTACCGAGGCGGACCGGGACGCCCGCGGCATCCGTCAGAATGGGCGCGTGAGCGACACCACCTTCGACGAGTTCTCGTTCCTGCGCGGCCAAGCGGATGCCGCGGGCGTCGCCGTCCCGCCGGTGCGACGACTGCAGCACACCCTCCCCGACGGCCGCGTCGTGAGTGCGCTCCACTACGGCGCCCCCGGCGCGAAGGCGATCGACGCGCCCGTGGTCACCTTCCTCCACGGCGCGGGGCTCAACGCACACACGTGGGACACCACCGTCCTCTCCCTGGGCCTTCCCGCCCTCGTGCTCGATCTGCCCGGGCACGGTGACTCGTCGTGGCGGGAGGACGGCGCCTACACCGGAGGGACGCTCGCCGTCGACGTCGCCCCGGCGATCGCCGCGTGGACGGAGGCGCCGCAGGTGCTCGTCGGTCACTCCCTCGGCGGGCTCACCGCCGCCGCCGTCGCTGCGGCCCACCCCGAACTCGTCGCCGCTCTCGTCGTCGTGGACATCTCCCCCGGCATCAACCCGAACGGCAGCGCCGCTCAGATCCGGGCCTTCTACGCCGGGCCCAGCGATTGGGCCTCCCGCGACGAGCTGCTCGAGCGCGCCCTCGCCTTCGGGTTCGGCGGCTCCCGGGAATCGGCCGCACGCGGCGTCTTCCTCAACTCGCGGGTGCGCGAGGACGGCCGCGTCGAGTGGAAGCACCACTTCGCCCGCATCGCGAACCGCCTCGCCGAGGACCCCGAGGCTGCGGCGAGCGCCGCGCAGCAGCAGGAAGGGGGCGCCGCGGTCCTCTCCGCCGCGGGGTGGGAGCACCTGGCCGACGTCCGCGCGCCGGTCACCCTCATCCGAGGCACGGGGGGATTCCTCACCGAGGCCGACCGCGACGAGTTCGTCGCCCGGGTGAAGGGCGCACGCGTCTTCGAGCTGAGCACCGGACACAACGTCCACGAAGAGCTGCCCGCCGATCTCGCCCAGCTCCTGCGCGGTCTCGCGCGTGACGTTCGTGACGGCGTGTGACCGAAGCACGGCGCGGGGACTCTAGGCTGTTACCCGCACCCGAGCACGGGGCGCTGCTGCAACGACGCCCCACGTCCTCGTGAAAGGATTCCCCCCACATGTCCCGCCACTTCGCCCTGGCCTCCTCTGCCCTGATCCTCGCCGGCGCGCTGGCGCTGACCGGCTGCACCGGCCCCTCCGCCTCCCCGTCCGGCCCCTCCGCTGAGCCCGACCCCGCAGCATCTGTCGGCATCCGCCTGGTGCTCGAGCCCAGCAACCTCGACATCCGCGAGACCGCCGGCGCCGCCCTCGACCAGATCCTGATCGACAACGTCTACCAGGGGCTCGTCTCGCGTACGGCCGAGCAGGAGATCGTCCCGAGCCTCGCCAGCGACTACGAGGTGAGCGCCGACGGCCTCACCTACACGTTCACCCTCCGCGAGGGCGTCACCTTCCACGACGGCCAGGAACTCACTCCCGAGGATGTCGTCTTCTCGCTCACCGAGGTGCGCGAGAACGAGGCCTACCGTGACTCGGCACGCCTGGCGAAGGTGGAGGACATCGCCGCCGACGGGCAGACGATCACCCTCACCCTCAGCGAGCCCGACTCGACCCTGCTGTGGAGCCTCACCGGCCGTGCCGGTCTCGTCCTGAAGAAGGGCGACAAGATCGATCGACAGACCGCCGCCAACGGCACCGGCCCCTTCACCCTCGCCGACTGGAAGCAGGGCGACAGCATCAGCTTCGAGCGCAACAACGAGTATTGGGGTGAGCCCGCCGCTGTCGCGGAGATCGTCTTCTCCTACGTCGGCGACAACCAGGCGGCCCTCAGCGGGGCCCTGGCCGGTGACTTCGACGTGCTGACCGGGTTCGACGCGAACCTGAAGGATCAGATCGAGGCGGGCGGCGACTTCGCGCTCACGCTCGGCGAATCCACCGACAAGGGCACGCTCGCCTTCAACTCGACCGAGGGTCCCCTCGCGGACGTGCGCGTGCGCCAGGCGATCCGACAGGCGATCGACAAGGAGTCGATCGTCGAGGCGCTCGGCGCAGGGTCCACGCAGTACGGCCCGATCCCCTCGCTCGACCCGGGCTTCGAGGACCTCTCCGAACTCGCCCCGTTCGACCCCGAAGCCGCCCGCACGCTGCTGGCGGAGGCGGGCGCCGAGGACATCGACCTCACCCTGACGATCCCGTCCGCCTACGGCACCACCGTCTCGCAGATCCTCGTCTCGAACCTCCGTGACGTGGGCATCACCCTGCAGGTCGACCCGGTGGAGTTCCCCGCCTGGCTCAACGACGTCTACATCAACCAGGACTACGAGCTCAGCTTCGTCCTGCACACCGAGGCCCGCGACTTCGAGAACTGGGCGAACCCGGCGTACTACTTCACCTACGACAACCCCGAGGTGCAGGCGCTGTACGCCGAGTCCGTCGCCGCGACCGACGAGGCCGACGCCGAGGCGCGCCTCGCCGAGGCGGCACGCCTGGTCGCCGAGGATCACGCCGCCGACTGGCTGTACAACGGCGCCTCCGTGCTCGCGGTCTCCACCGCCGTCAGCGGCATGCCCGCGACGAACGTCAACGAGCGCCTCAACCTCGCAGAACTGGCCAAGAGCGAGGAGTGATCCGCTACGCCCTGACACGACTGGCCCTGCTGCTGCTCGGCCTGTTCGTCGCCAGTGCGCTCATCTTCGCCACCCTGCGGATCCTTCCCGGTGATGTCGCCCAGCTGATCGCGGGGGTGAACTCCTCGCCGGCACAGGTGGAGGCGATCCGCACCCGGCTCGGTCTCGATCAGCCGCTGCTCGTCCAGTACGGGCAGTGGCTGTTCGGCATCCTCCGGGGGGACCTCGGCTCCTCCCAGCTGACCGGCACCCCCGTCATCGACGAGATCGTCGAGAAGGCGGAGGTGACGATCCCGCTCGGTATCCTCGCGCTTCTGATCGCCCTGCTGATCGCGGTGCCGTTCGGGGTGCTCGCCGCCGTCCGGCGCCGCCGGCTGGACGGCACCCTGCTCTCCTTCGGCGCGCAGACCCTCGCCGCCGTCCCCGTGGTCTGGGCGGGCATGATGCTCGTCGTCGTCTTCGCCGTGTGGCTCGGATGGCTGCCCGCACAGGGCTTCCCCCGCGCCGGGTGGGAAGACCCTGCCGCGGCGCTGCGGGCCCTGATCCTGCCGGCGCTCACGATCGGCGTCGTGGAGGGCGCCGTCCTGCTCCGCTTCGTCCGCTCCGCGACGCTCCAGGCGATCGGGCAGGACTTCGTCCGCACGGGAGCCGCGAAGGGACTCACCCGCACGCAGTCGCTCATCCGCCACGGACTGCCGAGCGTCGGCCTCTCGATCATCACCGTCCTGGGGCTCCAGGTCGCCGGCATCCTCGTGGGCGCCGTCGTCATCGAGCAGCTGTTCAGCCTCCCCGGCATCGGCCGCATGCTCGTCGCCGACACCGGCAACCGCGACCTCATCAAGGTGCAGAGCGAACTGCTCGTCCTGACCGGGTTCGTCCTCATCGTCGGGTTCCTCGTCGATCTCCTGCACCGGGTCATCGACCCCCGTCAGCGGGAGGCCGAAGGATGAGCCGCGCGAGGTGGGCCGGCCGGCTGTGGGCCTCGGCATCCGGGAGATTCGGTCTCATCGTCGTGATCGCCATCGTCGTGATCGCGGCGGTCTCGCTCGTGTGGACCCCGTTCGACCCGCTTCGCGTGGACATCGCGAACCGCTGGGCGAGCCCGGACGCCGCGCACGTCCTCGGCACCGACGGGTCAGGCCGCGACATCCTGAGCCTCATCATGGCGGGCTCGCGCACCACCCTGTCGGTCGCCGTCGGCGCCGGCGTCATCGCGACCGTCGTCGGCCTCTCCCTCGCCGCACTCGGCGCCCTCACCCCGCGTCCCGTGCGGGAAGCGGTCGCCGTACTCGTCGACATCCTCATCGCCTTCCCGGTGCTGCTGCTGGCCATGATGATCTCCGCCGTGTGGGGCGGGTCGCTGCTGGTGGTCGTGGTCTCGGTCGGCATCGGGTTCGGCGTGAACATCGCCCGCGTCACCCGGCCCGAGCTCCGCCGCGTGCTGCACAGCGACTTCGTGCTCGCCGGGCGCGCGGGCGGGCTCACCCCGTGGCAGAACCTGCTGCGGCACCTGCTGCCCAATGTCGCGCCGGTGTTCATCGTGCAGCTGTCGTGGGGCATGGCCGTGGCGGTGCTCGCGGAGGCGGGCCTGTCGTACCTCGGCTTCGGCGCCACCGTGACCGAGCCCTCGTGGGGACTGCTCCTGTCGGAGCTGCAGCAGTACATCACCGTCCACCCCGGCTCGGTCGTCTGGCCGGGCCTGGCGATCACCCTCACCGTGCTGGGCTTCAACATGCTCGGTGACGGGCTGCGCGATGCCACCGATCCGACCCTCTCGCGCCGGAGCGCTCCGGATGCCACGACTCCCCCGCCGGCGGTGATCGCATGAGCCTCGTCGTCACCGACCTGACCGTGGAGATCGGCGGCCGCCGCGTCGTCGACGGCGTCTCGTTCCGCGTGGAGCCCGGTGCGCGCGTGGGTCTCATCGGCGAGTCCGGCTCGGGCAAGTCGCTCACCTCGCTCGCCCTGCTGGGCCTCGCCTCCGACAGCGCGACGGTCACCGGCAGCGTGCGCTGGGGCGGCCGGGAGCTCCTGGGTCTCCGCGAACGCGAACTCGCCACCGTGCGCGGCGACGAGATCGGCATCGTGTTCCAGGAGCCGCAGACCGCGCTGAACCCGATCCGCACCGTGGGCCGCCAGATCGCCGAGTCGATCCGCATCCACAACCGCGGCATCCCGCGCCGCGAAGCATGGGAGCGTGCCGTCGAGGAGGCGCGTCGCGTGCGCCTGCCTGATCCGGAGCAGATCGTTCGGCGCTACCCCCACCAGCTCTCCGGCGGCCAGCGTCAGCGCGTCGCGATCGCGATGGCGCTCGCCTGCCGTCCGCGCCTGCTCATCGCCGATGAGCCCACCACGGCCCTCGACGTCACGATCCAGGCTGAGATCCTCGAGCTGCTCCTGCAACTGGTCGAGGAGGACGGCATGTCGCTCGTGTTCATCACGCACGATCTCGCCGTGCTGTCGCAGGTCGTGACCGAGGCGCTCGTCCTCGAAGACGGCCGCGTCGTCGAGCAGGGTCCGATCCGCACCCTGCTGACCGAGCCGAAGTCCGCGATCACGCAGGGGCTCCTCCGCGATGCGACGGCGACTCTGTGGAAGCCCGGAGGTGCCCGATGACCGATCTCATCCGCGGGCGCGGCCTCACCCGCCGGTACCCGGCGCCCCGCACACGACTGTTCGAACCGCGGCGGTTCACGACGGCCCTCGAAGACGCCGACGTCGATGTCCGCGAAGGCACCGCGCTCGGGATCATCGGCGAGTCCGGCTCCGGCAAGTCGACCCTCGTGCGGCTCCTGCTGGGTCTGGACACCCCGACCGACGGCACCGTCGAGTTCGGCGGCAGGAACGTGGATGCCACGGCATCCGCCACCTCGCTGCACTGGCTGCGCCGCGAGACGGGCATCGTCTTCCAGGACCCGTACGCGTCGCTCGATCCCCGCATGGACATCGGCAGGATCGTCGGGGAGCCGCTCTGGGCGCTCGGGATCGAGGGCGATCGGCGTGCGCGCGTCCGTGAGGTGCTCGACGATGTGGGTCTCCCCGCCGATGCCGCCGACCGCTACCCGCACGAGTTCTCCGGGGGCCAGCGGCAGCGCATCGCGCTCGCGCGCGCCCTCGTGCACCGGCCCCGCGTCCTCGTCGGCGACGAGCCGCTGTCGGCGCTCGACGTCACGGTGCGCGCCCAGATCCTCGACCTCATCCGGGAGCTCCGCAGCCGCGACGGACTCACCCTCGTGATGGTCTCGCACGACATCGGCGTGGTCCAGAACCTGTGCGACGACGTCATCGTCATGAAGGACGGCCGCATCGTGGAGGAGGGTCCCACCGAGAAGGTGCTCCTCCACCCTCAGGTGGCCTACACCCGGCGCCTGCTCGCCTCGATCCCCGTCATCGATCCGAACCGCTGAGCACCCGGGGCTCGCTGATCGGTCAGTCCGTCGCGCGATCCGGCGCACGAGCAACCCCGTACCGCGACGGATCGACCGAAGCTCGGCGCCGAGGGGCTGCGCGTGTCGGCGCACCTGCGTAGCGTGTGCGCCATGCACGCGATCGTCCCCCCTTACCTGCTCGCCCGCCTCGCCGCCGCTCCCATCGAGCGCTTCCCCGCCGCGGTCGCCGCGGCGCGGGCGACCCTCGCGATCCCGCGCGCCTACCGCCCGATCCCCGCGGACCTCTCCCTCTCGGTCGACGGCGACGCCCTCGTGCTCGCCGCGTCGCCCACCCCCGACCGGCTGATCTCCGACGCGCAGAACCGCGAGCAGCTGCCCGGGGTGCCGGCGCGCGCCGAGGCCGCCCCGCCGACGGGTGACGCCGCCGTCGACGAGGCGTACGACGGCCTGGGGGCGACGTTCGCGTTCTTCTGGGACGCGTTCGAGAGGGTGGGACTGGATGCCGTGGGCGGTCCGCTCCTGGCGACCGTCCACTACGGCCGCGAGTACGACAACGCCTTCTGGGACGGCACCCGGATGGTGTTCGGCGACGGCGACGGCGAGGTCTTCACCGGCTTCACACGCTCGGTGAGCGTCATCGCCCACGAACTCGCCCACGGCGTCATCGAGCAGGCCGGAGGCCTGGACTACTCCGGCCAGTCCGGTGCGCTCAACGAATCCATCGCCGACGTGTTCGGGGCCCTCACCGAGCAGCACCTGCGCGGGCAGACCGCCGACGAGGCGACCTGGCTGGTCGGGGCGGAGATTTTCACGGATGCCGTGACCGGCGTCGCGCTGCGCTCGCTCGCCGCCCCCGGCACGGCCTACGACGACGACGTGCTGGGGAAGGACCCGCAGCCGGCGCACATGCGGGACTTCGTGCACACCTCCGGCGACAACGGCGGGGTGCACATCAACTCCGGCATCCCGAACAAGGCCTTCCACCTGGTCGCGACGGCGCTCGGCGGCTTCGCGTGGGAGCGCGCCGGGCTCATCTGGTACCGCGCGCTGACGGAGGGCGACCTTCCGGCCGCCGCGACCTTCACGCAGTTCGCCGAGGCCACGACGACCGCTGCGGTACGGGAGTACGGTGAGGACTCGGAGGAGGCCGACGCCGTCCGCACCGCGTGGACCGAGGTCGGGGTCACCGGAGATGCCCTCATCGATTGAGCAGGTGACGGTCCTCGTCGTGCGCAGCGGCGGGTTCGGCGGGCTCCGTCGCGCCTGGCGGGTTCGCGCCGAGGGCACCGACGCCCAGGAGTGGCTGGGCCTCGTGCGAGCCTGCCCGTGGGATGCCGCACCGGGAGCGGAGTCGGGGGCGGGCGCCGACCGGTTCTGCTGGGAGGTCACTGCCGCGGGCACCGTTCCCGCGCCGGATGAGCCCGCTGGCGCATCGGACGGCGGCGACTTTTCGCCCCCGGACGCCCGTGCGCCGTCGGGCATCTCCCCCGCCGAGTCCGAGCCCGCCACGGGGAACGGAACCGCAGCCGCCACGGAGCACCGCGCCGTGCTCGCCGAGACCGACGTCGCAGGTCCCTGGCGCGACCTCATCGAGGCCGTCCGCGCTCAGGGTGAGCCGTGCGCACCCGACAGCCCCTGAGAGCCACAGCACCGCAGCCCTGGCAGCCGCGGAGCGGGAAGGTCAGCGCGACCGGAGCCGCGAGAAGAAGGAATCCTTCTTCTTCGGGGTGAGGTGCTTCTGCAGGTAGACGGTTCCGAGCGACCGCCCGAACTTGAAGCCGACCTTGCCCATCCGTCCCACCTCCTCGAAGCCGAGCTTCTCGTGGAGGGCGATCGACGCCTCCGCACCCTTGTCGCTGATCACGGCGACCATTTCGCGGATGCCGCGATCCTCACACGCCTCGATGAGCGCGGTGAGCAGAGCGCGGCCGAGCCCTTTCCCCGACGCCGCCTGACCGAGGTAGATCGAGTTCTCCACGGTGTAGCGATAGCCGCTCGTGCCGCCGGTCCACGGCGAGACCAGACCGTAGCCCAGCACGTTCCCGCTCGGGGAGACCGCCACCAGGAACGGCAGCCCGAGCTTGGTGAGATGGTCGAACTTGTCGACCCAGCGCCGGTGGCTCCACCGCTTCTCGTCGAAGGTCACGACCGAGTTGGTGACGTAGTGGTTGTAGATCTCCCGCACATCGGCCATGTCGGCGCGCGTCGCGGGACGGATCGAGAACGAGAACGGCGCCTCGGGCGGACGCCGGGGCCGCAGATGCCGCGGCAGGCGACGGCGATCGCGGTCGTACTCGTCCTCCAGCATGCGGCCAGCATACGGTGAGGCCTCTCCCGCGCGGCCCGCTCAGTCGAAGAGCGTCCCGGGCTGCGGCAGGCGCCAGTCGATCGACTCTGCGCCCTGGGCGACGAGCAGCTCGTTCGTCCGCGAGAAGGGCTTCGACCCGAAGAAGCCCCGACGGGCGGACAGCGGCGAGGGGTGCGCCGAGACCACGGCGGGAGTCTGGGTGAGTCGGGGCTGGAGGGCCGCGGCATCCTTCCCCCACAGGATCGCGACGAGCGGCTCGTCGCGGCTCGCGAGCGCGTCGATGGCGCGGGCGGTGATGGCCTCCCACCCCCACCCGCGGTGCGAGCCGGCCTCCCCCGGGGCGACGGTGAGGACGCGGTTCAGCAGCAGCACGCCCTGGTCCTCCCAGGCGGAGAGGTCTCCGTGCACGGAGGGCGGGATCCCCAGGTCATCCGACAGCTCGGCGAAGATGTTCACGAGACTCCGTGGCAGCGGCCGCACCGACGCGTCGACCGCGAACGAGAGCCCGATCGGGTGACCGGGCGTCGGATAGGGGTCCTGCCCCACGACGAGCACGCGCACGTCACCCGGCGGGCGGGAGAAGGCGCGCAGGACGTGCTCGGGCGCCGGGAGGAAGGCCCGGCCGGTCGCCACCTCGGCATCCAGACGCTCGCCCACCGCGACGAGGTCCGCCGCGACGGGCGCGAGGGCCGCCGCCCACTCGGGGTGGATGATCCCGGCGGATGCCAGTGCGTCCAGCCCGGCGAACATCACGCGCTCGCGGGCAGGCCGGCGTCCTCCTGCGCGACGG
This sequence comes from Microbacterium sp., assembly GCF_043427715.1. Taxonomy (GTDB): domain Bacteria; phylum Actinomycetota; class Actinomycetes; order Actinomycetales; family Microbacteriaceae; genus Microbacterium. The sequence goes on along the minus strand of NZ_JBHWTD010000032.1, from coordinate 9,468 downwards.
TTCCGCGGAACGACCACGGGAAGTCGATCCAGAGGTCCGTCTCCCGCCATGAGTAGTCGGGTGTGGCGACGGAACCGGGCTTGGTGAAGATGCACACCGACCGGACGTCGGCGCCGGCGTCGACGAGCATCTCGACGGCGAGCTTCAGGGTGCGTCCGCTGTCGGCGACATCGTCCACGAGCAGAACCTTCTTCCCCGGCAGGTAGCCGAGGTCCAGGTCGGGCGGGAGGAGTTCGGGGGCGTCGAGGACGGTGCCGATGCCGGTGTAGAACTCGACGTTCAGCGCTCCGCAGCTCTTCACACCGAGACCGTAGGCGATCGCGCCGGCCGGCAGCAGACCGCCGCGAGCGATCGCGACGACGACGTCGGGCTCGAACCCGTCGGCCAGGATGCTGCGGGCGAGGGCGCGGGTCGCAGAGCCGAACCCGTCCCAGGTCAACGTCTCACGCTCGGTGGTCACCGCGTCCTCTTTCGTCGGGGTTCCAGCGTACGACGCAGCGACCGCCGCTCCGGCGACTCCAGTGGGACCGGTCCCCGCGCGGCATCCCGCGGACGGTTATGCTCCGAATCGTGACCCGAATCACCAGAGGCGCGACGTCCTCCTCCCCCTCGTTCCGCTCGACCGCGCTGGGCATCACCGCCGGGCTCATCGGCTGGTTCATCGTAGTCGAGATCGTCAGCGGCATCCTGCAGGGGTATTACATCCCGCTGTTCAGCGACATCGTGATCGAGCTCGGCATCCGCGACGCGGACGTCAACTGGTTCGAAGCCGGGCAGCTGCTGCTGTCGGCGATCGTCGTGCCGATCCTCGCGAAGCTCGGCGACATGTTCGGGCACAAGAAGATCCTCGTGCTGGCGGCCGTGCTCACCGCTCTCGCCTCGTGGGGTCTCGTGTTCGCGGACTCGTTCTGGACCTTCCTGCTGTTCTGGGCCCTGCAGGGCTTCTACGTCGTGTGGCTGCCGCTCGAGATCGCGCTCATCTTCGAGCGCGGCCGGAAGCAGAACCACGGCGTCTCGCTCACCCGCCGGGCCGCGGGTCTGCTCGTCGTGGGCCTCGAAGCCGGCGCCATCATCGGCGCGCTCGCCGCCGGACAGATCTACGCCGCCACCGGCGACCTCGCCCTGACGCTCATGATGCCCGCGATCGCCGTCACGGTGGTCGCCGTGATCATCGCCGTCTTCGTGCCCGAATCCACACCGTCGGGCGAGCGCTCGATCGACACGATCGGCACCATCCTGTTGGCGTGGGGTCTGCTCCTGGTGACCGGCGCGCTCGCCTGGATGCGCCTCATCGGCGAGCTCGACCTCGGGCCCGGCGCGTGGTGGACCGTCGCGGGTCTGCTGGCCGCCGGCATCGGACTGCTCGCCTACTTCGTACGTCACGAGCTCGGGCACCGCAACCCGATCATCGACATCCGCATCCTCACCCGCCCCGACATGTGGCCCGTCCAGGCGACCGCGTTCCTCATCGGCATCAGCCTGCTGGGGGCGCAGGGGCCGCTGTCGACGTACGCGGGCACCGACCCCGCGCTCGGCTACGGCCTGGGCCTCGACTCGGCACAGCGCTCCTACCTGATCGGCCTGTACCTCGTGTCGCTGATCATCGGCGCCGTGATCTTCTCGGTCACCTCGCGCAAGGTCAGCCCCCGGCTCATGCTCATCGCCGCGGCGCTGCTCGTGGGCGTCGGGTACACCCTCTTCCTGCCCTTCCACCTCGAGCTCTGGCAGGTGCTGCTGAACCTGTCGATCGCCGGCATCGGCTGCGGCGCGCTCGTCGGCGCGATGCCCGCCGCCGCCGCAGCGGCCGCCCCGTTCGGACACACCGGCGAGGCTTCCGGGATGACGAACACGACGAAGACCATCGGCGGCGCGTTCTCGTCCGCCGTCTTCGGTGTCGTCCTCGCCGCCGGCGCGGGAACCGTGGCCGGTCAGACGGCGGGGTCGCTCGGCGGGTACATGACGGTGTGGGCGATCTGCGCCGCAGGCGGGTTCCTCGCCGCACTCCTGCTGCTGCTGGTACCCAAGGTCGCCTTCTCCGACGCGCCGCCCGTCTGACCGGTCGTCGCGCCCGGCCGGGTCAGCGCCCCGGGCGAGGGAGCAGCGGGCCGCGGGCGAGCAGGTGCTGAGCCGATTGGGCGACGGGGCGCATCGTCACCAGGTCGAGGTTCACGTGCCCCGGGGCGTTCATCGCGTAGGCGATGACATCGGCGACGTCTTCCGCCCGAAGCGGCGCCTCGACGCCGTCGTAGACGCCCTCCGCCGCGGCCTGGTCGCCGCCGAGACGGTTCAGGGTGAACTCCTCGGTGAAGACCATCCCGGGCGCGATCTCCACGACCCGGATCGGCTCGCCGTTGAGCTCCATCCGGAGCGCGTGCACGAGCATCGACTCCCCCGCCTTCGCCGCGTTGTACCCGCCACCTCCCGGATAGGCGGTCTGCGCGGCGGTCGAGGTCACGAACACCGCGTCGGCGTGCCCGCCGTCCACCGTGGCGCGCCGGAGCAGCGGCAGCAGGGCGGCCGTCACCAGCTGCGCCGACACCACGTTGACCTCGAACATCCAGCGCCAGTCCGCCACCGAGCCGTCCTCGACCCGGTCGACTCCGCGGGCGCCGCCGGCGATGTGGACGAGCGCGTCGACGGATCCGGTGTCGGCGAGATGCGCGGCGAGCGCCTGCACGTCGGCCTCGTTCGTGAGGTCGGCGGCGAACGACGCCGACCCGACCTCCGCGTCCAGCGCCTCCAGACGGCCAGCCCGACGGGCGACCCCCACGACGTCCCAGCCGGTCGCGCGCAGCGCACGGACGGTGGCCTCACCGATCCCCGAGCTCGCACCGGTCACCACTGCACGTCGATTCGCCATCCCCCCACGCTAGCGAGTCGGATGCCGCGGACGTTACGCTCCGTGTCCTGACACGTTGTCCCCGCCGCGCGGCCCTCGTAACGTCGGTGGTGTTGCGGCATCCGTCGTACCCACCAGACCACACCACCACGCAGGGAGCCCGTCATGTCCGCACCCGAGAACTGGCGCTTCGAGACCAAGCAGATCCACACCGGTGCCGCTCCGGACCCGGTCACGAAGGCCCGCGCCACCCCGATCTACCAGACGACGTCGTACGTGTTCGACAACTCCGACCACGCCGCGAATCTGTTCGCGCTGGCCGAGTTCGGGAACATCTACACCCGCATCCAGAACCCCACCCAGGACGTGCTCGAGCAGCGCCTCGCGGGGCTCGAAGGGGGCACCGGCGCCCTCCTCGTGGCATCCGGTCAGGCGGCAGAGACGTTCGCGGTCCTCAACATCGCGCAAGCCGGCGACCACATCGTCTCGTCCAGCTCGATCTACGGCGGCACCTACAACCTGTTCAAGTACACGCTCGCCAAGCTCGGCATTGAGACGACGTTCGTCGAGAACCAGGATGACCCCGAAGAGTGGCGCCGCGCTGTCCGACCGAACACGAAGCTGTTCTTCGCCGAGACGATCGGCAACCCGCAGATCAACGTGCTCGACATCCGCACGGTCGCCGACATCGCCCACGAGGCGGGCGTGCCGCTCATCGTCGACAACACGATCGCGACCCCGTATCTCATCCGCCCGTTCGAGCACGGCGCCGACATCATCGTCCACTCGGTGACGAAGTTCCTCGGCGGCCACGGCACGACCATCGGCGGCGCCATCATCGACGGCGGCACTTTCCCGTGGTCGGAGCACTCCGACCGCTTCCCGGGCCTGACCACCCCCGACGAGTCGTACCACGGCGCGGTCTACACCGCGGCCGTCGGCGACGCCCTCGCGTACATCATCAAGGCGCGCGTGCAGCTGCTGCGCGACCTGGGTTCGGCCATCTCCCCGCAGAGCGCGTGGAACCTCATCCAGGGCGTCGAGACCCTCTCGCTGCGCATCGAGCGTCACGTGCAGAACGCGCAGGAGATCGCCGAGTGGCTGGAGAACCACCCCGACGTCGCCTCCGTGAACTACTCGGGCCTGCCCACCTCGCCCTGGTACGCGGCGGCGAACCGCTACGCGCCGAAGGGCGTCGGCGCGGTGCTGTCGTTCGAGCTCAAGGGCGGCGTCGAGGCCGGCCGCGAGTTCGTCAACTCGCTGACCCTGTTCAGCCACCTCGCCAACATCGGCGACGTGCGCTCGCTCGTGATCCACCCGGCATCCACGACGCACTCGCAGCTGACGCCGGAGCAGCAGCTCACCTCGGGCGTCACGCCCGGCCTCGTCCGCCTGTCGGTGGGTCTCGAGAACATCGACGACCTCAAGGCCGACCTCGATCAGGCCCTCACCGCCGCCCGCCGCCTCGCGGAGTCCGCGCGCGCCTGACCTCCCGCAGGACCTCGACACCCCGCCCGGTTCGCCGCGGCGGGGTGTCGCCGTTTCGGGACCGCGTCGGCGTCGTAACACGGGACCCCGGGCGGGCGAGGGCCGGGAGAATGGGACGCATGGACTGGCAGACCTCGGAAGACACGGTGCCTTCGGCGCCCGTGACCGAAGCGGACGCCCGCCTGTTGCTGGGTCGCCCGCCCGCGACCGGCGCCTGGCGCGACGGCGACCCGGTCGGCAACCGGCGGTTCGCCTCCCTCGGCGCCTTCCGGACCGAAGGGGGCGCCGAGCTCCCCGGCATCCGCATCGCGTACGAGACCTGGGGCGAGCTCTCCCCCGCACGCGACAACGCCGTGCTCGTCCTCCACGCCCTCACCGGCGACAGCCACGTCCTCGGTGACGCGGGGCCGGGTCACCCCACCGAGGGATGGTGGGGCGACATCGTCGGCCCGGGTGCCCCGATCGACACCGAGCGCTGGTTCGTCATCGCGCCGAACATCTTGGGGGGATGCCAGGGCTCCACCGGCCCGTCGAGCATCGCGCCCGACGGCTATGAATGGGCCTCACGCTTCCCGTTCCTCACGATCCGCGACCAGGTCGCCGCGCAGGAGCTCCTCGCCGACGCGCTCGGCATCGACGTGTGGGCGGCCGTGATCGGCGGTTCGATGGGCGGGATGCACGCCCTCGAGTGGGCGGTATCGACGCCCGAGCGCGTGGATCGGCTGGCCGTCCTCTGCTCCCCGCCGACGACGACCGCCGACCAGGTCGCGCTGAACTCAGTGCAGCTGGAGGCGATCCAGATCGACCCCCGCTTCGCAGGCGGCGACTACTACGACGCCGGTGACGGCAACGGCCCCCACCGGGGCCTCGCCCTCGCCCGGCGCATGGCGCTGCTCAACTACCGCACGCCCACCGAGCTGAACCAGCGCTTCCAGCGCTCCTGGCAGTCCGACAAGGACCCCTCCGGACACGGCGGCCGCTACGCGGTGGAGAGCTACCTCGACTTCCACGGCAACCGCTTCACCCGCCGGTTCGACGCGAACACCTACCTCACCCTCGTCGACGCGATGAACTCGCACGATGTCGGGCGCGGCCGGGGCGGCGTCGACGACGCCCTGGCACGGGTGACCGCTCGGACCCTCGTGCTCGGGGTGGACAGCGACCGCCTGTTCCCCGTCGAAGGCCAGCACCGCATCCACCGCGGCATCCCGACCACGATCGACGAAGAGACGGTCATCCTCAGCAGCGACTTCGGCCACGACGGGTTCCTCATCGAGACCGCAGCCGTCGGCGGGCACCTCCGCCGTCTGCTGGCGAGCTGAGCTCAGTCGTCCGGCGACAGGTCGGGCCGCACCCGCGTGCCGAACGTGTGGCGCAGGGCGCTGCGCGCGGCATGCCAGCCCGCGAGCCCGTGCACTCCCGGGCCGGGGCTGGTCGATGCGCCGCAGAGGTAGATGCCCGCAGCCGGCGTGCGCCACGGGTCGCCCGAGAGAACGGGCCGGGCGAGCATCTGCCGCATCGACGGCATCCCGGCGGCGATGTCGCCACCGGGGTAGTTCGGATTGTCCGCCGCCACCTCCTCCGCGGTCCGGGAGTGCGTCGCGACGATGAGGTCGCGGAACCCGGGTGCGAACCGTTCGATCTGTCGCACGACGGCCTCGCGCCGGTCGACCGCGCTGCCCGCGGGGACGTGCGTGTACGTCCACAGGGTGTGCGCTCCCTCGGGGGCGCGGGTGGGGTCGAAGGAGGACGGCTGGGCCACCAGCACATACGGGGCGTCGGGGAGCCCGCCTCGCATGACGGAATTCTCGGATGCCGCGATCTCGGCGCGCGTGCCGCCGACGTGCACCGTGCCGGCCTCGGCGACGGCCGGGTCACGCCACGGCACCGGGCCCGAGAGCACGAAGTCGACCTTCGCGACCGCGGCGCCGTATCGGAACCGTTCGAGGGCGGCGCGGTACGCGGCCGGCAGCGCGTCGCCGGCGAGCGCGAGGAGGGCACGCGGGGTGACGTCGAGGAGCACGGCGCGAGCGCGCGGGAGCTCCTCGAGAGAGCGCACCTCGTGCCCGGTGACGATCTCGCCGCCGTGGGCGCGGAGATCGTCGGCGAGGGCGTCGGCGATCGCCTGGCTGCCGCCGATCGGGATCGGCCAGCCGCGCGCGTGCGCGTACGTGCCGAGCGCAAGGCCGGCCCCGGCTGCGGCGAGGCTCGGCAACGGCAGGATCGTGTGCGCGGCGACTCCCGTGATGAGGGCCGGCGCCGCCTCGCCGCGGAAGCGCGTCCCCCACAGCGCGCTCCCCTGCTCGGCGGCGGCGAGGCCGTACCGCACAGCGGCGAGCGGATGCCGCGGGATTCGCAGCAGCGGGTTGCCGGTGAAGTCGGCGACTCCCCGCACGCGCTCGACGAGCGGCGCGAACAGGCGCCGGTACGCGTCACCGTCCCCGCCGAGCGTTTCGGCGGCGCGATCGAGGTCACGATAGGCGACGGCGGCGGGCCGCCCGTCCAGGGGATGGGCGTAGGAGGCCTCGGGGACGGCGAACCTCACGCGTCGGGCGAGGCCGAACTCGCGGAAGAAGCGGGACTCGAAGGCGAGCGGATGGACCGCCGAGCACACGTCGTGGAGGTGACCCCGGAGCACCGTCTCGGCGCTGGCCGAGCCGCCGCCGATCTGCGCGGCACGCTCGTACATCCGCACCGATAGACCGGCTCGGGCGAGGGTCACCGCGGCGGCGAGCCCGTTCGGCCCGGCGCCGACGACGATGGCGTCCAGTCCGCTCATTTCTCCGACGGCGTCCCCTCGGCCTCCGCGGTGGTCTCCGGCGCGGATCCGCCCGACATCCCCTCGGCGAGGTAGGCGAGGCGATGGAGGGTCTCCTTGTTGCGCAGCTGCAGCGGGATGTCGAGCACCCGCTGCGGCAGCAGGGCACCGGGCCCCGCGATGGCCTCCTCCTGGATCCGCACGAGCGATTCGTCGCCGCGACGCTGCACGTGGATCTCGACGCGTGCCTCGCCGATCGGCCACCCCTTCGCGCGCAGCACGAGGCGGCGGGGCGGGTCGCACTCGATGACCTCGGTGGTGTCGTCGATGAGCAGCGGCCACGCCCCGAAGGAGTGGTGCAGGCGCGAGCCGGGAGCGGGCCACTGGTCCGACACGTCGCGCATGCGGGAGGCGCCGACCACCCATGACGGGAACAGCCAGCCGTCGCCGAGCACACGGAAGACGTCCTCCGGGGTGCAGGCCATCAAGCGGGTGTTGCGCGACATGCTCGTCCTCCTCCGGTGCGGTTCGCTCGGGGCGACGCTATCTGACGACGAGCGGATGCCACGGGGGCTTGCGCCCGCGGCAGGGCAGGCCTAAGCGGCATCCGGCTCCCGCGGGAGAGTCTCGAAGAGTCGGTCAGTCGGCGTCTGCTCCGCGCGCCTGATCCGACAGAGCGGCTTCGAGTCGTTCGAGCTTGCCGTCGATCTCGCCGGTCCGGCCCGGACGGATGTCGGCCTTGAGGACGAGCGAGACGCGTGAGCCGAACGGCTGGACGGCGTCGACGGCATCCTTCACGACAGCCATCACCTCGTCCCACTCCCCCTCCAGCTCGGTGAACATGCTGGAGGTGCGATGCGGGAGTCCTGAGGCGCGGACGACCGCGACCGCAGCGGCGACCGCGTCGTGCACCGAGCCGTCGGTCCGGCCGGTGCCGCTGGGAGCGACGGAGAAGGCGATGAGCATGGAAGACCTCCGGTCAGGTGGCCCGCGAGGGGGCGGGCAGGCGGACCAGCCGCACCGCCGTCCACGCGAGCAGAGCGAACAGGATGAGATTCCGCACCGTCAGCAGGGTGACGCTGAGCGGTTCGGGGTACAGGATGCCCATGTAGAGCACCGGGTAGACCAGCTGGGTGAGGGCGCCCGCGACGAGCACGAGCACCGCCGGCCGCGCCCACCGCCGCCGATCGACGGCGAGCGCGAAGACGAGGACGGGGATCAGCCAGGTCTGGAACTGCGGCGAGCCGACCTTGTTCGTGACGATGAGGGAGACCACGAGCGCGAGCGCGAGCGGCGGGAACAGCCGCACGAACGAGACGCCGCGCCACGCCTTGACCGCCCCGAGGGCCGCCAGCGCCAGAGCGACGACCGCGAGGACGGGTGTCATCGCGGCGATCACCGTGTCGACCTCGGCACCGGTGACCTGGAAGGTGAGCAGTTCCTGGTCGTAGAAGACCCAGAAACCCTCGATGCCGAGGAGCGCGCCCCACAGGTACACGGCGCTCACCGGTGCCTCAACCTGCAGACCGCGCCCGGTCTGGCCGGCGACGAAGCCGAAGACGTGCTCGGCGCCGCCGGCGGCAACCACCATCGCCACGACGCCCGCGCTGAGGAGAGCGGCACCACCCACCAGGGCGCCGCGCCGCCGCACCGAGACCACTGCGGCCGCCAGGAGCGCGGCCGGCCACACCTTGATCCACGTCGCCGCGGCGAGCAGGATCGATGCCGCCCACGGCCGCCCGATGAGCCACAGCAGAGCGACCACCGCCATCGGCACGGTGACGGCGTCGATGCGGTACATGCCGACGGGCCCGAGGCACACGATCGCGGCGATCCAGAACCACGCCGCCGTCACCCGCCCGCGGGAGCGGCCCCGTCCCAGCAGCATCGCGAACGCGACCGCGTCGAGCGCGGTGACCAGCACCGCCCATCCCCAGGTGTAGTCGCCGAGGAGCGCGCCGGGGGCGTGGGCGAGCAGCATCGGCAGCAGCGCGAGCTGCGGGTAGACCCACTCCTCGGTGATGCCGACGACGCCAGCACCCTCCCACGCGGCGATCGACCACGGTTCGTAGACCCGGTAGACGTCCCCCATCGGCTCGTTCGGCAGGAGGAATCCCGACGAGGCCACCGCCAGGTGGACTGCGACGAACACGATCCACAGCACGGCCCGATTCGTCACGCCCTCATCCTAGGAGCGCACGGGATGGCGGATGCCGCACCGGCGACGCACTCCGACGCGCGGCCGCGCACCGCGCCGCGCCGCGTTCAGCCGCGCAGCACCGCACCGATCACACCGGGCACGTGCTCGGCGACGTCGAGCGCGGTCACCGGACCGCCCGAGGCTGCCGCGACGGCCGCCCCCGCGGCCTTGCCGTGAATCCAC
>NZ_JBHWTD010000031.1:0-16728 GCF_043427715.1 Microbacterium sp. | reverse complement strand
CCTGTAGCAGGTGCCGCCGCGATGCCGTCGGTCGCCACGGCGGGCGCCGCCGCCACCGTCGCAGCGGGAGCGCGGACGGGTGCGTCGTCGATGAGGGCTTCGCGGATGATGCGTCGCGGGTCGTACTGGCGCGGGTCGAGCTTCTGCCACTCGATCTCGTCGAACTCCGGCCCCATCTCCTCTTTGACCCGGCTCCGGGCCCCGTCGATCCACTCCCGGACCTGACGCGTGAAGCTCGCGAGCTTCGCGGCGTAGCCCGGCAGCCGCTCGGGGCCCAGGAACAGCGCGGCGATGAGCAGGATGAGGAGGATCTTCTCCAGATCGAGCCCGTTCGACATAGCTCCCAGGTTACCCGTGCGCCTGAGTCGTCCGATGCTGCACGCAACCTAGGCTGAAGGCGGAGGTCCCACCCATGACCGAGTACGACGCCACCCGCCGATACGCCGACGAGGCGATCGCCGAGCCCGACACCATCGCCCGTGCCCGTGCGCACGCCCTGGAGATCGGCGCCGACCCCATCAGCGCGGCCGTCGGCGCCCAGATCGCGGTGCTCACCGCGGCATCCCGCGCCCTCAATATCGTCGAGATCGGCACCGGCGGCGGTGTCTCCGGTCTGTGGCTGCTGCGCGGATCGCCTCGCGCCACCCTGACGACGATCGACAAGGAGCCCGAGCACCTCGCAGTGGCGCGCTCCGCCTTCGCCGACGCTCGCGTCCCCGCCGCGAGAGCCCGCTTCATCACCGGCCGCGCCACCGACGTGCTCCCCCGCATGAACGAGGCCTCGTACGACATCGTCCTGGTCGACGCCGACCCCGAGGGGGTCATCGAGTACGTCGAGCACGGCCTGCGCCTCGTCCGCGCCGGCGGAACCGTCCTGGTGCCCCGCGTGCTCGCCGGCGGCGCCGTCGCCGACCCGGTGCGCCGTGGCCCGCTCGAGACGGCGTACCGCTCCCTCATCCAGGAGACGCAGGCCTCCCCCGCCGTCCTCGGCGCGCTGTCGATCGTGGGCGAAGGCCTGCTGCAGCTGACCACCGTCGCGACCGACTGACCTCTGGCGGGAACGACGAACGGCCGGTCCCCCGACCGGCCGTTCTCGTGTGCTGTGAAGAAGGTGTCAGGCTGCGCTGACGACACCACTCAGAACCGAGTGGAGCTCCTTCGCCTCTTCGTCGTTGACGGACACCACGAGGCGTCCACCCCCCTCGAGCGGAACACGCACGATGATGAGGCGGCCCTCCTTGACGGCCTCCATAGGTCCGTCTCCGGTGCGCGGCTTCATGGCTGCCATTGTGGGGCTCCCTTTCGTCTTCGTCCTACCGGACAAGTCTACCCAATGGGGTGGAGGCGTGATCGCCGACGCTCAGTGATCGTCATGCGTCGTCACGGGATGCGGTAGAACGTGTCGCCCCGCGCGAGCATCTCGTGGATCCACCACCATTGCCCCGCGACGCACAGCACCAGCACCCCGACGCGCCACCAGCGCGCCGTCGGCAGCGCGAACGCCCCTGCGAGCGGCGTGAGTGGCAGCAGCAGCCGGAAGGTGCTCGACTGCGGGAAGAAGACGGCGAGCAGGTACACGAGGTAGCTCACCGACCAGAGGCGGATCTCGGGTCCGAGTGCCCTCACCCGTGCGGAGAGGAGCCCCGCGACGACGCCGGCGAGCAGCACGCCGAGGGCGATGTAGCCGACGGGCTCCGGCATCCCCCACAGCCCGAACCACATCGCGGCGGCGGTGATGACTCCCGAGAGCGGCACGAAGCCCTCTTCGGATCCGAGCCAGCTGCGGCGCCACGCCAACTCGGTTTCGAGGTACCCCGACGGGTCGCCCGTGGCGATCGCCGTGATCACCTGCCAGGAGAATCCGATGACGGTCGCCCAGGCGCCGAGCGCGATGATGTGGACGACATGACGGGCGGGCAGCCGGTCACGCGTGCGCGAGAACCATCGCATGATCCCGTACAGCCCGAGCAGCAGCGCGAAGGCGAGGACGCCCGGGCGTGTGTACCCCATGAGCGGGATGAGGAGGTACAGCCATCCGAACCGGCGCTTCGTCAGCTCCCGGAGGGCGAGCAGAAGCCACACGAGGAACAGCGACTCCGCATACCCCATCTGGAAGAGCGCGGCCAGCGGCCCGTTCGCGAAGAAGGCGACCGCCCAGAGCGCGGCGGCGGTGCCGATGCGGGGGCGCAGCAGATGGAACAGCAGGACGGATGCCACGTACCCCGCGACCAGTGACACGAGGATCGCTCCGGCGGGATATCCCCCGACGAGCGTCCCCAGCGCCCGAGCGAGGAAGGGGTAGAGCGGCATGAACGCCCACGCGTTCTCGGCCACGTTCCCGGCGTCGTCCACCGGCAGTTCGGTGGGATAGCCGGATGCCGCGATGAGCCAGTACCACTGGCTGTCCCACCCCATCGCGAGGTCGGCGATCCCGGCATCCGCTCCGAACCGCGAGGTCGGCCCCGACAGCGTCGCGGCGAGCTGGAAGAACCCGGTGGTGACGAGCCTGGCGAGCAGGTAGACACCGGCGATGACCGCGGCGACCGCGGCGGGCGACCTCAGGCGCCGGTCAACCATGCCCGAAGGCCGCGCTCGACGTCGATGATCTGCGAGAGGGCGACGCGCTCCTCGTCGTGATGGGCGAGGTGCGGGTCCCCGGGACCGTAGTTCACGGCCGGGACGCCCATCGCCGAGAAGCGGGCGACGTCGGTCCAGCCGTACTTCGGCTGCGGCACCGCTCCGACGGCGGCGACGAACTCCTGCGCGAGGGCGGCGTCGAGCCCCGGACGAGCCCCCTCGGAGAGGTCGACGACCTCGACGTCGAAGCCCGCGAGCACGTCGCGGACGTGCGCCTCGGCTGCCGCGCCGTCCTTGTTCGGCGCGAAGCGGTAGTTGACCTCGACCTCGCACGCGTCGGGGATGACGTTCCCGGCGATGCCGCCGCTGATCCGCACGGCGTTGAGGCCTTCCCGGTAGACGAGGCCTTCCACGTCGACCTCGCGGGGTCGGTACTCGGCGAGGCGTGCGAGGATCGGTGCGGCCTTGTGGATGGCGTTCTCGCCGATCCAGGCGCGGGCGCTATGGGCGCGCACGCCGCGGGTGCGGACGATCGCACGGAGGTTGCCGTTGCAGCCGCCTTCGACCTGGCCGTTGGACGGTTCGCCGAGGATCGCGAAGTCCGCGGCGAAGAGGTCGGGGCGCGTCGCCGCGAGTCGCGTGAGGCCGTTGAGCTCGGCGGCGACCTCTTCGTGGTCGTACCACATCCAGGTGATGTCGACACGGGGGTCGGTGAGCTCGGCGGCGAGCTTCAGCTGTACCGCGACGCCCGCCTTCATGTCGACCGTGCCACGACCCCACAGGAACGGCTCGCCGTCGACCTCGATGTCGCGGGTCGGCACGTTCCGGTTGATCGGCACGGTGTCGATGTGCCCCGCGATCGCGACCCGCTGCGCGCGCCCGAGGTTCGTGCGCGCGACGATCGTGTCGCCGTCGCGGTAGACCTCGAGGTGGGCCAGTCCGTTCACGGCGTCGAAGATCGCATCGGCCAGGGGCGTCTCCTCGTCGGACACGCTCGGGATGTCGCACAGGGTGCGGGTGAGATCGACAGAGGACGCGCGGAGGTCGAGCCGGGGCATGCTCCCGAGTCTAATGACGCCGCCATGTCGGGACCTCACCGGCGCGGGCACGCCCCTGCCGGGCCGGTACCCTGGAGGGGTGAGTGAACTGCGTCGCGTGTGGGGTATCGGGCTGGCTACGACGAGCACCGACGGGACGGTGCTCGACACCTGGTTCCCGTCCCCCGCCCTCGGGACGACGCCGGAGGCCCCCGACACCAGCTCGCTCGACCCGTTCACCGGCGCCGACGAACGCCGCGGTGTCACCGTCTCCGTCGTGACCGTCGAGATCGACCTGGATGCCGCGCCCGCGGGCACCTCGGATGCGTACCTTCGACTGCACGCCCTCTCGCACCGACTCGTCCGACCCAACGACCTCGATCTGTCCGGCATCTTCGGTCACCTTCCGAACGTGGCATGGACCAACGCCGGACCCGTGCACCCGAACGACCTCGAGCGGCTCCGCCCGGGACTCGTCCGCGCCGGCATCCAGGTGCAGGGTGTCGACAAGTTCCCCCGCCTGACCGACTACGTGACCCCCGCAGGCGTCCGGATCGCCGACGCGTCGCGCGTGCGGCTCGGCGCCTACCTCTCCCCCGGAACGACCGTGATGCACGAGGGCTTCGTCAACTTCAACGCGGGGACTCTCGGCGCGTCGATGGTCGAAGGTCGCATCTCGCAGGGCGTCGTCGTCGGCGACGGCAGCGACATCGGCGGCGGCGCCTCGATCATGGGCACCCTGTCGGGCGGCGGCACCCACCGGGTGTCGATCGGAGCGCGCACGCTCCTGGGCGCGAACGCGGGCATCGGCATCTCCCTCGGCGACGACTGCGTCGTCGAGGCAGGGCTCTACGTCACCGCCGGCACGAAGATCGTCCTCGCGGGTGAGCCTGCGACCGCGGACGGTCGTCGCCCGGTCGTCAAGGGGGCCGAGCTCTCCGGCCGCAGCGGCATCCTGTTCCGACGGAACTCGCTCACCGGCGCCGTCGAAGCCGTTCAGCGCGCGGGAGTGGGCGTCACCCTCAACGCCGACCTGCACGCCTGATCGGCACTACCGCGGATCGTCACGTACCCAGCGCGGCCGCGCGCGCCGCGCGGTGCTCTTCTTCGCTGATCACGCCCCGCGCGCGCAGGTCGTCGAGCTCCGCGAGGCGCTGCTCCGTGCTGGGCGGAGGTGACGCCGGTGCCTGCTCTGCCAAGGCGCCGCTGCGGAGGACCTTCGCCGCGATCGCCGCATCGACCGTCAGTGGATCGACCCCGGCATCCTTGAGGACCCGGTACTTCCGAACCGCTGTGATGATCGATATGACGAAGACCGCGGCGACGGCGATCATCACCACGACGAAGATCACGCCGAAGCCCGCCATGAATCCCGGCGCCCCGCCCAGAGGGTCGAACATCTCCCCGCCGGGATCGACGGGTACCGGGATCGACGCTTCGCCCCACTGTGCGCTCATGCGGTCACCATAGCGCCTGCGCCGGGACGCGAAAAGGCCCGCCACGCTGCTGCGTGGCGGGCCTTTTCGAGGTTCAGACGCCGGGGTAATCCCGCTCGCCTGCACCGATGTAGAGCTGCTGCGGGCGACCGATCTTGGTCTGCGGGTCGTACTGCATCTCGCGCCAGTGAGCAAGCCAGCCGGGCAGACGGCCGATCGCGAACAGCGGCGTGAACATGCGGGTCGGGAAACCCATCGCCTTGTAGATGACGCCGGTGTAGAAGTCGACGTTCGGGTAGAGACGACGCTCCTTGAAGTAGTCGTCGCTGAGCGCGATCTCCTCGAGCTCGTTGGCCAGGGCCAGCAGCGGGTCGGTGACACCGAGTTCGCGCAGCACCTCGTCGGCCGACTCCTTGACGAGCTTGGCCCGCGGGTCGTAGTTCTTGTAGACGCGGTGACCGAAGCCCATGAGCTTCACGCCGTCTTCCTTGTTCTTGACCCGCTCGACGAAGCGCTGCACGCTCTCGCCGGAGTCGCGGATGCGCGCGAGCATGTCGAGCACGGCTTCATTGGCGCCGCCGTGCAGCGGGCCGTACAGGGCGTTGATTCCGGCCGAGATCGACGAGAACTGGTTGGCGCCGGTGGAGCCGACCAGGCGCACCGTCGAGGTCGAGGCGTTCTGCTCGTGGTCTTCGTGGAGGATCAGCAGGCGCTCGAGTGCGCGCGACATGACGGGGTTGATCTCGTACGGCTCGGCGTGGTTGCCGAAGTTGAGCTTCAGGAAGTTGTCGACGAAGCTCAGCGAGTTGTCGGGGTAGAGGAACGCCTGGCCGACGCTCTTCTTGTGCGCATAGGCCGCGATGACGGGGAGCTTCGCAAGGAGGCGGATCGTGTTGAGCTCGACGTGCTCGGGGTTGCCCGGGTCGCTCTGGCCTTCGTAGTAGGTCGAGAGCGCAGCGGTCGCCGCCGACAGCACCGACATCGGGTGCGCGGTGTGCGGGAGCGCCGAGAAGAAGTGCTTGAGGTCCTCGTGCAGGAGCGTGTGCCGACGGATCTTCTCGTCGAACTCGCCGAGCTGATCTGCATTGGGAAGCTCGCCGTAGAGCAGCAGCCACGCCACCTCGAGGTAGGTGCTGTGCTTCGCGAGCTGCTCGATCGGGTACCCGCGGTAGCGAAGAATGCCCTGGTCACCGTCGATGTAGGTGATCGCCGACTTGGTGGCCGCGGTGTTGACGAAGCCGTAGTCGAGCGCGGTGTAGCCGGTCTGCTTCATGAACGTCGAGAAGTCGACGCTCGGAACCCCTTCGCTTCCCGCGATGAGCGGAAGACTCGCGGTCTTGTCACCAAGGGTGACGGTGGCCATCTGAGGGGTGTCCGCGTTCGTCACGAAGCCTCCTTGCGGTCGTCGGTTGCGTCTTACAGCCTACTGGTGTGAATTCGCCTCTCCTGACCCCGCCAATGGATCAGCGGAATCGTGAGAGGAAAGCTACGAAGCCCGCAGCCGCTGTGCCGCGGCGGCGATGCGGTCATCCGAGGCGGTCAGGGAGAAGCGCACGTGCTGCGGGAAGTGGGTCCCGTAGAAGTGCCCGGGGCCGGCCAGGATGCCGAGACGGGCGAGTCGATCGAGCGAATCCCACGCATCCTCGCCCGCGGTGGCCCACAGATAGAGTCCGCCCTCGCTGTGATCGATGCGGAAGCCGGCGGCCTCCAGAGCCGGCCGGAGGACGGCGCGCCGGGCGCGGTAGCGCTCGCGCTGCGCGTCGACATGGGCGTCGTCGCCGAGGGCGGCGACCATGGCCGCCTGGACGGGGGCCGGAACCATGAGTCCGAGGTGCTTGCGAGCGGTCAGCAGCGACCCCACGAGCGCGGGGTCGCCGGCGAGGAACGCGGCGCGATAGCCGGCGAGGTTCGACTGCTTGCTCAACGAGTAGACCGACAGCAGGCCGGAGAGATCGCCATCGGTCACGCGCGGGTCGAGGACGCTCGGCACCGCGGCATCCGCCCAGGGACCGTCCCACCCGAGTTCGGCGTAGCACTCGTCGGATGCCACGACCGCACCGAGCCGGCGCGCGCGCTCGACCGCGCGGCGGAGGTCGGCAACGCCCAGAACACGTCCGTCCGGGTTGCCGGGCGAGTTGAGCCAGACGAGCTTCGTGCCCTCGGGCCAGGAATCCGGATCGTCCGCGGCGACCGCATCGGCGCCGACCAGGCGGGCCCCCACCTCGTAGGAGGGATACGCGGCGCGCGGATGCACGACGATATCGCCCGGGCCCAGCGCCAGCAGGAGCGGCAGCAGCGCGACGAGCTCCTTGGAGCCCACGGTCGGCAGGACGTGCTCGGCCGTCAGCCCCGGCACCCCCCGGCGACGGTCGTACCACTGCGCTATCGCCTCACGGAGGGCGGGGGTCCCGACCGTCTGCGGGTAGGCGTGCGCGTCGGTCGCGGCGGTGAGTGCGGCCGCGATGACAGCCGGGGTCTTGTCGACGGGAGAGCCGATTGAGAGATCGACGATGCCGTCAGGGTGGGAACGGGCGCGCTGCGCGTAGGGTGCGACGGCATCCCACGGATAGTCAGCGAGGTCGTGGACGCTCACCGGCAGGACTCAGTGAGCCTGCGGCGGCAGGGCGGCGATGATCGGGTGATCCTTCGGGATCACACCCACCTTGGCAGCGCCGCCGGGAGAGCCGATGTCCTGGAAGAAGTCGACGTTGGCGGTGTAGTAGTCCTGCCACTCGTCGGGGAGGTCGTCCTCGTAGTAGATCGCCTCGACGGGGCACACCGGCTCGCAGGCGCCGCAGTCGACGCACTCATCGGGGTGGATGTAGAGGGAGCGTTCACCTTCGTAGATGCAGTCGACAGGACACTCGTCGATGCAGGCTCGATCCTTCACATCCACGCACGGCAGGGCGATCACATACGTCACGTGACGAGTCTAGTTCGTCGTCCGACGGGCGGGCGCCGCCGGCCACGCCACGATGAGTGCGGCGATCAGCGGCACGGCGAACGTCCAGATGACGCCCGTGGTGATCTCGCCCTCGGCCGGTGCCGGCACGACGACCGATCCGCCCGGGCCCTGACCTGACAGGATGACGGTCGCCACAAGCGCGCCGACGCCCGCGCCCAGGGTGGAGCCACGCTCCCCCGTCAGGGTGCGCACGGCGACCAGCAGAGCGATCAATCCGACGAGGGCGACGACGAGACCGATCGGGACCGGACCCCAGGCGGCGGCCTGGCCGATGACGCCGGCGACGCCGTAGACGAAGCCGATGACGCCGGCGAGGACCCAGGTGGCGATGCGGGCGACGGTCGAGTTCACGCCACCAGCATAGGCACGGCCCTCGCGCGCGTTCACGCCGCCCAGCCGAGCGCGCGAAGCGATGCGGCCACCGCCGCCGCCGCGACGACGACGACGAGGAACGGCGCCCGCACCGCGAGGAGGATCGCCGCGGCGAGGACCGCCGGCACTCGCGCATCGACGACGATCGCCTGCCCCGCCCCCACGGTCTGCACGACGACGAGAGCGGACAGGAGTGCGACCGTCAGGAGGTCGATGATCCGGGTGGGGCGCGGGGCGTCGAACACGCCGGGCGGGATGAGGTAGCCGACGGCCTTCAGCGCGACGCAGAGGATGGATGCCACCACGATCGCGGTCCAGAGGGTCACGGCGCGACCTCCACCGAGACACCGTCCGGCGTCCGACGCTCCCAGCGGTTCGACCAGCCGACGGCCACGGCGACGAGCGCCGCCACCGGCACCGGCAGCCCGGGCATCATGACGGGGGTCAGCAGGCCCGCCACGACCGCGGCCGCCGCGCCGACGGCCATCGCCTGACGCCGCTGCAGGCGCGGCCAGAGGAGGGCAAGGAAGGCCGCCGCCGCCGCGGCATCCAGTCCGTAGGCGCGGACGTCGCCGAGGACGTCGCCGAGAAGCGCGCCGGCGAGGGTGGACAGGTTCCACCCGAGGTAGATGCCCACGCCGGTCACCCAGAACCCGGTGCGCCGCGCCGCGGCATCCGTCTGCGCGAGGGAGACGGCGGTCGATTCGTCGATCGTGAGCGGTGCGGCCGCTGCGCGACGGAGCGCGCCGGGCCCGATGACGGGCGACATCCGCAGGCCGTAGGCGACGTTGCGGACACCGAGCAGCGCTGCCGAGGCGATGGCCGCACCGGCCACCCCTCCTCCGGCGATCACGCCGACGAACGCGAACTGCGATCCGCCGGTGAACATCACCAGACTCAGGACGCAGGCTTGCCAGACGTCGAGTCCGGCAGACGCGGCCAGCGCCCCGAACGAGATGCCGTACGCACTGGTGGCCACAGCCACCCCGATCCCATCGCGCCAGGCGCGGCGGACCGGCGACGGTTGTGCCGCCATGCGCTCCCCCAGCCGGGTCAGGCGTTCGCGTCCTGGCGCTTGCGCTGCGACGCGACGCGACCGCGGATGGTCGCGTCGAGCTCGACCTTGCGGATGCGGACCTTCTCGGGCGTGACCTCGACGCATTCGTCGTCGCGCGCGAACTCGAGGCTCTCCTCGAGGGTGAGCACGCGCGGCGGCGTCATCGACTCGAAGGAGTCCGACGTCGACGAACGCATGTTCGTGAGCTTCTTCTCCTTGGTGATGTTGACGTCCATGTCGTCGGCGCGCGAGTTCTCGCCGATGACCATGCCCTCGTAGACCTCTTCGGTCGGCTGCACGAAGAAGCTCATGCGCTCCTGCAGGGCGATCATCGCGAACGGGGTGACGACGCCGGCACGGTCGGCGACGATCGAGCCGTTCTGGCGCGTCGAGATCGCGCCGGCCCACTCGTCGTAGCCGTGGGAGATCGCGTTGGCGATGCCGGTGCCGCGGGTGATGGTGAGGAACTCGCTCCGGAAGCCGATCAGGCCACGCGAGGGGACGATGAACTCCATGCGCACCCAGCCGGTGCCGTGGTTGGTCATCGTCTCCATGCGACCCTTGCGGCCGGCCATGAGCTGCGTGATGGCGCCGAGGTGCTCCTCGGGCGCATCGATCGTCAGGTGCTCGAAGGGCTCGGTCAGCTTGCCGTTCTCGTCACGACGCGTGACGACCTGCGGCTTGCCGACGGTGAGCTCGAAGCCTTCGCGGCGCATGTTCTCGACGAGGATCGCGAGGGCGAGTTCGCCACGGCCCTGCACCTCCCACGCGTCGGGCTTGCCGATGTCGACGACCTTGAGCGAGACGTTTCCGATCAGCTCGCGGTCGAGGCGGTCCTTGACCATCCGGGCGGTGAGCTTGTGCCCCTTGACCTTGCCCATGAGGGGCGAGGTGTTGGTGCCGATCGTCATCGAGATCGCGGGGTCGTCGACGGTGATCGCGGGCAGCGGCCGAACGTCCTCGGGGTCGGCGATCGTCTCGCCGATGGTGATGTTCTCGATACCGGCGATGGCGACGATGTCGCCGGGGCCGGCCGACTCGGCCGGGAAGCGCTCGAGCGCCTTGGTTTTGAGCAGCTCGGTGATGCGCGCGGTGGTGTGGGTGCCGTCGTGACGGACCCAGGCGACCGTCTGGCCCTTCTTCAGGGTGCCGTTGAACACGCGCAGCAGCGCGAGACGGCCGAGGAACGGGCTGGAGTCGAGGTTCGTGACCCACGCCTGCAGCGGGGCCTCGTCGTCGTACGACGGTGCGGGGACGTGCTCGAGGATCGCCTCGAACAGCGGCTCGAGGTCGTCGTTGTCGGGCAGCGAGCCGTTCTCGGGGCGGTTGCGGGATGCCGCGCCGGCGCGGCCCGACGCGTACACGACGGGGACGTCGAGGAGCGCGTCGACATCGAGGTCGGGCACGTCGTCCTGCAGGTCAGAGGCGAGACCCAGGAGCAGGTCGTGCGCCTCTTCTTCGACCTCGGCGATGCGGGCGTCGGGGCGGTCGGTCTTGTTGACCAGGAGGATGACGGGGAGCTTGGCCTCGAGGGCCTTGCGCAGCACGAAGCGCGTCTGCGGGAGGGGGCCCTCCGAGGAGTCCACCAGCAGGACGACACCGTCGACCATCGACAGCCCGCGCTCGACCTCGCCACCGAAGTCGGCGTGACCGGGCGTGTCGATGACGTTGATCGTGATCGGCTCGTCGGTGTGGGCACCGTTGTACGTGATCGCCGTGTTCTTGGCGAGGAACTTGATGCCCTACTCACGCTCGAGGTCGTTCGAGTCCATGGCGCGCTCTTCGACGTGCGCGTGTTCGCCGAACGATCCGGTCTGACGGAGCATGGCGTCGACGAGCGTCGTCTTGCCGTGGTCGACGTGAGCGACGATCGCGACGTTGCGCAGATCAGGGCGGAGGGCGTGGGCCATGAGGGTCCTCAACAAAGCGAAATGGGGTGCCACCCGGATTCGGGGGCACCCCATTGTACAAGCGGTTACCTGACCGCCCTGCGTCAGCCGGCGACCGCGTCGCTTCCGCCGATCTGGTGCTGGTCGGCGCCGGCCCCGATCAGGGCGGCGCGGGCCTGGCGGCGCTGACGCTGCCGGTCGGGGTCGGGCACCGGCACGGCGGCGATGAGACGCTGCGTGTAGGGATCCTTCGCGCCGCGGAGGATCTGATCCCGCGAGCCGACCTCCACGAGCTTGCCGTGGTGCATCACCGCGATGCGGTGAGCCAGGATGTCGACGACCGCGAGGTCGTGGCTGATGAACAGACACGCGAACTTCAGCTCCTGCTGAAGTTCCTGCAGGAGGTCGAGGAAGCGGGCCTGCACCGATACGTCGAGCGCCGAAGTCGGCTCGTCCGCGACGAGCAACTCGGGTGCGAGCGCGAGAGCGCGCGCGATGCCGACACGCTGCTTCTGACCGCCCGAGAGCTCGTGCGGGAATCGGTTTCGGTAAGAGGTCGGAAGCTCCACCTGGCTGAGCAG
The DNA here is from genome assembly GCF_043427715.1 of Microbacterium sp. Taxonomy (GTDB): domain Bacteria; phylum Actinomycetota; class Actinomycetes; order Actinomycetales; family Microbacteriaceae; genus Microbacterium. The sequence goes on along the minus strand of NZ_JBHWTD010000031.1, from coordinate 4,814 downwards.
CTCCTCAACGCGGCGGTCGAGCTCCTTGCCGGAAGCCTCGCCGGCCAGAAGCAACGGCTCACCGATCGACTGACCGATCGGCATCCGCGGGTTCAGCGAAGATGCCGGGTCCTGGAAGACGATGCCGGTGCGGCGGCGGATGGCCGTAAGGTCCTTGGGCGAGGCGTTGGAGATGTCGGTGCCGACGGCCGTGAGCTTGCCCGCGGCGATCGGCAGCAGACCGATCGCGGCACGACCCAGGGTGGTCTTTCCGGACCCCGACTCCCCCACGAGGCCCATGATCTCGCCGGGGTAGACCTGCAGGTCGATGTTCTCCGCCGCACGGAATGCGGGGATCCGGCCGCGCTTCGGGTACTCGATGGCGACGCCCTCGAAGGAGAGGACGGGCGTCGCGCCGCGCTCGGACGGCGGCGCCTCCTGGGAGGCCTGCTCGCGGATCGCGGCCACCGAAGCGACACCTTCGGCGACGACGCCCGCTTCGACGGGCTCGAGGACGCCGAGGCCGAGGTGCGGCACCGAGGCGAGCAGTGCCTTGGTGTAGTCGTGCTTCGGGGCGTGGAAGATCTCATCGACCGTTCCGGACTCGACGACCACGCCGTTCTTCATGACCATGATCCGGTCGGCGAGGTCGGCGACGACACCCATGTCGTGAGTGATGAGGATGATCGCGGAGTCGAGTCGGTTGCGGAGGTTGCGCATCAGGTCGAGGATCTCGGCCTGCACGGTGACGTCGAGCGCCGTCGTCGGTTCGTCGGCGATGAGCAGCAGGGGGTCGCACGAGATGGACTGCGCGATCATGGCGCGCTGGCGCTGGCCGCCGGAGAGCTGGTGCGGGTACTTGTGGAAGGACTGCTCGGGGTTCGGCATCTCCACCATGCGCAGCAGCTCGATGGCGCGCTCGCGGGCCTTGCTCGGGACCAGGTCGCGGTCGTGCGAGCGCAGTGCCTCCATGATCTGGAAACCGACGGTGTAGACCGGGTTCAGCGCCGTCATCGGCTCCTGGAAGATCACCGAGATGTCGTTGCCGCGGAGCGATCGGAGCTCGGCGGGAGACATCCCCTGCATCTCCCGACCCTGCAGCTTCATCGAGCCGGTCACCCGCGCGTTGTCGGGGAGCAGTCCGAGCAGGGCCATCGAGCTCGTGCTCTTGCCCGACCCCGACTCACCGACGATTGCGAGCACCTCGCCGCGGTGGAGTCTGTAGTCCATTCCGACGGCGGCGGGGTAGAACTTGCCGTCCACCCAGAACTCGACGCCGAGCCCCGAGACCTCGAGGACCGTCTCAGCGCCGGTCGGGGTGGCGGTCTCGGCCTTCATGGAGTGAGTCATTGGTTGTGTTCCCATCTGGAAAGCTGGAGGTCATGGCGTTCGAACAGGTCCGATACCGTCCGCTCGCGAGCCGTGTGCTCGCCGCTCTGACCGTCGTGGTGTGCACGATCGGCGTGATTGCGCTCGTCGTGATCGATGTGGGTGAGGCGCTGCGTTACGGATGGCCCCTGCTGCTGATCGCGGTGCTCGTGTGGGCGATGTTCTGGCGACCCGAGCTGATCGTGGCGGAGCACGGCATCACGGTGGTCAATGTGTTCCGCACCGAGTTCGTGCCGTGGCCGTCGATCATCATGGTCGACACGAAGTGGTCGCTGACCGTCCGCACCCCGTCGCGCGTCATCCGCGTCTGGGCGACGCCCGCGCCCGGGCGCCACCGTCTGCTGGGGCTCTCGCGCAGCGACTTCACCGGCCTCGGCGAGACCGCACGCGGCGCTCACGGCAGCCTTCGACCGAGCGATGCCCTGTCGGTGCCCTCCGGAAACCTCGCGCAGCTCATCCGATTCCGCTGGGAGCGCCTCGCCGAGACGGGTGCCCTGGATGCCGGAGCTGACCCGACCGCGGAGAAGACGACGTGGCACGCCGCGACGATCGCCGCGACGGCCGCGTTGGCGGCCGCCACGGTGATCGGCATCGTGGCCTAGCAGCGTCATCACCGCTCCGTGTCGGGGCGCCCGTCGTGCGGCGTCTCCGGTCGCGGATCGCGGTCTCCCGCCGGGTCGCCCGCGTACGGCGCCGCACCCGGCATCGTGACGGAGGGTGCGTCCGTCGCCGGGGACGTGTCGACAGCCGGAGCGACAGCCGCCGCTCCGCCGGCACGTCCGGCACGTGCCATCGCGCGCACGCTCGGCATCTTCTTTTGACGGGGGTCGAACGCGTCGCGCAGACCGTCGCCGATGAAGTTGATGCAGAGGGCGATCGCGATGATGAACACACCGGGCCACCAGAACAGCCACGGACGCGTCGAGAACGCCGCCTGGTTTTCGGAGACGATCTTGCCGAGCGAGGTGTCCGGGCTCTGCACGCCGAAGCCGATGTAACTCAGCGCCGACTCGAGGAGGATCGCACCGGCCATGAGGAGCGTGGCGTTGACGACAATCACGCCGACGGCGTTCGGCAGGATGTGGCGGAAGATGATCCGGCGATCGCGGGCGCCTGAGACGCGCGCGGCATCCACGAACTCCCGCTCGCGCAGCGACAGGAACTCACCGCGCACGAGACGGGCGAGCGTCGTCCACGCGAAGAGACCGATGATGACGCCGAGCACCGCGGCGCCGAGGCTTCCGAAGGTGCGCCCGAGGACCGAACCGATGACGATGAGCGGGATGGTGATGACGATGTCGGTGAAGCGCATCAGGACCGCGTCGGTGGCCTTGCGGTAGTAGCCCGCGAGAGCACCGATGACGACACCGATGATCGTGGCGACGACGCCCGCGATGACCATCACCATGATCGACTGCTGAGCACCGCGCATGACGACGGCGAAGATGTCGCGACCGACCTCGTCCTGACCGAACGGGTGGTTGCCGAACCGGATGCCCTCGCCGCCGAGCCACTGCGGGATGAAGCTGAGCGTCGGCGCGCCGCCATTCTCCACGTCGGGGAGCTCGGTCCAGTTGTACTGCCACCATCCGGGGATCCGGATCCCCCACAGGCTGATGCCCACCGAGGTGAACGCCAGCAGAACGATGAAGGTCAGGACGACCATGGCGACCATGGCGCCGCGGTGACGGAAGAACCGCCGACGGACGATCTGGCCCTGGCTGAGCCCCTCGGTCTCGCGCTGCTCGATCGTCGCTTCAGTGTTCAGAGTCCCGGTCGTAGCGGGTTCAGGGGTGACGGAGGTCATGTCAGCTCACCTTGATTCGGGGGTCGAGCGCCGCATACACCAGGTCCGCGATGAGGTTGAAGACAACCGCAAGCGTGCCAGCGACGACGAAGAAGGCCATGACGGGGTTGGGGTCAACGGAATGGATGCCGTCGACGAAGAGCCGGCCCATGCCGGTCCAGCCGAAGACGGTCTCGGAGATGACCGCACCACCGACGATGGAACCCACGTCGAACGCGATGATCGTCGTGATCGGGATCAGGGCGTTGCGGAATGCGTGACGGACGATGACGGTGCGCTCGGTGAGGCCCTTTGCGCGCGCCGTGCGGATGTAATCCTGGTTCATCACCTCGAGCAGGCTCGCCCGCGAGTAGCGCGTGTAGCTGGCGAACGAGATGAGGATGATCGCGATCGTCGGCAGCAGCAGGTGGGTGTACAGGTCGATGCCCTGGACCCAGAAGTTGCCGCCGAGGTTCGGCGTCGACGCTCCGACGGTGGCGATGGGGCGCCCGCGCACACGACCCGACGCCGCATAGACGGCCCAGTACGAGAAGTACTTGTCGAGTGCGATGAGTCCAGCCGAGATGAAGGCCGTGAAGATCGCCGTGCGGATGACTGGCCCGCGGTCGGGCTTGCCGAAGAGCCAGCCGGCGACACCGCCGACCACGATTGTCAGCACAGCAAGGCCTACGAACAGAGCGAGGCTCATGCCGTTGAGGAACGAGGTCATCGCCGGGTAGTAGAGCGCGATCCCGAGCGCTGCCATGCTGAGCGAGGCGTAGAGCGCCTTCTTGTTGTGGAGACCCGTGGAGACCGCCGTGATGGCGATCGCGGTGCCGATCGCGAGAACGGCGTAGACGACGATTCCGATCGTCGGATCCGCGAACCAGCGCGTGACAGAAAGGTAGACGAGCACACCCGCCGTCGCGACGGCGCCGATGCCGAACACCACGAGCTTGCGGATGAGGGAGCCGCCGAGGATCGACATCCACAGCAGTCCCGCCACGATCGCGGCGATGACGACCACGGGTATGGGGATCTCCGGATCGCCCAGCCAGTTATTGACCTGGATCGCACCGTACTGCTTGAGGAGCACGGCGACCCAGAAGATCGGAAGAGAGAAGAAGAGGAAGGAAATCAGCGTGACGGTGTAGTCGAAGCCGCTGTACTGACGCAGCGCCGAGACGATACCGACGGTGATGCCCAGGATGATCGCGACGATGGTCGCGGTCGTGACGAGGGTGATCGTCGCGGTGAGGGCGTTGGCCAGGAGCGCGTTGACCTGCTGGCCCTGCACGCTGATCCCGAAGTCGCCACGGAAGAGCCCGCCGAGCCACAGGAAGTAGCGCAACGGGGCGGGGACGTCGAGGTTGAGGAGCTTGGTTCGCGCCTCGATGAGCTGCTCCTTGTTAGGAGCATTCGACTGCCGGAGCTCTTCCAGAGGGTCTCCGGCAAGCGCCGTCAAGTTGTACATCAAGAACGTCGCGGCGAACAAGACGAACACCGAAGCGATGAGTCGTCGGATGATGAATGAAGCCATAGGGGTGCGGCCACCTGTCGATCGGGAGGGCGCGGCGCCGGCCGATCGGGCCGACGGCGTCACGCAGTGTTTAGAAGCCTAACAAGCGAAGGTGCAGGTCCCCGAGGGGACCTGCACCCC
>NZ_JBHWTD010000030.1:0-6976 GCF_043427715.1 Microbacterium sp. | reverse complement strand
CTGTGGAGTTCGTCGCTCTTTGGCGGCGTTCTGTGATGGCTTTGCGTCGCTAGTTTCCGATGACGAGGATGCTGGCCGCGGCTTCAACGACGTCGTCGGTGATCGTGTCGAGCTGGTTGATCTTTAGTACCCGGGTGATCTGGGGGAAAAGTCGTTCGAGGAGGCGGAAGTTGCCGCGGGTGATTCGTTCGATCGCGGCGACGGCCTGCGCGTCGGTGAAGTCGTCAAGGTCAAGGACCTTACCTAACCGTTTCCAGTGGCGGTCCAAGACGAAGAGCAGTTCCTCGCGGCCCAGGGTCCGGTACTGGTGTGAGAATCCAAGTCTGCTGAAGAGTTGCGGGTAGTGACGGAAGCGCTCGTCGATGCCCGGCATTCCGATCAGGATGATCGCGAGGTGGGTGCGGTCGTGTTGGTCACGAAGCAGCTCGAGGGCGCTCGGCGTGAGTCGTTCGGCTTCGTCGATGATGAGCAGCTCAATGAGGCGCTTGACGTCGTTCTGCCTGGACGAGGCGGCGTCTGTGCTGAGCGACCTGAGGTGCTCGTCGGCGCAGATGCCGACTTTCATCTGCCAGTGGTCGATGTCGCTCATGAGGTCTTTCGGGCGGCAGAGGACTTCGGGTGTGTAGAAGACGGTGCGAGATCGGTTCGCGATTGCATAGTGTTTGGCGTCGTGGTCTCCGCGGGGGCCCCACTCGTCGATATAGGGCTCGAGGATGTCCCAATTCGCGTACCGGCGCGCGGAGTTGGTTTTCCCGACGCCAGCTGGACCGTGGCAGATCCCGATCGTTTTGTCCTTTCGGACGGCGTTGGCGAACTCGGTGAAGCGTCGGTGCTCCTTTGTGACGATAAACGCGTGGCTCATCATTCGTCCTCCTCGTAGGTGCGCAACCGGGGCCGCCTCGGTGCGGAGTCAGGTGTGCGGGTTTCCTCGCGGTGAGCGACCCTGGGGATGCGGTCATTGATCGTGCGACGTAGTTCCCGGCGCCGTGCTCGGCGTGCGGTTTCGATGTCGCGGAGGCTGAGGCGGAGGTTCGGGTGGGCTTCATCGATGGCGGTGCAGATGAACGTGTCTCGGTCGTAGACGCGAATCTCGGAGATGTCGCGGGGGTCGTAGCGGATGGTGATCGTGTGTCCGACGAAGGGTGCCAGGGTTGGGGCGAGGTACCGCTGGCCTTGGAAGTGGATACCGTCTCGTTGGACGACACGATTCTTCGGGACCGTGAGAAGGAGCCCGTCGAGTTCCTCGAGGCTGTCAGGCATGCGGGGAAGCCAACCGTCCGCGATCCATGCCTCTTTCGGAGAAATTCCGAGTTCGCTATGGGTGCGGTCGTTGTAGGTCGCGATGAAGGCGCTGATGGCACGATCAAGCTCTGTGAGATCGATGACTGGCTTCGGGTTCCTGTTCCCGCGGCTCATATGCCCGGGCAAAGTTGCTAGAAGCTCGGAGTTGACGGTGCGGAAGAATCGCTCGACCTTCCCGCGCCCCTGTGGCCGGCCGACCGTGGAATGGATGATCCGCACGTGCAGCGCGATGGCGGTGCGTTCCAGGTGGCGGCTGGTGAAGTCGGAGCCGTGATCGACATGGAGAACGTCGGGAATCCCGCACATCGCCCAGGCAGGGTCGGTCTTGCGCCAGATCGCCTGCCGGAGTGCGAGGGCGGTGTTCATCGCGGAGGGTGCACCCGTGAACACCATGTAGCCGCAGATCGCGCGGGAGTGATCATCCAGCACGGTCGTCAACCAGGGCCGATCGGGTTTCCCGTCGGCATCGACGATGAGGATATCGAGTTCGGTGTGATCGGACTGCCACGTCTGGTTCGGGTGCTCGGCGCGGCGACGAAACACGAGTTCGTGCTTGTTCCGGTACGACGCCGGCCCCTCCAACGCAAGCGTGACCAGGGCCGGGTCAAGTTCCATCACGATCTCTCTGACCGTCGAGTAGCTCGGCGCGGGGAGCTCTCGTTGCGTCGCATCGGCGGCGGCGAGGCGATGGAGGGTAGCGAGGGCGGGGCGAGGTTTGGTTAGAGCCAGGCGTTCGATGAACGCCACGGTCTCGGGCCGTGTGCGTCGCACCCCCTGGTCACTGCGGGGATGAGAGTCGAGCGCGGCGGGGCCGCCGTCGCGGTACAGCTGGTGCCAGCGTTGAAGCGTTCTTGCGCTGATCCCGCAATCCCGGGCGAGGACGGCGAGCGGGATCTGGTCTTCGACATGCAGCCGAAGGATCCGCCACCGCTCATCCCCATCCAAGATCGCTACATCGTCGAGGTACGTGACGCGTGCGCTTGCTGATGCCGGTACAGCGTCGCGCGGCTCCACCCCACGAGACGAGCCGCCTCTTCCGCGGTGCGGCCCCTAGACCGAGCCTCAGCCACAAGCTGCAACTTCTCCGCGATCACGACCGGGTCGGACAGGGGTCGACCGAACCGGGTTCCGTTTTGACGTGCGGCCGCGATGCCGGCGTTGACCCGCTCGACTATCAGTTCGCGTTCGTACTCCGCCAAAGTGGCCAGCATGTTCAGCATCAGCCTGCCCGTTGAGGTCGTCGGGTCGATGCCATCCGAGATGGACCGAACGTGCACGCCTCGCTCGCGCAGCAGGTTGACCGTGTTCAGCACATCGATGAGCGATCGCCCGAGGCGGTCGACCCGCCAGACGACGACGGTGTCGCCCTCGGCTGCGTGCTCGAACAGCTTCCTCATGCCGGGGCGCTCGCTCGCCTTCCGACTCCCGGAGGTCACGTCCCTGAAGACATCCCGCTTCTGCACTCCCGCCGCCACGAGCGCGTCGAGTTGAAGCTGCGCATCCTGGCTCGTCGTACTCACTCGCGTGTACCCCAGAAGCCTCATACGCTCAGTATGACTCAGAAAACCCCTCTGCAAACGCATGTGAGACAAAACGCGACGAGACGAATTATCAAGACAGAAGGACCCACGAGATTGCGCCCGAATCAACCGCGACTCTTCGGGCCTGGGCCGTGTCTCGAAAAACTGTTCTTAACCAAGACGACGCCTCATGATGCAGGTAACGCAATCTTGCTCGCCTTTCGTCAGACGACGGGAGCATTGCGTCGCGTTTTTTCTTCGACAGGCCGTACCTCCTCACGGGCGGCGAACAAGGTTGCTTCGCTCAGAAGTCGACGCTGAAGACGGTGCGCAGTGCGTCCATCGCCTCGGGGCGTGCCTTGTAGTAGACCCAGACGCCGCGCTTTTCCCTGTCGACGAGTCCGGCGTCGTGCAGGATCTTCAGGTGGTGGCTGAGGGTCGATTGTGAGAGGTCAAAGCCCTCGGTGAGGTCGCACATCGCGCACGCCTCGCCGTTCCCGTGCGAGAGCACCATGGACATCAGGCGCAACCGAACGGGGTCTGCCAGAGCCTTGAGCATCCGGGAGAGCGGTTCCGCCTGCGCGGGTGTGATCGGCTCGCGGGACAGCGGCGTGCAGTAACCCAATGCACTATCCACGGGAAGCACCAAGAGGGACGTCGACATGTCTCCATCCTCTCAGACTTCGACACTTTGACAAGTATCGAAGTCTGAGTAGCATGGAATCGGACTTCGAAGATGATCGAAGTCATGTCGATCGAAGGAGAGATCCCTTGAATGCACCCGCCGACCTCGTCCGTTCCAAGTACCGCGCCCTCGGGGGCGGATGCGTGAGTTGCTCCGGTGACCTCGTCGCAGTTGAGGCACTCCCCGGCGTGCAGAAGGTCGATGCCCTGGTTTCCGGTGTCGTCCTGGTCACCCACGACGGCACCGTCACTGAAGCCGCCGTGATCGAAGCAGCAAGGAAGGCCGGCTTGGCCCTATCGGCGACGGGGCCGGCTCGCCCGGTTCGCGCCTGACCTGCTGCTACCTCCCCACGAGCTGAAAGAGGAAAGACCAGGATGAGTACTGACGCGAGCACGCCGTCACAGGTGGCCGAACCAGCAGCCCCGCGGCTGGTTCGCCGTACATGGTGGCGGAAACCCGAAACGGTGACCCTCGCGGTGGCGGCAGTGCTGCTGGCCGTGGGCTTGATCGTGGAGTGGACGATCCACTCCGAGCCGGTCGCGCTGGCGCTGTTCTGGGCGTCGATCATCGTCGGCGGTGTCTATCCGCTCCGCAGCGCAGTGCGGGCGGTGCGCAACAAGCGCCTGACGATATCCGTGTTGCTGGTCGTGGCCGCGATCGGGGCGATCGCGCTGGGCGTCATCGAGGAGGCCGCGATGCTCGTCGTCATCTTCAGCCTGGGTGAAGCGATGGAGGCCTACGCCACCGACCGTGCGCGCGGGTCCATCAGCGCACTCATGGAGCTGGCACCCCCGACCGCCAACCGAGTCACCGACGGTAGCCAGACCGAGACCGTCGCGGTGGAGGAACTGCATCCCGGTGACGTGGTGCTCGTGCGCCCCGGTGAACGCCTGCCCACTGATGGCGTCGTCGCCGAGGGTGTCTCCTGGGTGGACGCCAGCCCGGTGACTGGAGAGTCGGTGCCGGTCGAGGCCACTGTCAGCACCGAGGTCTTCGGCGGGAGCCTGAACGGCAACGGGGTGCTGCGTGTGCAGGTCACCAAAGAGCACTACGACACCGTGCTCGCCCGAGTGATCGAGCAAGTCGAGGAAGCCCAAGCCAAGCGGGGCGGAGCCGAGCGGTTCGCCGACAGGTTCAGTGCCGTCTACACGCCCGCGATGTTCGTCCTGGCCATCGTCGTGGCCCTGGTGCTGCCGCTGCTCGGGTTCGAGTGGCGCGAGGCGATCTATCGGGCACTCGTCGTCCTGGTCGTCTCCTGCTCGTGCGCGCTGGTCATCTCCGTGCCGGTCAGCGTCGTCACCGCGATCGCCCGCGGCGCGCGCGATGGCATCCTCATCAAGGGCGGGATCTACCTCGAACGACTGGCCGACATCAAGGTCGTCGCTTTCGACAAGACCGGCACCCTGACCCGCGGCCGGCCTGCCCTGGCAGGCGTCACCCCCGTCGGCGACGTGACAGAGCACGATGCCCTGGCCCTGGCGGCCGCGGTCGAGGGCGGCAGCGAGCACCCCATCGCCAGCGCGATCGTCACCGGCGCCCGCGCCCACAACCTCACGATTCCCGCCGCCTGGAACGCCCGCGCGCTGCCCGGTGCCGGCATGGAGGCCACGGTCAACGGCCGCGCCCTGCACATCGGCCGTCCCACGGCCGCCGACCGCACCGACCCCGACGTTGGGCGTGCGGTCTCTCAAGCCGAGGCGGAAGGCCGTACCGCAGTCGTGCTCCGCGACGCCAGTCGACCGTTGGCCGTGGTGGCAGTGGCCGACCAGCTGCGCCCCGACGCGCAGAGCACCATCGACGAGCTGCGTGCGCTGGGGATCAAACGGATCCTGATGCTCACCGGCGACAACACCACCGTGGCCAAGTCCACCGCCACAGACCTGGGACTCGACGATTATCGCGCCGAACTGTTACCCGAGGACAAGTCCGCCGCCGTGCTCGAGCTGCGCAAAACGTACGGCGTGATCGCCATGGTCGGTGACGGCGTCAACGACGCCCCCGCACTGGCCAACGCCGATCTGGCCATCGCAATGGGCGCCGCCGCCACCGACGTCGCACTGGAGACCGCCGACGTCGCCCTCATGGCCGACGAGCTCGACCGGCTCCCCGCCGCGATCCGCCTCTCGCGCCGCGCCCGGAACAACATCAAGATCAACATCGCGCTCAGCCTTGCTGTTGTGGCGGTTCTGATCGTCGCAGCCCTCGCAGGCTGGATGTCGCTGACCACCGGTCTCCTGCTGAACGAAGGCAGCGCCGCACTGATCATCCTCAACGGCCTACGCATGCTGGCCCCGGGCCGCGGCGAAACACGCCGGAAGCGGATAACTACAATCACCTGACCACGCTCGCGTGACGGCCGCCCGGTAAGGGATCCTCCGCGGGTCGTACCGGGGATAGGTCTCCTGAGGTCGGTGGAAGGCGTGCCTACTGGTGGTTCCAGACCTTGATCGAGGACAGCAACAGGAGCAGGACGAGCAGTGGGATGAGGATCAGGCTGGGGATCACATCGAGGAGGAAGCCGCCGGCGATTGTGCCGGCGATCGATCCCGCCGTCATCGCGATCAGGAACCGCTTGTTCTGACCGAGCACCTGTAGCGGGCGAAAGCGACCAGCATGGTCGGCAGCGAGACCAGCAGAGAGAGGCTTCCGGCGATCTTGATGTCGGTGCCGTAGAAAAGCACGATCGTGGGGATCAGCAATTCCCCACCGGCAACGCCCATCAGTGCCGCGAAAACGCCGATAAGGCTACCGGCGATCACGCCGAGGATCGTCCGGGGACCAGGGGCAGGTTCAGGGGTTCGACGGCGAAGAAGTGGGTGACGAAGAGCAGGATCGCGATCAGCACCAGTAGGACCGCGATCACCCGGTACAGGGCCTTCCAGCCAAGTCTCGTCGCCCAGTGCGCGCCGACCCACGCGCCGATCAGGCTTCCGGCCAGCAGGTTCAGGACGATGTACAAGTACGGGGAGAGCTCGGCCAGTGGCACGCTGATCAGCCGTGCGGGGATGGCGGTGATCACGACGATCAGGCTCATCGCCTTGTTCATGATGATCGCGGGCAGCGCGGCGAACCCGAACACACCGATCAACTCGCCGCTTTCGCCATCGGAGCGTTCATCTTTCCATGAGCAGTCCCGCTGAAGGATCGCTATATGGGACGCAATCCGGGCTATCCACGTCGACTCGCCGAGGCCGGAAATTCCGCACTTCGGTGTCTTGTCCGCCGTCCCATATAGGGTGTCCGGAAGAAATCCCACTAGGGGTGGCCTATATGGGACCGTATTTGGAGGTGCCGAGTGATCGTCGGATACGCGCGAGTCTCGACTATCGCGCAGGACGTCGAGATGCAGCGTCAGGCGCTACTTGAGCTCGGTGCCGAGCCAGAGCGGATCTACACGGACGAAGGCTTCTCGGGTAAGTCGCTCAACCGTGCTGGGTTGCGAGAAGCGATGGCCGCGGTTCGTGAGTAG
>NZ_JBHWTD010000029.1:0-27364 GCF_043427715.1 Microbacterium sp. | reverse complement strand
GTCACTTCCGCGCGTGAGCGTCGGCTCCGCGCACTCACGCCCGGCCCTCGCAGAGGCGTCTCTCCATAGCCTGATCCGCAGCCGCCCCCCGACGTGGCCGCACGCGCGCATCATCCAGCGCATGGAGAGTCAGCACGGCTTCACGATCCAGCAGGGCCTCGAACGGGGGTACTCCGCAACCGAGCTGCGATCGATGGCCTTCACGAGGCCCGCTCGCGGCGCCCGCATCACGGCCGCTGTGGGTGATGAGGCGCAGGCGCTCCTCGAGGCGGTGCGCGTCCTTGCCCGCGACGACCACTTCTTCTGCCACACGACGGCGGGACGCATCCATGGCATGCCTCTGCCCGCTCGGCTCGAGAAGGAAGCCACCGTCCACATCGCCTCGCCGACCGACGGCTTCCGGATGCGGCGCAAGGGCGTCGTCGGTCACCGCCTCAAGTCCGAGGTGGTGGAGGTCGACGGGATGCGGGTAGAAGCGAGAGCGGACGCGTTCGTGCACCTCGCGACGATGCTCACCCTCGAGGAGCTGGTCGCGGTGGGGGACTGGTTGGTGTCGACGAAGCGACACGACCCGCTGACCGTCGAAGATCTGACGGATGCGCTGCGACGCTACAAGGGAGCGCGCGGCCTCCACTTGGCTCGCCGAGCGCTGGCACTCGTCCGTGTCGGAGCCGAGTCGCCGCGCGAGTCGCTGGTGCGGCTCCTGATCATGGGGGCGCTGCCGGAGCCGACGCTGCAGCACGAGGTGTTCGACGCGACCGGCCTGTTCGTCGCTCGGCTCGACGCGAGCTGGCCGCACCTCAAGCTCGCCGTGGAGTACGACGGCGAGCATCACGCCGACCCTGCTCAGCAGGAGCGAGACCGGATCCGGCGCGAGAAGCTGCGTGCGCTCGGCTGGCACGTCATCGTCGTGACGAAGGATGATCTGCAGGACGGGGGCGTCCGGATCCTGCAGCGCATCGTCGCCGCGTACGAGCGCTACACCTCCTGGAACGCGGCCTGACGGACCGCTCTCGGGCGGAAGTGACCGCTCGCCGGCGGGGGTGACCCCTCGGAGGCGGAAGTGACCGGTCGGAGGTGGAAGTGACCGGTCGGAGGCGCAAGTGACCGGTCGGAGGCGCAAGTGACCGCTCGCGGGCGGAAGTGACCGCTCGCGGGCGGAAGTGACCGCTCGGCTGGGGCGGGTCGCCGGGGCGGGCGGGTCAGCGGGTCTTGATGAAGTTCGTGATGCGGAGGGTCGAGGCTCGGCGGCCCTCGTCGTCGGTGCAGACGATCTCGTGCACGGTCATGGACCGCCCGAGATGGACGGCCGTGCACTCGGCCGTCACCCATCCGCTCGTGATCGAGCGCGTGTGGGTCGCGTTGATGTCGGTGCCGACGGCGTAGCGGCCCTCGCCCGCGTGGATGTTCGCGCTCACCGAGCCGAGCGTCTCGGCGATGACGCAGTAGGCACCGCCGTGCACGAAGCCCGCCGGCTGCCGGTTGCCCTCCGCGGGCATGCGCGCGATCGAGTGCTGGGCCGAGAGCTTGAGGAACTCGATCTGCATGCGCTCGGCGAGCTCCCCCCCCGGCCGCTGCTCGAGCCGCGCGAGCACCGCTCGCGTCGCCTCGTCGACCTCGTGCTCGATCGGCTCCTGGCTCACGCGCGCTCCTCGCTCGGCTGGGGTGTCGGCAGCCCCGGCTAGGCTGACTGCCGTGTCGGATCCGAAGCCTACCCTCATGGTCATCGACGGCCACTCCCTCGCGTTCCGGGCGTTCTTCGCCCTGCCGCTCGAGAACTTCGTCAACAGCGAAGGGCAGCACACGAACGCCATCCACGGCTTCCTGTCGATGCTGCTCAAGCTGCTGCAGGACCACCGGCCCACGCACCTCGCGGTCGCGTTCGACATCTCCCGGTTCTCGTTCCGCACCCGCGAGTACGCCGAGTACAAGGGCACGCGCGACGAGACGCCGAAGGAGTTCAAGGGCCAGGTGCCGCTGCTCGAGGAGGCGCTCCACGCGATGGGCGTGCGCACCCTCTCGAAGGAGGACTTCGAGGCCGACGACATCCTCGCGACCCTCTCGGTGCAGGGCGCGAAGGCCGGCATGGACGTCTACGTCGTCTCGGGCGACCGCGACACCATCCAGCTCGTCAACGACGACGTGACGCTGCTCTACCCCTCGGTGCGCGGCGTCTCCGAGCTCAAGCGCTACACGCCCGAGACGGTGCGCGAGCGCTACGGCATCGAGCCGGCGCAGTACCCAGAGATCGCCGCGCTCGTCGGCGAGTCGAGCGACAACCTCATCGGCATCGACAAGGTCGGCGAGAAGACCGCCGTCAAGTGGATCACGCAGTACGGCACGGTCGAGAACCTGCTCGCGCACGCCGACGAGATCAAGGGCGTCGTCGGCAACAACCTGCGCGAGCAGCGCGAGCGCGCCGAGCGCAACCGCCGCCTCAACCAGCTGCTCACCGACGTCGACCTTGGCGTCGAGATCGACGAGCTCGCGCGCGGGCAGGTCGACGAGGCGAAGCTGCGCGAGGTGTTCCAGCGGCTGCAGTTCCGCACGCTGCTCGATCGCGTGCTCAAGCAGGAGGGGAGCGGCGACTCCGTCGCCCCGCTCGAGCCCGAGGTGCAGGCGCCCGCGGTGCAGAAGCTCGTCGACGAGGAGCTCGACCTGTGGCTCTCGCGCGCGAAGGGCACGGTCGCCGTCTCGATCGCGCCCGACGGCGCCGGCGGCATCGCGGGCTTCGGCGTCGCGACCGAGGGCGCGAGCGCCTACGTGCCGTTCAAGGCCGGCACGGCCGACTACGACGGATTCGTCGAGTGGCTCGCGTCGGACGCCCCGAAGGCGCTCCACGACGTCAAGGCATCCATCAAGGTCCTCGAGCGCGCGGGGCTCCGCCTCGGCGGCGCCGCGCACGACACGCGCGTCGCCGCGTGGCTGCAGACGCCGACCGCGCCGCCCAAGACCTTCGAGCTCGACTGGCAGACCGAGGCGCTGCTCGGCGCGACACTCCCGGCGCCCGACCCCAACCAGCTCGTGCCCGAGGTCGAGCCCGAGCAGCTCGGCACCGTCGCGTGGCTCACGGGCGAGCTCTCGCGCGCCCAGCGCCCGCGCCTCGACCCGGGGACGCTCGGCGTGCTCGACGACATCGAGCTGCCGCTCATGCCGGTGCTCGTGCGCATGGAGCGTCAGGGCGTGCACATGGATCGCGACGTGCTCCAGCGCATCCTCGATGAGATGCGCGCGAAGGCGGCCGAGCACGCCGAGGCCGCCTACGCCGAGATCGGCCACGAGGTCAACCTCGGCAGCCCGAAGCAGCTGCAGGCGGTGCTGTTCGAAGAGCTCGACATGCCGAAGACGCGCGCGACGAAGACGGGCTACTCGACCGACGCGCAAGCGCTCGCCGACCTGCAGGAGACGAACCCGCACCCGTTCCTCGGCCTGCTGCTGCAGCACCGCGAGACGTCGAAGCTCGCGCAGATCATCGAGGGGCTGCTGCGCGCGATCCAGGACGACGGCCGCATCCGCACCCGCTACGACCAGACCGGCTCGGCCTCCGGTCGCCTGTCGTCGAACGACCCGAACCTGCAGAACATCCCGGTGCGCACGGAGGTGAGCCGCGAGATCCGCTCGGCGTTCGCGCACGGGCCCGAGTTCGAGACGATGCTCACCGCCGACTACTCGCAGATCGAGATGCGCATCATGGCGCACCTCTCGGGCGACGAGGGCCTCATCGAGGCATTCCTCTCGGGCGAGGATCTGCACCGCTTCGTCGGCAGCCGCATCTTCGGCGTCGACCCGAGCGAGGTCACGGCGCTGCAGCGCGTCAAGGTCAAGGCGATGAGCTACGGGCTCGCGTACGGGCTGAGCGCCTTCGGGCTCTCGAAGCAGCTGCGCATCTCGCAAGCCGAGGCGAAGCAGCTCATGCTCGACTACTTCCAGCGCTTCTGCGGCATCCGCGACTACCTCCGCGGCGTCGTGATGCAGGCGAAGGACGACGGCTACACGACCACGATCTTCGGCCGCCGCCGCCCGTTCCCCGACTTGACGTCGTCGAACCGCGTGCTGCGCGAGAACGCCGAGCGGCAGGCGCTCAACTCGCCCATCCAGGGCTCGGCCGCCGACATCATCAAGCGCGCGATGATCGCGATCGACCGCCGCATCGCCGACGAGGGGCTCGGCTCGCGCATGCTGCTGCAGGTGCACGACGAGCTCGTCTTCGAGGTCGCGACCGGCGAGCGCGAGGCGCTCGAGGCGATCGTCCGCGCCGAGATGGGCGGCGCGGCCGAGCTCTCGGTGCCGCTCGAGGTGCAGGTCGGCGTCGGCCCGAACTGGGACGCCGCCGCGCACTGAGCCGCGACCTCCGTGCCCGCCGGGCCCACCGCATCCGACCCCCAGGGGCCGACGCCTAGGCTGTCAGCATGAACGACTCCGCGCTCCGGTTCGGCCTCTTCGTCCCGCAGGGATGGCGCCTCGACCTCGTCGGCATCGAGCCCGCCGAGCAGTGGGGGCGGATGCTCGAGGTCGCGGAGCGCGCGGACGCCGGCCCGTGGGACTCGGTGTGGGTCTACGACCACTTCCACACCACGCCGCAGCCGACCGACGAGGCGACGCACGAGGCGTGGACGCTCATGGCCGCGCTCGCCGCGAGCACGAGCCGCGTGCGGCTCGGCCAGATGTGCACGTGCATGGGGTACCGGAACCCCGCCTACCTCGCGAAGGTCGCCGCGACCGTCGACGTCATCTCCGGCGGCCGGCTCGAGTTCGGCATCGGCGCCGGCTGGTACGAGCACGAGTGGCGCGCCTACGGCTACGGCTTCCCGGGCGTCGGCGACCGCATCTCGGCGCTCCGCGACGGCGTGCAGATCATCCAGCGGCTGTGGGCCGAGGGTCGCGCGACGCTCGAGTCGGAGTCGTTCTCGGTCGACGGCGCCATCTGCCGGCCGCAGCCGCTGCAGACCGGGCGCGACGGCCGTCCCCGCATCCCCACCTGGATCGCGGGCGGCGGCGAGCAGCGCACGCTCCGCTACGCGGCGAAGTGGGCGGATGCGACGAACTTCGGCGGCTCGCCCGAGCAGTTCGCGCGCAAGCGCGACGTGCTGCTGCGCCACCTCGAGAAGGAGGGGCGCGACCCCGCCGAGGTGCGGCTGACCTCCAACCTCAACATCGTCGTGCGCGAGAGCGAGGCTGAAGCGCGCCGCGTCGTCGACGAGGTCAACGCGCGCGCCGACTCGGCGCTGCCCGTCGAGCACGCGGGCACGGGCTTCTCGACGCGCGGCGCCGTCGTCGGCACGCCGCAGATGGTCGTCGACCACGTCGGGGCGCTCCGCGAAGCCGGCCTCGGCACGCTCATCGCCTACATGCCGGAGGTCGCGTTCGAGCAGGACGGCATCGAGCTCTTCGAGCGGGAGGTCATGACCGCCCTCCGCTGATGCGTAGGCTTGCGGCATGACTGACGAGAGAGTCGGCGCGACGTCGCGCCAGCAGACCGAGATCGACCGGATCGCGGAGGACTACGTCCACCGCGCCGCCGCCATGAACCCCGAGATCAACGTGTACGTGGGCCTCGAGGGCGACAAGGCCGGCTACGGCGACTACTCGCCGAGCGGCCGCGACGCCGACGCCGCGCTCGCGCGCGAGGTGCTCGCCGCGCTCCAGGCAGCCGAGCCCGTCGACGACGTCGACTGGGTGACGAAGACCGACCTCTCGCGCGAGCTGCAGCTCGAGCTCGACGTGCACGACTCCGGCTGGGGCGACCGCGACCTCAACAACCTCGCGAGCCCGGCCTCGGGCATCCGCGACATCTTCGACCTCATGTCGACCGGCAGCGAGGACGACTGGTCGACGATCGCGCAGCGCATGCACAACGTGCCCGCCGCGATCGACGGCTACATCGCCTCGCTTCGCAACGGCATCGCCACCGGCAACACGCCCGCGGCGCGCCAGATCGACAACGTGCTCGAGCAGTTCACCGACTACGCGCCTGGGAAGGGCTTCTTCCACGACTTCGCCGCCTCCGCGAAGGCGGGGGACCAGGAGCTGCCCGCCTCGCTCCGCGACGACCTCGCGAAGGCCGCAGGCGAGGCGACCGAGGCGCACGCGCGGTTCGCGGAGTTCCTGCGCACCGAGCTCGCCGCATCCGCCAACCCCGTCGACGCCGTCGGCCGCGACTTCTACTCGCTCATGTCGCGCCGGTTCCTCGGCGCCGCCGTCGACCTCGACGAGACCTACGCGTGGGGCATCGAGGAGCTCGACCGGATGCGCACCGAGCAGGAGGCGATCGCGAACGAGATCCTCCCGGGCGCGACCGTGCAGGAGGCGATCGCGCACCTCGACCAGGACGCGAGCCGCAAGCTCCACGGCACCGACGCGCTCAAGGCGTGGATGCAGGAGACGAGCGACCGCGCGATCGAGGAGCTCGGCCGCACCCACTTCGACATCGCCGAGCCCATCAAGGCGCTCGAGTGCATGATCGCGCCGACGCAGACCGGCGGCATCTACTACACCGGTCCCGCCGACGACTTCTCGCGGCCGGGGCGGATGTGGTGGTCGGTGCCCGAGGGCGTCACCGAGTTCGACACGTGGCGCGAGCTCACGACCGTGTACCACGAGGGTGTGCCGGGCCACCACCTGCAGATCGCGCAGGCGACGTTCAACCGCGCGCAGCTCAACCTGTGGCGCCGCGCGTTCGCCGGCACCTCCGGCCACGCCGAGGGCTGGGCGCTCTACGCGGAGCGGCTCATGGAGTCGCTCGGCTACCTCGACGACCCGGCCGACCGGCTCGGGATGCTCGACGGCCAGCGGATGCGCGCGGCGCGCGTCGTGCTCGACATCGGCGTGCATCTCGGCAAGCCGCGCCTCGACGGCACGGGGGAGTGGGACTTCGACTACGCCTTCGAGTTCATGAAGTCGAACGTCAACATGAACGAGCCGTTCGTGCGCTTCGAGGTCAACCGCTACTTCGGCTGGCCGGGCCAGGCGCCGTCCTACAAGATCGGCCAGCGCATCTTCGAGCAGATCCGGGATGCAGCGAAGGAGGCCGAGGGCGACGCGTTCGACCTCAAGCGCTTCCACACCCGAGTGCTCAACATCGGCGGCGTCGGCCTCGACACGCTGCGCGAGGCCGTGCTCCGCAGCTGAGTGCTGGAGCTCCGGTTGTCCGGGATGCCCATCCGCGTATAGGATTGTCGGGCCACTCGTGTGGCGCGCAATCAATCCGAACCGCTGGATGGGCATTCCCATGCCCGCAGCCCGACATCCCCCCATAAGGCACCTTGAACTCTATGACCACTGCAACGACCACGGCTCCCAAGCAGGTCGCTGTGAACGACATCGGCTCGGCCGATGACTTCATGGCCGCCGTTGAGAAGACCCTGAAGTTCTTCAACGACGGCGACCTCATCGAGGGCACCGTCGTCAAGATCGACCGCGACGAGGTCCTCCTTGACGTCGGCTACAAGACCGAGGGCGTCATCCCCTCGCGCGAGCTCTCCATCAAGCACGACGTCGACCCCTCCGAGGTCGTCGAGGTCGGCGACACCGTCGAGGCGCTCGTCCTCCAGAAGGAGGACAAGGAGGGTCGCCTGATCCTCTCGAAGAAGCGCGCGCAGTACGAGCGCGCCTGGGGCGATGTCGAGCGCATCAAGGACGAGGACGGCGTCGTCACCGGCACGGTCATCGAGGTGGTCAAGGGCGGCCTCATCGTCGACATCGGCCTCCGCGGCTTCCTGCCGGCCTCGCTCATCGAGCTGCGCCGCGTCCGCGACCTCACGCCGTACCTCGGCCAGGAGCTCGAGGCGAAGATCCTCGAACTCGACAAGAACCGCAACAACGTCGTGCTCTCGCGTCGTGCGCTGCTCGAGCAGACCCAGTCGGAGTCGCGCTCGAACTTCCTCAACAACCTCCACAAGGGCCAGGTCCGCAAGGGCACCGTCTCGTCGATCGTCAACTTCGGTGCGTTCGTCGACCTCGGTGGCGTCGACGGTCTCGTCCACGTCTCGGAGCTCTCGTGGAAGCACATCGAGCACGCGTCCGAGGTCGTCGAGGTCGGCCAGGAGGTCACCGTCGAGATCCTCGAGGTCGACCTGGACCGCGAGCGCGTCTCGCTGTCGCTGAAGGCGACCCAGGAGGACCCGTGGCAGGTCTTCGCCCGCACCCACGCGATCGGTCAGGTCGCTCCGGGCAAGGTCACCAAGCTCGTCCCGTTCGGTGCGTTCGTCCGCGTCGCCGATGGCATCGAGGGCCTCGTGCACATCTCCGAGCTCTCGGGCAAGCACGTCGAGCTCGCCGAGCAGGTCGTGTCGGTCGGTGAAGAGGTCTTCATCAAGATCATCGACATCGACCTCGAGCGTCGTCGCATCTCGCTGTCCCTCAAGCAGGCCAACGAGTCGGTCGACCCCAACGGCACCGAGTTCGACCCGGCGCTGTACGGCATGGTCACCGAGTACGACGAGAACGGCGAGTACAAGTACCCCGAGGGCTTCGACCCCGAGACCAACCAGTGGAAGGAAGGCTTCGACGAGGCCCGCCTCGCCTGGGAGGCCGAGTACGCCGCTGCCCAGGGTCGCTGGGAGGCTCACAAGGCTGCCGTCACCAAGGCCCTCGAGGCCGAGGCTGCGGCTCCCGCCGAGACCGGTGGCTCGAGCTTCTCGTCCGACGTCGCGAGCGGCGCCGGCACGCTGGCCGACGACGAGGCTCTCGCGGCTCTCCGCGAGAAGCTGTCCGGTCGCTGATCGACACACCACACGTCCGAGGGGTCGGAGCCGCAAGGCTCCGGCCCCTCGGCCGTTTCCGCCGCGGACAACGCCGTGGCGGGCCCGGACCGAGACCAGCTCGGGCGGTAACGTTGCGCTGTGAGCAACACGCCCAGCGGCGACGAGCGCGCTGAGAAGACGCCCGGCGCGCGGCGGCGCAGCCTGGTCGCTTACCTGCGGTCGGATGACGGCGACGTACCCCTCACCGAACTCCGCGACCGCGTGGTGGCGAACAACCAGATCCTGCTGACGGCCATCGTCGCCGCGATCTTCCTCTCCGGGCTTGCCGCCGGGTGGCTCGGGAACGCTCCGCAGTTCGCTGCAGGTGTCCTCATCATCGTGGTCGCCGCAGTCTCGAGCCTCGCGGTGCCGTGGTCGCGCCTGAACCCGTCGTGGGTGGCGGTCGTCCCCCTGGTGGACATCCTGGCGATCGCGCTCATGCGCAGCTCCGACGTCCCCGGCGTCGCGCTGCTGTGGGCCTTCCCGACGATGTGGCTCTCTTCCATGGGGCGCATCTGGTTCCTCATCGCCTGCATCAGCGTCATCAGCGCGTACTGGACGACGCTCGCCGTCCTTCCCTCGTTCGAGTTCTCCTGGGCGATCATCGTGCTGCCCGCGGTCATCATCGCGATCGGCGCCTCCGCCTACAACGCGACGAAGCGCTTCGTCGCGCAACGGGCGCTGCTCGACAAGCAGTCCGCGCGGCTCGGCGCCGCCCTGCGTCACGCGAGTCGTCAGGAGCAGCTCCTTACCGAAGTGCTCGACACCGTCGACTTCGGAGTCCTCCGGATCGGCGCGGACGGTGAGGTGACGTTCGTCAACGACGCCCTCGGGCGCTTCCAACAGCGGATCCCCGGGTTCGGCAAGCTCGACTACGTCGGCGAGATGTTCGCCGCAGATGGACAGACCCCGCTGTCCGCCGCGGACCGTCCCCTCGCCCGCATCGCCCGTGGCGAGACCTTCAGTGACATGGTCGTCTGGTACCCCGTCTCCGATTCGCGTCGCGCCGCCATCAGCCTCTCGGCGCGTCGTCTGACGGATGCCGACGGGCAGCCCGCCGGTGTCGTGCTCGTCGCCCGTGACGTGACGGAGGAGCGCACGGCGCTCCGTGCACGTGACAGCCTCGTGGCCTCGGTGTCCCACGAGCTGCGCACGCCGCTCACATCGATCCTCGGATACCTGGAACTGGCGCTCGACGCCGACGACGTGCCCGCGGGCGTCCACCGGCAGATCGACGTCGCCTATCGCAACAGTGAACGGCTGCTCGGCATCGTTTCGGGCATCCTCGCCGCGTCCACGGCATCCCGCCTGTCGGCGGAGATCACCATCTCTCCGGAGACCCACGACATCGCACAGCTGCTGCGCTCCTCGGCATCCGATCTCAGCCAGCTCGCCCTCGAACGCGCCATCCGGATCGACGTCGACGACGTGGCGCCGGCTCCCGCATTCATCGACCCGGCGCGGGTGCGGCAGGTGATCGACAACCTCATCAGCAACGCGATCAAGTTCAACCGCGACGGCGGCACCGTCGTGCTCGGCACCTCGACAGACGGAGTGCACTCGTCGTTCCTCGTCCGCGACACCGGCATCGGCCTGTCGTCCGCCGACCGGGAGCGCGTGTTCGAACGCTTCTTCCGAGCGGAGAGCGGCGTGCCCGGGACGGGCCTCGGACTCGCGATCAGCCAGGAGATCGTCCGGGCGCACGGCGGCGACATCACCGTGACCTCCACGGAGGGGCTCGGCACCACCTTCGTCGTGCAGCTGCCGGTCACGGCCGAGGTCGCGGCATCCGACGGCGCCGCCACCGATGCGGCCACGCGGGTGGCGCCCGATGAGAGGGGCCAGCCATGACGCTCGACCTGCTGACCGTCACGGTGATGACCGCCCTGGTCGCGCTGGTGGCCACGGGGATCTTCGTGATCGAGACGCTCCGCCGACGGGACACGGGCGCGGGACGGCTGTGGGCGGTGGGCTATCTCTGCGGCACGGCGACCACGTTCGCCTACATCTCCTGGGCCGCCGGCATCGGAGGGGCGGCCGCGATCGCGATCGGCAACGCGGCGTTCGCCCTCACCCCGGGCTTCATCTGGCTCGGCAACCGCCGCTACAACGAGCGCAGCCTCGTCTGGTCGTCGCTTCTGGTCGGCGCCCTCGCCGTGGGAACTTTCGCCGCCGCGATGATCCGCGTACCGGTCGTCGGCGCCTGGGGCGGCTGGCAGGTGATGGCGGCGGCCATCGTCGTCTTCTTCGCCTTCGGGGGCGCGGAGTCCCTGCGCCGCCCGATGGGGCGGATCGGCAACGTGCGGCTGTTCAGCGGTGTCCTCTTCGCCGCCGGGGTGTACTACTTCGCGCGACTCATCGTCTTCCTGATCGACGGGGCCGAGGGCGAGTTCTTCAACACCTGGTTCGGCTCGATCTCCGCGAACATCGCGACCGTCATCCTCACGATCGTCGCCGTCGTCGTCACCTCGACACTGCGGGCGGCCAAGAGTGCGACTCAGCGCTACGAGTGGCTCAGTGGGAATGGTGTCGCCGCCGACGGCATCATGCTGGCCCGCACGTACCGTGACGCCATCAATGACATGACGGAGCGCGCCGGGTGGCGGCGCGAACTCGTCAGCGTGACCGTCGTGCACATCGACGGTCTGGAGGAGATGTCCGCCGCGTTCGGCACGGACGCCGTGGACGAGCTCACGACCGCGTGGCGTGCGGCGGTGCGTCGGTACGCGCCCGCGGCCGCATTCGTCGGCGAGGACGAAGACGCGACTCTCTCGCTGTGCGCACTGGCGACCACCGCCGCCGAGGCGCGCCGTCAGGCGGCGGCCGTCTACCGCGGCTGCGTCGACGAACTCGCCGGGAGTCCCACAGGCCTCCTCCCGATCGTGGGGGTCGGCGTCGCGTTGAGCGAGACGCTCGGATACGACCCGGTGCACCTGCTCACCGCCGCACGCGCAGCTGCTGTCCGCGCCTCGAGCAGTCTTGAGGCCTCCGTCCTGTTCGGCGGGGTCGACGAGGCGCGCAGTCAGCTGCAGTGAGAGAGCGGATGCCACGGGCGTGGCATCCTCGGAGGGTGACTCTCATCGCATTGACCGGTGGCATAGCCGCCGGAAAGTCGACCATCGCCCGCCGACTCGCGGAGCACGGAGCCGTGATCGTCGATGCCGATCAGATCGTGCGCGACGTGCAGAGCCCCGGGTCCCCGGTCGTGACCGCGATCGCGACGGAGTTCGGCGACGCGGTGGTGACGGAGGACGGCGCGCTCGATCGCGCCGCGCTCGCGGAGCGGGTGTTCGGTGATCAGGAGGCGCTCGCCCGCCTGAACGCGATCGTGCACCCTGCGGTGCGGGAGGAGTCCGCGCGGCGGTTCGCCGCGGCATCCGTCGATCCGGGCGCGGTCGTGGTCTACGACGTCCCCCTGTTGGTGGAAGCGCGGGCCGATGACCCGTGGGAGCTGATCGTCGTCGCGCACGCCCCCGCCGAGGTGCGCCGTCGGCGCATGATCGAGCTGCGGGGGATGACTCCGGAGGCCGCCGACGCGCGCCTCGCGGCGCAGGTCGACGACGACCGCCGGCTCGCGATCGCCGATGTCGTCATCGACACGGCGGGGGAGCTGTCGCACACGGTCGCGCAGGTCGACGCGCTGTGGGAGAGACTGCGCCCCGACACCGCTCCCTCGCCGGAGGATTGAGCGGACGGTCAGCTACGGGTGGCGCCGGTGTCGGAGGCGGAGCCTACGCTGGAAGGATGCAGACCACCCGCTCCGTGCGACCCTTCGAGGTCATCAGCGAGTACATGCCCAGCGGCGACCAGCCGCAAGCCATCGCCGACCTCGCGGCACGCATCAACGCGGGCGAGACCGACGTCGTGCTGCTCGGTGCGACCGGTACCGGCAAGTCCGCGACGACCGCCTGGCTGATCGAGCAGGTGCAGCGCCCCACCCTCGTGATGGCGCACAACAAGACCCTCGCGGCGCAGCTGGCCAACGAGTTCCGCGATCTCCTGCCCGAGAACGCGGTCGAGTACTTCGTCAGCTACTACGACTACTACCAGCCCGAGGCGTACGTCCCGCAGACGGACACCTTCATCGAGAAGGACTCCTCCATCAACGCGGAGGTCGAGCGGCTCCGCCACTCCACGACCAACTCGCTCCTCAGTCGGCGTGACGTCGTGGTGGTGTCGACGGTGTCGTGCATCTACGGTCTCGGCGCGCCCGAGGAGTATCTCCGGGCGATGGTCGCCTTGCAGGTGGGGGAGCGGTACGACCGCGACGCCCTCATCCGCAAGTTCATCGCGATGCAGTACAACCGCAACGACGTCGACTTCTCACGCGGCAACTTCCGGGTGCGCGGCGACACGATCGAGATCATCCCCGTCTACGAGGAGTACGCCGTCCGCATCGAGCTCTTCGGCGACGAGATCGAGGCGCTGTACATGCTGCACCCGCTCACCGGCGACGTCGTCCAGAAGCTCGAGAGCGTGCCCATCTTCCCGGCCTCGCACTACGTCGCGGGCACCGATACGGTGCAGCGCGCCATCAAGACGATCGAGCACGAGCTCGCGGAACGGCTGAAGGAGTTCGAATCGCAGGGCAAGCTGCTCGAAGCGCAGCGTCTGCGGATGCGGACCACGTTCGACCTCGAGATGCTCCAGCAGCTCGGCTTCTGCTCGGGTATCGAGAACTACTCGCGTCACCTCGACGGACGGATGCCGGGGGAGGCGCCGCACACGCTGCTCGACTTCTTCCCCGACGACTTCCTCCTGGTCATCGACGAATCGCACGTCACGGTGCCGCAGATCGGCGCCATGTACGAAGGCGACGCATCGCGCAAGCGCACCCTCGTCGACCACGGATTCCGCCTCCCGAGTGCCATGGACAACCGTCCGCTGCGGTTCGACGAGTTCAAGCAGCGCGTCGGTCAGACGGTGTACCTCTCGGCGACGCCCGGTCGCTACGAGATGGGCATCGCCGATGGCGTCGTCGAGCAGATCATCCGTCCCACCGGACTCGTCGACCCCGAGATCATCGTCAAGCCGTCCAAGGGTCAGATCGACGACCTGCTCGAGGAGATCCGCCTGCGGGTCGAGCGTGATGAGCGTGTGCTGGTCACGACGCTGACGAAGAAGATGGCCGAAGAGCTGACTGACTTCCTCGGCGAGCACGGCGTCCGCGTGCGGTATCTCCACTCCGACGTCGACACGCTCCGACGCGTCGAGCTGCTCACCGAGCTGCGGCAGGGCGTCTATGACGTGCTCGTCGGGATCAACCTGCTCCGTGAGGGTCTCGACCTTCCCGAGGTGTCGCTCGTCGCGATCCTGGATGCCGACAAGGAGGGGTTCCTTCGGTCGGGGACCTCCCTGATCCAGACGATCGGTCGTGCCGCTCGAAACGTCTCCGGCCAAGTGCACATGTACGCCGACAAGATCACCGACTCGATGGCTGCAGCCATCGAGGAGACCGAGCGGCGTCGTGAGAAGCAGATCGCCTACAACCTCGAGAACGGCATCGACCCGCAGCCGCTGCGCAAGAAGATCGCCGACATCACCGACGCCCTCGCTCGTGAAGCCACCGACACCCGCGACATGATGAACAGCCGTGGCGCGGCGAAGACGAAGTCCGGCAAGGGAAAGAGCCCGACGCCGCAGCTGCGCCGGGAAGGGATCGCCGCCGAAGGGGCGAACCAGCTCGAGGCGACGATCGAGGACCTCACCCGGCAGATGCTCGCGGCCGCCGACGAGCTCAAGTTCGAGCTCGCCGGAAGACTCCGCGACGAGGTGCAGGATCTCAAGAAGGAACTTCGGGCGATGGAGAAGGCCGGCCACGCCTGACCGCCACGGCGCGGGACCGGCCCCGATCGCGCCTCCGGCGAGGTGTGCGGCCGCCATAGGCTGAGGACCGTGCCGCTGCGCTCGATCCTCTCCGCCCCGGAACTCGCCGGCACCTCGTGGTCGGTCGTCATCACGACCGTCGACGGTTCGGTGTCGCTCGTGCACGAGCCCGACCGGCGACTCCGCACGGCGAGCATCGCGAAGCTCCTTCTGCTGGCGACGACCGCCGACCGCATCGCCTCCGGGACCCTCGACCCGGCGACACCCCTCTCGCGACGCGGCGTCGAACCGGTCGCCGACAGCGGTCTCTGGCAGCACCTCGACGCGCCGACCATGACCGTCGCCGACCTCGCCACACTGATCGCAGCCGTCAGCGACAACCTCGCGACCAACGTGCTGCTCGATCACATCGGCACACCGGCCGTCGCGGCCATGACCGTTCGGCTGGTGTCGCCTCAGACAGCCCTGCTCGACAGGGTGCGCGATCGCCGCGAGAGCTCATACCCCGAGACGCTGAGCGTCGGGACCGCCGCGGACTGGGCCTCGTTCTTCGTGCGCCTCGCGGGCGATCGCCTCCTCGGGCCGGAGGCCGATGCGCTGCTGCGCGGCTGGCTGGAACGGAGCGTGGACCTGTCGATGGTCGGCGCAGCCATGGCGCTCGACCCGTTGGCGCACACGGCAGCGGACCTCCCCGCACTGTGGAACAAGACCGGAACGGATGCCGGAGTGCGCGCCGACGTCGGGCTCATCCGCGACGAGCAGCGCGACGTCGCCTACGCAGCCCTCTGCAACTGGAGCCCGGAACGCGCCGTCCGCGTGGACGACGTCCTCGCCGCGATGCGGGCGATCGGTGCGCTTGCGCGCGAATGCGGGCGGACCGCGTAACGGCCCGCCCGCATTCACACGTCACGTCAGGCGGAGACGGTGGCCTCCTTGCCGGCGAGACGCTCCCACACCCGGTGCGAGCCGAGCAGTCCGATGATCCCGGACACGACCTCGTCGGCTCCGGCGACCACGATGCCCGCGGCACCCGGATCGATCCGGGCCGACCCGAGAGCCGACTCCCCATCGCCCGTCGCGCCGATCGCCTTCCCCTGACGGAAGAGCTCGTCGAGCAGACGCTGCGTCGGAGCATCCGGCGATGCCACGAGCGCGATTGCCGCATCGAACTCGACGCTCGAGGCCGTCTGAGACGTGCGCTGGACCGGGATGTCGCCGAGCATGCCACCGCGCGGCGCGACCACGAGCGGGACAACTCCCGCGCCGTGCAGCGCGGTCCGCAGCCCTGCCAGCGTCGAGGTCCCGCCCGGAGGGGTGGGGGCTTGACCTCAGATCAGCGGGCGCTACTCTTCGCGTGGCGGTCGAGCGGCAGCCCGGCGATCCATCACGGGCAGTGCATGCGAGGGCGCTCGCCGGAACGGTCGAACGTGTGCGACGACATCGGCTGCCCGCACAGGGGGCATGCGCGGCCGGTGCGTTCCGGCTCCGGCTCCGACTCATACGGGCCGACGGATGCGGGGCCCGCGTAGCGGATCAACCGGCTGTTCCAGTAGGCGTACCAGCCGCCGGCCGCTGCCACACGGTCGCGAAGAGGAGGACGATCCTTCCGGCGAGAGCTCATATGCTTAGTGTACTAATGATCAGGGCAGGAAGGATCCCCGTGGACCGCGACGTTCTCGCTTTGGAGAGTCAGCTGTGCTTCGCCATCGTGACCGCGGCGCGGAACGTGGTGTCGATCTACCGACCGGTCCTCGAGCCGCTCGGGTTGACCCATCCGCAGTACCTCGTCATGCTCGCCCTCTGGGAGAGCGCCCCGCAGTCGCTCTCCGAGCTGGCATCCGCGTTGGCGGTCGAGCCGGCGACCTTGTCGCCGACGGTGAAGCGGCTGGAGGCGCAGGGGAGGGTCGAGCGCCGTCGGCGCGGGAGCGACGAACGCGTGCTCGAGATCACCTTGACGGCCGAGGGCACCGCCTTGCGTGAGCGGGCGCTGTCCGTTCCCGGCGAGATCATGGCTCGGGTGGGCATGAGCCTCGATGACGTGACGACGCTGCGCGAGGGGCTCGCGCCGTTCGCCGGCCGGCGTGACGCGCCGGAGACGCCGCCGATCTGATCGCCGGGAGCGAAGCCCGGAGCCCGTGTCGGTGGCCCAACCTAGAATTGACCGGTGCCCATCGTCCCTGTCCCCACGTCCTCGAAGCTCAGCGTCCGCGGTGCCCGCGTCCACAATCTGAAGAACGTCGACCTCGACATCCCGCGCGACTCGCTCGTCGTGTTCACGGGCCTGTCCGGGTCGGGCAAGTCCAGCCTGGCGTTCGACACCATCTTCGCCGAGGGGCAGCGCCGCTACATCGAATCGCTCAGCTCGTACGCGCGCCAGTTCCTGGGTCAGGTCGATCGCCCCGACGTCGATTTCATCGAGGGGCTCAGCCCGGCCGTGTCGATCGACCAGAAGTCGACCAACCGCAACCCGCGCTCCACGGTCGGCACGATCACCGAGATCAACGACTACATGCGACTGCTGTGGGCCCGCATCGGGGTGCCCCACTGCCCCGAGTGCGGGGAGCGGATCGAGCGCCAGACGGTGCAGCAGATCGCCGACCAGCTGATGGACCTGCCCGAGCGGACGCGCTACCAGATCGTGGCGCCGGTCGTCTCGCAGAAGAAGGGCGAGTTCGTCGACCTCTTCAAGGAGCTGTCGGCCAAGGGGTACGCCCGCGCGATCGTCGACGGCGAGACCGTCCAGCTCGCCGAGCCGCCCACCCTGAAGAAGAGCTACAAGCACGACATCGCCGTCGTCGTCGACCGTCTCGTGGCCGGCCCGGACATCCTCACCCGCGTCACCGATTCCGTCGAGACCGCCCTCGGCCTGGCCGGTGGCGTGCTGCAGATCAACTTCGTCGACGAAGAAGGGGATGCCGCGTGGCAGAGCTACAGCGAGAAGCTCGCCTGCCCCAACGGTCACCCGCTCCAGCTGACTGAGATCGAGCCCCGCACGTTCTCCTTCAACGCGCCGTTCGGCGCGTGCCCGGCGTGCTCGGGGCTGGGCACCCGTATGTCGGTGGACACCGAGCTCCTGCTCGGTGACGAGGAGCTCTCCATCGCCGAGGGCGTCATCATCCCCTGGACCACGCAGGGCAAGGGTCTCTTCCAGTACTACGAGCGGCTCCTGGTCGGGCTGGCCGACGACCTCGGCTTCTCGCTCGACACTCCGTGGAAGGACCTCGGCGAAGACGTGCAGAACGCGGTCCTCGCCGGTGAGAACTACAAGGTCACCGTCAAGTGGAAGAACCGCTACGGACGTGAGATGCGGTACGCGTCGGGCTTCGAGGGCGTCATCCCTTACATCGAGCGGCAGTTCTCGCAGGCGGAGAGCGACACCCAGCGTCAGCGCTGGTCGGAGTTCCTCCGCGAGGTGCCGTGCCCCGTCTGCGACGGCGACCGCCTCAAGCCCGAGGTTCTCTCGGTCCTCGTTCACGGGCACTCGATCGCCGAAGCCTCCCGACTGAGCCTGGGAGAGGCGCAGCGGTACTTTGCTGAGCTCGAACTCACCCCGCGGGAGTCGACCATCGCCGCGGCGGTGTTGCGTGAGATCCGCGCGCGTCTGGACTTCCTGATCCAGGTCGGTCTCAACTACCTGAGCCTCAGCCGCGCGGCCGGGTCTCTGTCCGGTGGTGAGGCGCAGCGCATCCGGCTCGCCACCCAAATCGGGTCGGGCCTTACCGGTGTCCTCTACGTCCTCGACGAACCCTCGATCGGTCTCCACCAGCGCGACAACCGCCGTCTCATCGAGACTCTCGTCCGTCTGAAGAGCCTCGGCAACACGCTCGTGGTCGTCGAGCACGATGAAGAGACGATCCACGCCGCCGACTGGGTGGTCGACATCGGGCCGCGCGCCGGGGTCGAGGGCGGCAACGTCATCCACTCCGGTCCCGTCGAGCAGCTGCTCACCGAAGAGGCGTCCCTCACCGGCGCCTACCTCAGCGGTCGCCGCGCCATCGCGACACCGCGCAAGCGTCGCAAGATCGACAAGTCCCGCCAGCTGCGGGTCGTCGGCGCGCGCGAGAACAACCTGCAGAACATCACGGTCGATTTCCCGCTGGGCGTCCTCACGTCGGTCACCGGCGTGAGCGGTTCGGGCAAGTCCACCCTGGTCAACGGCATCCTCTACGAAGTGCTGGCGACCAAGCTCAACGGCGCTCGCCGCGTCGCGGGCAAGCACACCCGCATCACAGGGCTCGAGAACCTCGACAAGGTGGTGCACGTCGACCAGGCGCCCATCGGTCGCACCCCGCGCTCGAATCCGGCGACCTACACCGGCGTGTTCGACCGCATCCGGTCGCTGTTCGCGGAGACCACCGAGGCGAAGACCCGCGGCTACCAGCCTGGACGCTTCAGCTTCAACATCAAGGGCGGTCGGTGCGAGGCATGCTCGGGTGACGGCACGATCAAGATCGAGATGAACTTCCTGCCCGACGTGTACGTCGACTGCGAGGTCTGCCACGGTCAGCGGTACAACCGCGACACCCTCGCCGTCCACTACAAGGGCAAGAACATCGCCGAGGTGCTCAACATGCCCATCGCCGAGGCGGCGGAGTTCTTCGAGCCGATCCAGGCGATCCACCGGTACCTGAAGACGCTCGTCGACGTCGGGCTCGGGTACGTGCGTCTCGGGCAGTCCGCGACCACTCTGTCCGGCGGTGAGGCGCAGCGCGTGAAGCTCGCCACCGAGCTGCAGCGGCGATCGAACGGTCGCACCATCTACGTCCTCGACGAACCGACCACGGGTCTGCACTTCGAAGACGTGCAGCGCCTGCTCGAAGTCCTGAACGGGCTCGTCGACAAGGGCAACACGGTGCTGGTCATCGAGCACAACCTCGACGTGATCAAGGCCTCGGACTGGGTCATCGACCTCGGCCCCGAGGGTGGGTCAGGCGGTGGCACCGTCCTCGCGACCGGCACCCCCGAGCAGATCGCGCAGGTGCCCGAGAGCCACACCGGCCAGTTCCTGGCGGAGATCCTGGGGACGGCCCCGGCCCGCAAGGCGGGCTGAGGTGGCATCCGCGCTCCCGTACAAGCCGAAGCCGGGGGAGATCCCCACCAGCCCGGGGGTGTACCGGTTCCGCGACGCCGACGGGCGGATCCTGTACGTCGGCAAAGCGAAGAACCTGCGGGCGCGGCTGTCGAACTACTTCGCGCCGCTGCACACTCTGCACGAGCGCACCCGGCGGATGGTGACGACGGCGGCGAGCGTCGAGTGGACCGTCGTGGAGACCGACGTCGATTCGCTCCAGCTCGAGTACACCTGGATCCAGGAGTACTCGCCGCCGTTCAACGTCCGCTACAAGGACGACAAGTCGTACCCCTACATGGCGGTCACCCTCGGTGACGAGGCCCCCCGGGTGATCGTCACGCGCAACCGGCGCATCAGGGGCGCGAAGTACTTCGGGCCGTTCCCGAAGGTGTGGGCCGTGCACGACACGATCGATCAGCTCATCAAGGTCTTTCCCATCCGCACCTGCAGCGACTCGTCCTACAAGAAGGCGATGACGACGGGCCGGCCCTGCTTCCCCGGGCAGATCGGGCGCTGCGGCGGCCCCTGCTCGATGAAGGTCACGATCGCGGAGCATCGGGCGATGGTCGACGACTTCGTCGCGTTCATGTCCGGCGCGGACAAGCAGTTCGTGAAGAACCTCGCCGCGCGCATGCGCGAAGCCGCCGCGGCGATGGACTACGAGTCCGCGGCTGATTACCGCGACAAGCTCCAGGCAATGGAGGCGGTGCTCAACCGCAGCGCGCTCGTGCTCAGCGAGGACACCGACGCCGACCTCTTCGGCATCGCCGAGGACGAGCTCTTCGCCGCGGTGCAGCACTTCGTCGTCCGGGGCGGACGCGTGCGAGGCGTGCGCGCCGCGACCATCGACAAGGAGCTCGACATCACGGGGGCCGAGCTCGTCGACCAGCTCCTCCAGCGTGCCTACGGGGATGCCGCGGCCGACGACGTGCCGCGGCACGTCATCGTCCCGACGCTGCCCGATGACGCGGCCGAGCTCGAGGAGTGGCTGCGGGCGCGTCGTGGCAAGAAGGTGACGCTGCAGGTCGCGCAGCGTGGTCAGAAAGCCGACCTCATGCGGACGGCCACCATCAATGCGCAGCAGGCGCTCATGCTCCACAAGACCCGCCGCACGAGCGACTACACCGCCCGCACGAAGGCGCTCACTGACCTGCAGGAGGCACTGGGGATCACGGAGGCGCCCCTGCGCATCGAGTGCTTCGACGTCAGCCACCTCGGCGGCACGAACGTCGTCGCGTCGATGGTGGTGTTCGAAGACGGACTTCCCCGCAAGGACCAGTACCGCTCGTTCGGGGTCGCCGAGACCACCGATGACACCGATTCGATGTACCAGGTGCTGATGCGGCGGCTCGCCCACATCGACCGGGATGAGGCCGAACCCGAGGTGGATCCCACGGCCGACGGTGATGTCGAGACGGTCCGCAAGCGGCCCCGCTTCGCCTACCGTCCTCAGCTGCTGGTCGTCGACGGCGGTCAGCCCCAGGTCGAGGCTGCGGCGCGCGCCCTGCGTGACGCCGGCCACGAGGAGATCGCGCTGTGCGGCATCGCGAAGCGTCTCGAGGAGGTGTGGCTGCCGGGGGAGGAGTACCCCGTCATCCTGCCGCGCACCTCGGAGGCCCTCTACCTGCTGCAGCGCCTCCGCGACGAGGCCCACCGCTTCGCGATCACCCATCAGCGCAAGAAGCGCCGGCGTGACATCACGACGGTGCTGTCGGAGGTGCCGGGCCTCGGCGACGCCCGGATCAAGGCGTTGCTGCGCCACTTCGGCTCGGTCAGCGCGCTGCGCGGTGCGACCGTGGAGCAGATCCAGGAACTGCCCGGCATCGGACCCCGCCTGGCCGAAGCCGTCCACGCTCACCTGACGACCGGTTCCGGCGGAGCCGACGAAGCTCGGTAGTGTGGAGTTCGAGGGACAGGGGCCAAGGTGATGGACGCGCACACGACGGGTGAGATCCTCATCGTCACGGGCATGTCCGGCGCGGGCCGCACGACGGCCGCCAACGCCCTCGAGGACCTCGACTGGTACGTCGTCGACAACCTGCCACCGCAGATGCTGAAGCCTCTGCTCGACCTGACCGCGATCGCCGCCGACGCGCTGCCGAAGGTCGCGGCGGTCGTCGACGTCCGCGGTCGCCAGCTCTTCAGCGAGCTCCCCGCCGTGACCCGCGCGCTCCGCGACCGTCGGAAACTCCGGGTGCTGTTCCTGGATGCCGCCGACGATGTGCTCGTGCGACGGTTCGAGGCCGTGCGGCGACCCCACCCGCTGCAAGGCGACGGCACGATCCTCGATGGCATCCGCCGCGAGCGGGACCGGCTCACCGCCATCCGCGAGGGCGCGGACGTCATCATCGACACCAGCTCGCTGAACATCCATCAGCTCGCCAATCGCGTCGTCGACCTGTTCTCCGGCGAGGGCGACGCGCGTCACACGGTCACGGTGATGAGCTTCGGATTCAAGTACGGTCTGCCCTCCGACGTCGACCTCGTCGCCGACATGCGTTTCCTCCCCAACCCCTATTGGGAGCCGACGCTGCGGGCACTCACGGGTGAGGACGAGCGGGTGCGGGATTTCGTGCTCGGGCAGCGCGGCGCCGTCGAGTTCATCGACGCCTACGCGCGGGCGCTGCATCCTGTCCTGCAGGGGTATCAGCGGGAGAACAAGCGGCACTCGGTCGTCGCGATCGGCTGCACCGGCGGCAAGCACCGTTCGGTGGTGACCGCCCTGGAATTGGCTGACAGATTGGCCGATGAGGCCGGTGTGGCGGTCCGTGTCACTCATCGTGACCTCGGTCGCGAGTAAGCTGACCCTTTGTCCCTGACTGTTCACCCGAAGGATCGACGTGCCTCTGACTGCTGATGTGAAGACGGAGCTGACCTCGGTCCGGGACCCCCGACCCACCGCCCGGGTGGCCGAACTGACCACGATTCTCCGCTTCTCCGGTGGTCTCCACTCCATCGCCGGCCGTGTCGCCGTCGAAGCCGAACTGGAGACGGACATCCTCGCCCGGCGCGTCGCCCGCGACCTCGTGGAGCTGTACGGCGTCCGCCCCGAGCTCGCTCACGTGCAGGCCTCGGGCGGCCGCACCGGCAACCACTTCGCTGTTCGTGTCATCGACGGCGGTGAAACCCTCGCGCGCCAGACCGGTCTCCTCGATCAGCGCCGTCGTCCCGTCCGGGGACTGCCCAACAAGATCACCACGGGCGCTCGCCCCGACCTCGCCGCCGTGTGGCGGGGCGCGTTCCTCGCCGCCGGCACCCTCACCGATCCGGGCCGCTCCGCCGCGCTCGAGGTGTCCTGCCCGTCGGGTGAGGCGGCCATGGCGCTCGTGGGCGCCGCCCACCGGCTCGGCATCGCCGCCAAGGCGCGCGAAGTGCGCGGCATCCCGCGTGTCGTCGTCCGCGACGGCGAAGCGATCCGCAACACGCTCCTCATGATGGGCGCGCAGAAGACCGCCGCCGCGTGGGAGGAGATGCGACAGCGCCGCGAGGTGCGGGCCGGGGTGAACCGCCTCGTCAACTTCGACGACGCGAACCTCCGCCGCTCCGCTCAGGCCGCCGTCGCCGCCTGCGCGCGGGTGGAGCGGGCTCTCGAGATCCTCGGCGACACCGTCCCCGACCACCTGAAGCAGGCCGGTGACCTCCGTCTCGCGCACCGCGACGCGAGCCTCGATGAGCTCGGCCACCACGCCGACCCGCCCCTCACGAAGGATGCCGTCGCCGGTCGCATCCGTCGCCTGCTCGCGATGGCCGACAAAAAGGCTGCGCAGGAGGGGATCCCTGACACCGAGTCAGCGGTGCCCGCCGGTCTCGAGGACTGAGCGCTACATTCCTTCGTCCGGGGAAGCAACCGCCTCCCCGGTCTGTTGGTCATCAATAGGATGAAACCGACCGGCTGTGCTCCGGCACGGCACTCAACGAAGGAAGAGGACATGGCGAAGTACACGTTGCCCGAACTGCCGTACGACTACTCCGCGCTCGAGCCGAGCATCAGCGGGAAGATCATGGAGCTTCACCACTCGAAGCACCACCAGGCGTACGTCACCGGCGCCAACACCGCGCTCGAACAGCTCGCCGAAGCCCGCGAGAGCGGCAACCTCGCGAACGTCAACAAGCTCGAGAAGGACCTCGCGTTCAACCTCGGCGGTCACGTGAACCACTCGATCTTCTGGACGAACCTCGCTCCCGCGTCGCAGGGTGGCGGCGGCGAGCCCGAGGGTGAGCTCCGCGCCGCGATCGACGAGTTCTTCGGCGGCTTCGACAAGTTCCAGGCCCACTTCACGGCCGCCGCGACCGGCATCCAGGGCTCGGGCTGGGCCGTCCTGAGCTGGGACCCGATGGGGGAGCAGCTCATCATCCAGCAGCTGTTCGACCAGCAGTCCAACACCGCACAGGGAACCGTCCCGATCTTCCAGCTCGACATGTGGGAGCACGCCTTCTACCTCGACTACCTGAACGTCAAGGCCGACTACGTCAAGGCCGCGTGGAACATCGCCAACTGGCAGAACGTCGCACAGCGACTCGACGCCGCTCGCCAGAAGACGGCCGGCCTGCTCTAGTAGTAGGGTCATAAAACAGGTGAGGATGCCGGGGGTCCTTCCGGCGACGGGAGGTCGATTCCGGCATCCTCTCTCTTTTTCAGCAGATCGCGTTCGGCCCCCGATGGGTGCTGCGCGTGACGAGAATCGGGAGACATCGTGTCTGTCAAGATCGGCATCAACGGCTTCGGCCGCATCGGACGCAACTACCTCCGCGCGGCACTCGCGCAGGGCGCGGACCTCGACATCGTGGCGGTGAACGACCTCACCGACAACAAGACCCTCGCCCACCTGCTCAAGTACGACTCGATCCTGGGTCGCCTCGACGCGGAGGTCTCGTACACCGGCGACTCCATCACCGTCGGCGACAAGACGATCAAGGTCTTCGAAGAGCGCGACCCGGCCAACCTCCCCTGGGGCGAGCTCGGCGTCGACATCGTCATCGAGTCCACGGGCCGCTTCACCAAGGCCGAGGACGCCGGCAAGCACCTCGCCGGTGGCGCCAAGAAGGTCCTGATCTCGGCCCCCGCTTCGGGTGAGGACGCCACGTTCGTCATCGGTGCGAACGAAGAGCTCTACGACCCCGAGACGCACCACATCATCTCGAACGCCTCGTGCACGACCAACTGCCTCGCTCCGCTGGCCAAGGTCCTCAACGACAACTTCGGCATCGTCAAGGGCCTGATGACCACGGTTCACGCGTACACGGCTGACCAGAACCTCCAGGACGGCCCTCACAGCGACCTTCGTCGCTCGCGCGCCGCCGCCCTCAACATCGTCCCCACCTCCACCGGTGCCGCCAAGGCCATCGGCCTCGTGCTGCCCGAGCTCAAGGGCAAGCTCGACGGCTTCGCGCTGCGCGTTCCCGTTCCCACCGGCTCGGCAACCGACCTGACCGTCGAGCTCGACCGCGAGGTCAGCGTCGACGAGATCAAGGCCGCGTACAAGGCTGCCGCCGAGGGTCCCCTCAAGGGCATCCTGAAGTACACCGAGGACGAGATCGTCTCCAGCGACATCGTGACCGACGACCACTCCTGCATCTTCGACGCCGGCCTGACCCGCGTCATCGGCAATCAGGTCAAGGTCGTCGGCTGGTACGACAACGAGTGGGGTTACTCCAACCGCCTCGTCGACCTCACCGAGCTCGTCGCCAGCAAGCTCTGACGATGGCTCTGCGCACCCTCGATTCGCTGGGTTCGCTCGCAGGCAAGCGCGTCATCGTCCGTGTTGACTTCAACGTCCCCCTGAAGGACGGCGTCATCACGGACGATGGGCGTGTGCGCGCGGCGCTCCCCACGCTCACCGCACTGCTGGACCAGGGGGCGCGCGTCATCGCGGCGTCCCACCTGGGCCGGCCCGACGGTGCCCCCGACGCGAAGTACAGCCTCGCACCCGTCGCCACCCGCCTGTCCGAACTGCTCGGCAAGCCGGTCGCGTTCGCCACCGACACCGTGGGCGAGTCGGCCCGCGAGACGGTCGCGGCCCTCGCCGACGGTGAGATCGCCGTCATCGAGAACCTCCGCTTCAACGCGGGCGAGACCGCGAAGGACGACGCCACGCGCGGCGCCTTCGCGGCTGAGCTCGCCGCTCTCGGAGACGTCCTCGTCTCCGATGGCTTCGGAGTCGTGCACCGCAAGCAGGCGTCGGTCTACGACCTCGCGGAGCTGCTTCCGTCGGCGGCGGGGCTCCTCATCGAGAAGGAGGTCGACGTCCTCGACCGCCTGACCGAGCGTCCCGAGCGTCCGTACGCGGTCGTCCTGGGCGGGTCGAAGGTCAGCGACAAGCTCGGCGTCATCGAGCACCTGCTGCCGCGCGTGGACAAGATCCTCGTCGGTGGCGGCATGCTCTTCACCTTCCTCGCCGCGCAGGGTCACTCCGTCGGCAAGAGCCTCCTCGAGGTCGACCAGCTCGACACCGTGCGCGGATACATCTCGACGGCCACTGAGAAGGGCGTCGAGCTGATCCTCCCGGTGGATGCCGTTATGGCATCGGGCTTCGCCGCCGACGCCGATCACGTGGTCGCCGCCGCCGACGCGCTCGAGGACACCGCTTTCGGTGCCGACGGCATGGGTCTGGACATCGGACCGAAGACGGCCGAGCTGTTCGCGGAGGCGATCCGCGGAGCGAAGACGGTGTTCTGGAACGGCCCGATGGGCGTGTTCGAGATGGAGGCGTTCGCCGCCGGCACCAAGACCGTCGCGCAGGCGCTCACCGAGGTCGACGGCCTGTCGGTCGTCGGTGGTGGCGACTCGGCCGCGGCCGTGCGTCAGCTCGGTTTCGCCGACGACAGCTTCGGTCACATCTCGACCGGTGGGGGCGCGAGCCTCGAATTCCTCGAGGGCAAGAAGCTACCCGGATTGGAGATCCTCGGATGGGAAGCGTGACCCGTAAGCCGCTCATCGCCGGCAACTGGAAGATGAACCTCGACCACCTCCAAGCGGTCGCGTTCGTCCAGAAGCTGCACTGGACCCTGAAGGATGCCGCGCACGAGACCGATTCGGTCGAGGTCGCGGTGTTCCCGCCGTTCACCGACATCCGCACGGTGCAGACCCTGATCGACGCCGACAAGATCCCGTTCGCCCTCGGCGCGCAGGACCTGTCGACGAAGGATTCCGGTGCCTACACCGGCGAGGTCTCGGGCGCGTTCTTGAAGAAGCTCGACGTGGACTACGTCATCATCGGGCACTCGGAGCGTCGTGAGTACCACGCCGAGTCGGACGCGGTCGTCGCCGACAAGGTGCAGGCCGCGCTCCGTCACGGCATCGTCCCGGTCGTCTGCGTCGGGGAGACCCTCGCACAGCGCGAGGAGTCCGGCCCCACCGCCGTCTCGGTCTCGCAGCTGGAGGCGGCCCTGCAGGGCGTTCCCGCCGACGCGGACATCGTGGTGGCGTACGAGCCGGTCTGGGCGATCGGCACCGGACAGGTCGCCTCGCCCGAGCAGGCGCAGGAGGTCTGCGCGGCGCTCCGCGCCGTCGTGGCGGGGAGCCTCGGAGAGGACGCCGCCGCGCGCACCCGCATCCTCTACGGCGGATCGGTGAAGTCGGCGAACATCGCCAGCTTCATGCGCGAGCCCGACGTCGACGGTGCTCTGGTCGGCGGTGCGAGTCTCGTCGCCGACGAGTTCGCCGCGATCATCCGATACCAGAAGCACGTCGGAGTGTGATCGTCGCGCGGCGCGGGCCCTCCGAGGT
>NZ_JBHWTD010000028.1:0-8793 GCF_043427715.1 Microbacterium sp. | reverse complement strand
GCCACTGACGGCCCGATGGCTCAGACCCGTGAGCACGTTCTGCTCGCAAAGCAGGTTGGTGTTCCCTACCTGCTCGCAGCGCTGAACAAGTCGGACGCTGTTGACGACGAAGAGAACCTGGAGCTCGTTGAGCTCGAGGTCCGCGAGCTGCTCTCGTCGCAGGACTTCGACGGCGACAACGCCCCCGTCGTTCGCGTCTCGGGCCTCAAGGCTCTCGAGGGCGACGAGAAGTGGGTCCAGTCGATCCTCGACCTCATGGACGCCGCGGACGAGAACATCCCCGACCCGGTGCGTGACAAGGACAAGCCGTTCCTCATGCCCATCGAGGACGTCTTCACCATCACCGGTCGTGGAACGGTCGTCACCGGCCGCGCCGAGCGTGGCACCCTCGCCATCAACTCCGAGGTCGAGATCGTCGGCATCCGCCCGACGCAGAAGACCACGGTCACGGGTATCGAGATGTTCCACAAGCAGCTCGACGAGGCCTGGGCCGGCGAGAACTGTGGTCTGCTCCTCCGTGGCCTCAAGCGCGACGACGTCGAGCGTGGCCAGGTTGTCGTGAAGCCGGGTTCGGTTACGCCGCACACCAACTTCGAGGGCACTGCCTACATCCTCTCGAAGGAGGAGGGTGGCCGTCACAACCCCTTCTACACGAACTACCGCCCGCAGTTCTACTTCCGCACCACCGACGTCACCGGCGTCATCTCGCTGCCCGAGGGCACCGAGATGGTCATGCCCGGTGACACCACCGACATGACGGTCGAGCTGATTCAGCCGATCGCCATGGAAGAGGGCCTCGGCTTCGCGATCCGTGAGGGTGGCCGCACCGTCGGCGCCGGCACGGTGACGAAGATCCTGAAGTAATCCTTCGGATTCATCGACAGGGGTCGGGCCTTCGGGTCCGGCCCCTGTCGCCGTGTATGGGGGTTTGTCGTCGTCGTGCGCAAGAGGGTGTGACCGCGGGGGAGCGGCTCTAGACTGACCTGGCCGGGCGAGCGTCCGGCCATTCCGACGGAAGAAGGAACCCATGGGTATCGACGACGTGGTCAACAAGGGCAAGGATTTCCTCGAGCAGCACAAGGACCAGATCCAGGACACGCTGAAGTCCGAGCAGGCTGAGGGCGTCAGCGACAGCGTCCTTGACGCGGCTGCCGAGTTCGTGAAGAAGGTCGCTCCCGACTCGATCGACGCGAAGGTCGACGAGTTCCGCGACGCCGCCGACAAGCACATCGGAAACGAGTGATCCCGTCGCACACGGAGGGGGGTGGATGCCGCGGCATCCACCCCCCCCGGCGGCCGGCCGGATCAGCATCCTCGCTGCAGGAGTCCCCGAGGCGGCCCGTGAGGTGTGGACCGAGGGTTTCGAAATCGGCCTGAACACCACCGCGCCGAGCGGGATCACCACCTATGCCTCCGGTCGATACACACCCACTCGGTCCTGACCGCGCATCGCGGACTGGCATCCGCCGACATCCCTCGATTCCCCTGGTGGGCGGTCATCGCGGGCGGCGCGATCGTCCTCGCGGGGACGTATATCTGGTGGTCGGGGAGGCCGGTGCGGGGCGGGAGAACGACTGACGGCAACCTGGGTTAGTCTGTCCGCGGGTCGTGACGGAGCGGGCCATCCGTGTACGAATCGGTGGGGTGCGATTGTCGGCCCGGCCTGAGCGAAAAGGACCGGCAGCTGCGATGTCGTCATCTCGTCACTTCCGACACCCGTCAAGCCGCGTGATCGCCGCCACGCTCGCCGTCGCTGGTATCGCCACGGCGATGCTCGTCGCTCCTTCGCCGGAGCCTGCTGCGGCGACGACGCCACAGCACAAGGCGGTTGTGGCCAGCGCTACCTCATCCTCCTCGATCACCTTGCCGCGCACCGCGAGAGCCGAAGGTGACATCAGGGGCTGGGTGCTTGCTGATGCCGACTCCGTCGCCGAGGTAGCGCCCGAGGTGGGGCAGGTGGAGTCCGGACATGTCGCATTGGGTATCGACGCCCCGTACATACCGTCGAAGCGCACGGCGGCTTCGGTTGAGGTGCCGGTCGCACCGTCGACGACGTACACCTTCGAGGCGTATGTGCGGGTGATGTCAAAGACCCCGAAGTCTGTTTCAGCGTGGTTCGCGATCGGTTCGACGCCAGTGACGCTTCCGAAGCTCACGGCCCGCTGGACGCGGGTGACCGGGCGCGTCACGACCGATGCGAACACCACGTCAACGACGCTTGCGGTCCGCATCTCGAAGGCAGTAAGGGGGCTTTCGATCGATACGGTGCGGTTGTATCGGGCGGGGAGTGAGAACGCCCAGAACGTCGTCCCCAACGGGTCGTTCGAGCGGGTGACGATGAAGCGCCGCATCGCGAACACCTCTCTTGTGATGACGACGCCGACTGCCGCGATGGCGATCGCCATGCCAGCGGGGCGCATCAGTTATGAGATCTCCCGCAGCGGGAAGCGGTTGAAGTCGGGTGTCATCACTCGCTCAGCGCCGCTCCAGCGACTGACGCTGAGCGGCATCCCGCAGGGGCATTACACCTTCAAGGTGCGCGGGAGTGATCGAAAACTGACCACCACGCAGATCGCGATCGTCGACAGTCCGAACGCGTGGATCACGCAGGACGCGAGGTTCGGTGTCGGGCTGCACGTGGAAGCGGACATCTACGACGACGCCGCGCGGTACGCGCGAGCGCTCGGACTCTCGGAAGTCCGTAACGACATCTTCTGGGAGCGTGTCGAGAAGAAAAAGGGCGTCTACGACTTCAGCGATTACGAAGAGCCCTTCACCGAAGCCCGGCTGCAGGGCCTGAAGATCCTCGGCGTCACCGGTCGAGGGAACGCGCTGTACGGGGCGGCGAACGCGTCAGCTCCCCGATCGTCCGCGGCCGTACGTGCGTATGGGAAGTACAACGCTGCGGTGGCGAAGCGGTTCACGCTGTCGGGGATCGAGGTGTTCAACGAGTTCAACCATCCGCCGAAGAACAAATCCGGGTGTACGAGCGCGTCGTGCTATCTGCCGCTGCTGAAGACCGTCGACTCGGAGGTCTCGAAGGTGAAGCCGTCGCTGCCGATCGTCGCCGGGGCCACAGCTCGATACCCTTCCAGCTGGTTCCGTGAACTGTGGCGAAAGGGCGGTCTTCGTCATGCGAACGCGGTGAGCTTCCACCCGTACGAGATCACCGGCAAACCGCACGAGTTGGGCGGTATCGTCCGCGATGCTCGCCGAGACATGAAGGCCGCAGGCGGTGCGACCCGCCCGGTATGGGTCACCGAACTCGGCACTTCGGCGCGCACCGGAAATCGGACGCAGGCGGAGCAGGCATCGGTCCTCGTCGCGGCAGCGGCATCCGGATTTGCGACTGGTATGCGCAAATTCCTGTGGTACGACCTCATCAACGACACGCCGAACGCCGGTGACCAGGAGGGGAACTTCGGGCTCTACGCGCATCCCGCGAAGAGCGCGGGCGCTGCAGTGGCACCGAAGAAGGCGGCCTTCGCGCAGGCCTTGATGATCACGCAGCTGGGGGGTCGACCGTACCGCGCGACGGAGTACCTCGGCACGGGCGTTGTGACCAAGTCGTTCGGCACATCGAGCAACCTTGTGCGGGTGATGTGGACGCCGTCGGGATCGAAGACCGCGCAGATCAAAACATCGAAGTCGGTTGTCCTTGTCGGGTTCGACGGCTCGAAGCGGACAATGAAGCCCAAGAACGGAGTCGTGCGAATCCCCGTCACGTCCGAGCCGGTCTTCGTTCGAAGTGGCGCGGCGCGGGCCGGCGTCACCCGGTGAGCACATCTGCGGACTCGACCTCGGCCGGTGAAATGCGACAGCCGATAGCGTGGGTGCCGTGACGAGACGCGGCGCGACCTGATGGCAGGGATTCTCGTTCACGAATGGCTGTCGCCTCGCGGTGGCTCTGAGAACGTCTTCGAGGTGCTCGGGTCGATGTTCGCGGATGCCGAGCGTTGGTGCCTCTGGAACGAGAGCCGCGGGCGGTTCGACGGCGTTTCGGAGACGTGGCTCGGGCGATCTCCGCTGCGGGGTCGCAAGGCTGCCGCGCTCCCGCTGATGCCGGCCGCGTGGCGCACGCTCCCGGCCCGCGATGCGGACTGGGTGCTCTGCAGTAGCCATCTCTTCGCACATCACGCACGGTTCGGCGGTGCCGCCGGGCGGGCGCCCAAGCTCGTCTATGCGCATACGCCGGCGCGGTACGTGTGGACGCCCGAGCTCGACGGGCGCGGCAGTGGCCTCGCTGCGCGTGCCGTCTCATCGGTGCTGAAGCCGCTGGACCGAGCGCGTGCCGCCGAGCCCGTGGCGATCGCAGCGAACAGTGGTTTCGTGGCCGACCGGATCGCCCACGTCTGGGGGCGGGAGGCAACGGTCATCCACCCACCCATCGAGGTGTCCCGTTTCGCGGACGCTCCCGATGATCCGACGCCGGATGACGAGTCGGTACTGCGCGGGCTGCCCTCGGAGTTCCTGCTGGGGGTATCGCGCTTCGTGCCGTACAAGCGACTGGACCTGGTGCTGCGAGCGGGTCAGGCCGCGGGACTCCCCGTGGTCCTGGCGGGGGGCGGGCCGGACGAGCAGCGGTTGCGAGCGCTCGCTGCCGAGCAATCGCACCCTGTCGTCTTCGTGCGCGACCCGTCGTCGCGGATTCTGTCGATGCTGTACCGGCGTGCGCTTGCACTCGTCTTTCCTGCAGTGGAGGACTTCGGCATCATGCCCGTCGAGGCGATGGCGGCCGGGACGCCGGTGGTGGGCAACGCGATCGGCGGCGTCGCCGAGAGC
This sequence comes from Microbacterium sp., assembly GCF_043427715.1. Taxonomy (GTDB): domain Bacteria; phylum Actinomycetota; class Actinomycetes; order Actinomycetales; family Microbacteriaceae; genus Microbacterium. Next base: position 4,011 of record NZ_JBHWTD010000028.1, on the reverse strand, counting down.
GTCGTCGACGGCGTCACGGGCGCGCTGGTGCACGACTGGCAGCCTCGCGAGCTCGCCGCCGCGGTGGAGCGCGCCGTCGGTGCGGATCCCGCAGCGTGCGTCCGTCGAGCGTACGACTTCGATCGTCCGGTGTTCGAGCGTCGTGCCGCCGGCTGGGTCGCGAAGCACACAGGTGCGGCGGTCTCGTCGTGAGCGGGGTACTCGTCGATGAGCGGTACGGCGGCCCGCACGGGATCGGGCGGTATGCGCACGAGGTCCTCTCGCGGCTTGAGGTGCCATGGCGGCCGCTCGGGCTCGACGGCAGCCCCCATGCCCCGGCCGACGCCTTCCGGCGCCTGCCGGAGGCTGCCTCCGATTCGGTTGTGTACTCACCCGGGTATGGCGCGCTCCTCCGAGCTCGGAGACAGATCCTGACCGTTCACGACTTGATTCACCTTCAAACGCCGTGGCCGGCGCGCGCGAAGTTCCTCGCCTACTACGGCGGGCCGGTGCGGCGTGCGGTGCGGCGCGCGGGCGTGGTCCTCACGGTGTCCGAGACGTCCGCGCGCGCGATCCGGTCATGGGTCGGGGATGACAGGATCGAAGTCGTGAACGCGGGCAACGGCTGTTCCGCTGCATTCGTCGCGGCGGGCCCGTCGGCGGTAGCCGATCACCCGTATCTGCTGTTCGTCGGCAATACGCGCAGACACAAGAACCTGGAAGTGGTCTTCCGGGCGATGGCCAGCGCTCGCGGCATCCGTCTGCGTGCCGTCGTGCCCGAGTCAGAGGCCTCCGCGGTCGCTCGGATGGCCGAGGCGTTCGACGTGTCGGGACACGTCGAAGTGTGGTCCGGGGTCGATGACGAGGGCTTGGCTGCGCTGTATCGCGGCGCGGCCGCGACGGTGATGCCGTCGACGCTCGAGGGCTTCGGGCTGCCGGCGCTTGAGTCGATCTCATGCGGGACACCGGTGATCCATTGGCGGGAGTGCGAGGCAGTGGCCGAGATCGTCGAGGGACGCGGCTGGGCGGTGGACGACGCGCACGATCCGCGGGAGTGGAGCTCTATCCTCGGCGAGGCCATCGCTGCGGCAACGAGAGTCGACCCGCCGGTGGGGCGGTACGACTGGGCCCGCACGGCGGCGACGGTGTCCGCGGTCCTCGCGCGGGCGGCTGCCTGAGGTCAGAGACCGCCGATGAAACCAGCCAGCTCGCGCGTCTTCTCGGTCCACCCATGCCGCTCGGCCATACGGCGCCCCGCGTTGTTGGGCGACGCGTGCGTGAGCGCGTCTGTCAACGCTGCGTCCGCGGCGGCATCAGACGAGTAGGTGAAGACGCCGGCCTCCCGATCGTCGCGGATGCCCGGGGTCTCCCGTGCGACGACGGTGAGGCCGGCGGCGAGGTACTCGTGGAGCTTCATCGGGCTGCGTCCGGCGTTCGATGGGTCGTCAGACAGCGGCAGCAGGCCCACCCGCGCCCTGTGGAGCAGGTCGGGCACTTTCGCGTACGGCAGGGCTCCCAGGACGTCCACGTTGTCGGGCAGACGTGCAGGCGTGTGCGCTGACGGTCCGGCGACGACGAAGCGGATGCCGGAGTGCGATCCGGCCCAGGCGATGACGCGAGCCCAGTCGAACCGCGTGTCGAGCGCGCCGACGTAGACGCAGATCGCGGGGCGACCGTCGGCATCCTCGCCACTGCCTGCGAAGTGCGCGAGATCGACCCCGTTCTCGATGACGAGCGACGGGACGTCGAGCGGGCCGAGGTCGTGGAGGACGCGACCTGAGGTGGCGACGACGGCGTCGGCGCGGGCGATGATCCCCGCCTGCAACCGACGCTTCACGCCAGCGGGGTAGAGGTCGGTGGGTCGGTAGACGAGTCGATCGGAGAGATCCCGCACGCTGTCGTCCCACAGGAGCGGCTGGTCGATGAGGACGGCGTCGAATGTCGGTGCGATGCCGGCGCGTTCGAGCTCCCGGTGGACGCGGAACCCGCCGAGTGGGCGGGGAAGGACGGTCCGCGGCACCATGTGCGTGACACCGTCCTCGTCGACTTGCGGGCGACGCGGAGTCGCCCGGACGGCGGCCGATGGCATGCGACGGGTCAGCCGGTGCAGCAGCGAGATCGGAGTGGACAGATGCACCACCTGCGCTCCGAGCCTCGACCACTCCCTCGCGTAGTGGTGGCTGCCGACGCGGAACGGCCCGAAAGTGTGACTGTGCGAGAGGAACAGGACGCGGGGGGCGGTCATGGGCGGGCGCCCCGGATCGCGCTCGCGCGAGCCGCCACGATGCGCGCGCGAACAGTTGCCTCGAGCGTTGCCAGTGTTCGATCAGCCGCGGCGATGCGTTCGCGGAGTTCGCTGGCGCGCGCGAGTTGAGCGGTCATGAAGGCTGCGATGTCTCTACTGTCCGCCGTGTCGAGCGAGAGACGCGAGTAGCCGATCGTGTCGAATGCTTCGGTGATCTTCGCCGTCGGATGCGGGACAAGCTCGACCGGCACCGCACCGCTGAGCGAGGCAAGAATCAGGACGTGGAGACGGTCACTCACGACGATCCGTGCGCGGTCGTATTGGTCACGCAGCGAGTCTTCGTGTGCGAGCGGATCAGTGCCGCCCCATGGCGAGTAGGTGCCGCCGAGCTCCTCCGCCAGCGTGCGCGCACGGTCTTCGTCCTCACGCACCTGAACGACCGTGCGGATCCTGAGCCCGGCCCGTTCCGCCGTGGCGCGGATACCGTCGACCCAGTCCACGCCAGGGTGCGGGCGGGTGCCGCGGAGGCTGATGATGAGTTCATCGCGGGCTGCGTCTGGTTCTCCGGTCCTGATGCCCGCTGCGAAGCCGATGTCGGGAGCGAGATCCCCGCCTCCCGCAATCCGATGACTCACTCGGTCGCGCCACAGCGACAGCGTGGACATGCGTGCTGCGAGCGCGTGCAAGAACATCGATGGCTGGGAGGGAGCTCGGATGCCGCGCGGTGGCCGAACGACGACACCACCCTTGAGGCGGATCGCCAATGTCTCGCCGAGGAAGACCAGCTCGCGGAGTCCGTTTCCTCTGTCGAGTGGAACCTCACCGGCTTCGAACGCCAGAACACCGCCGCGCCCCGGACGCCCCCCCGATGACCCGCCTCTACGTCGACGATCGCTACCGCGGCGCGCACGGCATCGGCCGCTACGCGCGCGAAGTCCTCAGCCGGATGCGCCCCGAGTGGCAGCCGCTCGGCCTCGACGGCAGCCCGCACCGCCCGCTCGACGCGTTCCGGCGGTTGCCCGATCTGGGCCGCGACGCCGTCGTCTACTCGCCGGGATACGGCGCGCTCGTCCGCGCCCCACGGCAGGTGCTGACCATCCACGACCTCATCCAGCTCCGGATGCCGTGGCCCGGCCGCGCGAAGTTCGCCGCCTACTACGCCGGACCCGTCCGGCACGCCGTCCGCAAGGCGGGCGTCGTGCTGACGGTCTCCGAGACGTCGGCGCGCGACATCCGCGCGTGGCTGCGCGACGACACCGTGCGCATCGTGAACGCGGGAAACGGATGCTCGGCCGCATTCCACCCTGACGGCCCCGCCGACCGCGCCGCCGCCCCGTACGTCGTGTTCGTCGGCAACGTCCGCGCGCACAAGAACCTCGACGTGGTGCTGCGCGCGCTGGCGCAGGCTCCCGGCATCCGGCTGCGCGCCGTGATCCCGCAGAGCAAGGAGCCCATCGCCGCCGCGCGCGCCGCGGCGGCCGGCGTCGGCGACCGCGTGGAGTGGATCCACGGCATCGACGACGACCGGCTCGCGGCGCTCTACCGCGGAGCGGCGTCGACGGTCATGCCCTCGACCGACGAGGGCTTCGGCCTGCCGGCGCTCGAGTCGATCGCGTGCGGCGTGCCGGTGCTCTACTGGAGCGGATGCCGCGCCGTGGCCGAGGTCGTCGGCGAGCGCGGCTGGGTGCTGGACTCGTCGCAGGATGCCGCGGAGTGGGCCGCTGCGCTCACCGCGGCCGCCGCGTCGCCCCGGCGCGTCGCGCCGCCCGTCGGCGCCCACGAACTTA
>NZ_JBHWTD010000027.1:0-12816 GCF_043427715.1 Microbacterium sp. | reverse complement strand
TCACTCAGACGTCGGCCCGGCCTCCCCCGTCCGACCCGTCCGATCCCCCAGAAGGACGACCATGACCGGCACGCGCACCCGCGACCTCGACGAGGGCTTCGGCCTCATCGAGGTCGTCGTCGCGATGCTGCTGTTCGCCGTCATCGCGATGGCGATCCTCCCCCTCGCCGTGCAAGCCACGAAGCTCAGCGCCGGCAACCGCGAGGCCGTCTCGGCGAACGCCGCCGCCTCGGCCGAGCTCGCCGCGATCCGCACCGACTTCCCCGACGGCGCCGCCAACTCGTGCGACCTGCTGCACGATGCGGTCGCGAGCGGGACGCTCCCGGCGCCGCTGACGGCGACCATCACGGTCGACCCGTGCCCTGATGACTATCCCGCAGCGCTCACCGTCATCGTCGACGTGCGCGACGCCGCGGCATCCGACCCCACCGCGGTCCTCGTCTCGATGGCCACCAAGATCGTTGTGACCGCGCCATGATCCGCGTCGAAGCTCGCACCGACGACGCCGGCCTCTCGCTCGTCGAGCTGCTCATCGCCGTGTTCGTCGGCGCGATCGTGCTCGGCCTCGTCGCGACCATCCTCACCACGACGCTCACGGCGACCGCCGCGACCCGCGACCGCGACCTCGCTACCGGGCGGGTGCAGGCGGTGAGCACCTCGCTTTCGACCAGCCTGCGCAATGCCACGGATGCCACGGTGCAGACGACCGGCGCCACTGTGCTGCGCGCGCGCATGGTCGACGGCACCTGCCGCGCGTGGGCCGTCGCCGACCTCGACGGCGACGGCCGCACCGAGCTGCGACTGTATTCGTCCGACGCCCTCGAGGCCGGCCACCCCGCCCCGGAGCCGTCGACGTCGTGGGGCGTCCTCGCCGATCGCGTGACTGCCGGGGCCGGTCCGCTGTTCGACATCGAGGCCTCCGTCGACCCAGCGAGTGATCTGCGTCGCGTGACGTGGCACCTCGAGGTGGCGGCATCCGAGCAACCGCACCTGAACGCCCAGAGCACGTCGGGTGTCACCGGTTCGGCCACGGTCGCCGCCGTCAGCCAGGAGGTGTCCGCACGATGCTGGTGAACCGCGTCCGCCCGCGCCTCGCTGACGACGACCGGGGTGCCGCGCTCATCACGGTGATCATCGTCGCGCTCGTGCTGGGGTTGCTCACGGTGACGCTGTCGACCGCGGTCGTCAACACGACCCGCACCGCGGCCGGCGTGCGGGGTAGCCTGCAGGCGCAGTCGGCCGCCGACGCGGGCATTGCGGCAGCGGTCGCCGAACTGAAGTCGGGCGACATCTGCGCGGCCACAGTTGCGGGTGACGACATCCCCGGCAGCGGCGGCGGCGCGAGCTATGCCGTGACCGTCGCGTGCACCGGCGACACCGTCACCGTCACCTCGACGGGCATCGCGAACGGTTCGAGCACGACCGTGCAGGCCGTGTACGGCATCGAGCCCGAGATCATCGAGCAGGTCGACCCGTCGCTCACGCCCGTGGGCCTCGTCATTTACGAGGGATCGTCGATGGGGCAGGTGACCCTGCTCGCGCACGGCGGCAACGAGCCGCAGCTCGTCTCGGTCAAGGGACCGTTCGGATGCCGCCTCGCGGTGCCCGGCAACCTGCTCGTCGGTGGCGATGTGACCTCGAGCGACGGCTGCAACATCACGGGCGATCTGTACGCCGCGGGCAACGTCACGTTCGACGGCGGCGCAACCACCGTCACCGGCGACCTCCTCATCGCCGGCACGGGCACTTCGAAGATCAACAGCGCGATCGGCGTCGCCGGGGCACCGCTGTCCACCGTTGCGACGAACGGCGCGCTCGACCTGCTCTGGAGCGGTGCGGCGTTCCACGCCAACGCGTCCGCGAAGGGCGCGGTCACCGTCAACAATCGGCGCATCGCCGGGTCGGTCACCCTCCCGACGGCGAACACGCCCGCGGTCGGCGATGGCGGTCGCATCGAGGGCGGCGTCATCAAGAGCGACACCATCGCGCCGGTCCCGGCGCCCACCCTGCCCGGCTGGTTCGACTTCCGCTATAAGGCGTCGGATTGGCCCGGTGCCGTCGAGATCGTCCTGAAGGCGTCCGGATCGGGCCCGGGCACGTGCGCGTCCTTCAATTCGTCGCCGAACCAGGGATGGAAGGATCTCGCGAGCTACACCGGCACCGTCGTCATCGACGCGCGCGCCTGCTCAGTGCTCTCCTCGAACGCAGGTGGATACCCGTCCCCCGCGCTCGCTGCGACGAACGTGGTGCTCCTCGCCAAGCAGTTCAACACCACCCACCTGACGATGCGGTCCGCGCCGGGCGCGGCACCCAAAGTGTGGTTCATCACCGAAGACACCACGGCCGACGCGGCGCCGACCTGCCCGCTCGCATCCAAGGGCGGCTCGACGGCGACGAGCTTCGTCATCAACCACTCCGACTTCGAGGGTGTGCGCTCCCTCATCTACACGCCGTGCCGCGTCGACGTGCAAGGCGGCGGCGTGCTGCTCGGCGCGATGTACACGAACGGCTTCGCGTCGGGCGACCAGGTCACGATCAAGGGCGAGATCATGACCCTCCCCGGGCAGACCGCGCCCGACGGCGGCTACGGCGGCACGCCCGTCATCGTCGAGACCGGGGAGTACCGTCTCGGCGACCTCATCTCCCGTCAGGACGTGACGCCATGACCGCACTCCTCGTCGCCTACATCGGCGTCCTCGGCCTGGCGATCGGCTCGTTCCTCAACGTCGTCGCCTACCGCGTGCCCGCCGGCGAGACCCTCCTGCGGGAGAGTCGCTGCCCCGCCTGCGAGGCCCGGATCCGCTGGTGGCAGAACGTCCCGGTGCTGTCGTGGCTCGGGCTGCGCGGCAGGTGCGCATCCTGCGGCACCGGCATCCCGATCCGGTACCCGCTCATCGAACTCGCGACGGGCGTCGCGTTCGCGCTCGTCGCGCTGTGGTGGCTGCACGAACCGGATGCCGCGGTGACGCCCGTCACCGCGCGGCTCGCCGTGCTCGCGGCGTACCTGTGGTTCGCGGCATCCGGCGTCGTCCTCATCGTCATCGACCTCGCGGTCCGCCGACTCCCGCACGCGATCACGGGCACGGCGCTCGCGGCGTGCGGGGCACTGTTGACGCTCGCGTGCGCGCTCGGGGCCGACTGGCAGACGCTCCTGCGAGCCGGGCTCGGCGCCGCGGGGCTCTTCGCCTTCTACTGGATGCTGCGCGCCATCCGGCCAGACGGGATGGGCGGCGGCGACGTCCGGCTCGCGGCCGTGTGCGGGCTCATGCTCGGGTGGATCGGATGGATGCCGCTGCTCGTCGGCGCTTTCGCCGCATTCGTCTTCGGCGGAGTCTTCGGCGTCGCGCTGATGCTGCGGCGCCGAGCAGGCAGGCGAACGGCGATCGCGTTCGGCCCCTGGATCGTCGTCGGCGCGTGGGTCGGCGTCGTCGCGGGCGAGGCGCTCGGTACGGGGTATCTGACGATCGCGGGAGTGAGCTGATGGCGAAGAAGACACGGGTCGCGGTCGAGATCACCGAGACCGGCGTCCGCGCGATCGAGGCGACGATCGGCCGCAACCCGACGATCGTCACGGCCGGTGAAGTGCCGCTGCCCGACGGCGCGGCGAAGGACAGCGAGATCATCGACCGCGCCGCCGTCGCGATGGCGCTGCAGCGCCTGTGGGCCGACGCGCGGATCTCGAGCCGGGATGTCGTGCTCGGCGTCGGCAACCGCCGCATCCTCGTGCGAGAGCACTCGACGCAGCTCACCAACCCCGACCACATCCGCCAGTCATTGCCCTTCGAGGTGCAGGACCGACTGCCGGTGCCCGTCGATCAGGCGGTGCTCGACTTCGTGCCCACCCGGCAGGACCAGCACGGCGTGCACGGCCTGCTCGTCGCTGCGGTGGCCGAGCACATGGAGGAGCTCGTCGGCGCGCTCGGCGCCGCCAAGCTGCGGGTGACCTCGATCGATCTCCTGGCATTCGGGTACGCGCGTGCCCTCGCAGCGCTGACCGCGCCGGGCGAGACCGGGCTCATCCTCGGCATCGGCGCGCACACGACGCACATCGTGATCGCGACCGGCGGCATCCCCCGCTTCGTCCGCGTGGTGCCGATCGACATCGTGCCGCCGCCCGGCGAGCCCGCGGTGACCTGGGACGCCGCACCGACCGAGACGCCCACGCAGCTCGCCCCGCAGTCCCGACGCGAGCTGCGGATCGGGGGAGCGGATGCCACGGTGGCGGTCCTCGACGCGCCGGCCGCGCCCGCTCCGACGGGACGGCTGCACCCTGACGTCCAAGCGGCACTCATCGACCTGGTGGGTCGGCTGCGGGGGACGGTCGGCTTCTATCGCGACCGCGTGGACGCGGTCGGGATCGACCGCGCGTTCCTCACCGGCGTCCATGCCGGGCACGACCGCCTGCGTGACGCCGTCGGTCGCGTGACCGAGACACCCGTGACGGTGGTCGGCGCGACCGACCTCATCGCCGCTCCCCGTGCGTTCACCCTCCCCGCCGAGGTCGACGTCCGCCTCGCGGGCGTGGCGTCGCTGCTGCGCGGCGCGTCCGCGATGCCGCGCGGCCGGGCGGGAGGCGCACGATGAGCCTCTTCGCCGCGAAGGCGCCGACGCTCGGACTCGGTGCCCTCCCCCGCGTTGATCTCCTCCCGCCGTCCGAAGTCCGACGTCGCGAGACGGCGGCGCGGGCTCGGGCATGGGCGATGGCCGCCGTCGGCGCTCTCGTCGTCTCGGCCAGCGCGGTCGCCGGCGCGTTCGCCTTCAACATGTCGGCGGGCGTGCGCCTCGCCGCCGAGCAACAGCGGACGCAGACCCTCCTCGCGAGCGTCGCCGAACTGGCGGACGTCAGCCGGGCGCTGTCGCTCCGGAGCTCGCTGCAGGCCCTGCGTGCGGACGCCATGGCCGGCGACCTACGCTGGATCGCCGCCCTCGACACGATCGCCGAGACCCTCCCCACCGGCATCCGGATCGTCGACTACGCCCTCATCGCGGGCCCGGTGCCCGATGTCGCGCTGCCGGATGCCGCTGGCCTGACGGGCACCGTCACGGTGTCGAGCGCCGCGCCCATCGACCTCTCCTCGCTGACCCGTACGCTCCGAGATGTCGACGCCGTCCAGGTGACCGAGGTCGACGAGCTGACGAGCGAGGCCGACTCCGGGTTCGAATACCGCCTGCGCGTGCAGCTCGACCAGTCCGTCTACAGCGGCGACTTCGTCGCAGACGGGGCGGACTCGTGAGCAAGAGCCTCGTCAACGCGATCGGCGTCGCAGTGACCGCCGGCGTCCTCCTCCTCGGCATCCTCGTCTTCGCACTCCCGCTGTGGTCGACCGCGAACGCCACCGTGCAGGCGGCCGAAGGCGTCGCGGCGCAGAACCGCACGCAGCAGGCGGTCCTCGACGGGCTCACCGCGCAGGCCGCCGAGCTCGACGCTGTCGAACGCGAGGTCGCGGAGCTCCGGCGCGAGATACCGACGACACCGCACGCCGAAGACGTGGTCGAGCTCGCCGCGAACGCGGCCCTCGAGGCCGGAGCGACGCTCGTCGCGGTGCGTCCGGCGGATGCCGCGGCCTTTGCTCCGCGCACGGCCGACGTCGTTGCGGCCGAGACGGGCACCGAGGTCGCGCCCGCGGCATCCGATCCCGCTGTCACCGAAAACGCAGCCACCGGCGACGCACTCACCGAAGACGCGACCGCGGACCCGACGGTGGAGACCGCACCAGCGGCGCCCGTCGTTGCAGCCGCGGACGGTCCGCAGCAGCTCACCGTCACTGTGGAGTTCGACGCCCCGGACCTGGCGACGGCCACCGCCCTGCTCGACGCGCTCCGCGCCGGTCCGCGACTCGTCGCGGTGACGGGCGCCATCGTCCAGACCGACGATGACGCCGTGTCGGTCACGGCGACGATGCAGGTCTTCTTCCGCCCCTGAGCCCCGAACGCCCCCTTCGGTGGCAACCTGCGCCGCCAACCGAGTGCCCGGGTGGCAGGACACGCCGTAACGCCGCCGCTGAAGCGACGAGTGGCGCCACCTGGGCGCGAGACGGGCGCCCGCCTACGCCCCGAGCTGGTCGTACATCGTGAACATCGGCATGTAGAGCGCGACCACCATGCCGCCGATCAGCAGGCCGAGCACCGTCATCATGATGGGCTCGATCATGCTGGTCAATTGCTCGGATGCCGCGTTGACCTCGGTCTCGTAGAAGTCGGCGATGCTCTCGAGCATGTCGGGGAGCGACCCCGACTCCTCGCCGACCGACACCATCTGCGCGACCAGCGGCGGGAAGACGCCGGCCTTCGCCAGCGGCGCGTGGAACGATCGCCCGAGCCGCACCGATTCGCGGACCGAGTGCAGCGCGTCTTCGACCGCCTTGTTGTTCGCCGCCTTGCCCACGAGGTCGAGCGCTTGCATCAGCGGTACGCCCGCTTTGAGCATCATCGAAAGGTTGCGAGCGAACCGCGCGACCGCGATCTTGGTCACGAGCGAGCCGAACACCGGCATCCGCAGCAGGAACGGATCGACCACACCTCGGAACCGGTCGGTGTTCTTCATCCGCTGATACCAGACGGATGCCGCGATCGTCAGCACGACCAGCACCGGGATGATCCACGCCATGTTGCGCGACAGCACGACGAGCACCTGCGTCGGCAGCGGGAGCTCGCCGCCCATGCTCGCGAACATGCTCTCGAACACCGGCACGACGAAGGCGATCATCGCGATGACACCGACGATCGCGATGACGAGCACGATGATCGGGTACGTCATCGCCGACTTGATCTTCTGCTGCAGATCGACGTCCGCACGGTACGAGCGGGCGATCGCGTCGAGCGAGTCGGCGAGGAAGCCGCCGGTCTCGCCGACGCTGACGAGGCTGACCAGCAGCGGCGGGAACACCGTCGGGTGCTCGGCGAGCGCAGCCGAGAACGACCGCCCCGACTCGATGTCGACCTGCACCGCGACGAGGGCCCTCGCGAGCTTCGGGTTCTCGGTCTGATCCGAGATGATCGCGAGAGCGCGCATGAGGGGGAGGCCGGCGTGGATGAGCCCGGCGAACTGCTTCGCGAACACCGCGAGGTCTTTCGTCGCGACCCGCTTCTCGAAGCCGGGGATCGAGATCTCCTGGTTGAGACCCGTCTTCGACACCGGCACGACACGCAGCGGCATGAGCCCCTGCGCGCGGAGCTTCGCGACGACCGCGCCCGAGCTGGCCGCTTCGAGCGTCCCCTTGGTCTCACCGCCGGCCGCGCTCACCGCCCGCCACTGGTACTCCTCGAGCGGCACGTCACACGCCCCAGTCGTCGACCGGTGTCGTTGCGGGCGCTGCACCCGCAGCGAGCCACGCCTCAGCGTCGTAGTCGCGCGGCCGCACCCGCACCTCGTCGAGCGCGTGCTCGTCGGTCAGGTAGTGCCGTGCGACGGATGCCGCGACGTCGCCCTGCTCGACGAGTCGCTTCAGCGACTGGTCGAGGGTGTGCATGCCGTGGCCGTCGCCGGCCTGCATCGCGTTGTAGAGCTGGGAGATCTGGTTCTCGCGGATCAGGTTGGCGACCGCCGGTGTCGAGACGAGCACCTCGGTCGCGATCACTCGTCCGCCGCCCTGCGCCTTGGGGAGGAGCGTCTGGCTGATCACGCCCTGAAGGGTGTCGCCGAGCTGGCTGCGCACCTGGTTCTGCTGGTGTGCGGGGAAGGCGTCGACGATGCGGTTGATGCTCTTCGCGGCGCCCTGCGTGTGCAGCGTCGAGAGGACGAGGTGACCGGTCTCGGCGGCCGTGAGGGCCGTGGAGATCGACTCCGGGTCGCGGAGCTCGCCGATGAGGATCACGTCGGGGTCCTGCCGCAGCACGCGGCGGAGCGCCTCGGCGAACGAGCGGGTGTCCGCCCCGACCTCGCGCTGGTGGACGAGCGACCGCTTGCTGGTGTGCACGAACTCGATCGGGTCCTCGACCGTGACGATGTGGTCGTGCTTCGTCGCGTTGATGATGTCGATCATCGCCGTGAGGGTCGTCGACTTGCCAGACCCGGTGGGGCCGGTGACCAGCACGAGCCCGCGCGGCCGCAGTGCGAGGTCGCCGGCGATCGCCGGTGCGCCGAGCTCGTCGAGCGTGTACGCACGGGACGCGATGAGGCGGAAGGCAGCCGCGACTTGACCGAGCTGTCGGTAGACGTTGACGCGGAACCGTCCGACGCCGGCCACGGTGTACGACAGGTCGACTTCGCCGGTCGATCGGTAGTCCTCACGGTGCGACGGACCCATCATCGCGAGCAGCTCGTCGAGCAGCACCGCACCGGGGATCGGGCCCGGGTATCCGGCGACCGGTGCGAGCGCGCCGTCGAGCCGCTGCAGCGCCGGCCCCTCGGCCGAGAAGTGGGTGTCCGAGGCGCCGGCCGCAGCCGTCGATCGGAGGATGCCGTCGAGCAACCCGCCTCCCGATTCGGGCCGCGCCTCCCACGCGGCATCCGTTGCGCTCGCTGCTTCCGCCGCCAACCGCATCTCAGACCGTGACACGCAGCACCTCCTCGATCGTGGTGAGCCCTTCCAGCACCTTCGCCCAGCCGTCGTCGCGCAGCGACGTCATACCCTGCGCGAGCGCGAGCTCCCGCATCTGCGTCCCCGACGCCTGCGCGACGATGAGCGCTTCGAGCTCGTCGGTGACGGCCATCACCTCGTGCAGGCCGACGCGACCGCGGTACCCGGTGCCCGAGCACGCGGGGCATCCGGCGGCGCGATAGAACAGCGGGGGGTCCGAGGGGTCGTGCGGCAGACCGAGGCGCGCCAGCACCGCGGCATCCTCCCGATACGGATGCCGACATGAGGCGCACAGCCGACGCGCGAGGCGCTGCGCCACGACCGCCGACAGCGCGGTCGCGACGAGGTACGGCTCCGCGCCGATCTCGGTCAACCGGGCGACCGCGCCGGGTGCGTCGTTCGTGTGCAGCGTCGAGAGGACGAGGTGTCCGGTGAGCGCGGCTTCGATCGAGATGATCGCGGTCTCACTGTCGCGGATCTCGCCGACGAGGACGATGTCGGGATCCGAGCGCAGGATGCTGCGGAGCGCGGACTGGAAGGTGAGGCCGGCCTTCGCGTTGACCTGCACCTGGTTGATGCCGGGGATGCGGTACTCGACCGGGTCTTCGACCGTGATGACGTTCACAGCCGGGTTCGAGACCTCGCGCAGCGCCGTGTACAGGGTCGTCGACTTGCCCGAGCCGGTGGGGCCGGTCACAAGGACCATGCCGTGCGGTCGGGTGATCGCGCTGCGGAACCGGGTGAGGTTCCCGCGGCCCATGCGCAGGTCCGACAGCGACAGGCTCACGCCGGTGTTGTCGAGGATGCGCATGACGATCTTCTCGCCCCACACGGTCGGCAGCGTCGCCACGCGGAGGTCGATCTTGCGCCCGCCGTGCGACACCGAAAGGCGGCCGTCCTGAGGGCGGCGGCGCTCGGCGATGTCGATGGACGCCATGATCTTCAGCCGAGAGATGACGCCGTCCTGGATGTTGCGGTCGGCCCGCTGCATCTCGTGGAGCACGCCGTCGATCCGGTACCGGACCGTGAGGTGGGCCTCGCCGGGTTCGACGTGGATGTCGCTGGCCCGGTCATCGATGGCCTGGGTGATCAGCAGGTTCACGAACCGGACGATCGGGGCGTCGCTGTCCTGATCCTCGATGTCCTCGGTGTGAGCGACCTCGGTCGCAGCGCTCTCCTCGAGCGTCGCGGAGAGGTCGGAGAGTTCCTCGTCGGAGCGGACGTAGCGCTGGAAGGCGGAGTGGAGCGCGTCCTCTGCGACCACGACCGGGTCGACCTGCAGGTCGGTGATGGTCGCGACGTCGTCGAGGGCGATGATGTCGGTCGGGTTCACCATCGCGAGCACGATGCGGTCGCCGCGCCGTTCGATGGGCAGAACCCGGTACTTGCGGCTGAGACCACCCGGCACGAGCGCGACCACCGCGGGGTCGAGCTGCGCGGTGCCGATGTCGACGAATCGGTGGCCCGTGTGCCGCGCCACAGCTTCGCCCAGCTGCCCCGGCGTGACCAGTCCGCGATCGACGAGCAGCCGCAGGAACTCCTCGGTCTCGCCGTGCTCGCCGAGCAGCTCCGAGAGCTCCGACGCGCGGACGGTGCCGGTGAGCACGAGTGTCTGCGCGATGCCTCTCATGTCGATCCACGGTAGACACGCGCGTCGCGCGCGAGCCTCCTCGGACGCGGATGCTGAGTCGAACCTGCGCGTCCTGAGCAAATCCTGAGGCATCCGTCATCGCTGTGACACGTGTGAGTTATGTGAGCGCTGAGAAAAATGAGAATCTACTCATAATCGATTCGAGTGCATCGTCCAGAAGATCGGACGATCGACGTCCGGACCCCCGCCGGACGCCCGCCCCCCAGCGACGAAAGACACTCCCCCGCCATGCGCCCCATCGCCGCTCACCCGTTGTCCGACCCCCACGCACGATCCGCGGTCGTCATCGACCACGATCCCGCACACACCCTGTCGCTCGTGACCTCGCTGCGCCAGCAGGGGTTCACCGTGCACGACGCGCAGGACGGCTTCCTCGGCGTCGCGCTCGTCGAGCGCCGCCACCCTGACCTCGTCATCCTCGATCGCGACCTCCCCGGCATCGACGGGTTCGAGGCATTGCGGCGCCTGCGCGGCTTCTCCGACGCCTTCGTCATCATGCTGACCGACGACGACTCCGAGTCGGCGGCGGTCGAGGCGTTCCGGTCGGGGGCCGACGACTACATCGTGAAGCCCTATGGACCGTACGCGATGCGGGCGCGGATCGACGCCATCATGCGGCGCTCGCGAGCGCTGCAGGCCGCCGCAGTGGCCGCCATCGCCGTCGACCCGGAGGTGCTCTCGCATGGCTCGGTGCGGCTGTGGCCGTCGTCGCGGCGCGTCGACATCGACGGCACCGACGTCGAGCTCACCCGATCAGAGTTCGACCTCCTCCACACCTTCATGCGTGCGCGCGACCAGGTCTTCAGCAAGTCCTCGCTCGCGCTCATGCTGCGCGAGGCGAACGGGCTGAGCGGCGCGCACATCACCGCGCACGACCGGCACGCCGTCGAGGTGCACATCATGAACCTGCGCCGCAAGCTCGCCGACGACCCGCGCGCACCGCAGTGCGTCGAGACCGTGCGCGGCTTCGGTTACCGGCTCGCGCCGATCGCCGCGGCATCCCTGCTGTTGCAGGCCGCCGCGGGCTGAGCGCGCTTCACCGGCGCGACCGCATGGCGCGCTAAAGTGCGGCTCATGACGAACACCACCGGCGGTACGCCCGAGGTTCCCGCGACCGCCGACAGTGGAGCACTGCCCGTCATCTTCCAGGATCTCCCCGAGCGTGATATCCCGCGGAAGCGCGTGTCCTCGTGGGCGATGTGGGACTGGGCGATGCAACCGTTCAACACCGTGATCCTCACCTTCGTGTGGATCGCGCTCTACCTGACGTCGCGCCAGTTCCTCGAGCCCGCGGTCCGCGAATCCGGACTGCTCGCCGATGGCTCGTACCTGAACTGCAACGAGTCGGGCAACCTCGGGAGCGACTACTGTCAGGGGCTCACCGACCTGTCGGAGTGGTGGGGGTGGGCGAACTTCGCCGCCGGCATCCTGATCCTGCTCGTCGCCCCGGTGCTCGGCCAGCAGGCCGACGCCCGTGGCAGCAAGAAGAAGTGGATCATCGGCGCGACGCTCGCCGTCGCACTCGCGCAGTTCTCGCTGTTCTTCGTCGAGGCCGATCCGCGGTCTTCTGGTTCGGCGCGCTCGCGGTGGCGATCGGCGCCGTCATCTCCGAGATCGGCAATGTCAGCTACTACGCGATGCTCTCCGAGGTCTCGACCCCGAAGACCGTCGGCCGCGTCTCGGGGCTCGGCTGGGGCCTCGGCTACATCGGCGGCGTCGTCGCGCTGATCGCCTGCATCCCCGTCCTGTTCGGCCTCGGCCAGGACAACCCGCTCACCTACAAGATCGTCGCCGTCGTGTGCGCGGTGTGGACCCTCGTCTTCTCGATCCCGCTGTTCCGGAACGTGCCCGAGTCCCCGGCGTACGGCGGCCCGGTGCCGGTCGGCTTCTTCCGGTCGTACGTCGTCCTCGCGAAGCACCTGAAGCGGCTCTTCCAGACCAACCGCCCCACGTTCTGGTTCCTGCTCTCGGCGGCGGTCTACCGTGACGGCCTCGCCGGCGTGTTCGCCTTCGGTGCGGTGCTCGCCGCGCAGGGCTTCGGGTTCTCGTTCCTCGAGGTGATCGCCTTCGGCCTCATCCTGCTGATCGGCCTCATCATGCTGCTGTTCGTCAAGCTCCCGGCGCCGAGTCGCACCTGACGGGTGGATGCCGCGCCCGCGGCATCCACTCATCGGCGAGCGCTGCCGCAGCAACCACTCACCGGCGAGCGCCGCCGCGGCAACCACTCACCGACGAGAGAACACGTCGCGGACGAGAGAACGGCTGCACCCCGTTCCCTCGGCGCAGAGATGTTCTCTCGCCGGTGGATGCCGGGATCCCGGCGCCGA
The DNA here is from genome assembly GCF_043427715.1 of Microbacterium sp. Taxonomy (GTDB): domain Bacteria; phylum Actinomycetota; class Actinomycetes; order Actinomycetales; family Microbacteriaceae; genus Microbacterium. The sequence goes on along the minus strand of NZ_JBHWTD010000027.1, from coordinate 319 downwards.
GTCGCGCCTGACGGGTGGATGCCGCGCCCGCGGCATCCACCCGCGTCCTCAGCGGACGGCGCGGGCGAGGTTGGCGCGGAGCTCGTCGGCGTCCTGCGCGACGACGTACGCCGGCTGGTCTCGTTCGACACGCCAGCTGTCCTGCAACGGACCGATGTTCACGGTGTCGTAACCGAACTCGTCGTAAAGCGCCGTGATGAACGCGACGGCCTCGTCGGAGTCACTCGCGGTCGCGAGCGCGCGGCGCCCGTCAGTGCCGGCGGGCCGTCCGTCGGTGAGGATCTGCGACGCCATGATGTGATTGAAGCCCTTCACCACG